>DATJVL010000055.1:0-30348 GCA_035501795.1 Steroidobacteraceae bacterium
CTGCTGCGCGACCCGGAAATCGAGGTGCTCAACAAGGCCGTCGACGTGGTCATCAAGGCCAACCACCCGGAGACGATGAAGTACCTCATCGAAATCCTCAAGGACGAGAACGAGAACGCGCGCCGCGCCGCGGTCGAGGTGCTCAACGAGGTCGGCAACGCCGGCTCGGTCAAGTACCTGCTCGGCTCCCTCAAGGACAGCGACTGGTGGGTGCGCAGCCGCGCCGCCGATGCGCTGGGCAAGATCGGCGGCCCGAAGGTCATCGACGCGGTGCTGCAGCTGGTGCGTGACAAGGACGAGGACATCCGCCGCGCGGCCATCGAGATCCTCAACCAGACCAAGGACGAGCGCGCCGTCGACTCGCTCATCCAGGCCACCCGCGACACCGACTGGTGGGTGAGCGAGCGCGCGGTCGATGCGCTCGCCGAGATCGGCAGCAAGCGCGCCGTGCCGCGCCTGATGGAGATGCTGCACACGCCCGCCAACGGCAAGGCCGCCCCGATCGTAGTGCGGGCGCTCGGCAAGCTGGGTGATGCCAGGCTGATCGACACCCTGCTGCCCCTGATCGGGCGCCCGGAGCGCGAGATCCGCATCGAGGCCATCCAGGCGCTCTCGAAGGTGGCCGACGAGGCGCACGCGGATCAGGTGCGCCAGCAGCTGCAGGCGCAGGTCAGCTCCCCCGACCAGACCATCTCGCGCATGGCGCAGGCCGCGGTCTCCGAGCTCGACAACCGCATCGCCGGCATCTCGCAGCTGTCTTCGGGGCCCAAGCCCGCACCGGGTGGCGGCGCGACGACGGCCGCCGCGACCCCGGTCCCGGGGGCGCCCGGCATCCACCCGCCGCAGCCCGCGCCGCCGCCGCCGGAGGCGACCAAGACGCAGGTCATCACCGAACAGGCCCTGCAGCAGGCGGCGCGCACCGCGCAGAGCCCCGGACGGCTCGACATCCAGACCCTCAAGCCCGGCGACATCATCGAGGGACGCTACAAGTACATCGACCGCATCGGCCGCGGCGCCTTCGGCACCGTGCTGCTCATGGAAGACACGGTGGTGGACGAGCGGCTGATCCTGAAGTTCCTGAACCCCAACGTCTCGGAAGACGAAGAGGTGATGAAGCGCTTCGTGCACGAGCTGCGCTACTCGCGCAAGATCACCCACAAGAACGTCATCCGCATCTACGACTTCCTGTACATCCAGGGCAACTACGCCATTTCCATGGAGTACTTCCCCTCGCACACCCTCGGCAGCGAGGTGGTGAACGAGAAGCCGGTCGAGCTCAAGCGCGCGCTGCAGTTCGGCATCGACATCTGCACCGGCATGACGGTCGCCCACCAGCAGGGCATCGTGCATCGCGACCTGAAGCCCGCCAACGTGCTCATCAACCAGGAGGGGCTGCTGAAGATCGTGGACTTCGGCGTCGCCGCCGCGCAGCGCGAGGGCGATACCCAGCTCACCAAGACCGGCTACGTGATCGGCTCGCCGAAGTACATGGCCCCCGAGCAGATCCTCGGCAAGAAGGTCGACGAGCGCGCCGACATCTACGCCCTCGGCGTCATCCTCTACGAGATCACCACCGGCGTGCCGCCCTACTCGCGCGGCGATCACATGTCGGTGATGTACCAGCACGTGCAGGGCAAGGCACGCGCGCCCAAGGACGTGAACCCGGGCATGCCGCCGGAGCTCTCCGACCTCGTGGTGCGCGCCATGGCGGTGGACAAGACCAAGCGCTTCCAGAGCATGGAAGAGCTGCGCCTCGCGCTCGAGAAGTTCCGCTGAAGCCCTCCCCCTGCGCCCGGGTGTGCCCCGGCTGCCCCCACGGCCCCGCCGAGGCTCGCGCCTTGCGAAAGAGCGTGCGTTACGTCAAATTTCCGCCTCTCCGCTGTTGATCTTGGCGTGACGGCGGGCTAAACAACTGCACTGAAAACTCCTTAAGGAGCAAGGGCTTGGCGCGCATCGACGCGTTTCTCAAGTTGGGCACCCAGCAGGGCTGCTCGGACGTGCACCTCGCCGTCGGCGTTCCCCCGATGCTGCGCCTGTACGGGGACCTGATGCCGATCAAGTTCCGCGACCTGCGCGACGCGGAGCTCGAGAGCTACATCACCGAGATCCTCACCCGCGCCCAGCAGGACGTATTCAACAAGGGGCTCGACCTCGACTTCTCCTACGTCTCCAGCGAGGGTGGGCGCTTTCGCGTCAACGTCTACCGCAAGGAGACCGGTATCGGCGCGACCTTCCGCTCGATCCCGGCCGCGGTGCCGACGCTCGAGAAGCTGGCGCTGCCGCCGATCGTCACCAAGCTGTGCGACTTCCACCAGGGCATGGTGCTCGTCACCGGCTCGACCGGCACCGGCAAGTCGACGACGCTCGCCGCGATGATCGATCACCTCAACTCGACGCGGCGCCTGAACATCATCAGCCTCGAGGACCCGATCGAGTTCGTGCACCCGAGCAAGAGCAGCCAGGTGATCCAGCGCGAGCTCGGCACCCACATCCCGAGCTTCGCCGAAGGCGTGCGCGCGGCGATGCGCGAGGACCCGGACGTGATCCTGGTGGGCGAATTGCGCGACGCCGAGACCATCTCCATGGCCATGACGGCGGCTGAGACCGGGCACCTGGTGCTCGGTACGCTGCACACCACCAGCGCGGTCAAGACCATCGACCGCATCATCGATGCGCTGCCGGTGGAGGAGCGCGAGCAGACCAAGAGCTTCCTGGCGCAGAGCCTGCTGGCGGTCGTGACGCAGGTGCTGGTGAAGACCCCCGACGGGCACGGACGGCGCGCGGTGTGCGAGGTGCTGATGATGACCAAGGCGATCGCCAAGCTCATCCAGACCGAGCAGACGCACCAGATTCCGACCCAGCTGCAGATGGGACGCGACGTGGGCATGCAGCTGCTCGACCAGGCGCTGCTGACCGCCATCAACCAGCGCAGCGTCGACCCCGACGACGCCTACAACTACGCCACCGACAAGCGCGCCTTCCACAAGTTCGTCACCGACACCAGCATGCTGCCGAAGCTGGACATGGGTGGCGCCGCGCCCGCCGCGGCCGGCAACAACGCCGCCTGACGCCCGTGCCGCAGATCGACACATATCTCACCGAGGTGCTGGAGAGGCGCGGCTCGGACCTGCACTTCCTCGCCGGCGACCCGCCGCGCATCCGCCTGTACGGAGACATCTCGCCGCTCAAGCCGGAGAGGCTGGCGGCCGAGTTCGTCAAGGAGTCGCTGTACGAGATCATGCCCAAGAAGGCGCTCGAGCGCTTCGAGGCCAAGGACGGCGCCGACTTCGCCTACACGCTGCCCGGCCGCGGCCGCTTCCGCGTCAACATCATGCGCCAATTAAACGGCGTCGGGGCCGTGTTCCGTGCCATCCCCTCCCAGGCGCTCACCATGGATGAGCTGAAGCTGCCCGAGGCGGTGCGCCAGATGTCGCGCGCCAACAACGGCCTGATCCTGGTGACCGGCAAGACCGGCTCGGGCAAATCGACCACGCTCGCGGCCATGATCGATGACATCAACCGCCGCGTGAAGGGCCACATCCTCACCATCGAGGACCCGATCGAGTTCGTGCACGAACGCAAGAGCTGCCTGGTGAGCCAGCGCGAGATCGGCGTACACGCGCCGAGCTTCGCCGCCGCGCTGCACTCGGCCCTGCGCGAGGACCCGGACGTCATCCTGGTCGGCGAGTTGCGCGACCTGGAGACCATGAGTATCGCGGTGACCGCCGCCGAGATGGGCATCCTGGTCATGGGCACGCTGCACACCAACGGCGCCGCGCAGACCGTGGACCGCATGGTGAACGTCTTCCCTGCCGACAAGCAGTCGCACGTGCGCACCATGCTCTCGACCTCGCTGCGCGGGGTGGTCTCGCAGCAGCTGCTGCAGAAGGCCGACAAGAGCGGGCGCGTCGCGGCACTGGAGATCCTGGTGAATACGCCTGCGGCCTCGAACCTGATCCGCCAGGGCAAGCTCGATCAGCTCGAGAACACCATGCAGGCGGGCGGGCAGTTCGGCATGCGTACCATGGACAGCGCCATCCAGCAGCTGCTCGATTCGCGGCAGATCAGCGGCAAAGAGGCCTACAAGAAGGCGATCAATAAGGGCAGGTTCGAGGACGTCAAAGACGCCGGCTGAGGCGGCGCGCGCGCACCCGGGGACGGTGCCGGGGCTTGTGTAAACTAGCGCGGATGCCGCGCAAGATCTTCGTCACCACCGCCCTGCCCTACGCCAACGGGCCCTTCCACATCGGCCACATCATGGAGTACATCCAGGCCGACATCTGGGTGCGCTTCCAGCGCATGCAGGGCCACGAGCTGTTCTTCGTCGGCGCCGACGATGCGCACGGCGCGCCCATCATGCTCAAGGCCGAGGCCGAGGGGGTGACGCCGCAGCAGCTGGTCGCCCGCATCGCCGCCGATCGCCCGCGCTACCTGAAGGGCTTCCACCTGAGCTTTGATCACTGGTGGTCGACCGACTCGCCGGAGAACACCGAGCTGTCGCAGGAGATCTACCGCCGGCTGCGTGCCGCCGGCCTCATCTACCAGAAGGCGGTCGAGCAGTTCTACGACCCGGTCAAGGGCATGTTCCTGCCGGACCGCTACATCAAGGGCGAGTGTCCCAACTGCCACTCCAAGGAGCAGAACGGCGACAGCTGCGAGGTGTGCGGCACGGTGTACGCCCCCACCGACCTGATCAATCCGTACTCGGCGCTCTCGGGTGCCAAGCCGCAGCTGCGCAGCTCCGAGCACTACTTCTTCCGCCTCTCGGATCCCAAGTGCGTCGCCTTCCTCAGTGGCTGGCTCGGCGCGCCCGAGCGGCTGCAGCCGGCGGTCGCCAACAAGGCGCGCGAGTGGCTGGGCGGCAGCGGCGAGCAGGCGCTCGCGGACTGGGACATCTCGCGCGATGCACCCTACTTCGGCATCCCGATCCCGGATGCGCCGCAGAAGTACTTCTACGTCTGGCTCGATGCGCCGGTCGGCTACCTGGCGGCGCTCAAGCATTACTTCCAGAGCGGCGGCCCGCGCCGGCGCGGCGAGCTGCGCAGCTTCGAGGAGTTCCTCGGCGCCCCGGACACCGAGCAGATCCACTTCATCGGCAAGGACATCATCTATTTCCACACGCTCTTCTGGCCGGCGATGCTCAGGTTCGCCGGCGCCCCCTTCCGCGTGCCCGATCACGTGTACGTGCACGGCTTCATCACCGTCTCGGGCGAGAAGATGTCCAAGTCGCGCGGCACCGGCATCAGCCCGCTGCGCTACCTCGAGGTCGGCCTGAATCCCGAGTGGCTGCGCTACTACATCGCCGCCAAGCTCAACGGCAACGTCGAGGACCTGGACTTCAACGCCGAGGACTTCACGCTGCGGGTCAACAGCGACCTGATCGGCAAGTACGTCAACATCGCCAGCCGCGCCGCGAACTTCATCACCCGCAGCTTCGGCGGCGAGCTCGCCTATGCGGGCGATGGCAGCGAGCTGCGCCAGCTAGCCCTGCAGGCCGCCGAGTCGGTACGCGCCGCCTACCAGGCGCGCGAGTTCGGCCGCGCGCTGCGCGAGTGCATGGCCTTCGCCGATGGCATCAACCAGTACTTCGACGGCGAGCAGCCCTGGGTACTGGCCAAGGACCCGGCCCGGGCACGCCACCTGCAGGAGGTGTGCTCACGCGCACTGTATGGCTTCAAGGTGCTCTCGGTGCTGCTGGCACCGGTGCTGCCGCACACCGCGGAGCGCGTCGCACGCGAGCTGTTCGGCCTGGACGCGCCGTTCAACTGGACCGACGTACAGAGGTTGCCCACCCGCGTGCACCCCTACCGGCACCTCATGACCCGCGTCGACGCCAAGCAGCTCGATGCGCTCTTTGAGGCACCGGCCGCGCCGGCCGCAAGCGCGGCCGCCCCGGCGGCGGCCGCGGCGATCTCGATCGACGAGTTCAAGAAGGTCGACCTGCGCGTCGCACGCATCGAGCATGCCGAGTTCGTCAGCGGTTCCGACAAGCTCCTGAGACTCACGGTCGACCTCGGCAGCGAGAAGCGCACCGTGTTCGCGGGCATCAAGGGCGTCTACGACCCCGCCAAGCTCGTTGGCCGTCTCACCGTCGTGGTCGCCAACCTCGCGCCCCGCAAGATGAAGTTCGGCACCTCCGAGGGCATGGTCCTGGCGGCGAGCGGCGAGGCCCCGGGCCTGTACCTGCTCGCGCCGGATGCCGGGGCCACGCCGGGCATGCGGATCAGCTGAGGGGCCGGGGCGGATCCGTGCGCGGCGTGCCGGAGGTCGATGCGTTGCTGCCGCAGACGCAGTGCACGCGCTGCGGCTATTCGGGCTGCCGCCCGTATGCCGAGGCGCTGCTCAGCGGGGACGCCGAGATCAACCAGTGCCCGCCCGGTGGAGTCGCCACGATCGCCGCGCTGGCGGTACTGCTGGGCCGGGAGCCGCTGCCGCTCAACCCGGCGAACGGCCGCGAGGGGCCGGAGCTCGTGGCGCAGATCGATGAGGCCGCCTGCATCGGCTGCGCCAAGTGCCTGCCACCCTGCCCGGTCGATGCGATCCTCGGAGCGCAGAAGCAGATGCACACCGTGGTGCTGGCGCTGTGCACGGGCTGCGAGCTGTGTGTTGCGCCCTGCCCCGTGGACTGCATCCGCATGGTGCCGCGCACCGCCTTGCCGCAGGCGCCCGCGGCGCCGACTCCTGCCGAGAACCGCGCACGCTACGAGTCCCGCAACCTGCGGCTCGCGCAACGGGCGCAGGCGCGTGCCGCGCTGCTGACGGCCCGCAAGGCCGCACCGCAGTAACCCGCCGTCGCGCGGTGCGCGCCAGTCAGCGCAGACAGCCGCGCCCCGAGTCGGGCATCATGCCGTGCCCGTCCACGCAGGAGCCGTACATGTCTGCGCTGCGCTTCGCTGCCGTCGTATTGCTGGCGCTGTGCGCCGCCGCCAGTGCCGCCGTCCCGCGGCAGATGCGGGCGGCCGCGATCGATCATGCCGGGGATGCCTCGGTGCTCACGCTGCACACACTGGCGGTGCCGGTACCCGCGCCGGATGAGGTGCTGATCGCGGTGCACACCGCCGGCGTGGCGAGCTGGGACGTCGGCGTGCGCCGCCACCCCGAGTCGATCAAGAACAACAAGATGCCCCTGGTCCTGGGCACCGACGGCGCTGGCGTCGTGGCCGCCCTGGGTGCGCACGTGCGCGGCTTCAAGGTCGGCGACGAGGTGTACGCCTACAGCTGGGACAACCCGCAGGGCGGCTTCTATGCCGAGTACGTCGCCGTGCCGGCGGAGCGCGTCGGGCGTCTGCCGCGCGGGCTGTCATTGCGGCAGGCCGGCGGCATCGCCACCACGGCGCTGACCGCGCTGCAGGGCGTGGACGATGCCCTGCACCTGAAGCCGGGCGACAGCGTGTTCATCCATGGCGCTGCCGGCGGCGTGGGCACGCTCGCGGTGCAGTTCGCGAAGCTGCGCGGCGCGCGCGTGCTGGCGAGCGTCTCCGCCGACGATGAGGTCGCCTTGGTGCGCGGACTGGGGGCGGACGCGGTCGTCGACGGCCGGCACGGCGACGTGGCCGCGGCCGCGCATGCATTCGCACCGAACGGCCTGGATGCCGTACTGGCGCTCGCACCCGGCGCGGCCCTGGAGCAGGCGATCGATGCCCTCGGCAAGGGTGGCCTGGTCGCCTACCCCAACGGGGTGCAGCCCGTGCCGAAGGCGCGGGCCGGCGTGACGATCCTGCCCTACGATGCAGTCCCGGGACCGAACGAGTACGCACGCCTCACGGTCGCGATCGAGGCCGCGAAACTCAAGGTGCCGATCGCGGCGGAGTTCCCGCTCGCCCAGGCCGCGCAGGCGCAGGAGCGGCTCGAGGCCGGTCACGTGGCCGGCAAGATCCTGCTGCGCATCCGCTAGCCGGCTCGACGCCTGCGCACGGCGCGGGCATGCTTGCGCGCCATGCACCCCGCCACGCGCACGGCCATCTTCCGCCGCCTGCAGGCCGCAAATCCGGCGCCGACGACGGAACTGCTGTACAGCACGCCCTTCGAGCTGCTGGTGGCGGTGATGCTCTCGGCGCACACCACCGACAAGAGCGTCAACGCCGCCACGCGCGTGCTGTTCCCGCTCGCCAACACCCCGGCGGCGATCGCCGCGCTGGGTGTCGAGGGCGTCAAGCCCTATATCCGCGGCGTCGGCCTCTACAACACCAAGGCCAAAAACCTCATCGGCCTGTCCGAGCAGATCCTGGCGCAGCATGGCGGCGCGGTGCCCTCCGAGCGCGCCGCGCTCGAGGCGTTGCCCGGCGTGGGCCGCAAGACCGCGAGCATCGTGCTCAACATGGTGTTCGGCCAGGTTGAGGTCGCCGTCGACACGCACATCTTCCGCGTTGCCAACCGCACCGGGCTCGCCCCCGGGCGCACGCCGCTGGAGGTCGAACAGCAGCTCATCGCGCACACGCCGCGCCAATATCTGAAGGATGCGCACCACTGGCTGCTACTGCATGGCCGCTACGTCTGCACTGCGCGCACCCCGGCCTGCCCCCGCTGCCTGATCCGCGACCTGTGCGAGTACAAGCACAAGACCAAGCCGCAGGCGCAGAAGAAACGTACCGGCGCGCTGGCCGCCGCCGTCCGCGCACGCCGTGTGCGGCGGCGGGCCTGAGGGCGCAATGTCGCTCCTCGCCGGCGAGAGCCGCGAGCAGCTGCGCCGCCGCTACCTCGAGGCATGGCGCAGGTACCGCGCGCAGCAGCCCCTGGAACCACTCGAGGGGCAGCTCGCCGCCATCATCGCCGAGCATCCCGAATACGTCGCCTGGCTGGAGAGCGGCGAGCCCGCGCTGCTGGCGGAGTTCACGCCGGAGGGCGGACGGGAGAATCCGTTCCTGCACATGGGACTGCACCTGGCGATCCGGGAGCAGGTAGCGACGGACCGGCCGCGCGGCATCAGCGCGGTGCACGCGCAACTTAGTCAGCGCGCCGGCAGCGCGCACCAGGCCGAGCACCTCATGATCGAGCCGCTCGCCGAAGTGCTGTGGGAGGCACAAGGCGGCGGCAGCGCGCCGGATGAAGCGGCTTACCTGGAGCGATTGCGGCGCCTATAGCGCCGTGCACGGCTGCGCGGGAGCGGTAAGCAGTCGCTTTGAACGGGTTTGGTAGGCTCGCGGGGCGCGCGGGTGTGGCGTGCTTGCTCCGGAAGCGTGCGGCTCACTCACTTCCTTGGAATGTAGAGATCCGTCAGGGTGCCCTCGAAGGCCTCCGCGGCGGCGGCCACCGTCTCGCTGAGGGTGGGATGCGGGTGGATGGTGAGCCCGATGTCCGCGGCATCGCAGCCGTTCTCGATGGCGAGCGCCACCTCGCTGATCAGCTCGCCCGCATTGGTGCCGACGATCCCGCCGCCCAGCACGCGGTGTGTCTCGGGCTCGAAGAGCAGCTTGGTAAGGCCCTCCTCGCGTCCGAGCGAGAGCGAGCGGCCGTTCGCCACCCAGGGAAAGGCGCCCTTCTTTAAGGGCACGTCGCGGGCCCGCGCCTCGGTCTCGGTGAGGCCGACCCAGGCAATCTCGGGGTCGGTGTAGGCAACCGAAGGAATGACGCGGGCATCGAAGGCACGCTTGTGACCGGCGGCGACTTCGGCGGCCACCTTGCCCTCGTGCATGGCCTTATGAGCGAGCAGAGGCGGCGCGGCGATGTCGCCGATGGCGAAGATGTGCGGCATGTTGGTGCGCATCTGCTTATCGACGCCGATGAACCCGCGCTCCGACACCTTCACGCCCGCCAGCTCCGCGCCGATGGCCCGCCCGTTGGGCACGCGTCCCACGGCCACCAGCACGCGCGCGAACTGCTGCGGCGCTGGCGCCTTGTCACCCGCGAAGCTCACCGTGAGGCCGCCCTCGCTGGCCTCGATGCCCTTGACCTTGGTGTCGAGCAGGATCGCCTCATAGCGCGCGCGGATGCGCCGCTCGAGCGGCCGCACCAGGTCCGCATCGCAGCCGGGCATCAGCGTCGGGGTGAGCTCGACCACGCTGACGCGCGTGCCGAGGGCATCGTAGACGCACGCCATCTCCAGACCGATGATGCCGCCGCCGATGACCAGCAGCGGGCCGGAGAACTGCGGCAGCTCGAGCGCCGCGCTCGAATCCATGATGCGCGCATCCTCTGGCAGCTGCGGCAGGCGCACCGGCTCGGAACCGGCGGCGATGATGCACTGCTCGAAGCGCACGCGCTCGGAGCCTGAGGCACCCATCACCTCGAGCACGTTGGCGCTGACGAAACGACCGCTGCCGCGCAGCACCTCGACCTTGCGTTGCCTGGCGAGCGTGGCCAGCCCGCCGGTGAGCTTGCCGACCACCTGCGACTTCCAGGTGCGCAGCTTGGCGCGGTCGATCGCCGGGGCGCCGAAGGCGATACCGCGCTCGCTCATCTCGGCCGCATCCTCGATTACCTTGGCGGCATGCAGCAGCGCCTTGGAGGGAATGCAGCCGACATTGAGGCACACGCCGCCGAGCTGCGCCGAGCGCTCGACCAGCGTCACCCTGAGCCCCAGATCCGCGGCACGAAACGCGGCCGTGTAGCCGCCGGGGCCCGAGCCGAGGACCAAGAGCTGCGTGGAGCGCGTGTGCGCCTCGTTCGCGTGCGCGGCGCGCGCCGCTCCGGCGGCCGGCATGCGCACGGTATCGCCGCCGCTCGCGGGCGCCTGCGGCGGTGCTGGCTGCGCGGCTGGCGCCGCAGATGCCGCGCTGCCAGCGGCCGGGTCCAGCCGCGCGATGAGCGTGCCCTGCGAGACCTTGTCGCCGCGCTTCAGGAACACCTCGGTGATGCGCCCGGCGCTCGTGGCCGGCACGTCCATCGAGGCCTTGTCGGTCTCGAGCGTGAGCAGCGGCGCATCCACCGCCACCTCATCGCCGGGCTTGACCAGCACGTCGACCACGTCGACGTCCTTGAAGTTGCCGAGATCCGGGACGCGCAGCTCGACGCTCACGGCACCGCCTCGATCAACGCACGCGGTTCGGCGAGCGTACGGGCGAGGAAGGTGGTGAAGCGGGCGGCCATGGCGCCATCGATGACGCGGTGATCGTAGGAGAGTGACAGCGGCAGCATCAGGCGCGGCACGAAGCCGCCGTCGCGGAAGATGCCGCGCATGCTGGCGCGGGAAACCCCGAGTATCGCTACCTCGGGGGCGTTGATGATCGGGGTAAAGGCGGTGCCGCCGATGCCTCCGAGGCTCGAGATGGTGAAGCAGCCTCCCTGCATGTCCGTCGGCGGCAGCTTGCCGGCGCGGGCCTTCTCCGAGAGCGCCCCGAGCTGGCGTGCCAGCCCGTAGATGTCCTTGCGGTCTGCATCGCGCACCACCGGCACCACCAGCCCTTGCGCAGTGTCGGCGGCGAACCCGAGGTGCACGTACTGGCGCACGATCAGATTGGCGCCCGAGGGATCGAGCGCGGAGTTGAAGCGCGGGAACTCAGCCAGCGCCTTCACGCAGGCGCGCATGATGAAGGCGAGCGGCGTGAGCTTGACGCCCGCCTCCTGCGCCTTGTCCTTGAGGCTCGCGCGCAGCTGCTCCAGCTCGCTGATGTCCGCCTCATCGAACTGCGTGACGTGCGGGATGGTGACCCAGCTCGCGTGCAGGCGCGCACCGGAGATGCGCTGGATGCGCGACAGCGGCTCGGTCTTGACCGGTCCGAACTGCGCGAAGTCCACCGCCGGCACCACTGGCAACGCGGGTGCCGCGGGTGTGCCAGGCGCGGGTGCAGCCGGAGCCCTGGCCAGTGCGCCCTTGACGAACGCCTTGATGTCCTCGTGCGTGATGCGGCCCTTGAAGCCACGTCCCGGGACGCGTGCGAGGTCGACGCCGAGCTCGCGCGCGAAGGCGCGCACCGAGGGGCTCGCGTGGGCACGCGAGAAGCCGGGCTCATCGATCGGGGCCAGATCGGGGCGGTAGGAGGTGGGCGCCCCAAGCTGCGAGAGCGGCACCATGCGGCCCGGCCGCTCCTCGACAGCCGCCTCGGCGGGCGGGGATGGCGGGGCTGCCGGCGCCGCAGCAGCTGGCTGCGGGGCCGGTTCGGGCGCGGCGGCGGGCTCTTGCGGTGCGGGAGTGCCCGCACTCGCGGCGGCCGCCCCGCCCTTCACCGTGATGATCAGGTCGCCGGTGTTGACCTTGCCGCCCTTCGCGGCGTGCACCTTCTCCACCACGCCGCCAACGGTGGAGGGCACGTCCATCGCCGCCTTGTCCGACTCCAGCGTCACGAGCGGGGTGTCCACGGCCACCGTGTCGCCCGGCTTCACCAGCACGTCGATGACGGCCACGTCCTTGAAGTTGCCCAGATCGGGCACGCGCACTTCCGTCACGCCGGCGGCCGCGTTCATGGCAGCGAGGCCCTAGACCTTCCAGGGGGCCGGCTTGTCCGGGTCGATGCCCAGGGACTTGATGGCGCGGTTGACCGTCTCCGCATCGACCTGGCGCTCATCCGCCAGTGCCTTGAGCGCGGCGACCACGATATGGCGGCGGTCGACCTCGAAGAAACGCCGCAGCGGGGTGCGCGCGTCCGAGCGCCCGTAGCCATCGGTGCCGAGCGTCACGTAGCGCCCCGGCACCCACTGGCGGATCTGGTCCGGCACCGTGCGCATGTAGTCGGTGGCCGCCACTACCGCGCCGGTGCGTTCGCGCATCAGCTCGCTCACGTAGGGCAGCCGCGCACGCTCGCCCGGGTGCAGCAGGTTCCAGCGCTCGCACTCGAGCGCCTCGCGCCGCAGCTCGCTGAAGGAGGTGATCGAGAGCACGTCGGCCGGAATCTTGTAGTCCTGCTCGAGCATCTGTGCCGCCGCCAGGGCCTCGCGCAGGATCGTCCCCGAGCCGAGCAGCGTCGCGCGTACCTTGCCCTTGCCGCCCGCGTGCAGCGCATAGCCGCCCTTGAGGATGCCGGGGGCGGCTGCGGCGGGCATGGCCGGCTGCGCGTAGTTCTCGTTCATGAGCGTGATGTAGTAGAAGATGCTTTCCTGCTCGACGTACATGCGCCGCAGGCCATCGTGGATGATGACCGCGAGCTCATACGCGTAGGCAGGATCGTAGGCGACGCAGTTGGGTACGGTGGTGGCGAGCAGCTGGCTGTGGCCGTCCTGGTGCTGCAGCCCCTCGCCGGCGAGCGTGGTGCGCCCGGCCGTCGCCCCGAGGAGAAAGCCGCGCGTCTGGATGTCGCCCGCCGCCCAGATGAAGTCACCCACGCGCTGGAAGCCAAACATCGAGTAGAAGATGTAGAACGGCACCATGTTGATGCCATGGTTGGCGTACGCGGTTCCGGCGGCGATCCACGAGCACAGCGAGCCGGCCTCGTTGATGCCCTCCTCGAGCATCTGCCCCTTCTTGTCCTCGCGATAGGACATGAGCGTCTCGGCATCCTGCGGCGTGTACAGCTGCCCGACGGAGGAGTAGATCCCGATCTGGCGGAACAGTCCCTCCATGCCGAAGGTGCGCGCCTCATCCGGCACGATGGGCACCACGTTCTTGCCGATGTTCTTGTCCTTCAGCAGCACGGTGAGCAGCCGCACGAACGCCATGGTGGTGGAGATCTCGCGCTCGCCCGTGCCCTCCAGCACCGCGGCGAACGCCTCGAGCGGCGGGATGGGAAGTGGCGGGGCCGTGCGGCGCCGCTGCGGCAGGAAGCCGCCCAGCGCGCGGCGCTTGTCCTGCAGGTACCGCGTCTCGTCCGCATCCTCGGCCGGCTTGCGGAACGGCAGCCCGGCGATCTCCTCATCGGACACCGGGATGTTGAAGCGGTCCCGGAAGATGCGCAGGTCCTCCTCGGACAGCTTCTTCTGCTGGTGGGCGACCATCTGTCCCTCGCCGCCCTTGCCGAGCCCGAAGCCCTTCACGGTCTTGGCGAGGATGACGGTGGGCTGGCCCTTGTGCTGCAGGGCCGCGGCGTAGGCGGCGTACACCTTGCGCGGGTCGTGGCCGCCGCGATTTAGGCGCCAGATCTCCTCGTCGGACATGTTGGCGACCATGGCCTTCAGCTCGGGATACTTGCCGAAGAAGTGCTCGCGCGTGTAGGCCCCGCCCTTGGCCTTGAAGTTCTGGTACTCGCCGTCGACGCACTCCTCCATGACCCGCCGCAGCAGACCCTTGGTGTCGCGCGCCAGCAGCGGGTCCCAGCGCGAGCCCCACAGCACCTTGATGACGTTCCAGCCGGCGCCGAGGAAGGCCGCCTCCAGCTCCTGGATGATCTTGCCGTTGCCGCGCACCGGGCCATCGAGGCGCTGCAGGTTGCAGTTGATGACGAAGATCAGGTTGTCGAGGCCCTCGCGCACCGGCATGGTGAGCGCGCCCATCGACTCCGGCTCGTCCATCTCGCCATCGCCGAGGATGGCCCACACCTTCTGGTCCGAGGGTGGCACCAGGCCGCGGTTCTCCAGGTAGCGCGTGAAGCGCGCCTGGAAGATCGCCATCATCGCGCCGAGTCCCATGGAGACGGTCGGGAACTGCCAGAAGTCCGGCATCAGCCAGGGGTGCGGGTAGGAGGACAGCCCGGTCCCGGGCGCGCTCGCCTCCTGGCGGAAGAAGCGCAGGTTCTCCTCGTTCAGGCGCCCCTCGAGGTAGGCGCGCGCATAGATGCCCGGCGAGGAGTGCCCCTGGATGAACACCATGTCGCCGGGGTGCTGCGCCGAGGGCGCACGCCAGACATGATTGAAGCCCACCTCATAGAGCGTCGCCGAGGAGGCGTAGCTGGCGAGGTGGCCGCCGTACTCCGAGGAGGCCTTGTTGGCCGCGAGCACCATGGCGAGCGCGTTCCAGCGGATGTAGGCCTCGATGCGGCGCTCGAGTGCGCGGTTGCCGGGATACTCCGGCTCGCGCCCGGCGGCGATGCTGTTGACGTAGGCGGTGTTGGGCTTGAACGGCAGGTAGGCGCCGCTGCGCCGCGTGTAGTCGATGAGTCGCTCGAGCAGGAAGTGTGCCCGCTCCGGGCCGTGCGTCTTGAGCACCGAATCAATCGATTCGAGCCATTCCCGCGTCTCGACAGGGTCGAGGTCTTCCAGCTTCGGCAGTTCGGTCATGTGGTGTTCGGCCAGGGGCGCACTGCGGCGCGCCGCCGACGGTGCGTGCGCGCGGCTCGCGCCGGTCGCGTTAGAATGGCGATGATGGCGAGCACCGGCAGTTAAAGCAAGTGAGTTCGCGAGCCTCCGCCGCTCACGAGAGTCTGCTGCTGCCGCTCGCGCGTGCACCGGCCATCACGCACGCGCGCAGCCGCAGCGCCGAAGATCTCGATGCCCTGCTCGTCATCGCGACGCTGCCGGTGGCGGCGGACGCCTGGCGCGCGCTGCCGCAGGGCGCGCGCTGGCGCACGCTGCACGTACGCAGCGCGGCGCAGGCAGGCACGGTGCGCACCACGCACCTCGCCAATGAGCGCCAGACGCTCGCGGTGCTCGGCTACCTGAAGACCGGGGCCAGCCCGTTCGAGTGCCTGAGCCTTGCCGGACGCATGCTGAAGGAGCTCGCCGGCCGCGGCGCCCGGCACGTGGGCCTGGCGAGCGCTGGCGGCGGCGACGCCGCGCTCGAGGCCCTGCTCGCCGCCACGCTCACCCATGCCTTCGCGCTGCCGAGCCTGCGGGCGCCGAAGCACGGCGAGCGTCGCGTCACGCGCATCGCGCTGCTCAATGCGCGCGATTTCGATCCGCGCTACGCAGCCACCGTGACCGCCGGCACCAATCTCGTGCGCTGGCTGACCGCGCTGCCGCCGAATCTGCTGGATGCCGCCGGCTACCGCGCCGCGCTCACGCAGCTGGCGCGTCAGCACGCCCTCACACTGCGCTGGCTCGATGAGCGCGCCCTCAAGCGGCTCAACGCCAATGCGTTCCTCGCGGTCGCGGCCGCGAGCGAAGGCGCCGGCGCCGGCATCGCCCACCTTTCTTACCGCCCTGCGGGCGCGCGCGCCGCGGCGTCCCCCGACGTGGCGCTGATCGGCAAGGGCATCCTGTTTGACACCGGCGGGGTCAACCTCAAGTCGCACCGCTCGATGCTGGACATGCACACCGACATGTCCGGCAGCGCGGTGGCGCTCGCCACGCTGGTGGCGCTCGCACAGCTGCGAGCGCCCATAGCGGCGGATGCCTGGCTCGCGATCACCGAGAATCGCATCGGGCCGCGCGGCTACAAGCCGCAGGACGTCATCCGCGCCGCCAACGGCGTGACCATCCAGGTGATCCACTCGGATGCCGAGGGGCGCATGGTGCTCGCCGACACGCTGGCGCTCGCCGCGCGCACCCGGCCGCGCTTCATGCTCGACTTCGCCACCCTGACCGGGGCCTGCATCTACGCCCTGACCGAGCGCATGAGCGGGGTGTTCACCAACCGCGAGGCGCTCGCTGCCAGGCTAATCGAGGCCGGGCGGGCCAGCGGCGAGCGCGTGTGGGCCTTCCCCTTCGCCGAGGACTACGACCAGGACATCGAGAGCAAGGTCGCCGACATCGCCCAATGCGCGGTCGAGGGCAAGGGCGATCACATTCACGCCACGCGCTTCCTGGCGCGCTTCGTGCCCGAGGACATCCCCTGGGCGCACGTCGATCTGGCCGCGGCCACCCGCAGCGGCGGCCTGGCACACGTGACGACCGACGTCACCGGCTTCGGCGTGCGCTTTGCTCTCGAGCTGCTGGTGCGCCAGAACCTGCCCGGCGCACTCACATGAGCGTTCCGCAGCAGCTCACCCTGACGCGCCCGGACGACTGGCACCTGCACCTGCGCGATGGCGCCGAGCTCGCCGCCGTGCTGCCCTTCACCGCGGCGCAGTTCGCGCGCGCCATCGTCATGCCGAACCTCAAGCCGCCGGTCACGAACGTGGCGCGCGCCGCGGCCTACCGCGAGCGCATCCGCGCGGCGCTGCCGGCGCCGGCGCGCTTCGAGCCCCTCATGACGCTATACCTCACTGACCGCACCTCGGTCGCCGAGGTTGAGGCCGCCAAGGCGAGCGGCTTCATCCACGGCATCAAGCTGTACCCGGCCGGTGCCACCACGCACGCCGAGGCGGGGGTCACCGAGCTTGCGCACCTGGAGCCGGTGTTCGCGCGCATGGCGCAGGTCGGCATGGTGCTGCAGGTGCACGGCGAGGTCACCGACCCGGCCGTGGACGTGTTCGAGCGCGAGGCGCGCTTCATCGAGCGCGTACTCGCGCCACTGACCGCGCGGCACCCCAGCCTCAAGGTGGTGTTCGAGCACATCACCACGAGCGCGGCGGTGCAGTTCGTGCTCAGCGCGCGTCCCGGCGTGGCCGCCACCGTGACGCCGCAGCACCTGCTGCTGAACCGCAACGCACTCTTGGCCGGCGGCATCCGGCCGCACCTGTACTGCCTGCCGGTGCTGAAGGCGGAAGAGGACCGCGCGGCGCTGCTCGGCGCCGTCGCGAGCGGCACGCCACGCATCTTCCTCGGCACCGACAGCGCACCGCACGCACGTCGCAGCAAGGAGAATGGCTGCGGCTGCGCCGGTGTCTTCTCGGCGCACGCGGCGCTGGAGCTGTATGCGCAGGCCTTCGAGGCCGCCGGCGCGCTCGACAAGCTCGAGGCGTTCGCCGCCTTTCATGGCGCGGACTTCTACGGCCTGCCGCGCAATGCCGGCACGGTGACCCTCACGCGCTCACCCTGGCACGTGCCGGCCAGCTATCCCTTCGGCGCCGACACGCTGGTGCCACTTGGCGCCGGCGAGCAGCTGCCGTGGCGCCTGGCCGGCTGAGGGTGCGTCCTTGAGCATGCCCCAACCCCCGCAACCCTGCACCGTGCCGGCCGCTGCGGCGGCGCAGATGTCGCGCCGCTTCCGCGGTTATCTGCCGGTCGCCATCGACGTGGAGACCGGCGGCTTCCACGCGGCCACGGACGCGCTGCTGGAGATCGCCGCGACGCTGATCGACATGGACGCGCAGGGGACGCTGCACCGCGGCGCAAGCCACAATTTCCACGTGCAGGCCTTCGCCGGCAGTCGCATCGACCCGGCCTCCCTCGCCGTCACCGGCATCGACCCGGATCATCCGCTGCGACCGGCGCTGCCGGAGCGCGACGCGCTGCAGCGCGTGTTCCGCGAGGTGCGGCACGCCGTGCGCGCCTACAACTGCCGGCGCGCCATCCTGGTCGGACACAACGCGGCCTTCGACCTCGCCTTCATCAACGCCGCGGTGGCGCGCGCGGAGATCAAGCGCAACCCGTTCCACCCCTTCTCGTGCTTCGACACGGCCACGCTCGCCGGCGCCGCGCTCGGGCAGACCGTGCTCGCCAAGGCGGTCCGCGTCGCGGGACTTGAGTGGGATGCGGGCAGCGCGCACAACGCCCGCTACGATGCCGAGCGCAGCGCGGATCTCTTCTGTCTGGTATGCAACCGCCTGCGCGACAGCCACCAGGCCGCCGAGGAGCGCGCCCGCAGCTTCGGCTGGCTGAGCGAGGCCCCTGGGGCTGCCGAGGATGAGGCGCCGGAGCTACCGCAGTGAGGGGTGGCTAGGCGGCGCCGGCCTCGGCGAGCAGCTTCTTCAGCTCGCCGCTCTTGTACATCTCGAGCGCGATGTCGCAGCCGCCAAGCAGCTCGCCCTTCACGTACAGCTGCGGGTAGGTCGGCCAGTTGGAGAAACGCTTGAGCGCCTCGCGCATCTCCGGCTCCTCGAAGATGTTCACGTACTTGAACTGCGCGCCTACCGCGCGCAGCGCGGCCACGGTCTGGGCGGAGAAGCCGCACTGCGGGAAGTCGGGCGTGCCCTTCATGAACAGCACCACCGGGTTGCCTGAGAGCTCGGCCTTGATTCGCTGCACCATATCCATCTTGCATCACCTGTCGGTCAGTTTGCGGCGCTCCCGGAGCACATCCAGCAGTCGCCATTGTTCCTCGGGGCTCATCGAAAGCCAGCGGGCGATCTCATCGCCCGAGCGCAGGCAGCCGCTGCACAGTCCGCGCGCATCCAGGCTGCACACGTTGATACAGGGGGACGGCGGGCGCTCCGTGCGCTCAGCAACCTTGCCTTGTGCCCCGTCCACGCATCCTTCGGCTGCTGCCCACGAGCTAAGCGTCCGTTGAATTATGGGGGTGCCTCGCCTATTCTTCAAACGCCGCTTGCTTGGCCCGGCCTATAGAAACAATAACTTGGAGGCTTAACGCATGAATCCCCTCAACAATCACCGCCACTCGCTGATCCTCGGGGTCATCCTCGCGCTGATCCTGGCGGTGCTCATCGGCGGCACGCATTTCTATGAACTCGGACTTGCGCGCTGGTTCCACATCGTCTCGGGCGTGTTCTGGATCGGCCTCCTTTACTACTTCAACGTGGCGCAGACCCCGGCGCTCGCCGATGCCGCTGCCGACAAGGGTGGCCCGGGAGGTGCGGGCATCACCAAGTACGTCGCACCGCGTGCGCTCTTCTGGTTCCGCTGGGCCGCGCTCGCCACCTGGATCGGCGGTGCGTGGCTCTTGGTGCGCGGCGGCACGTTCATCGGTGCCTTCACCCTGGGCGCAGGCGTGAACGACCCCTCGGGTTACCTGCTGAAGATCGGCATCGGCGCCTGGCTCGGCACGATCATGCTGCTCAATGTGTGGGGCATCATCTGGCCGAACCAGAAAAAGATCCTCGGGATCGTGGCTGCGACCGACGAGGAAAAGGCGCGTGCCCGCAAGCAGGCCGGCATGGCCTCGCGGGTGAACTTCGTGCTTTCCATCCCGATGCTCATGTGCATGGCGGCCGCCAGCCACGGGCTGCCGTTCATGAAATGAGCTAGTGCCGGAGCTCCCCCGGGACCTGGCGCGACAGGTCGAGGCCGCCCTCGAGGAGGACCTCGGCACGGGCGATGTCACGGCCGCGCTCGTGCCGGCCGCGCAGCGCGTGCGCGGCGCGGTCATCACGCGCGAGGCCGGCGTGCTGTGCGGGCGCCCCTGGGTGCAGGAGACCTTCCGCCGCCTGGATCCCGCGGTAGAGCTCAACTGGCACGCCGCCGACGGCGCCCGGCTGAGCGCCGGACAGACGCTGTTCGAGATCGCCGGTCCGGCGCGCGCGGTGCTCAGTGGCGAGCGCACTGCGCTGAACTTCCTACAGCTGCTCTCGGGCACCGCCACCGCCGCGCGCAGCTACGTCGATGCGATCGCCGGCACGGCCTGCCGCATCCTCGACACGCGCAAGACCGTCCCCGGGCTGCGCAGCGCGCAGAAGTACGCGGTGCGCTGCGGCGGCGCCGACAACCACCGCCAGGGGCTGTACGACCAGGTCCTGATCAAGGAGAACCACATCGCCGCCGCCGGCTCGCTCGCCGCCGCCATCGCCGCGGCGCGCAGTACGGCCCGCGGCGTGCGCATCGAGGTGGAGGTCGAGACGCCGCAGGAGTTCGGCCAGGCGCTCGCCGCCGCGCCCGACATCATCCTGCTCGATGAGTTTTCACTCGAGGACATGCGCGCCGCGGTGGCACTGCGGGATGCGCAGCGTGCCGCGGTGAAGCTCGAGGCTTCCGGCAGCGTGTCGCTGGAGTCGGTGCGGCGCATCGCCGAGACCGGGGTCGACTACGTCTCGGTCGGCTCGATCACCAAGCACGTGCGTGCTCTGGACCTGTCGATGCGCCTGCAGTTCGGCGCCTAGCGCCGCGGCGCGCGCCGCAGCTTCAGGCGACCGCGGACTTCACCACACGCTGCGGCTGGGCGATGCCATAGCCCTGGGCGTAGTCGACGCCCAGGCTGGTGAGCATCTGGATAATCTCGGCGTTCTCGGCGAACTCGGCGATCGTCTGCTTGCCGGTCAGGTGCCCGATCTCGTTGATCGAGCGCACCATCTCGCGGTCGATCGGATCGCGCAGGATCTCGCGCACGAAGCTGCCGTCGATCTTCAGGTAATCGACCGGGAAGTGCTTGAGGTAGCCGAACGAGGACAGCCCGGTGCCGAAGTCATCGAGCGCGAACTTGCAGCCGAGCTCCTTGAGCGCCTGGATGAAGCGGTTCGCCTGGCTGAAGCTGGCGACCGCGGCGGTCTCGGTGATCTCGAAGCAGATCTTGGAGGCATCCAGGCCGCTCTTGTGGAACTGATCGATGACGAAGGGCAGGAACTTGTCATCGCCGAGGCTCTGGCCGGACAGATTGATCGAGCAGCGCAGCAGCTTCTCGCGCTCGTCCGCCTCCGACACCAGCCAGCGGAAGGCGTTCTCGATCACCCAGCGATCGATCGCCGGGGTGATGCCGTAGCGCTCGGCGGCGGCGATGAAGTCATTCGGCGCCACGATGCGGCCGGTCTCGTCCTTCAGGCGCAGCAGCAGCTCGTAGTGGGCGCCCGCCTCCACCCGCTGTAGCGGCTGGATCGCCATGCGGAACAGCTCGAAGCGTCCTTCCTCGAGGGCGGCGTTGATGCGCGCGGCCCACTGCATCTCGCGGCGCCGGCGCATGAGCTCGATGTCGTTCTCGGCGAAGCTGTGCACGCGGTTGCGGCCGCCCTCCTTAGCCGCACCGCAGGCCGAATCGGCCGCCGACAGCACCGAGGCGACGTCCTCGTTGTCGGCAGTGATGGGCACCACGCCGATGCTGGCGCCAAGGCGGAACACCCGATCTTCCCAGGTGAAGCGGAAGTTGCGCACCGCTTCGCGCAGCGTCTCGGCGGTGCGCATTGCCTCATCGAGCGAGCAGCTCTCGAGCAGAATGCCGAACTCATCGCCACCCAGGCGCGAGAGCGTGTCGCGCCAGCGCACCTTGGATTTGAGCAGCGCGCCCACCTGGCCGAGCAGCGCATCGCCGGCCGAGTGTCCGCAGGTGTCGTTGACGATCTTGAACTGGTCGATGTCGAGGTAGCAGAGCGCGTAGGAAGCCTCGCGCGCCTTGGCGCTCTTGAGCGCCCGCTCCATGCGGCTCTCGAATTCGCGCCGGTTGACCAGCCCCGTGAGCAGGTCGTGGCTGGCGTGGTAGGAGAGCCGGCGGTTGAGCTCGCGCGACTCGGACACGTCGTGGAACACCAGCACGCCGCCGCCGACGTGACCATGGCCGTCGCGGATAGGGGCGGCGGTCGACTCGACGTACAGCTCGTTGCCGTCGCGGCGGATCAGCAACATCGGTCGCACGGACTTGATCGGGCGGATGCGGCGGATCGCCACCGTCAGCGGGTTCTCGAGCGGCTCACAGGTCTCTTCGTGGAAAGCGCGGAAGATCTCCTCGACCGGGCGTCCCATGGCATCCTCGAGGCGCCAGCCGGTGAGCTCCTCGGCCACTGGATTGATGTAGTCGATGATCGAGTTGGCATCCGTGGTGATGACGCCGTCGCCGATCGACTGCAGCGTGATCTGCGCGCTCTCCTTCTCGCGGAACAGCGCCTCCTCGTAGAGCTTGCGCTCGGTGATGTCGAGCTCGACGCCCACCAGGCGCAGCAGCCGGCCGTGCTTGTCGACGCGCGCGGTGGCGCGGCTGATGACCCAGCGCCACTCGCCGTTGCGGTGACGCATGCGATGCGTGCTCTCGAAGATCGGCGTCTTGCCCGCCACGTGGTCGCGGATCGCGGCCTGCACGCGCGCCAGGTCATCCGGGTGCACGAGGCTGCGCCAGTCGGGCGAGCCGCGCATGTCCTCGTCGCCGTAGCCGAGCATGGCCTTCCAGCGCGGCGAGAAGTACACCTCGTTGCGTTCGACGTCGAAGTCCCAAAGGCCGTCGTTGGCGGCGGCCTGGAACAGATTGGTGCGCTCCTCGAGCTTGGCGAGCCGCGCCTCGGTGCGGATGCGCTCGAGGCCGGTCGCAAGGCTCGTGCCGATGAGCTTCATCAGCAGCTGCTGGTTGACGTCCCAGGCGCCGCGCGGCAACGTGTGCGCCAGCGCGAGCAGCCCTGCCGGCCGGTCCTGCACGCGCAGCGTCACGAGCAGCACCGAGCCCATCTGCAGCTCGGCGAAGCGCTTGCCCTCGACGGCCTGCTCCTTGCGCGGGCTCGAGCTGTCGCGCAGCTCCGAGAGGCGCAGGTGCTCCAGGCGTGTGCGCAGCCACGGGAAGGCATCGAGTGCGCTGCCGGTAAGCCCCTCGGGACGGCACTGGGCGAAGGCGCTGCGCGCGGCCTGGACCTCCCCGATCAGCCCGTCATCTCCGATCGCGGCCAGGAAGGCGCAGTCCGCGCCGCTGGCGCTGCGCAGCAACTCGAGGTTGAGCCTTAAGCACTCGCCGACTGAATCGCGGCGCATGTTCTGGAAGTCGACGGCGATCTTGGTGCAGACGACGTCCATGCCGAGCACGGGCTTGGGAGTGCGGCCCGTCCAGGCATCCGCCGCGAGGATGTCCGAGGCGGTAAAGTCCGCCGGCTTATCCGGCGGCGGGATCGTCATTGCGCCGTGCCTCCCACGAAACCATCGCGCAGCCTAACCAATCGGCCCCTCCCTGACGCGGCGTCCCGTCACGGACTGGACGAGTCGGCGTCACGCTTTATTAAGCGCTTAGCGACGATTCTCGCACACTGATGAAGGAACTCAAGGTAAGAGCCTGTTCGCACAGGTTTTAGCGGACTTGACAGAATCTGCCCCGCGCGCTGCCCGTGGCGCGAATCCTCAGCGTTCCTCGAGTGCCGCCCGCGCCTGCCGGAACAGCCCGTGCAGGCACCGCGCCATCTGCTGCTGCAGCTGCTCGAGGCCTGCGGCATCGGTCACGCGTGGCACGTACACCGGCTCGCCGATGGCGATCACGATGCGCGCGAAGGGCTTCGGCACGACGAACTTGTCCCACTTGATGAGCCAGGCGCGCGAGGCCGCGTAGGCCAGCGGCAGGATCGGCCGCCCGGACATCTGCGCCAGCAGCAATGCGCCGGGCTTGAACTGGAAGCGTGGCCCGCGCGGACCATCCGGGGTGATCACCGGCGAGATGTCCTGCCTCACCAGCGCCTGATAGTAGTCTCGCAGCGCCCGCGCACCGGTGTGCGAGGAGGAACCGCGGATCACCGCGCCGCCGATGCGCTCCACCAGCATCGCGCCGAGCTCCCCGTCCACCGACGGGCTGATCAGCCAGCCGACCGTGAGCCCGCGGCCGCGCTGCTCGAGCAGGTACCTGCCGCAGTAGAGCTGGTGCTGGTGCCAGTAGCATGGAACCAGCGAGGGCGCTCGCGCGAGCGCAGCCTGCAGGTGCTCGGCGCCGATGACGCGCACCACCCGTCCGAGGCGCAGCCACGCACTGATGATCGCGTAGCCGAGCGGAACTGCGATCCGGTACAGCAGCCGCCGCGCCGGGGTCATGCGCCGGCTCGAGCGGGTCACGGAGCGGTAGATGCTGTTGCGCAGCCCGCCGTCCTCGCTCATGCGTCGAACAGCTCCGCCAGCGGCACGCAGCGCGCCTCGAGGGATCGCAGCGGCACGCTGCTCATGGCACAGGCGGCCGCACCGGGAAACTCCGCGAGCACCCGTGCGTACCAGCACTCGCCGCGGCAGCGTGCCCCGGCCTCGGTGAGCTCGACCTCGCGCAGCGCGCGCACCCCGAGTCCCGCGGCCTTGACTACCGCCTCGCGCGCCACCCACTCGGTGAGCCGCGGCGCACTGCCGAACTCCAGATCAAGGCCGACGCGCGCTGCCGGCAGCGCCGCGCAACCGACGTACGGCCCGGAATGGGCGATGCTGAAATCGGCCGCCCCGGCCTCGGCGAGGCGCGGCTTGCGCTCGGCCTCGAAGTGCAGCTCGGCCGCCGCCACGGCGCGTCCGGTGGCGCGCCCCAGGGCGCGCAGCGCCAGCGCGACCCCGGCGAGCGAGGCGTGCGCGGCTTCGGAAGCCCCCGAGAGCGCGAGCCGCTTCAGGTATGGCAGTCGTACCGCGAGCGCGCGCGCGGCCGCCTGCGGCCACTCATCGCGCAGGTCCGTGTGATATAAGATTAAGGTTTCGCTTTCAACAGCTTGCATGATCGCCGCCGCGCCTTCGAAGCCCGAGGCCCCTGTGGCCGAGCTGCAATTCGACGTCGGCTCCACGGAGGACTCCCTGGAGCGCATGGTCGAGTTGTTCGCACGCCATGGCGACACGTACCGCGTGTTCGTGCCGGCGCGCTCATCTTATACCTATGTGATCCACCACCCCGATGACATCAAGCGGGTGTTGGTCTCAAACCACCGCAACTACGTGAAGGGGCTGGGCCTCGACCGGGTCAAGATCCTGCTCGGCAAGGGCATCATGACCAGCGAGGGCGAGCTGTGGAAGCGCCAGCGCTACATGATGCAGCCCTTCTTCCACCGCCGCGTGGTGACGCGCTTCGCCGAGCTGATCGCCCAGGTCAATGAGCGCTTCCTCGCGCGCTGGGACACGCTCGCCGCGCGCGGCGAGCTGCTCAACCTCACCGACGAGCTGAGCGAGCTCACGCTCGAGATCGTGCTGCGCTCGATCTTCGGCACCGACCTCGAGCGGCTCACGCAGCAGCTCGGCACCAACCCGTTCGCGGTCGTCACGCGGGAATCCGAGCGCAACCTGCAGTTTGCCTACAAGTTCCGCTCGCTCACCAAGCTGGTGGCCGAGCTGATCGCGCGCCGGCGGCGGGAGGGCAGCGAGCACTTCGACTTCCTCGCCATGCTCATGGGGGCGCGCGACAAGGACAGCGGCGCGCCCATGCCCGAGCGCGAGCTGATCGATGAGGTGATGACGCTCATCGTGGCCGGCCACGAGACCACGGCCTCGGGCCTGAACTGGACCTGGTACCTGCTGTCACAGCATCCGCAGGTGCTGGCGCGGCTGCAGGCCGAGCTCGACGCGGCCCCCGAGTACGCGGCACCGAGCCTTGAGCAGATGGAGTCCCTCGCCTACACCCAGCAGGTGGTGAACGAAGCGCTGCGGCTGTACCCGCCCGGGTGGCTGCTGTCGCGGCGCACGTTGGAGGCGGACGTGCTCGGCGGCTACGCCGTGCCCGCTAACAGCAACGTGCTGCTGCCACTGTACCTGCTGCACCGGCACCCGCGCTTCTGGCGTGACCCGGAGCGCTTCGAGCCGGAGCGCTTCGCGCCCGAGCACGAGGCCGAGCGGCCGCGCTTCGCCTACATGCCCTTTGCGGCCGGGCCGCGCCACTGCATCGGCGAGACCGTGGCGCTCTACGAGATGCTGGTGCATCTCTACAAGATCGCGCGCCGCTACCGACTGGTGTACGTGCCCGACCGGCCGCTCGAACTGGAGGCGCAGATCAACCTGCGTACTCGCTACCCCCTGCACATGCGACTGGAGCGACGGTGATCCAAAACGCCAGCACCCTGAGCGAGCTGCTCGAGGCCAACCGCGGCTTCGACGGTGCCCTCACCTACCTCGAGGGCGAGAACGACACGCGCCGGGTGTCCTTCGGTGAGCTTTACGAGCGGGCGCTTGGCATCCTCTATCACCTGCAGCGCCTCGGCGCGCGCCGCGGCGACAAGCTGATCCTGTTCCTGGCCAACAACGAGCAGTTCATCGACGTGTTCTGGGCCGCCGTGCTCGGCGGCATCGTGCCGGTGCCGGTGGCGCTCGGCATCAGCGAGGAGCATCGCCACAAGCTGCTGCGCATCGCGCGCCGACTGGGGACGCCGTTTCTGTACACCGACAAGCGCGCGTTCGAGCGCCTGAAGAGCTTTGCCACCGCGCCGCAAGAGGCGGAGGTGATCGCCGGCCTTGCATCGCGCACCTTTCTGGTCGACAACCTGGATGACATCTCGCGTGCCGGCAGCATCCACCAGGTCACTCCCGGAGATACCGCCTTCATCCAGTTCTCCTCCGGGTCCACCAGCGAGCCGAAGGGCGTAGTGCTCACGCATGCCAACATTCTCGCCAACGTACGCGGCTCGACCGAGGTAGCGCACTTCAACCCCGAGGACGTGACGCTGTCGTGGATGCCGCTGACCCACGACATGGGTCTGATCGGCTTTCACCTCGTCATGTTCGCGAACCGCGCGCAGGCGCACTTCATGCCGACGGAGCTGTTCATCCGCCGGCCGCTCCTGTGGCTCACGTTTGCCGCGCGCCTGCGCGCGACGATCCTGTGTTCCCCGAACTTCGGCTACAAGCATTACCTGAAGGTGCTGGGTGAGCGCTCGGTGGGCGAGCTCGACCTCGCGAGCGTGCGCCTCATCTTCAACGGCGCCGAGCCGATCTCGGTCGAGCTGTGCGAGGAGTTCCTCGCGCGCCTTGCGCCGGCGCGCCTCCGGCGCGAGAGCATGTACACCGTGTATGGCCTGGCAGAAGCCTCGCTCGCCGTGGCCTTCCCCGTCCCGAACGCGCCGCTGCGCACGCTCGCCCTCAATCGCCATCGCATGAATGCCGGGGATGCGGTCGAGCCGATCGCCGCGGGCGAGCGCGACGCCATCCGCCTGGTATCCGAGGGGCGTCCCATTCCCTACACGCGCCTGCGCATCACCGACGATGCGGACCGGGAGCTTCCGGAGGGGCACATCGGCAACGTGCACATCACCGGCGAGAACGTGACGCGCGGCTACTTCGAGGACCCGGCGGCCAATGCTGCCGCCTTCACTGCCGATGGCTGGCTGCGCACCGGTGATCTCGGGCTCTTCCACCAGGGGGAGCTCTACATCTCCGGGCGCGCAAAGGAGATCATCTTCGTCAATGGCCAGAACTACTACCCGCACGACCTCGAGGCGATCGCACAGCAGGCGGCGGGGCTGGAGCTCGGCAAGGTGGTTGCGGTGGGCGCGCGGCGCCAGGGCGCGCAGTCCGAGGAGCTGGTGGTGTTTGTCCTGCACCGCGGCAGCA
Source organism: Steroidobacteraceae bacterium (assembly GCA_035501795.1). GTDB lineage: Bacteria > Pseudomonadota > Gammaproteobacteria > Steroidobacterales > Steroidobacteraceae > 13-2-20CM-66-19. The sequence goes on from DATJVL010000055.1 coordinate 27,616, forward strand.
TGGAGGAGTTCCTGCCGCTCGCCGCGCAGGTCACGCGCCTCATCAACGAGCACGCCGGCCTGGAAGTGAGCGAGGCGGTGCCGGTCAAGCGCGTCCCCAAGACCACCAGCGGCAAGGTGCAGCGCCACCTCTTGGCGGAAGCTTTTGTGGCCGGCGAGTTCGATGCCGAGCTGAAGGAGCTCGCCGCGTTGCGCGCCGCGCACGCCACACCCGAGGGCGAATCACACAGCGAAATCGAGGAGAAGCTGCAATCGATCTGCGATGCGGCGCTCCCCGGCAAGCGCATCGGCCTGCACGACAACCTGTTCGAGATCGGCGCCAGCTCGCTCAAGCTCATCGAGATCCACGAGCAGATCGAGCGGCTCTACCCGGGCAAGATCGACCTCACCGAGCTGTTCGATTTTCCCACCATCGCCGAGCTGGCGCAGCACCTGCAGCAGAAGCTGGCGTCGGCCTGAGGCGGCGCCAGCGCGCCGTGCGGGAAAACCCTGACGGGCGCGTGTTGTTTTTTGTACATTCGTATGAATTCTCTTGAACGACCGTATAATTAGCGGTCATGGAATTGACACATCCCCCGGCCGCGGCGGAGGCCCAGGAGTGCGAGCAGCGCCTGGCCGGCTGCGGCATCCGACCGACCCCGCAGCGGGTACGTATCGCCTCACTCCTGCTGTCCTCACCCCAGCACCTGTCTGCCGAACAGATCCTCGCCAGCCTCCGTACCAGCGGCGCGCGCGTCTCCAAGGCGACGGTGTACAACACGCTCAACCTGTTCGCCGGTCACGGCCTGATCCGCCAGCTCTCCGTCGACGGTACCCGGGCGTGGTTTGACTCCAACGTCGAGCCGCACTATCACTTCCACGACCTCGCCAGCGGCGCGCTCATCGATGTCCCCGTGCCTGCCGTCGAATTCAGCCGCCTGCCCCCGCCCCCGCCCGGGAGCGAGGTCGCCGGCATCGACTTAGTCATCAGGCTGCGCAAAAAACTGTAGTATCACCGGCTTTCCGTGGCCTAAGCCGGGATAGCTCAGCTGGTAGAGCAGCGCATTCGTAATGCGCGGGTCGTAGGTTCGAATCCTATTCCCGGCACCACTCTTCTAATTTCTGACCGCCGCCCGGCGTGGGCCGCAGGTCGCGAAACCCATGTAGCGTCGGAGGCCTGATCTTCGTGAGCCAAGAACCAAACACCCATTCGCCAGGGTCTTGGCAGATCGAGTCACTCCTCGTGGCGGCCGGGCGCGACCGCCGCCCGGGTGCGTCGCTGAACACGCCTCCCGTTCTCGCCTCGAATTTCGTCCTCGGCGCCGGGCGTGCCTACGCCCGCGACGACGCAACGCCCACGTGGGAGGCCCTGGAAGAAATCGTCGGGCTCATGGAGGGCGGCAAGTCGGTGGCGTTCGCATCGGGGATGGCCGGTATCGCCGCGGTATTCGAGCAGCTTCCGGGCGGAGCGCACATCGCGCTCGCGGCGGACTGCTATCAGGCCGTCACGGGACTGGCCGAATCCGGAAGACAGCGCGGCCGCTGGACGCTGCAGCGCGTGACCGTTGACGACACCGACGGCTGGATTCGTGCGAGTGCGGTTGCGGATCTGCTGTGGCTGGAGTCCCCATCGAACCCGATGCTGATCGTGGCCGATCTGCGCGCCATCTGCGCGGCCCGCCGCAAGCCATCGACGCTGCTGGCGATCGACAACACGTTCGCGACCTCACTCAATCAGCGTCCGCTCGATCTGGGCGCCGACGTCTCGTTCCAGTCTGCCACCAAGTTCATCGGCGGCCACTCGGACTTGCTCGCCGGAGTGGTGAGCGTCAGGAGGCGGGAGCTTCTGGCAGCGCTGCGGCAAACGCGTGAGCTGCTCGGCGCCACGCCCGGTGCGCTCGAGTCATTCCTCGCCGTGCGCGGCGCGCGCACCATGGCACTGAGGCTGGAGCGGGCGCAGGCCAGCGCTATGACCCTCGCGGAACGGCTCGCCGTTCATCCTGCGGTCGCGTGCACACGCTATCCGGGGCTGAGCACGCATCCAACATACTCGATTGCGCGCGCTCAGTTGAAGGGCTACGGCACGATCATCTCCTTCGATGTCCGTGGCGATGCCCGTGCCGCCGAGGCGGTATGCGCTCGTCTGCGCCTCATCCAACACGCGACCAGCCTGGGTGCCGTTGAGTCCACCATCGAGCGCCGCGCGGGCATCGCGGGGCAGGAGCACCTGCCCCCATCCCTACTCAGGCTGAGCGTCGGAATTGAGCACGTGGAGGACCTCTGGGCGGACTTGGACGCGGCCTTGCGCGGGCATACCGCGGTGGCCGACGGCTCCTGACATGACCCGCAGAGTGCCTCAAAGGGCCCTAAAGCAGGCCCTGGGCCCCGGGAGGGCAGCCGAAACCTGCCTCAGGTATGATGCGCGCCCCTGACGGGGAAGGCCGGGCAGGCGCTATTTGAGGGGTTTTGACGCGGGGACGCCTTGCGATTTCCCGACTCGATTTCCCGGCACGTTCAGTTCTTATCGCATCGTCCCGTCGCCCCTTGATGTCCGCTGGGCGTTTCCCGCGGAAGATGGCCGTTGGGGCGATTAAACTGCCCGCCAACTAGCATAAGCCGGCTCAGGCGCCGGCAGCCAGCAAAGGAATTGGGCTGTGGGCACGAACCTTGAGCAGATTGCGGAGCCGAAATCCCAGAACCCGGAGGGGGTTACCTGGATCGGACGCGACCGCCTCAACCTCGAGCGGCTCGTGAC
>DATJVL010000056.1:0-11372 GCA_035501795.1 Steroidobacteraceae bacterium
GGAGCACTCGACGGGCAGACGCCCTACGAGCGACTTCTGGCCAGAAGAGCCTCGGCCAGCGTGTCACCTAAGTCCTGAGACCTTACATTTGACTTGATGGTGGCCAGGGGCGGAATCGAACCACCGACACGCGGATTTTCAATCCGCTGCTCTACCAACTGAGCTACCTGGCCGCCGGGTGGGGGCGCGTATTAGACCGGCCAGCCCCGTGGGCGTCAAGCAAGCGGTCACCCAACCCATTGATTTCGTAGAGTGTCGCGGGATGCCTAAAAGTCGGGGCGACCCATCCGGGCGGGGTCCGCTCGCGTCCCTCTAACGATAGAGGAGGCCCTGCGGTGGGCCTGATGGCAGCGGCCCCGCGCTAAACTGCGGCCATGAACGCCAATGTCGCGCCTCTGCATCCGGAGGCCAAGCCGGTGCCGTGCGCCGAGAGTCTGACGCGGGCCAACGAGTCGCTGCAGGCGCGCGAGCGCCTCCTGACCGCTACCGCGCGCGCCAGCCGCCTGCTGCTGCAGGCCCCGGACGTGCGTGCCGCGATCCCGGACGTCCTCGGACTGATCGGCGAAGCCGCCCATGTCGATCGCGTAAACCTCATGGAGACGCGCACCGGCCCCAATGGCGAGCCACTGCTGGTGGTGGTGAGCGAGTGGGCAGCCGAGGGCGTACCCCCTCACCTGCAGGATGTCGCGCTGTGCTCCTGCGATGAGCGCAAGTTCGCCGCGATGTGCGCCGAGCTGCGCGCCGGGCGCAGCGTGTGCTTCAGTAAAGGCGAGTCCTCTGCGGAGAACGGCTCCTCCTCCAGCATCGAGGGCCTTGGCACCAAGACCAAGGCCATCGTGCCGATCTTCGTCGCCGGCGAATTCATCGGCGTGGTGGGTTTCGACAATACCCGGCAGCTGCGCGCCATCGACGCCGCGGAGCTCGCCGCCCTGGAGACCGCCGCGGGCGTGATCGGCGCCGCCCTGCACCGCGAGCGCCTCGTGGACGACGTACGCCGCGAGCGCGAACGCGCCGCCGAGGAGCGTGTCACCGAGCTGGCCAAGGCCAACGCCGTCATCGGCACCAACCTCGAGCGGCTTGCCGGGGCCACCGACCTGCACAGCTTCATGGGACACATGCTGCTCGAGGCGACCCGCCAGTTCGAGGCCGTTTCCGGGGTCGTGATCGTGCTCAAGGACTCGTTGCAGGAGTGGCGGATCGTCGCGCACGTGCGCGACGGGCAGCTGGCGCAACCCACCTACGCGGGCAGCGTGCCGGTGAACGGCTCGGTGTTCACCGCCCGCTTCGGCGAGCTGCGTGAGCCGGTCTACCTGGACGTCGCGCACGACACCAACGAGATCTGGCCAGGACTCCTCGCCTTCCACCGCAGCGAGAGCGCGCAGGGCACGGTGGTGTATCCGCTCGTGTTCGGCGGGCGCAACGTCGGTTACCTGGCGCTAACCTTCCAGCGTCACGCCGAGGAAGTCCTGCGCAGCGGGCTACTGCTGGCACTGGTGCAACAGGCGACGCTCGCGGTGCAGCTCACCCGTCTGGCCTATTCCGCCAAGGAGTCGGCGGTGCTCATGGAGCGTGCCCGTATCGGCCAGGAGATACACGACGGCCTGGCGCAGGCCTTCACCGGCATTCTGCTGCAGCTGGGCGCGGTGGAAGAGTTTCCCTCCTGCAAGAAGCGCGGCTCGGAGCTGGCGCTGACCCTGTCACGCATACGCGAGCTGGCGCGCGACGGCCTCGCCGAGGCGCGCCGTTCGGTGATGGCCCTGCGGCTCGACCAGACGCGTCGCGCCGGACTGGAGCTGGCGCTGCGCCAGCTCGCCGATCGCTCCACGGTCCCCGGCGGGGTCACCTGCACCTTCGATGGCGGCGGGCTGGCGACCGGACTGCGACCCGAGCACGAGCATGAGCTGCTGCGCATCGCGCAGGAAGCCGTGAGCAACGCCGTGCGCCACGCGCACCCGCGCGCCGTGCGCATCAGCATGACCGACGAGCAGCAGCACTGGACCCTGGCGGTCGCCGACGACGGCATCGGTATGCAGCAGCGTCCGGAGCTTTCGGCGCGCCTCGGCTTCGGTCTTGCGAGCATGCGCCAGCGCGCCGGCGCCATCGGCGGGGAGTGGCAGATTGACAGTGAACCCGGCGTGGGTACCCGCGTCAGCGTGCGCATGCTGAAGCGAGCCTCCTAGTGTCGGCGGTCATGAAGGAGAAGATCCGCGTCGTGCTCGCCGATGACCACCCGGTGGTGCGCGACGGGCTGGCCGCAATGGTGAACCAGCAGGTCGACATGGAGGTCGTGGGCGAAGCCGGGGATGGCGAGGAGGCGATCACGCTCTACGAGCGCCACCGTCCCGATGTCATGGTGCTCGACCTGCGCATGCCCAAGCGTGATGGTGTCGCGGTGGTGCAGCGCGTCCTCGAGCTGTATCCCAAGGCGTGCATCCTGGTTATGACGACCTACGATGGTGATGAGGACATCTTCCAGTGCCTCTCACAGGGCGCCAAGGGGTATCTGCTCAAGGATGCGCCCCGCCAGGAGATCCTTTCGGCCATCCGCGCGGTCAGCGAGGATCGCCCCTATACCTCGACCACGGTGGCCGCCAAGGCGCTGCAACGGATGGGCAAGCCGAGCCTCACGCAGCGCGAGCTCGACGTGCTGCAGCTGGTGGCGCAGGGGCGCAGCAACAAGGACATCGCGCGGCGGTTGTCGATCACGGAGGGCACCGCCAAGACCCACGTCAAGGCGATTCTCACCAAGCTCGATGCCATCAGCCGCACCGAGGCGGTGGCGGTCGCGCACAAGCGCGGGCTCATCCACCTGTAAGGCGCCAGCCTCAGGGCTTGGGGGGCTGGTAGCCCTCCGGCGCCGCCGAGCCGGCGCCGAAGAAGAACTTCTCCATCTCGCCCTCGAGAAATTTGCGAGCCTTGGGCTCGATCGGGGTCAGGCGGTACTCGTTGATCAGCATGGTCTGCTGCCTCAGCCACTGGGCCCAGCCTTCCTTGGAGACGTTCTCGTAGATGCGCCGCCCGAGCTCGCCGGGGTAGGGCACGCGCTCCAGGCCCTCCGCCTCGCGCTTCAGGAGCACACAGTTGACACGGTGAGCCACGAGTTGCAGAACCTCCGCCCGGCGCTCATGCCCGATCGAACAGCGACGCCTGCGCCAGGGTGCCCAGCAGCGTCGTGATCGGGGCCGGCAGGCCAATGCGCGCCGGCATGCGGATGTTATACCAGAGGGTGCCAGGCTCCTGCGCGACGCCATCCCCGGGGCCGCAGCGCACCAGCAGCGGCATGATCGCAAGGTCAAAGTGCGTAAAGCCGTGCTCAAGCGTGGCGAGCTTCTGCGGGCCCGCCCCGCGCGCCTGCAGCGCATCGCGAATGAAGGCGCCGGCGGCACTCGGGCTGGCGAACTCGGGCAGGCACCACAGCCCGCCCCACACGCCCTGCTCGGGGCGCCGCTCGAGCAGCACCTCACCACTGTCCTTTAGCGCCACCACCATGTAGACACGCCGGCGTGGACGGACACTGGCGCGGCGCGGCGCCGGGATCTCATGCTGGCGGTTGCTGCGCCGCGCACTGCAATCGGCCCCGAGCGGGCACTGCGGGCACAGCGGCCGTCGCCGCACGCACACTGTGGCGCCCAGATCCATGATGGCCTGGGTGTAGTCGGCCACGCCGGTCGCCGGGGTCTGTTCGTCGGCGAGCTGCCACAGCCTCTTCAGCGCCGGGCCGTTGGCCACCCCTGCGGCGATCCCGAAGTAACGGGCCAGCACGCGCCGCGCGTTGCCGTCGAGGATCGGGAAGCGCTCGTTGTGCGCCAGCGCGAGGATTGCCCCGGCGGTTGAGCGCCCGACGCCTGGCAGCGCGGCGAGGGCGGCGAAGGAGCGCGGAAACTCGCCGCCATGCTGCTCGCACACGGCCTGCGCTGCGCGCTGCAGGTTGCGGGCGCGCGCGTAGTAGCCGAGCCCGGACCACAGGTGCAGCACCTCATCCAGCGGGGCCGCCGCCAGCGCGTCGACTTCCGGGAAGCGTGCCATGAAGCGCTCGAAGTAGGGAATGACCGCGGCGACCTGGGTCTGCTGCAGCATGACCTCCGATACCCACACGCGGTAGGGCGTGCGTCGTGACTGCCAGGGCAGGTCGTGCCGGCCGGCGCGTTGGTGCCAGGCGAGGAGGCGCGCGGCGATGGCGGGTCGGCCCATGCGAGGGCATTGTAGCCAGCGCCGCGCCGGCCCGGCAGTCAGCTCAGGTGCGGTCGCACAGCTAGATGTCGCCGCTCATGGTCTTCAGGCGCACGTGTCCGGCGCCGCTGCCGAGCGTGCCCGAGAGCGAGTGGCCGACGTAGCCGCTCTTGTCGCTCTTGGCGCCGAAGCAGTTCTCGAGGTCGCCGCTGAAGCTGGAGAGCTCGTAGGCATAGCCGCCGTCGGCGCCGGCACGGATGTTGAGGTCGCCGCTCACGGAGGTAGCCTCAAGGGAGCCATCGCGCAGGAGCTTGCCGGCGAAACTGACATCCCCCGAGGTGGTGCGCACCCGCACCGAGCGCGCCGCGTCCAGCGTCACCCCGAGGGTGCCGCTGACAGTGCTCATCTCGAGGTCGCCGGCGCCATGCTCGAGGTGGACATCGCCGCTAACCGTGCTCAGGTACAGCCGCGCGCTCTGGCCGTGGCCCTTCACCTTCACCGAGCCGCTCACCGTCTTCAGCTCGAGGTCGCTGCCCGCGATCTCCGTGCTGACGTCCCCGCTCACTGCGTTCAGCCGCTGCAGCCCCTGCACCCCCGCGACCGTGGTCTCGGCACTGACGGCGGTGATGTGCAGCTCGCTCGCCCTGGGCACCTGCACGTGCAGCGTCGCCTCGCCGTCACGCCCGGAGTGCCCCGGCAGCACGACGCGCACCTGGGTGCGCCCGCCCTCACTGGCGACGTCCACGCGCTCGACGCCCTCGCCGATGTCACCACGTACGCTGACTTCGGGGCGGTCCCAGCCGGTCACCTCGATGCTGCCGGCGGTGTTGGAGATCTCCACCACGCCGCGTGCGTCCGCCGGCACGACCTTCTCGAAGTTGCGGCTGGCGGCCAGCGCGGTGGCGCTCAGGGCAGTGGCGAGCGCCGTGGCGATGAGTTGCTGAGTGATACGCATAGTCAGATTCCAGTGCCGGCGTTACCGGCTTCGTGCACGTCGGTGAGGACGCGCATCTCGTCCTGATAGGTGTTGATGAGCAGCTCCTGCAGCAGCGCATTGCTCGGGTTCTTGCCGAGCGCGCTCTCCAGGTCCTTCTTGGCGGTCTCGATCACCGCCAGGCTGGCGGCGACCTTGGCGCGCGTCTGCGGCGGCATCGCCTGCAGTCGCTCCTGCACCGATCTCATGAGCTGGTCGCGCTCGCGCACGTAGCGCGGGTCGCTGATGTAGGCCGCGTTGACCGCCGCAGCGCCCGCGGGGGGTGCCTGGTTGCCGGCCACTGGCGAGCCCGTGGCGGGGCCGCCGGGCAGCGGCAGCAGGTCGCGGCCGATCCACACGCCGACGGCGATGCTGGCCACCATGGCCGCCGCCGCCAGCCAGCGCCAGCGGGCGAGCGGCGTGCGTGTCGCGGGCGTGGCTGCGGTGCGAGCGCCCGCAAGCTGCGCCTCGATCCGCGGCCACAGGTCGTGGGGCGGCTGGATGGCGCCGCCCAGTTCGGCGAGCGACTTGACCTTGCGTTCCTCGGGGGCCGACATGTCAGTTCACCTCCATCTGCAGCCGTTCGCGCAACAGCCGGCGCGCGCGGTGCAGCTGTGCCTTGCAGGTGCCGGCGGCGATGCCGAGCATCTGCGCCGCCTCCTCGTGCGAGTAGCCGTAGAGCGCGTGCAGCACCAGCGCATCGCGTGCTCCCTCGGGCAGGCCCTCGATCGCAGTTTCAAGCTCGCGTACTTCCACCGGCGTCTCCAGCACCCACTCTCCCGCGATGTCGCCTTCCTCATCCTGCGGCGGCGCTTCCGCCACCGCGGACGACCGGCGCCGCTTGCCCAGGCTCACGTTCACCGCGATGCGGTGCAGCCACGTCCCGAGCGAGCTGCGCGTCTGGAACTGCGGCAGGGCCTTCCACGCATTGATGAAGGTGTCCTGCGTGCAGTCCTGCGCCAGTTGCGGATCGCGGGTCATGCGCAAGCACAGCCCGTAGACCCGGCCGGCGTGCTCGCGGTACAGCCGCTCGAATGCCCGCGTGTCGCCCGCGGCGGCGCGCTGTACCAGCGCCCCCTCCCATTCGACCGGACCGCTCTGAACCTCGGCTTGCATCTGTCTTTTAGAGAAGGCGACGTGTCCTGCGGTTTAAAGGCATCGTCGCTCGACGGCAACACTTTTTGCCGGAACTGCCGCCCGGGAGGACACTCCTTATGTATAGGGCTATGGGGCATGCCGGGGGCCTGAAGGGAGGCTGTCGTGGGGAACTATATGGATGGCGCAAAGCGCTGGTGGCGTCCGAGCGGGGATACGCTCGAGGCCCTGACCGAGGTGCTCTCGCAACGCTGGCGCGCCGCAGCAAGCCTCAGTTCCAGGCGGCTGTGGCCGGCCGCCCGCCGGTGGCTGCGCTCGGATGGCCTGACGGGACGACGGCGCCGCCTCACCACCTGACCAGGGGCGGCAGGCTCATCAGGTAGGCCTCCGGATCGGCGTCGGTCTGGAAACCGAACTTCGTGCCCCGGTCGTAGACCAGGTTGAACTCCACATAGCGGCCGCGCTTGTAGAGCAGTCGTTCGCGCGCGGCTTCGTCGTAGGCTGAGTGCATGCGTCGGCCGACGAGCCGCGGGTAGACCTCGAGGAACGCCTCTCCCACCGCACGGACGAAGGCAAAGTCCGCCTGCGCATCCCCGCTCGCCAGATCATCGAAGAAGATCCCGCCCACACCACGGGGCTCCTGGCGATGCGGCAGATAGAAATAGCGGTCGCACCAGGCCTTGAACTGGGCGTAGGCATCGGCGCGATAGCCGTCGCAGGCGCGGCGCAGGGCGGCATGGAAGTCCGCCGTGTCCTCGGCAAAGGCGAACGTCGGGGTGAGATCCGAGCCACCGCCGAACCAGGCGCGGCTCGTCCTCAGGTAGCGCAGGTTCATGTGCACCGCGGGCACGTAGGGATTGACCATATGCGCCACGAGCGAGATGCCGCAGGCGCTGAAGTGCCCGTCGGACTCCTGCGCCCCGGCCACGTGCGCGCGCCCCTCGGTTGGCAGCACGCCCCATACATGGCTCACGTTGACCCCGACCTTCTCGAACACCGCACCGCGCAGCGCACGTGAGTCGCCGCCGCCCTGCAGGCGATGCCCGGCGGGCTTGCTCCAGGGGCGGGAGGCAAAGCGCTGCTGTGGCTCGAGCGCCTCGAAGGCGGCGCAGATGCGCGCCTGCAGCTCGCGGAAGTAGGCATCCGCCGCGTGCGTCAGGTCGTCAGCGCCGCTCATGCACGTAATCGACCAGGCGCGCCACGGCCTCCGGATCGGTGTCCGGCCAGATCCCGTGACCGAGGTTGAAGATGTGCCCGGGAGCAGTCCCGGCCTGCTCCAGCACCGCGTCCACGTGGCGGCGCAGCTCATGCGGAGCCGCGAAGAGCGCGGCCGGGTCGAGGTTGCCCTGCACCGCCTTGCCCGGGCCGAGAATGTCGCGCACCTGGCCGAGGGGGCTGCGCCAGTCGACGCCGATCACGTCGACGTCAAGCTCCGCCACCGCCGGCATGAGCGCAGACCCCTGGTTCAGGTAGTAAATGAGCGGCACGCCGGTGGCGCGCAGCGCCGCGACGGTACGCCGCACGGCCGCGAGCGCGAAACGCGTGAACTCCGGCGGCGCGAGCAGCCCCGCCCACGACTCAAACAGCATCAGCGCCTGCGCACCCGCAGCCGCCTGCGCGGCCAGGTAGGCGGCCATGGCGTCGGCGAGGTGCGTGAGCAGGCGCTGCGCCGTCTCAGGCTGCGCGTACAGGAACTGGCGCGCGGGCGCGAACTCCTTGGACGGGCGGCCGCACACCAGGTAGCACAACAGCGTGAAGGGCGCGCCGGCGAAGCCGATGAGCGGCACGCCGCGCGGCAGGCCGGCGCGCACCTGCCGGATGCTCTCGAGCACGAACGGCACGTCGCGCTGCGGCTCGAGCGTGGGCAGCGCGTCGATCTGCGCCTCGCTGCGCAGCGGCTCGCGCACCACCGGCCCGGGCTCGAAGCTCAGCTCGATGCCCATGCCCTGCAGCGGGGTCATGATGTCGCTGAAGAGGATGGCGGCATCGAGCGCGAAGCGCTTGAGCGGCTGCAGGGTGACTTCCGCCGCCAGCTCCGGCGTGCGCGTCAGTGCCTCGAAGTCCACCTTGGCGCGCAGCGCGCGGTACTCGGGCAGGTAGCGCCCGGCCTGGCGCATGATCCAGATCGGCCGGTGGGCCACCGGCTCGCGACGACAGGCCGCGAGGAACGCGCTGCCCTCGCGGCTCATGCGTGCAGCCAGCGCGCCACCTGCGGCGCGAAGTACGTGATGATCAGGTCGGCGCCGGCGCGCTTGATACCGATGAGGCTCTCGATGACCGCGGCGCGCTCCTCGATCCAGCCGCGCTCGGCCGCCGCCTTGATCAGGCTGAACTCGCCGGACACCTGGTAGGCCACCACCGGCACCCGCACCGCCTCGCGCACCTGGCGGATGACATCGAGGTACGGCCCGGCGGGCTTGACCATGACGAGGTCAGCGCCCTCCTCGACATCCAGCAGCACCTCCCGCACCGCCTCGCGCGCGTTCGCCGGATCCATCTGGTAGGAGCGGCGATCGCCGAAGGCCGGCGCGGACTCGGCGGCCTCGCGGAACGGGCCGTAGAACGAGGACGCGTACTTGGCGGCGTAGGCCACGATCGGCGTTGCCGCCTTGCCGTGGCGATCGAGGAGCGCACGGATCGCAGCCACGCGGCCGTCCATCATGTCGCTGGGCGCTACCGCGTCCGCGCCGGCGCGCGCGTAGTTGAGCGCCACTTCGGCCAGCGTGCTCACCGAGCTGTCATTGTCGATCGTGCCCTCCTCGGTGACGTGACCGCAGTGGCCGTGGTCGGTGGCCCCGCACAGGCACACGTCCGCCCACACCAGCAGCTGCGGGCAGGCCTCCTTGATGGCGCTGATCGCCTGGGCCGCGAGCCCGGCGGGATCCACGGCGCTGCTGGCGCGCGCATCCTTGTGCTCCGGGGCGGCGAACAGCAGCACCGCGGGCACGCCGCTCGCGGCCACCTCGCGCGCGTGCCTGACTGCCTCGTCCACCGACAGCTGGAAGATGCCCGGCATGCTGGCCACGGCATGCCGCCGTGCACGCCCGGGCACGACGAACATCGGGTAGATCAGCGCCTGCGCCCGCAGGTGGGTCTCGCGCACCAGGCTGCGCCACTGCTCGGACTGGCGGGTGCGGCGCGCACGTACTTCGGGAAATCCCATGGCTATGATCTCGACTGCAGCAGACGATGGGTGGTGGCGGCCAGCCCCCCGAGGGTGGCGGTCGCGGCGATGACGCTGTGATGGCCGCGCTCGCTCAGCGCGCGCGCGGTGGTGCGGCCGATGGCGATGGCGGGCGCCTGCGCGAGCAGGCGCCCGAAATCCCTGGGCCCGAGCGCGGCGGCGAGTTCCTCGACCGCCGACGGACTGGCGAAGGTGACCGCGGCCACGGCGCTGCGCGCGATGCAGTCGCGACACGCCGCCACATCAAGCGTCGCAGCCTCGGTGCGGTAGGCCTGCACCTGCACCACCTCGGCGCCAAGCTGCCGCAGTCCGGTGGCGATGGTGGGCAGGGCGCGCGAGCTGGCCGGGTACAGCACCCGCAGCGGCACGCGGGAGGCAGCCACGGGAGCGGCGAAGGCCGCCACCAGCGCCGCGGCGCTGGCCTCCTCTGGTAACAGGTCCACCGGCCAGCCGCGCTGGCGCAGCACCTGCGCGGTCGAGGTGCCGATCGCGGCCACGCGCAGGCCCGGCACCGCCGCCGGCAGCTGCCCAAGCACCGCCGCCACGGCGTGGCGGCTCGCGAACACGATCCAGTTGAAGCGGCCGATGCCGGCGAGCGCCCGGGTCAGCTCGCCCGGGTCGGCCGGCGTCACGCGCACCGCCGGCCACAGCAGCACGCTCAGCCCCAGGCTCTTCAGCTCGCGGCCCAGGGGCCCGTCGGTGCCCTCCGCGCGCGTCACGACCACGGCGCCGGTGCTCATGGGGCCGGCACCGCGAGACGGCCGCGCTCCTGCGCGATCAGCTGCTGCGCGCCGCGGGCGAGCAGCTCGGCGGCCACGCGCTCCCCGAGCGCGATCGCATCCGGGATGCTCGCCGGCGCGGACCCCTGCGCCCGCAGCTCACGCGTGCCATCGAGCGAACACACGCTGGCCTGCAGGCGCAGCAGCCGCTCGGTGACGGTGGCGAGCGCGCCCAGCGGTACCTGGCAGCCGCCCTCGATGTGCCGGAGCAGCGCGCGCTCGGCGCTCACCGCGAGCCGGGCCTCGCGGTCATCCAGCGGCAGCAGCCACTTCAGCGTCGCCGCATCGGCACTGCGTGCGCACACGCCGATCACGCCCTGCGAGACCGCCGGCGCGAACAGCTCCGGCGCGAGGTACTCGCTCACCTGTGCCGTGAGTCCGAGCCGCACCACCCCGGCGGCCGCGAGGATGATGGCGTCGTAATCCCCGGCGCGCAGCCGCTCGATGCGCGTCGGTACGTTGCCGCGCAGCTCCAGGTGCTCCAGGTCCGGGCGCGCGCGGCGCAGGAAGGCGCGCCGCCGCAGGCTGCTGGTGCCGACCCGCGCTCCCGCGGGCAGCTGCAGCAGCCCGGTCCCGTCGCGCGTCAGCAGCACGTCCCGGGCATCGGCGCGCGCGAGAGTCGCGGCGAGCGTGACCCCGGGCTCGAGCTCGGTGGCCAGATCCTTGAGGCTGTGGACCGCCACATCGACCGTGCCCTCGAGGAGCGCCCGGTCGATCTCGCGGGTAAAGAAGGCGCGACCGCCGGCCTGCCACAGCGGCACCTGCGTCTGCTGATCCCCGCTGGTGCGGATGTGCACCAGCTCCAACTGCGGGGCACGCGGCTGCGCGGCGAGCAGCGCCTGCACGTGCTGCGCCTGCCACAACGCGAGCGCCGAGGCACGGGTGCCGATGCGCAAGGGCCGGGCGCTCACTCGACCCCGTCCTTGAGGAAGCGGTAGCCGACCCCCCAGACGGTGAGGAAGTGCCGCGGCCGCGCCGGGTCGCGCTCGAAGCGCTTGCGCAGACGCAGGATGAAGTTGTCGACCGTGCGCGTGGAGGGGAACACGTCGTAGCCCCACACCTTCTCCAGCAGGTCCTCGCGCGAGACGATCTCCCCGCTATGCTCGGCGAGCACCTTGAGGATCATCGCCTCCTTCTCGGTCAGCTCGTCGGTGGCGCCGTTCCAGGTACG
>DATJVL010000057.1:0-127240 GCA_035501795.1 Steroidobacteraceae bacterium
GACTGACACCCAGCTCCTGGGCGACTTGGCGCGCCGAGTGTCCCTGTGCAATGCGTTCTACCAGGATCTGACGGCTGTAGCGCGTCGTCCGGGCGTTCTTGTGCGCCTTCATCCCTTCCCCGCTGGTAGCAGATCGGGCCCCACCCGATCAGCCTCCCAGCGTCAGAAGGTGTAAACAATGTCCTTAGAAATCACAGCTAGGTGCGGCGCGCAGCCCCGCCTTACGGCACCACGTGCGAGCTGCCGAGATCCTTCCACTCGTAGCGCGGCACCTGGATCCACTTGCCATCCTTGAGCTCGGGGACCTTGTGCACCCGCGTCTGCTCGATGGTCATGGTGCCGTCCTTGTCGTTGATCCAGAAGTCGACGTCGTAGATCTGGTCCTGGGTGCCGACGGCACGGAAGTCGGTGCAGGCGAAGTAGTGGCCGTTCTCGTCCAGCTGCCGGATCGGCTGGTGGGTGTCGATGAATTCCAGGTCGAGCACCTTGCCGGTCTTGTCGTCCTTGAGCTTGAAGACGCCGTTGTTCTTGGCCTGCTCGGCCAGCGCGCCCTGCTCAACCGCCGACATCACTTCCCAGCCGCGCTTGTTGGCCATTTTGCCCGGATGCTCGGAGGCCGGAATCCACCACCAGGGAATGGGGCTGCGCGCCGTGAGGGTCCAGGCGCCATCCGCCTGCACCGGCTCCTTGTAGATGCGCACTTCCTGCACCTTGAGCACGCCGCTCGCCGGTGCCACCCAGAAATCGATGAGGTAGCGCTTCTGCTCGCTCGCGTGGTCGTGAAATTTCACGTCGGGAAAGAAGCCGTAGCCGTCGATGGTGCGGGTGAAGTCGATACCATCGAAGACCAGCTGCAGCTGCTGCCCGTTGAGCGGATCCTGGTAGGGGAATAGGCCGTTGTTGGCCTTGGATTTTGCGTCGATGAATTCCTTCACCACCGTCTCGGCGTCGCCGCTGTCGAAGGCCTGCATGGCCTTCTCGGTCGATTCCGTGCTGCTCGCGGCGTAGAAGTCGCGCGCTTTCTGCAGATTGCCGTTCGGGTTCTGCAGGAACGCGCTCTTGGCCGCGGCTGAGCTGAAGCAGTAGGTCTTGCCGTCCTTGTCGACCCAGGTGATGTTGCAGCTGGTGCGCACGTGCTGGCCCTGCGCCAGGCCCTCGGCGCACTGGCCGCCGAACTGCGCCTGCTCGGGGCTGACCGGCGCCTCAGCGGCCGCCGCGCTGAGCGCAGCGCCTGCGCACAGCAGGGTAAAAAGTATCCGCTGCCAGAGCCTGAGCGTCGCGCTAGGGTGCGTACCGCGCATGAGTGGCTTCCTGCGACGTATGGCGCCCGCATGGCGCCGGGGGAGCGATGGTACTCCTTGCGCGGGGCTGCTGCTTGAGGGGAGTGTGGAGCGGTCGCGCGCGGCCAGCCGTGCGGCGGTGATCTTCCGGCCACGAAGATCACCGCCGCGGCGCCGTCACCGTCAGCCGCGCCGGCCGCCGGCGAAGCTGAGGGCGGCGAGCTGGTTCGCCTGCACCCGCGCGAGCGCGCTGGCGATCGCTTCGCGCGCGCAGCTGTCGCTCTGCGCCAGGGCCTTCAGGTCGCGAATGTCATTCGCGGCGCACACCTTGTGTGCGGCCTGGCTGATGCGCCCGTAGAGCGCCTGGGTGCCGGCACTGGAGGCGAGGTTGAGATCGCGATAGCTGACGCGCACGCTCGCCGTGGCGTCGGCGGCGCTGGCCGCCTGAGCGCCGCAGACACCGGCGATGAGCAGCGTGGCGATCAGAGTCTGGGACGAGAGCTCGCGAAACATGGGTATCTCCTTGAGTGTTGGTGTTGCAAACGGCCCTGCGGCCGACGCTGTTATGAGACGCCTTGCGGCGCGCGCCGCGAAGACCCCGCACCGCGTGTTGATCCCTGCCAGCGACGCGCTCGTAACAGAACGTCCGCGCGTCGGCTGCGCGCCGCGCGCCCGCGGCGCGGCGCGCTCACAGGCCTCGCACCGCGCCGCCACGGACTCGTCCCTGCCGCTGACGCGCTCGTCCCGGAAGACCCCGGCTCCCGCGCATTGCGCGCACCGAAGAGCGTAGGCTAGCGTTCCATGGGGCGCCCTTAAGCCCGACACCACGACCGGTAACTGCGCAAGCGATGAATGCCTCACCCCTCGAGCGCCTGGCGCCTTCGCTGGCAGCCGCCATCACGCGGCCGCAGGGCGCAGCCGCGCCGGCCGCCCGTGCGAATTTCCGTCCGATCCTGTACCTGCTGAGCGCCTTCTGGGTGTACGTCGCGCTCTCCAACATCATGTACGCGAGCAACATGCAGGCAAGCCTCTCGAGCATGAAGGTCGAGCACATCTTCGCGCCGGCCGACGCGCGGCTGCTGCAGCACCTGATGCTCTACCCGCTCTTCATCTTCTGCATGTGGCGTTCGCTGCAGACCGGCTGGCAGCCGCTGTGGCGGACGCTGCCGCTGCAGGTGGCACTGGCGCTGCTGTTCGTGGTGCCGGCCTCCCCGGTGCTGATGCTCGGGGAAGTGCTCACCATGAAGTGGTACGGCGTGCCGGCGCACGAGATGGGCAAGGGCTGGCCCACCTGGGACGAGTTCCTCGGCGGCCCGGAGATCCCCACCTGGATCGCCAGCGCCACCACCTTCCTCGTGACCTACTGCTTCGGCATCGCGCTCATGATGGGCTTCGCCTTCTACCAGCGGCTGCGCGATGCGCAGCTGCGCTCCGCGGCGCTCGAGCGCGAGCTCACCAGCGCGCACCTGCAGGCGCTGCGCATGCAGCTCTCGCCGCACACGCTCTTCAACCTGCTGCACACTATCCGCGGCCAGATCAGCTGGGATCCGCCGGCCGCGCAGGCCATGGTGGTGCAGCTCGGCGATCTGCTGCGGCGGCTGCTGAGTGCCGGCGAGCGCGAGTTCACACGCCTCGCTGACGAGCTGCAGTTCGTAACGCTGTACCTGGAGCTGCAGCAGAAGCGCTTCGCCGACCGCCTGAGCATCAGCGTGCCGCGCGGTGGCTTGCCGCGCGCCTGGGTGCCGAGCCTGATCCTGCAGCCACTGGTGGAGAACGCCGTGGTGCACGGACTCGCCGGGCACGAGGCGCCGGTCGACATCAGCGTGGCCGTGAGCGCGGACGGCGAGACCCTCGTGCTGCGCGTGCTGAACACGATCGCCCCGGAGAAGGCCGCCGGTCGCATCGGCATCGGCCTTGCCAACGTGCGCGAGCGGCTTGCGGTGCAATTCGGCGAACGCGCCAGCTTCAGCGCCGGACCCACGGCGAGCGGGCTGTGGCAGGCGGAGATCCGCATGCCGCTGCTGCGTGACGGGCCGGAGGGCCCGCGCCCGGAGCCTCCCCCGCGGTGATGGACGTCATCATCGTCGACGACGAGCCGGCGGCACGGCGCGCGGTGCGCGAGTGCTGCGCGCGCGAGCCGGACCTGCGCGTGATCGGCGAGTACGGCGAGGCGCGGGCGGCGCTCGAGGCTATCCGCCTGCAGCCCCCGCAGCTGCTGTTCCTGGACATCCAGATGGATGCGATGACCGGCATGGAACTGGCCCGCGCGCTCGACCCGCTGACGCTGCCGCTGATCGTGTTCGTGACCGCCTACGACCATTATGCGCTGGAGGCCTTCGAGGTGAGCGCGGTCGATTACCTGCTCAAGCCCTTCGACGATGCACGCTTCCGCGCCACCGTCGCGCGCGTGCGGCAGCGTCAGGCCGCCGCCAACGGCTTCGACCGTCACGGGGCGCTCGCGACGCTCCTCGAGCAGCTGGAGCAGCGCGCGGCCCGGGTGCGTGCCGAGGCGCAGCCGCGGGTCTTGGCCGAGGCCGGCAGCCGCATGCACATGCTGGATGTCGCGCAGGTCGAGGTGGTGGAGTCGGACCGCAACTACGTGCGCCTCATCATCGGGCGCGACAGCTTTCACGCACGCTCCACGCTGGCGCAGGCGGAGAAGTCCTTCCAGCAGCAGCCCATGCTGCGCATCAGCCGCTCCTGCCTCGTTAACATGCGGCACGTCAGAGAGATCAGCCGCACCCCGCGCGGGGACTTCATCCTGGTGGTCAGCGGCGGCACTACCGTCACCAGCAGCGAGGGCTTCCGCGAGCCGGTGCGCCAGTACCTCGAGCGACTCAAGCTCGCGCCGGCATAAGCCGAACCGGTACAGTTCCGCCGGTGGCGCCTCCCACCGCACTCCCTGCCGCGCAGCTGCCCTCGCGCCGTACGGCCTACCTGGCCCTCGCCCTGCTGACCGCCATCAATCTCCTCAACTACCTCGACCGCTACGTGGTCGCACCGCTGGTGACGAGCCTCAAGCACGACATGGGGCTTTCGGATACCCAGCTCGGCTGGCTGCTGCCGGCGTTCATCCTGGTGTACATGCTGGCGGCGCCGCTGTTCGGGCTGTGGGGTGATCGCGGCCGGCGTACCCACCCGATGGCACTCGGGATCGGGCTGTGGAGCCTCGCCACCATGCTCTCGGGGCTCGCGCAGGGTTACGGCCAGCTGCTCGCGGCCCGTGCCCTGGTCGGCGTGGGGGAGGCCGCGGTGGTGGCGATCACCCCGGCACTGCTCGCGGACCTGTTCGTGCCGGCCGCGCGCGGTCGGGTGTTTGCGTTCTTCAACGCGGCGCTGCCGGTCGGCGCGGCGCTCGGTTACGTGGTGGGCGGACTTGTCGGCCAACACTTCGGCTGGCGCGCCGCCTTTTTCATCGCCGGCGTCCCCGGCCTCGCGCTCGCGCTCGCAGCGCTCAGGCTCCCGGATCCGCCGCGTGGCATCCAGGAAGGGGTGGCAATGGGGCGCGGCGCGCCCGCGCCGCCGCCGCTCGAGCTCTATCGCGGGCTGCTGCGGCGCCGCCCTTACCTGGTGCTGGTGCTCGGCTACGCCGCTTACACCTACGCCCTCGGCGGCCTGGCCTACTGGATGCCCACCTTCCTCGAGCGCGTGCGCGGGCTGCCCAAGGAACGCGCCGCGGCGGACTTCGGCCTGATTGTGCTCGCCACCGGACTCATCGGCACGCTCGCCGGAGGCTATCTGGCCGACCGGCTGGGCCGCTTCAACCGCCAGGCCTATACCGCCTTCTGCGGTGTGGTGACGGTGGCCGCCGCGCCGGTGGCGTGGTTGGCGCTGGCGGCCCCCGAGCGCAGCGTGTACCTGCCGGCGATCGTGGTGGCGCAGCTGCTGCTGTTCATGTCCACCGGCCCGGTGAATGCCGCCCTGGTGAATGCCGTGTCACCGCTCGAGCGCGCCAGCGCCGCCGCCTTCACCATGATCACGATCCACCTGCTTGGGGATGTGCCCTCGCCGGTGCTGATCGGCTATGTCTCCGACCGCCTCACGCCGCGCCTCGGCGAGGCCGCCTCGCTGGAGCGCGCCGTCCTCATGGTGCCGCTCGCGATTCTGGTGGCCGGGCTCACCTGGCTGGCGGCCGCGCGGGCCGCCGCGCGCGCCGCCGGGCGCGGCCCATGAGGGCGACATCGGCGGGTGCGGCAGATTGGCGCGCCACGCCCGGTGCGCGGCCGCTGGCGGGCCTGCCGCGCAGCCATATCGAGGCGCAACTGGCCGCGGCGCTCGCGGCGCGCGACGGCTGCGCCGGTGCGCACTGCATCCACGAGCTGTGGATGCGCGGGGAGTTTGCCGCCCACATCGAGCGTGCGCTGGAGGCGCTGTGGAGCGTGGCGGCCGCGAGCATTCCCGAGTGGCTGCCGATGCGCTACATCGACTGGCTGCCGCGTGCCTATGAGGTGGCACTTGCATTCCGGGCGCGGGCGCGCGGCCGCTCCAACGTGTACCTGGTGCTGCTGGATTTCGCGGACCGCCGGCGCGGGCCCTACGGGCTCTATGTCGGCGCGAGCCGCTACGCGCCCGCGCAGCGCTTCGATCAGCACAAGGCCGGCATCCGCGCCGCCGGCAGCGTCCTCAAGCGCGGGCTGGAGGTGCTCACCGGGCCGACGCTGCACCTGCAGCAGGTGGCTCGTGCCGAGGCGCTGCGCCTGGAGGGCGCGCTCGCCGCCGCGCTGGCCGACGCCGGCTTGCTGGTGGAGGGCGGCCACTGAGGGGCCGCGGCCGCTTAAGGCGTAGGCGCGGTTCAGGTTAGACTGCCTGCACCCGTGCGCCGCACGCCGCAGTTGCGAGGCCATGTCCTTCCAGCGCAGCTCGTTCGTCAGGCGAACCGCGGCGGCCTGCCTGCTGCTCGTGTTGCCGCTGCACGCCGCTCTCGGCGCCAAGCCGCCCGAGCTCGTGGTGCTGCCGGCAAGTGCCCGCGTCGGGGTGCTGAACCTGCTCGACGCCGAAGTAACGCACTTTCATGCCGCGCGGCGCGTGCAGGACAGCGCCCTCAAAACCGAGCCAGTCGGCTGGTCGGTGCCGGCGATGCTGCTCGAGACACTGCGCGCCCCGCTGACGAAGCTCGGCTATACGCCCGTGCCGCTCTCGCCGGACGCGGCCCTGTTGCGCGCGCGCGAGCCGTGCTTCCTCGATGCCAACCTGCAGAAGGCGCTGTCGCGCGAATGCGCCGCGACCTACGGCCAGCTGCTCAGCAGCGAGCACCTCGCCGCGCTCATCGTGCTCGGTCCCGGGCTCAACGACAGCACGCACGCACAGGGCACGCGCCGCAAGGACCTGCCTGAGTACCTGCGTGGCTGGTGCGTGATCTCGGGCCTCGAAGGTGCCGGCGCGCCGCTGCTGCTGAACCTCAGCGAGCTGCTCCTGGTGCGTGCCGGCGAGAAGGGCGCGGAGCTCAGTGCACGCGCCTGGGGCGGCGCCTACGCGCAGAGTTGGACCGAGTACCGCGCGCCGCCGGATGCGCGTGCGCTGCCGGCCGGGGCCGCCGAGCAGCTGCAGCCGCTGTTCGCCGGTCTGCTGCAGCGCCAGTCAGACGGGTTGCTGGTGCACCTCGGGCCCGCTCACTAGGGCGCCGCGCCAAGCCCGTACGCGCACAGGCATACCGCGGCGAGCCCGAGCAGCAGGTACAGCGCCGCAAACAGCCGCTCGCGCCGCACCAGCGCTGCCGGACTCAGCGGCGCGATCAGGAACGGCTCGCCGTTGGTCGGCTGGCTGATGATGCTGACGCGGGCGATGTCGCTCGCGAGCACCTGCCGCTGAGCCTCACGCGCGGCGCGGGCCCGCGCCGCCTCCCATTCGGCGCCATCGAGGTGTCCGTCGTGGTTGGCGTCGAAGCGCGACAAGAGCTGCGCCTGGTCCTGCTTCCACGCCCGCAGCCTCTCGAGCGTCGCGCGGTCGACGTCGCCGGTCTCGGAGTGCGAGCGCAGCTCCCCGAGCACCGACAGCTGCGCGCCGGCCTCGAGCAGCGACTCGCGGTAACGGAACGCGCCATAGCGCATGGGCGGTGCGACGGCGGGCGGCGGCACGGAGGGGCGCGGCTCCTCGCCATACCAGACGCTGCGTAGCGTGGGAGTGATCTCGGCGCGCACCGGGCCGACCAGGCAGCGCGCCTCGTCCTCGTCCACCAGCATGAACAGCTCGACGCTCGCGGCCTGCTCCACGGTGCGCCAGGTGCTGCGACCCTGCTGCTCGCCCTCATCGTGGGCAACTTCGTACGACCACCACACGCACGGACGGCCGCTCAAGGGCGCCGCGCACGGAGCGCCGTGCGCGGGTGCCGCGCGCCCGCGCAGGCGCACGTAGCCCTGCGCGGCCGAGCGGATGCGCATGGGCGCGGTGTCGGCCAGCAGCCGCTCGCGGCGCAGGCGCGCCAGTCCGAGGTTGAGGGCGAGGAGGGCGCCGCCTGCGCCGAGCGCGACGATGAGGGGCTGCATGTCTCGCAGCGGCGGCCGCGTCAGGCGGAGAAGGCCGCCTTGAGGTTCACGTCGCTCTTGGCGTCAGCCTGCAGGTGCAGCAGCTGCGCCTCCGGAAAGTCACCGAGGCGGGCCACCAGCACGTCCGGGAGGGCGGCGATGCGCACGTTGTTGGTATTGACCGCGTCGTTGTACACCTCGCGGCGGTCGGCAATCGCGGTCTCGAGGCTGCTGATGCGCTCCTGCAGGTGGCGGAAGGGCTCGCTCGCCTTCAGCTGCGGATAGTTCTCGGCCACCGCGTACAGCCCGTTAAGGCCGCTGCGCAGCTCGCGCTCGGCGCTCGCGACGCCGCCGACGTTACCGGCGGTGCGCGCGGCATCGAGCGCGGCACGGGCGCGCATGACGCGCTCGAGCGTCGTGCCCTCGTACTGCATGTACTGCTTGCATACCTCGACGAGCTTGGGCAGCTCGTCGTGGCGCTGCGCCAGCAGCACGTCGATGTTCGACCAGGACAGCTTGACCGCGGCGCGCACGCGCACCAGGCCATTGTAGACGCCGACAAGATAGCCGACGCACGCCAGTAGCAGGAACACCACGATCAGAGCCGGCAACATGTGACGAGCCTCCCAGGGCCAGATTGCAGCCTCCACGAGGGCGCTAGCATAACCGCCGCCGCGCACGAAGGCCGCCGCCCACGCGTGCGATCAGCGACGCGGGTCACGCTCAGGGGGTAGCGGGGCTCACCGGCGCCAGGTGCAGGCTCGGGTCGATGCCGGCCAGTTCATAGCCCTTGCGGAAGTCGCGGATGTGACGCGCCATCCAGGTGTGCGCCTCCACCGCGTCACGCCCGCGCAGTGCCTCGAGCAGCCGGCGGTGGGCGGTGCGAATGCGCCCGTGCGCCTGGGACACCCGGTCGATCATCACGCGCAGCGAGGGCTCGAGCAGCAGCAGCAGCGGCTCCTGCGCGAGGCGCAGCACCGGGTTGTGGGTGGCGGCCGCGATGCAGCGGAAGCCCGCCACCGTGGCGCGCACCACGGCCTGGGCGCTGTCGGCGAGCTCGAGTGCTTCCAGCGCCGCACGGCAGCACTCCAAGTCCGCGCTGGTGCGGGCGCGCGCGGCGACCACCGCCAGCGGTGGCTCGAGGATTGTGAGCGCTTCCCACACGTCGCGCACCGTCGCATCGTGCATCAGCAGCGCATGGCTTACGCCGGTGGCGATGCTCTGCTGCGGGGGGCGGCTGACCGACATCAGCTTCGAGCCGGGACGGCGCTGCAGCAGGCCGCGGCTCTCCAGCTCGCGCAGCGCCTCGCGCACGGTCGAGCGGTTGACGCCGAACTGGCGCGCCAGCTCGGTCTCGGAGGGCAGCCGCGCGCCCTCCGGCAGGGCGCGGCTCAGGATGCGCTCGCCGATGGCGGCCGCCACCTTGCGATAGGCCGGCTCCATCTGGATTTGTGCGAATTCAACGCTCACGCCGCGGCCTCGAACAGCTCGCGGCCGATCAGCATGCGGCGGATCTCCTGGGTCCCGGCGCCGATCTCGTACAGCTTGGCATCGCGCAGCAGCCGCCCGGCAGGGTAGTCGTTGATGTAGCCGTTGCCGCCGAGGGCCTGGATGGCTTCGAGCGCGGCCTGCGTGGCGCGCTCGGCGGCGAACAGGATGCAGGCGGCCGCATCGCGCCGCCGTACCGTGCGCGCATCGCAGGCGCGCGCAACCGCGTACACGTAAGCGCGCGCGGCGTTGAGCGCGGCATAAAGGTCGGCCACCTTGCCCTGCATCAGTTCGAAGGTGCCGATCGGCTGGCCGAACTGGCGCCGCTCGTGCACGTAGGGCAGCACCACGTCGAGCGCCGCGGCCATGAGGCCCAAGGGGCCACCGGCCAGCACGACGCGCTCGTAGTCGAGGCCGCTCATCAGCACGCGCACGCCGCAGTTTTCCTGGCCGAGCAGATTGGCCGCCGGCACGAAGCACTCCTCCAGCACCAGCTCGCAGGTGCCCGAGCCGCGCATGCCAAGCTTGTCGAGCTTCTGCGCGGTGCTGAAGCCCGGCGTGCCGCGCTCCACGATGAAGGTGCTGATGCCGCGGGGGCCGGCCGCAGCGTCGGTCTTGGCATAGATCAGGAACAGCTCGGCATCCGGGCCGTTGGTGATCCACATCTTGCGGCCGGTGAGCACGTAGCCGCCGTCACGCGCCGTGGCGCGCATCTGCATGGAGACGACGTCCGAGCCGGAGCCGGGCTCGGACATGGCCAGGGCGCCGAGCCGCTCGCCGCTCACCAGCCCCGGCAGGTAGCGCGCGCACTGCGCCTCACTGCCGTTCAGGCGCAGCTGGTTGATGCACAGGTTCGAATGCGCGCCATAGGAGAGCCCGACGGCGCCCGAGGCGCGTGAGATCTCCTCCATCACGATGACGTGCGCGAGGTAACCGAGACCTGCGCCGCC
This sequence comes from Steroidobacteraceae bacterium, assembly GCA_035501795.1. Classification (GTDB taxonomy): domain Bacteria; phylum Pseudomonadota; class Gammaproteobacteria; order Steroidobacterales; family Steroidobacteraceae; genus 13-2-20CM-66-19. The sequence goes on from DATJVL010000057.1 coordinate 10,180, forward strand.
GTAGACCTCGGGCACGGTGATGCCGAGCAGGCCCTGGGCCCCGAGTTTCGGCCACAGGTCACGCGGAAACTCGTTGCTGCGATCGATTTCGGCGGCGCGCGGCGCGATCTCCTCGCGCGCGAAGCGGCGCACCTCCTGGCGGATCGCCTCGAGGTCGGGGCCGAGCCCGAAGTCACAGTCGGTGCAGGACAGGGGGTTCATGGGCTTGCCATCCGTTAAGCCACAATCGTATGATTGTCGGACAAACCGGCAATTCTGGCAAGCCCCATGCCGACCCTCGCGACACGCCTCGATGTGCATTCGGACGAATTCCGCGCCAACGCCGCGGCCATGGCTGCGCTGGTGGCCGACCTGAGCAGCACCGTGGCGCGCGCCGCCCGCGGCGGCTCGAAGGCGGCGACCGAGAAGCACCGCGCCCAGGGCAAGCTCACGGCGCGCGAGCGGCTGCGGGTGCTCACCGACACCGGCAGCCCGTTCCTGGAGTTCTCGCAGCTGGCCGCGCACGGCATGTACGGCGGCGACATCGCCTGCGCCGGCATCATCACCGGCATCGGGCGTATCGCCGGGCGCGAGTGCGTCATCGTCGTCAACGATCCGACGGTCAAGGGCGGCACCTACTACCCGACCACCGTCAAGAAGCACCTGCGCGCCCAGGAGATCGCGCGCGAGAACCAGCTGCCGTGCGTGTATCTGGTGGAGTCCGGCGGCGCGTTCCTGCCGGCGCAGGATGAGGTGTTTCCCGACCGCGAGAATTTCGGCCGCATCTTCTACAACCAGGCCACGCTCTCGGGCGCGGGCGTGGCGCAGATCTCCGTGGTGCACGGCTCGTGCACGGCCGGTGGCGCCTACGTGCCGGCCATGTCCGATGAGAACGTCATCGTAAAGAACCAGGGGCGCGTGTTCCTCGGCGGCCCGCCGCTGGTGAAGGCGGCCACGGGCGAGGACATCGACGCCGAATCCCTCGGCGGTGCCGACGTGCACTGCCGTGAGTCCGGCGTCTGCGATCACTACGCCGAGAATGACACCCATGCACTCGCGATCGCGCGCGGCATCGTCGCACGGCTGCGTCCGGGCCTGGACGCCGCGCCGCCGTGCGCGCCGCGCCCGCCGCGCCATGACCCGCAGGAGCTCTATGGGGTGCTGCCGGCGAGCCTGCGCAAACCCTACGACGTGCGCGAGGTCATCGCCCGCGTGGTGGATGACTCGCAGCTGGATGAGTTCAAGCAGCTCTATGGCACGACGCTGGTGTGCGGCTTTGCCCACCTGGGCGGTTACCCGGTCGGCATCCTGGCCAACAACGGCGTGTTGTTCTCCGAGAGCGCGCTGAAGGGCACGCACTTCATCGAGCTGTGCGCACGCGAGGGCATTCCGCTCCTGTTCCTGCAGAACATCACCGGCTTCATGGTGGGGCGGCGCGCCGAGGCCGGCGGCATCGCCAAGGACGGCGCCAAGCTGGTCACCGCGGTCGCCTGCGCGGCGGTGCCCAAGCTCACCGTCATCATCGGCGGCAGCTACGGTGCCGGCAATTACGCCATGTGCGGGCGCGCGTATTCGCCGCGCTTCCTGTACCAGTGGCCCAACTCGCGCATCTCCGTCATGGGCGGGGAGCAGGCCGCGAGCGTCCTCGCCACGGTCAAGCGCGAGCAGCTCAAGGGCGGCAAGGAAGAGTGGTCGGCGGCGCAGGAGGAGGCCTTCAAGGCACCGATCCGGGAGCAGTACGAGCGCCAGGGACATCCCTACTACGCTTCCGCGCGGCTCTGGGACGATGGCGTCATCGACCCCGCGGACACGCGGCGCATCCTGACGCTGTCACTCGCCGCGGCGCGCCAGGCGCCGCAGCAGCGCACGCACTACGGCGTGCTGCGCATGTAGCCCGAAGGATCACGGCATGATCAAGAGCCTGCTGGTCGCGAACCGCGGCGAGATCGCCTGCCGAATTTTCCGCAGCGCGCGCCGTCTGGGGGTGCGCACCATCGCGGTCTATTCCGACGCGGACGCGGGCGCCCGCCACGTACGCGAAGCCGACACGGCGGTGCGCATCGGGCCGGCGCCGGCGCGCGAGAGCTACCTGGATGCCGCGCGCCTTCTCGAGGCCGCGCGCGTGAGTGATGCGCAGGCGATCCACCCCGGCTACGGGTTCCTGTCCGAGAATGCCGCCTTCGCTGCCGCCTGCAGCGCCGCCGGCCGCATCTTCGTCGGGCCACCCGCGGAGAGCATCGCCGCCATGGGCTCGAAGATCCTCGCCAAGACGCGCATGCAGGCGGCCGGGGTGCCGGTGCTGCCCGGCTACGCCGGTGAGCAGCAGGACCTCGAGCACCTGGCGCGCGCAGCGCGCGAGCTGGGGCTGCCGCTCATCATCAAGCCAGCCAGTGGCGGCGGCGGCAAGGGCATGCAGATCGTGCGCCGCGAGAGCGAGCTCGCCGCCGCACTCGCCGCCGCACGGCGCCTCGCCGAGAGCGCCTTCGGTGATGGCGCGCTGCTGCTGGAGCGCTACCTGAGCGCGCCGCGGCACATCGAGGTGCAGGTGTTCGCCGATCAGCACGGCAACTTCGTGCACCTCGGCGAGCGCGATTGCTCGATCCAGCGACGTCACCAGAAACTCATCGAAGAGGCGCCGGCGCCGCAGGTGCCCCAGGCGGTGCGCGAACGGCTGCGCGCCGCGGCGCTCGTGGTCGCGCGCGAGGTCGGCTACGTCGGCGCGGGCACGGTCGAGTTCCTGTACGAGTCCGGCGCTTTCTACTTCATGGAAATGAACACCCGGCTGCAGGTCGAGCACACCGTGACCGAGGCGGTGACCGGGCTCGACCTGGTGGAGTGGCAGCTGCGTGTCGCCGCCGGCGAGGCACTCCCCCTGTCTCAGGAGGGCATCAACTTGCGCGGCCACGCCATCGAGGCGCGCGTGTGCGCCGAGGATCCGGCGCGTGGCTTCCTGCCCAGCGCGGGCGAGCTGGCGCTGCTCGAGTGGCCGCAGGGCGAGGCGCTGCGCGTGGACGCCGGATTTGGCAGCGGCGACTGCGTACCGGAGCATTACGACTCGCTGCTCGGCAAGGTCATCGCCTGGGGAGAGACGCGCGATCAAGCCGCGGCGCGCCTGGCAGCCGCGCTCGAGGCGACCCGCTGCGCCGGCGTGCACAGCAACGAGCACTGGCTGGCGCGCATCGTGCGCGACGCGCGCTTCCGCAACGTCGAGCACAGCATCGCCTTTCTCGATGCGGCCGGCGCGCAGTTCGCCGACCGCCCGGCAGGCGAGGGGGAGCTGATCCTGGCCGCGCTCGCGCAGCTGCTGCCGCCGGGCTCCGGCGCGCAGCGCCCGAGCCCCTGGGCGAGCAGCGACGGGTTCATTCCGAACCTGCCGGCAGAGGTCAGCGCGCGCTTCATCCAGGGTGGCGCTGCGCATCGCGTGACGCTGCAGTTCGTGCACGGCACGCCCTCGGGCGCCCAGGTCGACACGCACCCCAGCGTGCCGCTCGCGGACGTCAGCGTCACGGCCCACGAGGTGGCGGCACGGCTTGGCGCACAGCGCCTGCGCGCGCAGGTCCTGCGCAGCGGCACACGGCTGCATCTGTGGCAGGGTGAGGCCCACCAGGTGCTGGAGATTGACGACCCGCGCACGCATCACTTCCAGGCGAGCGCCGCGACCGGAGGACTGACCACGCCACTGCCAGGCGTGGTCGTGAGCGTGCCGGTGAAGGTCGGGGCCACGGTGCCGGCCGGAGCGGTGCTCATGGTGATCGAAGCGATGAAGATGGAACACGCGATCACCGCACCGCACGCCGGCGTGGTGAGCGCGGTCCACTTTGCCGCCGGCGACCGCGTGACCGAAGGCGCGCAACTGCTCGAGCTCGACGCCGCGTCGTGATTCCCGACCGGCGCCTCGAGCGCCGCCACTGTGAGGGGTCGAACGCTTTTACAGATGGTTGCCTGAGGCATGGCCGTGTCCCCCTGCAGCGCACTGTAAACGCTCGGCGTTTCTGTGCTGGTACGGGCGGTGCATGTCACCAGTAAGGAAATCTCACGGGTAAGCGGGTCGCTGCCGGCACGAGCGTGTGCGGCACTGGCCGCCCGTCTCAGGAAGAGGCATCAGCAATGGACGCGCGCACCAGCCTCATCATTACTGGAGCGTTCCTGCTTTGCTCGGCGGGCGCAGCTTCTGCTCATCCCGGCAACGCTCACCCGGCGCAGGCGGCCTTCTGGGGACGCTCCGGCGAGGGTGCCGACGACGACGGCATGCTCAAGCTCATCAAGCACAGCGCGGACGCCGACGCGGATGATCAGGGCGGCGATGACCAGGATGAGGATGCCGATCAGGCAGATCAGGGAAACGAGGGCAAGGATCACAAAGACCACAAGAACCACAAGGACCGGGGGCACCACAACTTCGGCCACGAGGGAATGCACCACCGTCCCGAGCAGGGCCTAACCCTGGCGCCTGCGCCACCGTCCTCGTGCGGGCCGGGTTGCAGCTTCAACACCGGCGGCAACGCCGCTGGCGGGTCAGGTGTGGTGAACACCGGCGGCAGCGGCGGCACCGGTGCGGTCCGCAGCTCGGTCAGCGTTCCGGAACCGGCGACTCTGGCGCTGCTCGGCCTCGGCCTGTTCGGCTGTGCGGTGCGCTCGCGGCGACGTCGCTGGGGACCGCGGCTGAGCGACGGCGGCGCTGCAGGGGGCCCGTGCGTGGGGTCGTGACTATTTCTTCGGCTTCGACTGCTCTTCGGCGCGCACCTTGGCGATGAGCTTGTCCGTGTTGGCCAGGATCTGCGTGAAGTTATCGCCCATGGCGATGTACTTGCCCGCCACCGCCATCGTCGGTACGCCGCTCACCTGATATGCCTCGCTCATCTGATCCGCCTGCACGGTGAGGTTGTTGATGCCGAAGGAGCTGTAGGCGGCGGTGAACTTGTCCGCATTGCCACCCATCTTGCCGACCCACTCGGCGAGCGCCGGCGCCTCGAACAACGGCTGGCGCTGCTCATGGATGGCCTGGAACAGCGCGCCGTCGAGCTTGGGCAGATCACCGCTCGCCTGCAAGGCGAAGTAGGCACGCTGCAGATTGATCCATGCGGGACGGTTGAAGCCCACCGGCACGCGCCGGAACACCACATCCTTGGGCAGCCTGGACTGCCAGGTGTTGACCAGCGGATAGAACTCCGCACAGTGCGGGCAGCCGTAGGAGAAGAATTCCAGCACCTCGATCTTGCCCGGCGGGCTGTCGGGCTTCTGCGCCGGACTGAGCACGCGGTAATCGGCATTTTCAGTCTGCGCGTGGCTCGCGGACCCGCAGGTGAGCGCCAGCGCCGCCAGCAGCCCGGCGAGAATCCTGACTCCTCGATCGATACTCATGCGCTCAATTCCTTCTCCGGTGCACGGGCGCCGCACACCACAGTGAGGCACGGCGGCCGCGAAAGTTCCGCCGCACCCCGGACCACTCGCCCCGGGAGCGTGCCGCCGCGGTCGGCGGCGCATTATTCCCCATCCGGCCCGCTCACCGCACGTGCGCGGCGCAGCGCCCCGCGCGCCGTCGAGACATAAGGCGAGTCGGCGTCATAAAAGCGCCAGGGTCGGCGCGCCCAGTCGCCCGCGTAGTCGACCCCGATGCGCGTGGCCCGCGCGACTCGGGGCGCGCGCGTTCCCCGCGGGGGACGCTCGATCCACAGCACCTCACCCCGCAGGTCGGCGCCATTGAGGCGCCGGTCGATGTGCAGTGCCCGGCACAGCAGCCCCGGACCGAAGCTGCGCGCGCTCATGTTGCTCAGCGGTTCGAGCGCACGCAGCAGCACCGCGTGCGGCACTCCGGTGGGCGCCGTGACGACATTCAGGCAATTCCAGAAACCGTAGATGAAATAGATGTAGGCGTGGCCGGGCGGCCCGAACATCACCGCCGTGCGCGGCGTGCGCCCGCGCGCGGAATGCGCGGCGAGGTCTGCAGGCCCCTGATAGGCCTCGGTCTCAACGATGCGCCCGCGCCGCACGAGGGCGCCGTCGGCGTGCACCAGATGCATGCCGATCAGGGCGCGCGCGACCGCGAGCGTGCCCTGCAGGAAGAAACTGCGTGCCGGCTTTGCTGGCTTCACCGCGCGCGATGGTAAAGGAATCATCTACAATGCGGCCTCATCGGGCTCCGGCATGCGGATGATCATCAGAATCAACAGGATAGGAAGTCTCAGCTCCGCGCAGCGCCGATCACGGGCGGCCCGCATCGGTTGCGCCGCCATCGCGGCCGTGCTCGCGAGCGTACCGGCGGTGGCATCGCTGTTCGCGTTGCCGACGGATGGCTCGCCCCTGGTCGGCACCGACTCGACGGTCAAGACCGTCTACGAGGACACGCTGCCGGATCTGGCTCACCGCTTCAGCCTCGGCTACTACGAGATCATCCGCGCCAATCCGGGCGTCGACGTGTGGATCCCGGGGGCGGACAAGACCATCGTGCTGCCGGGGCGGCGCATCCTGCCGGCCGGCCCGCGCGAGGGCATCATCGTCAACCTCCCCGAGCACCGGCTGTATTACTTCCCGAAGCCGCTCGGACACGACAAGCCGATCGTCATCACTTACCCGGTGTCCATCGGCAAGATGGACTGGCGCACCCCGCTCGGGGAGACGCGCATCATCGCCAAGATCCGCCGGCCGGCCTGGTATCCGCCCGAGTCGGTGCGCAAGGAGCACGAGGAGAACGGCGACCCGCTGCCGAAGATGGTGCCGCCCGGGCCGGACAACCCGCTCGGGGACTACGCCATGCGGCTCGCCGCCGGCAACGGCTCGTACATGATCCACGGCACCAACAACCCGACCGCCGTCGGCATGGCCGTCACCCACGGCTGCATCCGCATGTACCCGGAAGACGTGGCCGCGGTGTTTGCGACCGTGCCGGTCGGCACCAAGGTGCGCCTCATCAACGAGCCGGTGAAGGTGGCCTGGGTGGACGGCGAGTTGTACGTCGAGGCGCACCCGCCGGTGGATGACGAGGGACAGTCGACCGAGCCCGACCTGAAGGTGCTCTCCAAGATGCTCAACCACGCGCTCGGCAACAACCACGCGGCGATCAACTGGGACCGCGCGCGCGCCGCGCTCACCGCGGCTAAGGGCATGCCGACGCTGGTGGGCCTGGGCGTGCAGCCCGAATCCGTGACCGCCACGACGGTGGCACCCGCGGCCCCGAGCCGCTGAGTCCGCCAGGCGCGATGCTGCACTACGCGCTGGTCTTCCTCCTCATTGCGATCGTGGCGGCCGTGCTCGGCTTCGGCGGCCTGGCCGGCGGGGCGGCCGGCTTTGCCAAGGCGCTGGCGGTGTTCTTCCTGATCCTGACGGCGGTGGAGCTCGTGCGCCGCAAGCGCAGCTAGCCGTCTTTCACCGCGCGTGCCGCATGGCGGCCCGGGCGCAGCTGCTCGAGTAGCCGCAGCACCACGGTCGCGCGTGACCCGAGCGCCACGGCGGTGCGTGCCCAGCCGAGCACGGTGAGGATCTGCCGCGGCCGCCGCAGCAGCAGCAGCCCCCCGAGCGCCAGCGCCCAGGTGAGCGGACGCGCCAGCGGTGCCGCGCCCTCAGGTCCGCTGCGGCCGAAGAGCTCTCCGGCGGCGCGGCTCAACGGGCTGTCACGCAGCTCCGCCAGGCGCTCGCCGAGCTCGACACGCTCGAGCTCGCAGCGCGCCACCAGCAGGCGCCGCCGTGCCTCGAGCTCGCGCATGCGGCGGCTCACGGCGCACCCCCGGCGCGGCGCGCATCCTCGGCGAGCTGGCCAAGGGCGCTCTCGAGCGGCGCCGGCTGCGCGCGCAGCGTGCGCAGGCCGAGGTAGCCGAGGAGCGCCGCGAGGCAGGCGAACAGCAGTCCACCGCCCAGCAACCCGAGCATGCGGTGCGTATTCCACAGCGCCACGATGAGGGCGGCCGCGGCGCACAACAGTGCCAGCAGCAGGCAGGCGAGGGCGCCCAGCAGCCAGGCGAGCGTGCGCCCGAGCACCAGCAGGTGCATCTCCAGCTCCACGGCGGCCAGATCCACCCGCGTGCGCAGCGCATCCAGCAGTACCGCGAGCACGCCCCGCACCGGTGCGGTCGGTGGGGCCGCGGAGGGCTCGCTGCTCACCGCCGCGCCATGATCAGGCCGAGCAGCAACGCCAGCCCGCCGGCCACCGCGACCGCCTGCCAGGGGTTCTCGCGCACGTAGCTGTCCACGTCACGGGCACGGGCGTTCAGCTGCTGCTCAAGCCCCGCAAGGCGCTGCTTCAGGTCGCGCAGCGTCTCCTGGGCATGGTCCTTAAGCTCGGCCCCCCCGCTGCCAAGTCCGGCGCGCAGCAGCTCCTCCGCCTCCTTCACCAATGCGCGCAGCTCATCGGCCAGCTTGCCGGTATCAATCGTTTCGCTCATGTCTGCGTCTCGTGGCCACAGGTATGGTATGCGCCGAATTTACGCACATCCGGCCGGAAACCGCGAGACTCGCGCGGCGCGCTGCGCTACTCTGACCGACGCTGGTCCGATGCCATGCACAGCGCCGCGCCCAACCCGTTGCTGGAACTTCGCAAGCTCGGCGAGAGCGTCTGGCTGGATGACATCAGCCGCGGCATGCTCGAGGACGGCAGCCTCGAGCGCCTGATCAAAGACGACGGCCTCGCCGGGCTCACCTCCAACCCCTCGATCTTCGCGCACTCGATCCAGAACGACGCGCGCTACGCGCAGCCGATCGCGGCGCTGCTGCCGCGGGTGAACTCGGCGCTCGAGCTGTACGAGGAGCTGGCGCTCGAGGACCTGCACGAGGCGGCCACGCTGCTGCGGCCGCTGTACGATTCCTCCGACGCGGGCGATGGCTTTGTCAGCTTCGAGGTGTCCCCGCACCTCGCTTACGACGCCGAGCGCAGCCGCGCCGAGGCGAAGCGCCTGTGGGGGCGGCTCAACATCCCCAACGCTTTCATCAAGATCCCGGCCACGGCGAGCGGCGTGCCGGTGATCCGCGACCTGATCGCCGAGGGCATCAACGTCAACGTCACGCTGCTGTTCTCCCCGGAGCGCTACCGCGCGGTGGGGGAGGCGTATATCCAGGGGTTGCGCACCCGCGCGGCGGCCCGCCTGCCGCTCGGCTCGGTGTCCTCGGTGGCGAGCTTCTTCCTCAGCCGCATCGACACCGCGGTCGATGCGCAGCTCGATGCACTGGTGGCGCGCGGCCAGCCGGCGGCGCGCAGGCTGCGCGGCAAGGCCGCGATCGCCAGCGCGGCGCGCGCCTACGAGGTGTTCGAGGAGCTGACCGCGAGCGTCGAGTGGCAGGGGCTGGCGGCGCAGGGCGCCCGCCCGCAACGCCTGCTGTGGGCCTCGACCTCGACCAAGGACCCGAGCTTCAGCCCCGTCAAGTACGTCGAGGAATGCATCGTTCCCGGCAGCGTGAACACCATGCCGCTCGAGACCCTCAATACCTACCGGCGCGTCGGACGTCCCGAGCTGCGCCTCGAGCGTCACCTGGCCGACGGCAGCGACACGCGCGAGGGCCTGGAACGGCTCGGGATCGACCTCGAGGCGGTGGCCGCGCAGCTCGAGCGCGAGGGTGTCAAGAAATTCATCGAGCCCTTCGACAAACTGCAACAATGGCTGCAAGCCAAGCGTGACGCGGCGCGCGCCCACTAGGCGGGCAGCCAGCGCATCCGATCGGGCGAGGGGGAAGGACTGTGGACAGCAACGCGATACGCGAGCGGCTGCTGCGGCGCCGCGACGAGCTGCGCAAGCGCGCCAGCGATGCCAGCGCAGAAGCACGCCATGAGGCGGATCCTCTGTCCGCCGATTTCGCCGAGCAGGTCACGCAGCGCGAGAACGACGACGTGCTCGGGGCGATCTCCGACTCCGCGCGCGTGGAGCTCGAGCACGTGGAGGCGGCGCTGCGCCGCCTGGCGAGCGGGCGCTATGGCACCTGCTCGGTGTGCGGCGAGGCGATCGAGCCGGAGCGTCTCGGCGCCGTGCCCTACACCGATCGCTGCCGGGCCTGCGCCGAGCGCGTTCCGGGACGCAGCTCCGCGCGCCTCTGACCGGCGACGCCCTTCACCGGTCACATGAGCGCACGCGAGCCCTCCGGCGTCATCACCATCACCACGGATTTCGGTCACCAGGGACCCTTCGTCGGCGTGATGAAGGGCGCGATCCTCACGCGCTTTGCCGGCGCATGCCTCATCGACCTGACGCACGAGGTCCTGGTGCACTGGCCGGCCGAGGCCGGGTTCTGGCTCTCGCACGCCTATCGCTACTTCCCGCCCGGCACCGTCCACGTCGCGGTCGTCGACCCGGGGGTGGGGACCTCGCGCGCCATCCTCGTCGTGCAGGCCGAGGAGCATTTGTTCCTCGCCCCGGACAACGGGCTGCTGGCCCCGCTGGTGGGCCGCGCCCGGGCGCCCCGCATCGTGCGCCTGAGCAGCCAGGGCCTGGCGCGGCTCAACATCCAGCGCGTCAGCGCCACCTTCCACGGGCGTGACATCTTCGCGCCGGTGGCCGCGGAACTGGCCGCCGGACGGGTCACGCTGGAAGCCCTCGGGGAGGCGGTGACCAGCATCGTGCCCTCCTGGGTCGAGGAGCCGAGCGTCGAGGCGCGCAGCGTGACGGGCGTGATCATCACGCAGGATCACTTCGGCAACCTCATCACCAACATCCCCGGGAACCTGATCGAGCGCTTCCGCCTGCCGCTGGTGCACGCCGGCAACCATGCGTTGCCGCTGCTGCGCACCTACGGCGACACGCGTCCGGGCGAGTACCTGGCACTCGTGAATTCCTTCGGGGTCATCGAGATCGCCCGCGCCGAGGGTTCCGCCGCCGAGGCGCTGGGGCTCGGGCGCGGCGCCCCCATCATCGTGCGCGACCGCACCGATCAGGCCTGAGATCTCGCACCGCCGAGGTGCGAGCGGAAAAATGGCCCAGCCTGCGCTTGCGGCCGATCACTTTGACTTCCCTGTGGTCAAAAGTTGATCGGCGGCGCGAATCGGCTATAGTTCGCAGCCTTGCCCATCCGCACTTAGCACGTTAAGCATTGAATTAACTCAGGATTTGCGCCGTCCGATGTCGGAACGAGACAACGAGAGCTTTGATTTGGACGATGAATTCCTGAGCGGTCCTACCGAAGACGGCACCGATTACGACCGGTTGCTGGACCGCGTGGATAAGCGGGTGCGCACGCAGGGCAAGCGCGGCAAGGCCGCCTGGAGCCGGCTCGAGGAAGTGCTGGCTGATCGCAAGCTCGAGAAGGACCTGCAGGATTTCGACGACGAGCTCTAGGGCCAGCTCAGATCTGCGTGGCAGCTTGAGCCCGGCCGCACGGGGCGGGGGCGACCCCGGTGCGCTCGAGGGAAGAGTGCCGCAGCAGCTGGAGTCAGCGAGCCCGTGACAGCGCCTTCGAGCTGGATCGTCCTGAAGTTCGGCGGTACCAGCGTCTCAACCCTCGCCAACTGGCGCAACATCGCCGAGATCATCCGCGCGCGCCGTGCCGATGGCGCCCGCGTGCTCGTGGTGCACTCGGCCCTGAGCGGGGTCACCGACCGCCTGGAGGGGCTGCTGGATGCCGCCACCGCGCGCGCCCACGAGGACGAGCTGCGCGCGCTCGAGGAGCGCCACCGTGCTCTCGCCGCCGAGCTCGGCATCGCCGTGCCCGCGGAACTCGAGCAGCAGCTGGCCGAGGTGCGCGAGATCTGCGCCGGGGTGGCGCTGGTGCGCGAGGTAAGCGAGCGCACGCGCGCGCGCGTCATGTCCTCGGGCGAGCTCATGGCGACGCATCTGGGTGCCCGCTACCTGCGCGAGCAGGGCCTCGAGATCGCCTGGACCGACGCGCGCCGCATGCTGCGCGCCGAGCGTGGCGGCGCGGCGCGCGCCAGCCTGCTCGCCGCCACCTGCAGCTTCGCCCCCGATGCGGCGCTCGAGCGCGAGCTCGAGTCGCTCGCACCCGTGGTGCTCACGCAGGGCTTCATCGCCAGCGACGAGGAGGGCAACACGGCACTCCTCGGCCGCGGCGGCTCGGACACCTCGGCCGCGTACTTCGCCGCCAAGCTGCGCGCGCAACGGCTGGAGATCTGGACCGACGTGCCCGGGCTCTTCAGCGCCGATCCGCGCTTCACCCCGAGTGCCCGGCTGCTGCGCGCGCTGCACTACGATGAGGCCCAGGAGATCGCCACCAGCGGCGCCAAGGTACTGCACCCGCGCTGCATCCTGCCGGCGCGCCAGTACCGTATCCCGCTGCACGTGTACGCCACGCAGGCGCCGCAGCTGCCGGGCACGGTGCTCGGGGCGGAAGGCGCCGACGGCGACGCGCAGGTGAAGGCGGTGTGCACCAAGAAGGGCATCACGCTGGTCTCGCTCGACAGCCCGGGCATGTGGCACCAGGTCGGCTTCCTCGCCGACGCCTTCCAGGTCTTCAAGCAGCACGGCATGTCGGTCGACCTGGTGTCGACCTCCGAGACCAACGTCACCGTCTCGCTCGACCCGGCCGCCAACACGCTCGACAACGCCCGCGTGGCGGAGCTGGTGGCGGACCTGTCGCGGCTGTGCCGCGTGCAGGTGATCGGGCCGTGCGCCTCGGTGAGCCTGGTGGGGCGCAACATCCGCGCCATCCTGCACCAGCTCGGCGGCGCCTTCGAGTTCTTCGAGGAACAGAAGATCTACCTGGTCAGCCAGGCCGCCAACGACCTGAACTTCACCTTCGTGGTGGACGAGAACCAGGGGCAGCGCCTGGTCGCGCAGCTGCACGAGCTGCTGATCCGCCCGGTGGCGGGCGATCGCGTGCTCGGGCCCACCTGGCAGCAGCTGTTCGAGCGCCGCGCCACGCCGCGCCCGCCACGCCTGCCCTGGTGGCGCGTCAAGCGCGCGCAGCTGCTGGCCGCCCTCGGGGAGGCGGATGCCGCCTTCGTCTATGACCTGGAGGTGCTGCGCAGCGCGGCGCGCTCGCTGAAGCAGCTGCAGGCGATCAGCCGCGTGCACTACTCGCTGAAGGCCAACCCGCACACCCGGCTGACCGCCGCGCTGCGCGCGGAGGGCATCGATTTCGAGTGCGTGGCGCGCGGGGAGGTCGAGCGGCTCACCGAGCAGTTCCCGGACCTGGATCCGGCGCGCATCCTCTACACGCCCAACTTCGCCGCGCGTGCCGAGCTCGGCTGGGCACTCGAGCGCGGCGTGCGCGTCACGGTCGACAACGCCTACATGCTCGAGCGCTGGCCGCAGCTGTTCGCCGGGCGCGAGCTGTTCCTGCGCCTGGACACCGGCGTCGGGCGCGGCCACCACGACCACGTGCGCACGGCCGGCACGCGCTCGAAATTCGGCGTGCCACTCTCGGAGGTGCGCGTGCTCGCCGGCCTGGCCCAGGCTGCCGGCGCCCGCATCATCGGGCTGCAGGCGCACGTCGGCAGCGGCATCTTCGACGTCAGCACCTGGGAGCACACCGCGCGCGTGCTGGCCCAGGCCGCGCGCAGCTTCGAGCACGCGCGCGTCATCGACCTCGGCGGCGGCCTGGGCGTGCCCGAGCGCCCCGAGCAGCCGCCGCTCGACCTGGCCACGCTCGACAGGCTGCTGCTCGCGGTGCGGGCCGAGCATCCGCAGCTGGAGCTGTGGCTCGAGCCCGGGCGCTACTTCGTGGCCGCCGCCGGCGTGCTGCTGGCGCGCGTCACGCAGCTGAAATCCAAGGGTGGCGTGCGCTTCGTCGGCGTGGCTACCGGCATGAACTCCCTCATCCGCCCGGCGCTCTATGGCTCGTACCACGAGATCGCCAACCTCACGCGCGTGGAGGAGGCGGCCACCGAGGTGGTGAGCATCGTCGGTCCCATCTGCGAGAGCGCCGACGTGCTCGGGCACGATCGCCTCTTGCCGCTCACCCGCGAGGGTGACGTGCTGCTGATCGCCAACGCCGGTGCCTACGGGCATGCCATGAGCTCGCACTACAACCTGCGCGCGCCCGCCCCGGAGCTCTTCATCTGAAGCGGCTGCTGCTGTTTGGCGCGCTGGTGGCGCTGCTGGCGCTGGCAGGGTACGCGCTCTACCTCGACCGGCTGGTCACGCACAAGTTCGAGGGGCGGCGCTGGACGCTGCCGGCGCAGGTGTATGCCGCGCCGCTCGAGCTGTACGCCGGGCTGCCGCTAAATGCCGCGCAGTTCGAGCAGGAGCTGAAGCGCCTGCACTACCGGCGTGCCGAGAGCGTGGAACGTGCGGGCACCTACCGGGTGCGCGGCGAGCAGTTCGAGCTGGCGCTGCGGCCGGCGCGCTTCGCCGACGAAAGCCGCCCGGCCGGGCAGCTCACGGTCAGCGTCGGCGCCGGCGGCCTCAGCGCACTCAAGGACGGCAGCGGGCGCGACGTTCCGGTGCTGCGCCTCGAGCCGCTCCTGATCGGCAGCATCTTCCCGAGCCATGGCGAGGATCGCATCGTGGTCAGCCCGGCGGAGGTGCCGGCGCTCTTGCCGGCGGCGCTGAAGGCGGTCGAGGACCGCAAGTTCGACAGCCACCACGGCATCGACCCGCTCGGCATGCTGCGCGCCGCCTGGGTCAACGTGCGCGCCGGGCAGATCGAGCAGGGCGGCAGCACCCTCACGCAGCAGCTGGTGCGCAGCTACTTCCTCAGCTCGCGCCAGACCTTCTCGCGCAAGGTGCGCGAGGCGGTCATGGCGATGGCGCTCGATGCGCATTTCACCAAGGACGATCTGATGAATGCGTACATCAACGAGATCTTCCTCGGCCAGGACGGGGAGCGCGCCATCCACGGCTTCGGGCTCGCCAGCCAGTTCTACTTCGGCAAGCCCTTGAGCGAGCTCGACGTCTCCGAGGTGGCGCTGCTGGTGGCGATCGTGCGCGGTCCCTCCTACTACGATCCGCGCCGCCACCCCGAGCGCGCGCGGGCCCGGCGCGACCTGGTGCTCAAGGTGCTCGCCGAGCAGGGTGTGCTCAAGAGCGAGGAGGCCGCCGCGGCGGCGCGGCGGCCGCTCGGGGTGAGCGCGCGCCCCGCGGGCGCCTACTACCCGGCCTACCTCGACTTCGTGCGCCGCACGCTGCGGCGCGACTACCGCGAGGAGGATCTCACCGAGGCCGGGCTCGCCATCTACACGAGCCTGGATCCGCTCGCCCAGGAGCAAGCCGAGCGCGCGCTGGAGAAGGAACTCGCGCGGCTGGATCAGCTGCGCAAGGCCCCGGCGCGCGCGCCCCTCGAGGGTGCGGTGGTGCTCACCAGCCCCCAGAGCGGGGACGTGATCGCGATCGTCGGCGGGCGCGACGTCGGCTACGACGGCTTCGACCGCGCGCTCGATGCGCATCGCTCCATGGGCTCGCTCGTCAAGCCCTTCATCTACCTCACCGCGCTCGAAAGCGGCCGCTACAACGCCGCCACGGTCGTGCCGGATGCGCCCATCGACCTGAAGCTCGCCGACGGGCGCCACTGGAAGCCGGAGAACTTCACCCACCAGGTCTACGGTCCGGTGCCGGTGGTGCGCGCGCTCGCCGAGTCCCTCAACCTCGCGACCGTCGGGATCGGGCTCGATCTGGGGCTGCCGAAGGTGGCCGCGACGCTGCAGCGCTTCGGCCTCGCGCCAGCGCCCGCCCAGGTGCCGGCGATGCTGCTCGGGGCGGTGGAGGTGACGCCCCTCGAGGCGGCGCAGCTCTTCAACGGGCTCGCCAACGGCGGCTTCCGCACGCCACTGCGCGCCGTGCGCGCCGTGGTGGCCAACGATGGCAAGCCGCTGAAGGCGTTCGCGCTCGAGGTGAACCAGGTGGCGACCCCGGAGAACGTCTACCAGCTCGATCGCATGCTGATCGCGGTGATGGAGCACGGCACCGGACGCTCCGCGCGCGCACTGCTGCCTCCTGAGCTGGTGGTGGCCGGCAAGTCCGGGACCTCCTCGGACTATCGCGACAGCTGGTTCGCCGGCTTCTCCGGCAGCCACCTCGCGGTGGTCTGGGTCGGTTACGACGACAACGCGCCCACCGGATTCACCGGCTCGGCCGGGGCGCTGCCGGTCTGGGCGCACGTCATGGCGAACCTCGGCACGCGCTCCTTCGAGGCCGCGATGCCCGAGTCCCTCGCCGAGGTGCACCTGGAGTTCTCGAGTGGGCTGCGCGCCGCGACCGGCTGCACCGAGGAGCTGGTCGCGGTGGCCGTTCCGGCCGGCACCGCGGTGCCGGTCAAACCCGGTTGCGCCATCGCGGCCGCGCCCGGGGTTCCCGCAGAGCCTGCGCGGGCCTCGCTGAAGGAGCGCGCCGAGCAGTGGCTGCAGCGGGTGCTTCACTAGGCGTGGCGCGGCGGCGGCAGCGTGGCCCCGCTATCATGAGTCATGCATCTGCCCAGCCTTGTCGCGGGGCTCCTCGCGGCCCTGGCGGTGACCTCCTGCACCCTGACCCGTCCGGCGCCGTTTCCGGCCGGCCCGGCGCCGGCGCCGCAGCCGGGCACCGCCCAGCCGGCTCCCGCGGCCCCCGCTCATGCGGCCCCGGAGGTCCCGGCGGCTCCGGAGCATCCGGCTGCGCCGCCGAAGCAATTTCACTTAAGTGCGGCCTCCAGCGCGCTGGTGAGCCAGGCCCACACCCAGGCCTCCGGGGGAGACTATGGCCAGGCGGCCGCAACGCTGGAGCGGGCGCTGCGCATCGAACCGGATAACCCGCTCCTGTGGGTCGAGCTGGGGCGCGTGCGGCTCGGGGAGAACAATCCCGCCCAGGCCGATGCCATGGGCCACAAGGCGCTCTCGCTGGCCACCGGGGACGGCTCCGCGCAGGCCTCGGCCTGGCGCCTCATCGCCGATGCCGCCCGGGCGCGCGGCCGTACCGCCGATGCCGCCGAGGCGGAGCGGCGGGCCCAGGGGGTCGCCGCCCGCTGATCGTTCGGGCCGGATTTTCCGCCCGTGCGCCCGGTGCTTGCGCGCCGTACGTCCCACACCCTAGACTGTCCCCCACTCATCGAGACCGGCTGAGGGATAGGCCCTTAGACGCCGGGGCAACCGCCAGGCTTAACCACCCTGGAAAGGTGCCAACTCCTGGGATGTCCGGCGGCGGACATCCACAGATGAGCGGTCGGCGTGGCCCGCATTCGGCGCACCTCAGTGCCCGGGCGCGGGATGGACGCGACAAGCCTGCCCGGGTCCTCCGTCGCAGGCACGCTCCGCAGGAAGCCGATGGGACGCGGCCGAAGACTGACGGAGTATCGCGATGACAGCCTGTTTGACTTTGTACCCGCTGCGCCCGTGTGCCGGCCTGCGGTGTCTGCCATGAGCCCCCCGGGCGGCCTGCCGACCCCGAAGTCGGCCGCCAACAGCGAGCTCACCGATGTGACGCGCGCGGTGCGCGCCGGGATCGAGTGCGACGATGCGAGCGGCTGCGTCGTGCCCCCGCTGCACCTGACTTCCACGTTTGCCTTCCGCGCCTTCGGCGAGAAGCGCACCTACGACTACACGCGCTCGGGCAACCCGACGCGCGACCTGCTCGGGCAGGCGCTCGCCGAGCTCGAGCAGGGCGCGGGCGCGGTCATCACCGCCAGCGGCATGGCCGCCATTACGGTCGCGGGCTACCTGGTGCCGTGCGGCGCGCGCATCGTCGCGCCGCACGACTGCTACGGCGGCACCTATCGCCTGTTCGAGGCCTGGCGGCGCCGCGGCGAGCGGCAGGTGGAGTTCGTCGACTTCGCCGATATGACGGCACTGCGTCAGGCGCTCGCGCAGCCGACCGCGATGCTGTGGATCGAGACCCCGAGCAACCCGCTGCTGCGCATCACCGACATCGAGGCCTGCGCGGCGCTGGCGCGCGCGGCCGGCGCGCTCACCGTGGTCGACAACACCTTCCTGTCGCCGGCGTGGCAGCAGCCGCTCAGGCTCGGCGCGGATCTGGTGGTGCACTCGACCACCAAGTACATCAACGGCCACAGCGACGTGGTCGGCGGTGCGGTGATCGCGCGCGATGCGGCGCTCGCGAACGAGCTGACCTGGTGGGCCAACTGCCTCGGCCTGACCGGCGCACCGTTCGACAGCTTCCTGACGCTGCGCGGCCTGCGCACGCTGCACGCGCGGCTCGAGCACCATGGACGCAACGCCCAGGCGCTGGCCGAGTGGCTGCTGCAGCAGCCGGGCGTGCGCCACGTCTGGTACCCGGGGCTCGCGCAGCACCCGGATCACGAACTGGCTCGGCGCCAGCAGAAGGGTTTCGGGGCGGTCGTGACGCTCGAGCTCGAGGGCGGGCACGAGGCCGTGCGCGAGTTCGTCGCCGGGCTCGAGTGCTTCTCGCTCGCCGAGTCACTCGGCGGGGTCGAGAGCCTCATCGCGCATCCGGCGAGCATGACGCACGCCGCCATGGACCCGGCGGCGCGCGCCCGCGCCGGACTCACCGACGGGCTGCTGCGCCTCTCCGTCGGGATCGAGGGGCTCGAGGATCTGCGCGCGGACCTGGCGCGGGGCCTGGAGCGCGTGCAGCGGCTGCGCCCGCTGCGCGGCCTCAGCCGCGTCGCGGCAGGCGCTTAAGCACGGCAGCCGCCGCCTCGGCGGTGCCCAAGGGGGCGCCGCCGGCGCCGGTGAGGTCGGCGGTGCGCGCGCCGGCCTCGAGGGCCTCGCGCACCGCTTCCTCCACCGCGGCCGCCTCGGCTTCGAGCGCGAGCGAGTGGCGCAGCAGCAGCGCGACGCTCAGGAGCGTGCCGTAAGGGTTGGCGATGCCGCGCCCGGCGATGTCGGGGGCGGAGCCGTGGATCGGCTCGTAGAGGCCGCGCCGGCCCTCACCGAGCGAGGCCGAAGGCAGAAGTCCCAGCGAGCCGGTGAGCATCGCGGCCTCATCCGTGAGGATGTCGCCGAACATGTTCTCCGTGACCAGCACGTCGAAGTCGCGCGGCCGGAGCAGCAGGTGCATCGCGGCGGCATCCACCAGCATGTGCTCGAGCGCGACGTCGGGGAATTCCTCGGCCATGACGCGCGTGGCGGTCGCGCGCCACAGGCGCGAGGTCTCGAGCACGTTGGCCTT
Source organism: Steroidobacteraceae bacterium (assembly GCA_035501795.1). GTDB lineage: Bacteria > Pseudomonadota > Gammaproteobacteria > Steroidobacterales > Steroidobacteraceae > 13-2-20CM-66-19. The sequence continues at coordinate 29,082 of DATJVL010000057.1, forward strand.
GTCGATGGAGGTGAGGTGGCGGCGGCGCGTGCGCGCCAGGCGGGCGGCGACCCGCACGATGCGCTCGATCTCGGCGCTCGTATAGACGCACAGGTCGGAGGCGCGCCGCGGCTCGCGGCGCTTCTCGCCGAAGTAGATGCCGCCGGTGAGCTCGCGCACGAACACGAGGTCGACCCCTGCCACCACCGCCGGCTTCAGCGTCGAGCTGTCCGCCAGTGCCGGCTGCACCTGCACCGGACGCAGGTTGGCGTACACCTCAAGCGCTGCGCGCAGCGCGAGCAGTCCCTGCTCGGGACGCACGCGCGCCTCCGGCGCCGACCACTTCGGCCCGCCGATGGCCCCGAGCAGCACCGCATCCGCGGCCAGGCAGGCGGCGAGGGTGGCCGCCGGCAGCGGCTCCCCGCAGGCATCGATGGCGGCGCCCCCGAAGGGCAGCTCCTCGAGCGTGAAGCTGTGGCCGAAGCCTTCGGCAATGGCGCGCAGGCAGGCGAGCCCCTGGGCGATGACCTCGGGCCCGATGCCGTCACCGGGCAGTACCGCGATGTGCGCCCTCATGCGTGCCGTTCGAAGGCGTCGATCTGGGCGCGGCGCGCGAGCAGGTAGCCGAGCTCATCCACGCCCTCGATCAGGCACTGCTGCGCAAAGGGCTCGAGCGGAAACTCCGCGGCCCTGCCATCGGGCAGCGTGAGGAGCCGCGCCGGCACGTCCAGCGTGAGCAGTGCCTGCGGATGCGCGTACAGCCACTCGCACAGCGGCTCGCTCACGATCACCGGCAGCAGGCCGTTCTTCAGCGCATTGCTGCGGAAGATGTCGGCGATCTCCGGCGCGATGACGGCGCGGAAGCCGTAGTCGAGCAGCGCCCAGGGGGCATGCTCGCGCGAGGAGCCGCAGCCGAAGTTGCGGCCGGCGACGAGGATCTGGCAGCCGGCCGCCTCCGGGCGGTTGAGTGCGAACTGGGCGCGCGGCTTGCCATCCGGGCCGTAGCGCCAGTCGGCGAACAGGTGTGCGCCGAGGCCCGCGCGGGTGGTGGTGGTGAGGTAGCGCGCGGGGATGATCTGGTCGGTGTCGATGTTGGCATCGGCGAGCACCACGGTGCGCGAGCTGAATGTGCGGAGCGGTTGCACGCGTGGCGCTTCCTAGATGAGCTCGCGCGGGTCAGTGACGCGTCCGGTGAGCGCGCTGGCGGCGGCGGTGAGCGGACTTGCGAGCAGCGTGCGCGCGCCCGCCCCCTGGCGGCCCTCGAAGTTGCGGTTGCTGGTGCTGACCGAATACTCGCCGCGGCCTACCAGATCGCCGTTCATCCCGAGGCACATGGAGCAGCCGGACTCGCGCCACTCGGCGCCGGCGGCGAGGAACACCTGGTCGAGGCCCTCGCGCTCGGCCTCGCGCTTGACCTGCTGGGAGCCCGGCACCACCAGCATCCTCAGCCCGCGGGCGATGTGCCGCCCGCGCAGCAGCGCGGCCGCCTGGCGCAGGTCCGAGAGCCGGGCGTTGGTGCAGCTGCCGATGAAGACGACGTTCACCTTCTGGTCCTTGATGGGTGCACCGGCCTCGAGCCCCATGTAGCGCAGCGCGCGCGCGAAGTCCGGATCATGCGGGCGTGCCGGGATCGCCGCCCCGATCGGCATCACCATGCCCGGATTGGTGCCGTAGGTGATCATCGGTTCCACCGCATCCGCGTCGATGTCGAGCTCGCGGTCGAAGCGCGCCCCCGCATCGCTCGGCAGGCTCCGCCAGTGCTCGAGCGCGCGCTCCCAGGCATCACCCTGCGGGGCGCGCGGCCGGCCGGCCAGATACTGATAGGTGATCTCATCCGGGCCGATCATGCCGGCCTTGGCACCGGCCTCGATCGACATGTTGCACACGGTCATGCGCTCTTCCATGCCGAGCGCGCGCACCGTGGGACCGCGGTATTCGATGACGTGCCCGGTGCCGCCGTCGACTCCGATCTCACCGATGATGGCGAGGATCAGGTCCTTGGCGGTGACCCCGGCGCGCAGCGCGCCGGCCACGTTGAGCGCGAGCGTGCGCGGCTTGCGCTGCAGCAGGCACTGCGTGGCGAGCACGTGCCCGACCTCGGTGGTGCCGATGCCGAAGGCGAGCGCGCCGAGCGCGCCGTGGGTGCTGGTGTGGCTGTCGCCGCACACGATGGTGCGCCCCGGCTGGCTCAGGCCCAGCTCCGGGCCGATGACGTGCACGATGCCGCGCTGCGGGTGCTGCAGGGCGAGCAGCTCGACGCCGAATTCGGCGCAGTTCTTCTCCAGGGTCGCGACCTGGCGCGCCGCCGCGTCGACCGCAATCGGGGCCCCGCCGAAGATCTGGGCGCTCTGCGTCGGGGTGGAGTGATCCATGGTGGCGAGCGTGCGCTTGGGGCAGCGCACCGGCAGGCCCCGCTCGCGCAGCACCGCGAAGGCCTGGGGCGAGGTGACCTCATGGATCAGGTGCAGGTCGACGTACAGCACCGCCGGGGCCTGGGCGCTCTCGGGCACCACCTCGTGCTGCTGCCACACCTTCTCGAACAGCGTGCGCGGCGCGGCGCCCCTGGGTGCTGTCGCGGACATGCCCCTTCAGCCGGAAGCCGCGGCGCGCGGCGCACTCATGTCGACGTAGTCAAGCCAGCCCCACTTGTCGGCGGTCTTGCCGCTGAAGAGCCCGAAGAAGGCCTTCTGCAGCGACTCGGTGATGGGGCCGCGCCGGCCGGCGCCGACCGGCAGGCGGTCCACCGAGCGGATCGGCGTCACTTCGACCGCGGTGCCGGTGAAGAAGGCCTCATCGGCCAGGTACAGCAGCTCGCGCGGCAGGGCGCACTCGCGCACCTCGAGGCCGCGCTCGCGGGCCAGGCGGATGACGGTGTCGCGCGTGAGGCCGCCGAGCACCGAGTGGGCGAGCGCCGGGGTAAGCAGCACCCCGTCCTTCACCAGGAACAGGTTCTCGCCCGAGCCCTCGCTCAGGGTGCCGTCGGCTGCCAGGCCGATGCCCTCGGCGAAACCGAGGCGGCGCGCCTCCGCGCCGATCAGCTGGCTGGAGAGGTAGTTGCCGCCGGCCTTGGCGAGCGCCGGCAGGGTGTTGGGGGCCACGCGTTGCCAGGAGGAGATGCACGCATCCACCCCCAGCTCCTCGGCCTCCGCCCCGAGGTACTTGCCCCATTCCCAGGCGGCGATCGCGACCTCGGTGGGCGGCTCGTACTTGGGCGTGACCCCGATCTCGCCGTAGCCGCGGAACACGACCGGGCGGATGTAGGCGCCGCGGCTCAGGCCGTTGGCGGCGATCACCTGGCGGCAGGCCTCGTTCAGCTGCTCGGGGCTGTAGGCGAGGGGGATGCGGTAGATCTTGGCCGAGTCGAACAGCCGCCGCGTGTGATCGCGCAGGCGGAAGATCGCCACGCCCTTGGGCGTCTCGTAGGCGCGCACGCCCTCGAACACCGAGGAACCGTAGTGCAGCGCGTGGGCGAGCACGTGCACCGTAGCCTTCTCCCAGGGCACGAGCTTGCCGTTGAACCAGATGAACTGCGTGGCGGGAATCGGCATGGGGTCTCCTTCAGACGCTGGTCGCCGCGGCCAGTCGCTCCTCGCGGCTGCGCACGCCGCTCGCGGCCAGTTCGATGCGGTTGATCACCTCGAGGAAGGCGCGCGCGGCCGACTCGACGATATTGGTGCTGACACTAGCACCGCGGTAGCTGCGCTGATTGTACTCCACGTACACGCGCGCCTCGCCCTGCGCGTCCTCGCCCTCGCTCACCGCCTGCACCTCGAACTTGCGCAGCACCACGCTGAAGCCTGCGACCGCCTCGATCGCCTTGAAGGCCGCATCCACCGGCCCGTCCCCGCTCGCGCTGCGCTCGATGAGGCGCCCGTCGGCGTGCGCCAGGCGCACCGCCGCGCGCGCCGGGCCGCCGCTGGTGGCCTCGGTGGTCAGCTCGATGAGCGTCCACGGGCCGTGCGCGGCGCCTTCCGCGCGCAGCACCAGCGCCTCGATGTCACCGTCGAACAGCTCCTTCTTGCGGTCGGCGAGCGCCTTGAAGTCCTCGAAGATGCGGTTGAACTCGAGCTCGTCGAGCTCGAAGCCGAGCGCCTGCACGCGCTCGCGGAAGGCGTGCCGCCCGGAGTGCTTGCCGAGCACCAGGTGGCTGCGGGCGAGGCCGACGTCCTCGGGGCGCAGGATCTCGTAGGTCGAGTGGTGCCGCAGCATGCCGTGCTGGTGGATGCCGGACTCGTGCGCGAAGGCATTCTCGCCCACCACCGCTTTGTTGCGCGGGATCGGCTGCCCGGTGATGCTCGAGACCAGCCGCGAGGTGGGGTACAGGCGGTTGGTCTGGATCTGGGTGGCGACGTTGAAGAAGGCGGCGCGCGTCTTGAGCGCCATCACCACCTCCTCGAGCGAGCAGTTGCCGGCGCGTTCGCCGATGCCGTTGACGGTGCACTCGATCTGGCGTGCCCCGGCCACCACCGCGGTGAGGCTGTTGGCGACCGCCATGCCGAGGTCATCGTGGCAGTGCACCGAGAGGCGCACGCCCTCGATGCCGCGCACGTTCTTGCGCAGGTAGCGGAACAGCTCCGCGAACTCATCCGGCACCGTGTAGCCGACCGTGTCCGGGATGTTGACGGTGGTGGCGCCGGCGGCGATGGCGGTCTCGACCACCTGGGCGAGGAACTCGAGCTCGGTGCGCGAGGCGTCCTCGGGGGAGAACTCCACGTCCGCGCACAGCTCGCGCGCGCGCGCCACGCCGGCCGCGGCCAGGCGCAGGATCTCATCCTGCGCCATGTTGAGCTTGTACTGGCGGTGGATGGCGCTGGTGGCGAGGAACACGTGGATGCGCCGCTGTGCGGCGGCGCTGAGCGCGCGGTGGGCGAGCTCGATGTCATCCGGGTTGCAGCGCGCCAGTGCGCAGATGATCGGCCCCTGCACCTCGCGCGCCACGGCCGAGACGCTCTCGAAGTCCCCGCGCGAGGCGGCCGGGAAGCCGGCCTCGATCACGTCGACGCCGAGCTCGGCCAGCGCGCGCGCGACGCGCACCTTCTCCGGCTGCGTCATGCTGCAGCCGGGGGACTGTTCCCCATCGCGCAGCGTGGTATCGAAGATCAGGACACGGTCGGGATTGGCGACCATAAGGCACTTCCGGGTTTGCGGTTTAGGGGTTCACGGCCGGGCGCGCCTCAGGCGCGCTTCTCCTGCAGCCAGGCCATGCGCGAGCGCAGCTGCGCGCCCACCTTCTCGATCTGGCGGTCGAGGTCGGCATCGAGCAGCTTCTGGTACTCGCCCTTGCCGCTCTCGTTCTCCTTGATCCACTGGCGCGCGAAGCGCCCGCTCTGCACTTCCTTCAGCACCTTGCGCATCTCGTTCTTGACGCGCTCGTTGACGATGCGCGGGCCGCGCGTGAGGTCGCCGTACTTGGCGGTCTCGGAGATGAACTTGTGCATCTTGGCGATGCCGCCCTCGTACAGCAGGTCGACGATGAGCTTCAGCTCGTGCAGGCACTCGTAGTAGGCCACCTCGGGCTGGTAGCCGGCCTCCACCAGCGTCTCGAAACCCTTCACCACCAGCTCGGTGGCGCCGCCGCACAGCACCGCCTGCTCGCCGAACAGGTCGGTCTCGGTCTCCTCCGCGAAGGTGGTCTCGATGACCCCGCCGCGCGTGCCGCCGATGCCGTGCGCGTAGGCGAGCGCCTTGGCGTGCGCCTTGCCGCTGGCATCCTGCGCCACCGCCAGCAGGCACGGCACGCCGGCGCCCTCCTGGTACTGGCGCCGCACCAGATCACCCGGGCCCTTGGGGGCGATCAGCACCACGTCCAGGTCCTTGCGCGGCTTCACCTGCTTGAAGTGCACGTTGAAGCCGTGCGCAAACAGCAGCGTCGCGCCGCGCTTCAAGTCGCCCTTGATGCTCTTGTAGAACTCCTTCTGCGCGGTGTCCGGGATGAGGATCGCGACCAGGTCGGCATCCTTCACCGCCGCGGCCGGCTCGGCCACCTTGAGGCCCGCCTTCTTCGCCTGCTTCCAGCCGGCGCCGCCCTTGCGCACGCCGACCACGACGTCAAAGCCCGAGTCGTGCAGGTTGAGGGCGTGTGCGCGCCCCTGGCTGCCGTAGCCGAGGATGGCGATGCGCGCCCCCTTCAGGGCCCGCTTGTCGACGTCTTTCTGCGAATACAGCCTCATCGAAGTCACTCCTCAATGCCTCATGCGGCAAACGTAAAAAACCCCGCAGCGGCCTTGGTGCCGGTGCGGGGTCCTGGTGTCTTATCGCGCGTGCCTGGTGTTTCTGTCAGGCGTCCGCGCGGGCCCCGCACCGTGCTCCAATAAGGAGCAGGCGGGGCAGCAGTACCAGCAGCAGCGCGCGCGCGGCGCCTGGCGGCGTCACGGCGGGGCAGGGGGCTGCGGCGGTCATGGTGTACATGCGTGGCGAACGAAACCTGATGCATCGATAGGAGCACACGGCCGGCTCGCTTGTCAACGCGGCCCCCGGTGCACGCGAGACGCGCGCGCTTTAAGCTTCACGCGTGCCTCAAGGCCGACCCGGTAAGCCCAGCCCCCTCGCCGAGGGCATATTCCGCCGCGAGATCCTGCCCTGGGGGCTGCTGGGCTTCACGCTCGGGCTGGTCGAGGGCGCCACCGCCGCCGTGCTGGTGAAGCAGCACTTCGCCGGCGCGGCTTCGGTGCTCGGGGTCAACCTGGCGGTCGGCCTGGTGAGCGGCGCGCCGGCCTTCTCCAACGTGCTCTCCTTCGTATGGGCCAACGTCGCGCACGGGCGCGCGCGCGTGCAGCTGATGGTTGCCCTGCAGGCGGGCTTTGCGCTCCTGGTCGGCTGCGTCGCGCTTGCCTCGCGCGCCTCCGCCGGACTGTGGCTCACGGTCGGCTCGATCATCGCGGCGCGCGTGGTGTGGGCCGGGATCCTCACGGTGCGCGCGGCGGTGTGGACCTCCAACTACCCGCGCAACGTGCTGGCGCGCATCACCGGACGCATCGTCATCGTGAACGCGATCGCGGTGGCGAGCTCGGCGGCGCTGGTGGGCTGGGCGCTGCAGGCGCAGGCGCTCGATGCGCGCTGGCTGTATGGCGGCGGTGCGCTCGCCGGCCTCACGGCCGCGTGGCTGTATCGCGCCATGCGCGTGCGGCGCGAGTTCCAGCTGCTGCAGGCGGAGGCCGCGAGCGGCATCAGCAGCGAGCCCTTCAGCCTCGCGATGCTGACGCAGATCCTCAAGGAGGACCCCGCTTACCGCGAGTACATGCTGTGGATGGGCATCTTCGGCGCCGGCAACCTCATGCTCACCGCGCAGCTGGTGCTCATCTTCTCCGAAGGCCTGCACCTCTCCAGCGGCACGCAGATCGCGCTGCTCGCGGTGGTGCCGCTCATCAGCCAGCCGGTCTTCATGCCCTGGTGGTCGCGGCTCTTTGACGGCTCGCACGTGGTGCGCTACCGCTCGCGCCAGGGCTGGGCGCTGGTGGCCGCGAGCTGCGCGCTGTGCCTCGGGGTCTTCCTGGCCTCGCTCCCGGTATTGTGGTGCGGCTCGGTGCTGCTCGGGGCGGCCACGGCCGGTGCTAATCTAGGCTGGAACCTCGGCCACAATGACTTCGCCTCCCTCGGGCGCGCGCAGCACTACATGGGCGTGCACGTGACACTCACCGGGCTGCGCGGCGGGATCGCCCCGCCGCTCGGCGTGCTGGCGTACATGGCGCTCGAGCGGCTCGCGCGCGGGGCGGGACAGTACGCGCTGTTGCTGCCGCTTGCGATGACGGCGGCGGGGGCACTCGGCTTTAACCGCATGCGCGCGGCACTCGAGGGCGGCGCGCGGCAGGGCTCATGAGAAGGACGGCGATGCCAAAGCGAACGGTCGATCCGCGCCAGTACTCGCACGTGGTCATGGACGGGGTGAAGCAGGCGCCCTCGCGCGCCATGCTGCGCGCCGTGGGCTTCACGGACGAGGACTTCACGCGGCCGCAGATCGGGGTCGCCTCGACCTGGGCCAACGTCACCCCCTGCAACATGCACATCGGCGAGCTCGCGCGTGAGGCCTGCGCCGGGGTCGATGCCGCCGGTGGCAAGAGCGTGCTCTTCAACACCATCACCGTCTCGGACGGCATCTCCATGGGTACGCCCGGGATGCGCTACTCGCTGGTGTCGCGCGAGATCATCGCCGACTCGATCGAGGCCGTGGCGGGGGCCGCCGGCTTTGACGGCCTGGTGGCCCTCGGCGGCTGCGACAAGAACATGCCCGGCTGTGCCATGGCGCTGGCGCGCCTGAACCGCCCGGCGGTGTTCGTCTACGGCGGCACCATCCGCCCGGGCGTACAGCGGCGCGACATCATCTCGGTCTTCGAGGCGGTCGGGGCGCACGCCGCCGGGCGCTTAAGCAGCGGGCAGCTGCTGGAGATCGAGCGCACCGCGATCCCCGGACCGGGCAGCTGCGGGGGCATGTACACGGCCAACACCATGGCCTCGGCGATCGAGGCCCTGGGGCTGTCGCTCCCGGGAAGCTCCGCGCAGGAGGCGGTGGGGGCGGACAAGCGCTCGGACAGCCACCGCGCGGGGGAGGCCGTGGTGCGCCTGGTGCGCGACGGGCTGCGACCGCGCGACATCCTCACCCGGCGCGCCTTCGAGAACGCCATTACCGTCGTGATCGCGCTCGGGGGCTCGACCAACGCCGTGCTGCATCTGCTGGCGATCGCCCAGGCGGCCGGCGTCAAGCTCACGCTCGATGACTTCACGCGCCTCGGACGGCGTTCCCCGGTGCTCGCGGACCTGAAGCCGAGCGGCCGGTACCTGATGTCCGAGCTAGTCGCGATCGGGGGCATTCAGCCGCTGATGAAGATGCTGCTCGAGGGCGGCCTGCTGCACGGGGACTGCCGCACCGTCACCGGGCATACGCTCAGGGAGAATTTGCAAAAGGTCCCCATGTACATGAGCGATCAGGACATTGTCCGGCCACTGTCGCGGCCCCTGAAGAAGGACAGCCACCTCGTGGTGCTCTACGGCAACCTCGCCCCCGAGGGTGCGGTGGCGAAGGTGACGGGCAAGGAGGGAGAGCGCTTCGAGGGGCGCGCGCGCGTGTTTGAGGGCGAGGAGCGGGCGACGGCCGCGATCCTGGCGGGGCGCGTGCGCGCCGGGGACGTGGTGGTCATTCGCAACGAGGGTCCGCGCGGGGGCCCGGGCATGCGCGAGATGCTCTCGCCCACCAGCGCCATCATGGGGCGCGGGCTCGGGGACAAGGTCGCGCTCATCACCGACGGGCGCTTCTCCGGCGGCAGCCACGGCTTCGTGGTCGGACATATCTCGCCGGAAGCCGCGGTTGGCGGGCCCATTGGCCTCATCCGCAGCGGCGATCGCATCGTGATCGATGCACTGCGGCGCGAGCTTACGGTGCAGCTGCCGGCTGCCGAGCTGCAGCGCCGCCGTAAGGCCTGGAAGCCCGCCCGCCCGTTCGCCAGCCATGGCGTGCTCGCCAAGTACGCGCGCCTCGTCGGCAGCGCCTCCCAGGGGGCCGTCACCGAGCCGATACAGACACGTCGACGCCATTCTTAAGCCGCCGGCGGAGTTGTCAGTGGATATGGCAGCGGTTACAGTTCGCGCACACGCGTCCGTGCTGCGCTTAAGCGCACAGTCTTCGTGGGTGACTCTTATAATCACAGCACCCGACGAGGGCGGATGCCGGAAAAGGTTTGTCGGCCCGAAGCGATGAGGGAAGTGCGCAGCTGCTGATGCTGCGGACTTGAGGTCCGGGTTTCTCGAACGGGGGAGTCGCAAGCGCGGATCAAACGCGCGCCCGGTGGTTTGGATGACTGACGGCATTTGAATAACTCATGGCAGCCTACCTCGAACAAGACTCCGGCTTCTTAACGCGCCGCGGCTTGGTGCTCATCGCCATCATCCTCCTGCACCTGTTCATCTTCTGGGCGCTGGCCAGCGGCCTGGCGCGGCGCGCGATCGAGGTGATCGCGCCACCGATCCAGACGGTCATCGAGACCGAGACGCACAAGGACGCGCCGCCGCCGCCGCCGCCGCCGCCGACCTTCGAGCGCCCGCCGGTGGAGATCCCGCCGACCGACACCATCGTCGAGATGCCGGTGGCGCAGACCACCACCGCGATCTCCAACACCACGACCCAGCACGTGGCCGCCCCGGTGGTCGCCAAGCCGGTCAACAAGACGGCCCCCAAGATCGGCAAGGGCTTCCCGAACTCGGAAGACTTCTATCCGGCGGCCTCCAAGCGCTTAGGGGAGGAGGGCTCCCCCACGGTGCACGTGTGCATCGGCGCCAGCGGCAAGCTGACCGAGGACCCGAAGATCGCCGCGAGCTCCGGCAGCGCGCGCCTGGATGAGGGCGCACTCGCGCTGGTGAAGGCCGGGGCCCGCTACATCCAGCCGGGCACCGAGGATGGCAAGGCGGTCGACTCCTGCTTTGACTTCCGCATCAAGTTCCAGATGACCAGATAACACTATTGATCCAGGCGCCGCCCCTAACCCGGGCGGCTCTTTTTTTCGAGGAAACTATGGAAAACCAACCCGCTCCCATCGCCCCACCGACCGCCCAGGTCGAGAATCCCTACGGCCTGACCGCGCTGTGGCAGACCGGCGATATCGTCGCGCGCTCGGTGCTCGTGCTGCTCGTCATCATGTCGCTGGCCTCCTGGTACGTGATGCTCACGAAGCTGTGGGACCAGCGCAAACTGCGCCAGTCCGTGCGCGTGGTCGAGAAGCAGTTCTGGACCGCCCCGTCGGTGAAGGACGGTGTCGAGCGACTGAAGAAGGGCGATGAGTTCCGTGCCATCGCCGAGGACGGCCTGCGCGCCGCCTCGCACCACGACGGTCGCCTGACCGACCGCATCGACCTCAACGAGTGGATCACCATGTCGCTGCAGCGCGCCGTGGACACCGTCAACAGCAAGCTCTCCAATGGGCTCGGGCTGCTCGCGACCGTCGGCTCGACCGCGCCGTTCGTCGGACTGTTCGGCACGGTGTGGGGCATCCTGAACGCCCTCGTCGGCATCGGCATCGCCGGCCAGGCGAGCATCGACAAGGTGGCCGGCCCGGTCGGTGAGGCGCTCATCATGACCGCCATCGGATTGTTCGTGGCGGTGCCCGCGGTCATGGGCTACAACTGGCTGCTGGGACGCAACAAGGCGCTGCAGGATGCGCTGCGGAACTTCGCGAGCGACCTGCATGCCTACCTGGTAGGGGGCGCGCGGGTTGAGACCGGCGGCGGGGTGCGCCCGGCCGCCGCCAAGGCCCAACCGCTCGGCAAGTAGGAAGCGCCGCATCCGTGGGCTCGCGGAGTGCGCCTGGCACGCCGCGGGCCTCGACGGAAGCGCGCTCTAAGGAGTCGCTGCCATGGCAATGAGTGTAGGCGGGGGTAACTCGGAAGAACCCACCGCAATGTCGACCATCAACACGACGCCGCTGGTGGACGTCATGCTGGTGCTGCTGATCATCTTCCTGATCACCATTCCGGTGATCAACAAGACGGTCAAGGTGAACCTGCCCAAGGCGGTCAACATCCCGACCCAGACCAAGCCGGAGAACATCACCATCGCGGTCGACAAGGAGGGCAACATCTACTGGAACGACAAGCGGCTGGCCAGCCAGAACGACCTGCTGGCCAACGTCAAGGCCGCCGCGGTGAAGAAGCCGCAACCCGAGATCCACATCCGCGGCGACAAGGAGACCCGCTACGAGGCCATCGGGCGCGTCATGTACATGATCCAGCGCGGCGGGGTGGTGAAGGTCGGCTTCCTCACCGAGCCCGACCACGGCGTGCGCGGCTACCGCTAAGTCTCGAGGAGCTCAATCCCATGGCAATGAGTGTTGGTTCCAGCTCCGGCGTGATGTGCGACATCAACACGACGCCGCTCATCGACGTCATGCTGGTGCTGCTGGTGACCCTGATCGTCTCGCTCCCGGTCATGACGCACGCGGTCAAGCTCGACATGCCCAATCCGAACGCCCAGCCGCCACCGCCCGACACCCCGCCTGAGGTGATCGACCTGGAGATCGACTTCGATGGCACCGTGGCCTGGAACGGCACGCCGGTGCCGGACATGGCGACGCTGGAAGGCTACTTCCGCAACGAGTCCGTGAAGGATCCGCAGCCGGAAATTCACCTGCGTCCCGACCGGCGCGCCAAGTACGACGCGGTGGCGAAGGTGCTGGCCGCGGCCCAGCACAATCGCATGCAGAAGATCGGCTTCGTGAACGTCGCGGAATTCGGCTCCTAACGTCAGGTACGAAACATCCCTATGAAGTCAACGGTTACCCTGGTGGCGGCCCCGGCCGCTGCCATCGCCCTGCTGATCACTGCCGCGCCCGCGCTCGCCGCCGGGGGCAAGCCCACCAACTCCGAGAAGGTGGCGAAGCTCCTGAGTCCGGCCCAGGACATGATGAAGTCCAAGAACTGGTCGGGCGCGCTCGCCAAGATCAAGGAGGCGGAAGGGCTCCCGGACAAGAACCCCTTCGACGTCTACACGATCGCGGAGTTTGCCTGCCAGGCCAACATCGGCGCCGGCAACTACAGCGAGGCGGCCAAGGCGTGCGAGGAGCAGCTCAACAACAGCTACATGAACGAGGCCAACGTGCCGCGGCAGGTGCACATCCTGCAGGCCGTCAACTACCAGATTAAGAACTACGACAAGGCCGTCGAGTACGGCCAGCGCGCCGTCAAGGCAGGCACCGCGAGCGAGGAGGACAAGAACATCCTCGCCCAGGCCTACTACCTGAAGGGCGACTGGAAGAACACGGTCAAGATCGAGGATTCGCTGGTCGACCAGGAGATCAAGGCCGGCCAGCAGCCCAAAGACCAGCAGCTGGCCCTGGTGCTCAGTGCCTGCGTCAAGCTCGAGGATGCGGCCTGCCAGGAGCACGCGCTCGAGCGCATGGTGGCCTACTACCCCAAGCCCGAGGTGTGGAAGCAGCTGCTGTTCACCGTGCAGAAGGAGACCTCGGGGAATGACTCGGCCACGCTGCAGACCTACCGCCTCATGAGCGAGGTTGACGTGCTCTCGCAGCCGAGCGACTTCAACGAGGCCGCGCAGCTGGCGCTGGAAGCCGGCTCCCCGGGTGAGGCGCAGAAGTTCCTCGAGAAGGGCTTCGCCAGCAACGCTTTCACCGACCAGCGCATCAAGGACCGCAACACCCGCCTGCTCGAGACGGTGAAGAAGACCGCCGCCACGGACCAGGCCTCGCTGCCGAAGACCGAGAAGGAGGCCGAGACCTCGGCCACCGGCGCCAAGAACGTCGGCGTCGGGCTCGCTTACCTGGGCTATGGCCAATACGACAAGGCGGCGGACGAGATCTCCAAGGGCCTCGCCAAGGGCGGCGTGAAGAGCGAGCCCGAGGCGCGCCTGCTGCTCGGCATTGCGCAGCTCAAGGGCGGCCACAAGGATGAGGCGGTCAAGAGCTTCAAGGCCGTCAAGGGCGACCCGAACCTGGAGAAGCTGGCGAACCTCTGGGCGCTGCACGCCCGCCAGGCCTGAGCGCGTAAGGGTTTCCCCCTACGCTGGAAATCAACGGGGCCGGCGAGAGAAAATCTCCCGGCCCTTTTCATTGGCGCGCCTCCCGTGAGCGGGGCGCCCGGCAACACGCGAAAGGAACACCACATGGCGATCAAGGCAGGCGAGCGCATGCCCTCGGGCAAGCTCAAGCGGATGACCAAGGAAGGCCCGAAGGACATCTCCACGGACGAGCTCTTCAGCGGCAAGACGGTGGTGCTGTTCTCGGTGCCCGGCGCCTTCACCCCGACGTGCGACGCCAAGCACCTGCCCGGCTTCGTCGAGCTCGCCGACCAGCTGCGCGCCAAAGGCGTGGACACCATCGCCTGCATGGCGGTCAACGACGTGTTCGTCATGAACGCCTGGGGCAAGTCCTCCGGCGTCGGCGACAAGGTGATGATGCTGGCCGACGGCAACGGCGACTACGCGCGCGCGCTCGGGCTGGAGCTGGATGCCAAGGGCTACGGCATGGGCATGCGCGGCCAGCGCTTCGCGATCCTCGCCAAGGACGGGCTCGCCAAGGGCGTCTACGTGGAGGCCCCCGGCGAGTTCAAGGTGTCCGCCGCCGAGTACGTGCTGAACCAGCTCTAGAGCAGCCGCTCGATCTCCGGGATCACCTGGAACAGGTCGCCGACCAGGCCGAAGTCGGCGACCTCGAAGATCGGCGCCTCGCCGTCCTTGTTGATGGCGACGATCGTGCGGGCGTCCTTGATGCCGGTGAGATGCTGGATGGCCCCGGAGATGCCCACCGCCACGTACAGCTCGGGCGCGATGATCTTGCCGGTCTGCCCGACCTGCATCTCGTTGGGCGCGTAGCCGGCATCCACCGCGGCGCGCGAGGCGCCCACGGCCGCGCCGAGCTTGTCGGCGAGCTGGTAGAGGAGCCTGAAGCCCTCTGCGCTCCCGAGCGCTCGGCCGCCCGAGATCACGCGCGCGGCGGTCTGCAGGTCCGGGCGGTCGCTCTTGGCCGCCGACACCGACACGAAGCGCGTGTGCGTCGGCAGCGTGACGCTGACATTCGCCGCCTCGATGGGCGCGGCGCTGGCGCCGGAGGGCGCGGCCTCGAAGGAGGCGGCGCGCACCGTGCCCACCAGCTTGTCCGCGGCGCTGCTGTCGACCGTCAGGATGGCGTTGCCGGCGAAGATCGGCCGCCGGAAGCGGCTCGCGCTCTCGATCGCCATGATGTCGCTCACCTGCGGCGCATCGAGGAGTCCGGCGACGCGTGCCATCAGGTCCTTGCCGAAGGTGGTCGAGGCGCCGAACAGGTGCGTGTACGGGCCGGCGAGTGCGGCCACCTGCGGTGCCAGCACGGCGGCGAGGGCGGGCTCGTTGGCCGGATTCTCGAGCGTGAGCACCCGCGCGACGGGCAGCTGCGCGGCCTGCGCCGCCACGCCCGCAGCACTGGCGGCGAGCACCACGATGCTGATCTCGGCTCCGGCCAGGGTGCGGGCGCAGCTGACGCACTTGGCGGTGGCTGGATTTAACTTGCCGCCCGCGTGCTCGGCGACGATGAGTACTTTGGCGTTCACAGCAGACCCTTCTTCTTCAGCGCCTCGACCAGCTCGGCCGCATCCTTCACCCGGATGCCCTTCTGGCGCTGCGGCGGCGGCTCGAAGCGCACCAGCTTCAGCTGCTGGCGCGGCTCGACGCCGAGGGCGCCGAGCGTCAGGGTCTCGAGCGGCTTCTTCTTGGCCTTCATGATGTCCGGCAGCTTCACGTAGCGCGGCTCGTTCAGGCGCAGGTCCGTGGTGATCACGGCCGGCAGGTCGACCTCGAGCGTCTCAAGCCCCGCATCCACCTCGCGCGTCACGCGCGCCGTTTCCCCCTGCAGCTCGAGCTTGGAAGCGTAGGTGGCCTGCGGGCGCTGCCACAGCGCCGCCAGCATCTGCCCGGTCTGGCCATTGTCATCATCGATCGCCTGCTTGCCGAGGATCACCAGCAGCGGCTGCTCCTTCTCCACCAGCTTCAGGAGCACCTTCGCGGCCATGAGCGGCTCGATCACCCCGTCGGCCTGCACGTGCAGGGCGCGGTCGGCCCCCATCGCGAGCGCGGTCCGCAGCTGCTGCTGGCAGTCCGCCGGGCCGACGGTGGCGACGACCACTTCCTCGGCGAGGCCGCGCTCCTTGATGCGCAGCGCCTCCTCGAGCGCGATCTCGTCGAAGGGGTTGACGCTCATCTTGACCCCTTCGGTGATGACGCCGGTGTTGTCCGGCTTCACCCGGATACGCACGTTGTAGTCAACGACGCGCTTGATGCCGACCAGAATCCGCTTCATTCCCGTGTGCTCTTGCTGTGCTCTTTTGAGGGGCCCGCCGCGGCGGGCGTGGAAAAGCCCAGTATAACGGGCCACCGGCCGCACGGTTGCCGGGACGGGTCGTGGCGTTGACGAATTGCGCAGCCCCTCCCTAAAGTCCTCGGCCCATGCTGAGCTACGTCCTCCGGCGCCTCGCCGGACTGATCCCCACGCTCATCGTCATCGTCACGGCCTCCTTCCTGATCCTGCGCCTGGCTCCCGGCGGCCCCTTCGACCAGGAACAGACCCTCGCCCCGCAGGTGCGCGCCAACCTCGCGCGCGCCTACGGACTCGATCGACCGCTCGCCGAGCAGTACGCGCGCTACCTGCGCGGTCTCGCCCACGGGGACTTCGGCGCCTCACTGCGCGAGCGCGACTTCAGCGTCGGGGAGCTGATCGCCCAGGGCCTGCCGGTGAGCGCCGCGCTCGGTGCGCTGGCGCTGCTGCTGGCCCTGCTCGCCGGCATACCCGGCGGCATCGCCGCGGCGCTGTGGCGCGCGCGTGCGCTCGATCAGCTCGCCGGCGCGCTCAGCGCACTGGCGCTGGCGCTGCCGGGCTTCGTGGTCGGGCCGCTGCTGGTGCTGCTCTTTGCGCTCACCTGGCAGTTACTGCCGGCCGGCGGACTTGAGGCGCCCCCGCTGCGCCACCTCATCCTGCCGGCCATCACCCTGGCGCTGCCGGTGGCGGCAGCGCTGCTGCGCCTGATGCGCGCGAGCCTGCTCGAGGTGCTGCGCGCCCCGTACGTGCGCAGCGCGCGCGCGCGCGGCCTCGGTACGCCGCGGGTGCTGCTGCGGCACGCGCTGCCGCCCGCGCTGCTGCCGGTGCTGAGCTACCTCGGGCCCGCGATCGCCTTCCTCGTCACCGGCTCGCTGGTGGTCGAGACGGTGTTCGGCCTGCCGGGCACCGGGCGCTACCTGGTGCAGGGCGCGATCGACCGCGACTACCCGCTCGTGCTCGGCATGGTCATCGTGTACGCAGCGCTCACGCTCGTCATGAACTTCCTGGTCGACCTGGTCTGCGCCTGGCTCGACCCGAGCGTGCGCCATGGGCTCGAGTGAGGCGGCGCGCGCGGGCCCGTGGCGCAGCCTCGCGGCGCGGCTCGCCGCGCAGCCTTCGGCGCGCTTCGCGCTGCTCGGCCTCGGCGTGCTCTTGGTGCTGGCGCTGGCCGGCCCGCTGCTAAGTCCGTGGCGCTTCGACGCCCTCGACTGGCGGCACCTCGCCGCCCCGCCGGGACAGGCGGCCGCGCACTGGCTCGGCACCGACCGCCTCGGGCGCGACCTGTACGTGCGCGTGCTCGGGGCGCTGCGGCTCTCGCTCCTGGTCAGCCTGTGCGCGAGCGCCGTGAGCGTGGTGTTCGGCATCGGCTACGGCGCGCTCGCCGGCTACGCCGGCGGCCGCACCGATCAGCTCATGATGCGTGCGGTGGACGTGCTGTACTCGCTGCCCTACCTGCTGATCGTCATCATCTTCACCAGTCTGCTGCCACGCGGCAGCCTCGCCGTGCTGTTCGTCGCCCTCGGGGCGGTCGGCTGGCTCACGAGCGCGCGCATCGTGCGCGCCCAGACCCTCGCCCTGAAGCGCCGGCCCTTCATCGAGGCGGCGCGCGCGCTGGGCGTGCCGCCCGCGAGGATCGTGACGCGCCACGTGCTGCCGAACCTCATCGGCCCGGTGATCGTCTATGCGACGCTGACCGTGCCGCAGATGATCCTCTACGAGGGGTTCCTCAGCTTCCTCGGGCTCGGCGTGCAGGAGCCGCGCGCGAGCCTCGGCAACCTGATCGCCAACGGGGCCCAGGAGATGAGTGCGGCGCCGTGGCTGATCGTGGTGCCCTCCGTGCTGCTCGTAACGCTGCTGCTGTGCCTGAACCGCCTGGGCGATGCGCTGCGCGATGCGCTCGACCCGCACCAGGAGTGAGGCGGTGAGCGCGCTGCTGGACATCCGTGGCCTCTGCGTCGACTTCCACACCCCGGCGGCGGTGGTGCATGCCGTGCGCGACCTGACACTCAGCGTGTCCCCCGGGGAGTGCCTGGGCGTGGTGGGCGAGTCCGGCGCCGGCAAGAGCCAGGCGTTCATGGCGGTCCTGGGGTTGCTCGCGCCGCCGGCACGGGTGAGGGGCAGCGCGCGCTTCCGCGGGCGCGAGCTGCTCGGGCTCGCCGCGGGGGCGCTGGATCAGCTGCGCGGTGCACGCATCGGCACGGTGTTCCAGGACCCCTCGAGCTGCCTCACCCCGCACCTGCGCATCGGCGCGCAGATCAGCGAGGTGCGCGTGCGGCACCTGAGGGAGTCCGCGCGCCAGGCGCGCCGCGCCGCGCACGCGCTGCTCGAGCGCGTGCACATCGCGGACGCCGCACGGCGCCTGCAGCAATACCCGCACGAGCTCTCCGGGGGCCTGCGCCAGCGCGCCATGATCGCGCTTGCGCTCGCCGCCAGCCCGCAGCTGCTCATCGCCGACGAGCCGACCTCATCGCTCGATGTCACCGTGCAGGCACAGATCCTTGCGCTGCTGCTGGAGCTGAAGCGCTCGGGCAGTCTCACTCTGGTGCTGATCACCCACGATCTGGGGGCGGTCGCGGGTCTCGCCGACCGCATCGGCGTGTTGCGCGACGGCACGCTCGTCGAGTGCGGCAGCGCGCAGCAGGTGCTCGAGGCCGCGCGCACCCCCTACGCGCGCGCGCTGGTGGGCGCCGCGCGTGCGCTCAACGGGGCGGCACCGGCTCGCGAGGGCGGCTCGCCCACGGCCCCCGTGGCGCTCGCCGCCGAGAACCTGAGCGTCACCTACCACCGGCCGCGCTGGGGACTCACCAGCGAGCCGGTGCCCGCCCTCGCGGAGGTGAGCCTCGCGCTGCACGCGGGCGAGTCACTCGCGGTGGTGGGGGAGAGCGGCAGCGGCAAGTCGACGCTCGCACGCGCGCTTCTGAAGCTCCTCCCGCCGAGCGCCGGCCGCATCCTCTGGCAGGGCGCATCCCCCGAGACACTCGGACCGGCGGCGGTGCGCGCCTGCCGCGCACGACTGCAGCTGATCTTTCAGGACGGGCTCGCGAGCCTCGACCCGCGCCAGCGCGCCCTGGACATCGTCGCCGAGGGCCTGAGCGTGCACGCGCCGGGATTGCCTGTCGCGGAGCGCGAGGAGCGCGTGCTCCGGGCGCTCGCGCAGGTGGGGCTCGAGCCCGAGCTCGCGCAGCGCTTCCCGCATCAGCTCTCCGGTGGCCAGTGCCAGCGCCTGGGCCTCGCGCGCGCCATGGTGCTCGAGCCGGCCGTGCTGGTGTGCGATGAGCCGCTGAGTGCCCTGGATGTCTCGAGCCAGGCGCAGCTGCTCGAGCTGCTGCAGGCGCTCAAGCACCGCCACGGCGTCGCACTGCTGTTCATCACCCACAACCTGGCAAGCGTGCGTGCGCTGTGCGAGCGCGTCCTGGTGCTCCTGCGCGGGCGCATGGTGGAGCTCGCCCCCGCCGCGACCCTGTTCAGCGCCCCCGGCCACCCCTACACCCGTGAGCTGCTCGAGTCCGTGCCGCTGCTGGATGCGCAGCGCGAGCCCGAGCGGCTGCGGCGCGCGCGCGCGTCAGCGCCGGAGGAGCCGGCCGGGGAGGGCGGCTGCCCGTATCGCGGGCGCTGCGGCTACGCACAGCCCGCGTGCGCCATGGCGCCGGTCTGGGAGGGGCCCTCCGCCGAGCACCGCCTCGCCTGCCGCCGCTGGCGCGAGCTGCCGCCGCCGTAGCGCACCGCAGGCGCGCAGCGGCGGCGTCACAGTTTCGCGCCCGGCGCGGGCGGCGACGCTGCCCTCAGCTGCTATCCTTGTGCGATGAGTGACGCCACCGTCCGCCCGAGCGAGGGCCTGAAGCACGTCCGCTACGAGATCCGCGGGCGCCTGGCGCGCCGCGCGCACGAGCTCGAGCGCCAGGGATACGAGATCATCTCGCTCAACATCGGCAACCCGCGTGCCTTCGGGCTGCGCACGCCCGAGACGATGCGCCTCGCCATGATCGAGAACCTGCCGGAGGCGGAGGGCTACTGCCACCAGAAGGGCATCTTCCCGGCGCGCGAGGCGGTGGTAATGCAGCAGCAGGCGCGCGGCATCACCGGCGTCACCGCCGAGGAGGTCTTCATCGGCAACGGCGTGAGCGAGCTGATCGACCTGACGCTGCGGGCGCTGCTGAATGAGGGCGACGAGGTGCTGGTGCCGAGCCCCGACTACCCGTTGTGGACGGCGGCGGTGACGCTCAACCGCGGCCGCGCCGTGCACTACCCGTGCCGCCCGGAGAACGCCTTCGTGCCTGATCCGGAGGAGCTGGCGCGCCTCATCACCCCGCGCACGCGGGCGATCGTCGTCATCAACCCCAACAACCCCACCGGCGCGGTCTACCCGCGCGCAGTGCTCGAGGCGCTCGTGCGCCTGGCCGAGCGCCACGCGCTGGTCGTCTTCAGCGACGAGATCTACGATCAGATGACCTATGCGGATGCGCAGTTCGTGCCGCTCGCGACCCTGGTGCACGGCACGCTGTGCGCCACGCTCTCGGGACTGTCCAAGGTGTACCGCGCCTGCGGCTACCGGGTCGGCTGGGCGGTGTTCTCCGGGCGCACCCACGCCGCGGCCGACTACCTCGGCGCGCTCGAGCTGCTCTCCTCGCTGCGCCTGTGCAGCAACGTCATGGCACAGTGGGCGGTGCAGACCGCGCTCGGCGGCCACCAGAGCATCCGCGAGCTCGTCGCCCCCGGCGGCCGCCTGTACGAGTCACGCGCCACGATCCTGGAGGCGAGCGCACGCAGCCGCTTCCTCACGCTGGCGCCGCCCGGCGGGGCCATGTACGCCTTCCCCGGGGTGAATGCGGCGGTGCTGCCGCAGTTCGATGACCAGCAGTTCGCCCTCGACCTGCTCGAGCAAAAGCACGTGCTCATCGCCCCGGGGGTGAGCTTCAACGTGCCCTACCGCAACCACTTCCGCATCACCAACCTGCCGGATGCGGCCACGCTGCGCGAGGTGTTCGCACGCATCGAGGAGCTCCTGAGCGGCTATGCCGAGGAGCCTCCCGCGCACGAGGCCGGCACCAACGTCATCAGCGGCCGCTTCGCCTGAGGGAGGGCGCGAGCTCGCGCACCCGGGCTTCCTTGCTCAGCCTGCCTGCCAATCTCCTCGCGCACCTGACTGAGGGCGGCACGCTGCTCGTGCCGACGCGCGCGCGGCGCCGGGCCGTGCAGCTGGCCTATGCCACCGCCCAGCTGCGGCAGGCGCGCACCGTGTGGCCGAGCCCGCAGGTGCTCACGGTACGCGCCTGGGTGCGCCAGGAATGCGAGCAGCGCGCCGCACAGGACCCGCAGGCGTGGCCGCGGGCCCTGAGCGCGAGCGAGGAGTGGCTGCTGTGGCGGCAGGCCGCCACGGCAGCCGCACGTGGCGCGGTGTTCTTCGACGAGGGCCTGCTGGCGCGCGCCCTGCAGCAGGCGGCCGCGCTCGCCGCCGATTACGGGCTGGCGCTGAGCCGCGCTGCTGCCGGGACTGAGGCGGGACTTCTGTACGAGGCGCAGCGCTTCCTGAGCGCGCGCTGCGCCGAGCTCAACGCCGCCGACCATCCTGCCCTGCTCGAGCGCCTGACCCAGGCACCCCGCGGCAGCACACCCTTGCCGCTCCTGGCGGGCTTTACGAGCATCCCGCCACGGCTCGCCGCGCTCACCGGCGGTGAGTGCGCGCGCCCCGTGCCCGCTCCAGCGCGCAGCCCGCAGCTGCGGCAACCGACGGATGCGGCGGCCGAGCTCGAGGCGATCGCCGCCTGGTGCCACGCACGCCTCGCCGCATGCGCCGATGCGCGCCTGCTGGTGCTGCTGCCGGGCCCACCCGGGCGGCGCGCGCGCCTCGCCACCCTCATCCGCGGCGCGCTGCGGCCGCAGGAACTGCTCGCGGCCAACCCGGCGGGCGCGTGCGTGCTCGAGGAGGGCGGCGAGGCAATCGCCGCGCAGCCCCTGATCGCCCAGGCGCTCACGAGCCTCGCACTCCTCAGCGGTGCGACGTTCGAGGCGGATGCCCTGCGGCAATGGTTACTCGCGCCTTACTGGGAGCGCCCCGCGGCCGCCGAGCGCGCCGCGCTGGCCCTGCACCTGAGCGAGAGCGCGGTGAGTGCACTCAACCTGCGCGAGCTGCAGGGCCTGCTGCAGCTCTTACCGGCACCGCTTGCGGCCACCGGGCGCGCACTCGATGCACAGCTGCGCGCTGCGCTGCTGCGCCTCGGGGCACAGCAGCGCCTGACGCCGCGGCGCTGGTGTGAACGCTTCGCGCGCGCGCTCGCCGCCCTCAGCTGGCCGAATCCCTCGGCCGCGGCGCCCGCGGCCCGCCTCGCCTGGCAGGAACTGCTCGAGTCGTACGCGGAACTCGAGGCGCTCAGTGCGGTGAGTGCCGCGCCCGAGGCGCTGGCGCTGCTGCGCGAGCTGGCGCAGCACACCGCAGCCGGCGCCGCAGGCGCCGATGCGCCCGTCACCGTGAGCGGTGCACTTACAGACCCCGTGGTGCACTACGACGGCATCTGGCTCGGCTCGCTGAGCGCGGACGTGCTGCCGCAGCCGCTCATGCCCGATCCCTTCCTGGCGCTGCCCGCGCAGCTCGCAGCCGGCATACCGCAGGCGAGCGAGGTGGGCCGCTCGCGCGAGGCCGCGACGCTGCTGGCGGCCCTGAAGGCCGCCACGACGGACCTGCAGCTGTCAGTTCCGGCACGCGAAGGGGACCTGGCACTCCTGCCGACGCCGTTGGTGTCTGAGTGGCCGGCGCCAGAGCGGCCTGCCGGCACGCTGTGGCTGCCGGCGCGCCTCGCGCGCGCCGGCCTGACCGAGTCCGTCGAGGATGCGCGCGCTCCGCCATGGAACCCGCTGCAGCCGCTGCCGGGTGGCACGCGCGCCCTGACGCTGCAGAGCGCCTGCGCGTTCCGCGCCTTCGCGGAGCTGCGGCTCGGCGCGCTCGACCTGCCGCTGGCCGCGCCCGGGGTGGCCATGGACCAGCGCGGCCTGCTGCTGCACGCCGCGCTGCAGACGCTGTGGGAACGGCTGGGTGCCCAGCGGGAGCTGCTGCGGCTCGCCCCGGCGGCGCTGGAGGGGCTGATCCGCGAGTGCGTGGCGCAGGCGGCCCAGGCGCTGCTGCTCGCCCCCCGCGGCCGGCGCCGCCGGCGGACCCATGCCCGCACCCACCCGGCGCAGCTGGACTTTCTGGCGGGCCTGCCGGCGCCGCTCGAGCGCGAATGCCGCCGCGCGGTGCGCCTGATCGGCGCGCTGTGCGCGCTCGAGCGCACGCGCGGGGATTTCACGGTGCTCGCCACCGAGGCCCCGCGCGAGCTGGCACTCGGGGGCGGACGGCTGCGCATGCGGCTCGATCGCATCGATGAGACCGCGGCCGGGCAGGTGATCCTCGACTACAAGAGCGGCCGCGCCGGCACGCCCGACTGGTACGGGGAGCACCCGACGCATCCGCAGCTGCTCGCCTACCTCGCCGCCCTCGGCGATGAGGTCGTGGCGCTGGCCACGGTGAACGTGACGGCGCGCGAGGTGCGCTTCTGCGGCGTCGCGGCAGCCGCACAGGTGCTGCCGCGCCTGGAGGTGCTCGGCGCGCAGGCCGACGGCGCGCGCCCCTCCTGGGCGGAACAGCGGCGCGCCTGGCGCGAGCTGCTCGAGCGGCTCATTCGCGCCTTCCTCGCCGGGGAGGCCGCGGTCGAGCCCGCCCCCGGCGCCTGTGACTACTGTCACCTGGGGGCGCTATGCCGCATCGGCGCACACGCGCTGACGCAGCAGGGCGCCCCCGCCGGAGACGCCGATGAGTGAGGTGGGTGCGCCAACGGATGCCGCCACGCGCCGCGCCGCGAGCGATCCGCAGGCGAGCGTGCTGCTGGAAGCGCCCGCCGGCTCGGGCAAGACCGCGGTGCTCACCGAGCGTTACCTGCGCCTCTTGTGCACGGTGCGTGATCCGGCACAGATTCTCGCCATTACCTTCACGCGCAAGGCGGCGGCCGAGATGCGCGCGCGCGTGCTGCGCGCGCTCGCCGGCGAATTCGTCCCGCACGATCCCAACCGGGCTACGCTCGAGCCGCTGGCGGCGGCGGCGCGCGCGCACATGCGCCGCTGCGGCTTCGAGCTGCGCGCCGCACCGCAGCTGCTGCGCATCCAGACCATCGATGCCTTCAACTACGCCCTCGCCGCGCAGCTGCCGGTGGCGGCACGCGTCGGCGGCGCGCTCACCGTGACCGAGGCGCCGCAGGAGCTGTACGCGCGTGCAGCCCGGCTGACCCTCACCTACGCGGAAAGCGATGCCGAGCTCGCCCCGCACGCCCAGCGCCTGTTCGAGCGGCTCGACAATCACTGGGTGCACCTCGAGGGGCTGCTGGCGCAGCTGCTGCGCGAGCGCGCCCACTGGCTGCGCTTCGTCGCCGGGGAGTCCCCGCGCGCGCTCATCGCGCGCGTCGATGCGAGCCTCGCGGCGCTCACCGCCGGTGCGCTCGGCGCCCTGCGGGCGCTCATCCCCGCGCACGTGCGCGCCCGGGCCGAGGCGCTGCCCGGGGTCGGGGCGCTCGGCGCCGACGCCGGCGCGCTCGCGGCCTGGCAGGCGCTCGCGCGCCTGGCGCTTGCCAAGGATGACTGGCGGCGACTGCTGAGCGAGAAGCACCTGGGCACGGCCTTCGCCGCTGCCGGCGCGCGCGCCGAGCTGCGCAGCGTGATCGCCGAGCTCGAGGCCGTTGCGGGGGCGCGCCAGGGGCTGCTTTCCGTCCGCAGCGCCCCCCCGGCCGCGCTGGGCGCCGAGGAGGCCGCGACCCTGGAAGCGCTGGCGCGAGTGCTGGCGCACGCCGCCGCCGAACTGCAGGCGCAGTTCGCGCTCGCGCAGCGCGTCGACCACACCTACATCACCGGTGCCGCGCGCCAGGCGCTCACCGAGGAGGGCGCGCCGACCGAGCTCGCGCTGCGCCTCGGGCTCTCGCTGCAGCACATCCTGGTCGATGAATTCCAGGACACCTCGCTCGCGCAGTACGAGCTGCTCGCCGCCCTCACCGCCGGCTGGGAAGCCGGCGACGGCCGCACGCTGTTCGTGGTGGGCGACCCGATGCAGTCGATCTACCGCTTCCGCGATGCCGAGGTGGGGCTGTTCCTCGCCGCGCGCCGGGCCGGCGTGGGCGGTGTGCGGCTCGGCGCGCTGCGCCTGACGCGCAATTTCCGCGCCGTGCCCGAGCTGGTGGCCTTCGCCAACGAGGTGTTTGCGCAGGTGTTCCCCGAGCGCGACGAGCTGCGCACCGGTGCGGTCGCCTACACGCCGAGCGAGGCGGCGCGCCACAGCGCCGCCGGCACCGCAGCGGCGCTCACCCTGCGGCTCTTCGCCGGCGGGCCGCCGGCCGAAGCCGCAGCCCTCGCCGCGCAGGTGCGCGCGCTGCGCAGCGCGGACCCGCACGGCTCGATGGCGGTGCTGGTGTCGGCGCACGCGCACGCCGTGCCGGTCATCGCCGCCCTGGAAGCCATCGGGGTGCCGGTGCTCGGGGTGGACCTGGTGCCGCTGCGCGAGCGTCAGGTCGTGCAGGACCTGGTGCAGCTCACCCGTGCGCTCTGCGACCTGTCCGACCGGCTCGCCTGGCTCACCGTGCTGCGCGCCCCCTGGTGCGGCGCGCGCCTCGCCTCCCTGAATGCGCTGTCGCAGGCGGACGAGCCCCGCTCCGTGTGGCAGGCGCTCTCGGACCCGGCGCGGCGCGCGCGCTGTGCACCCGAGGATCAGGGGGCGCTCGCGCGGCTGCAGGCGCTGCTCGCCGAGGCCCTGGCGGCGCGCGGGACACGGCCGTTCGTGGAATGGCTCGAGGGCACCTGGATGCGCCTTGGTGCCCCGGACGCCTACACCTTAGGCGAGCTCGAGGATGCCCGCGCGCTCTTTGACGCCCTGGCCGAGCGTCTCGCCGGCGGGGAGTGGCAGGGCGCGCAGGACTTCGAGGCGCTGCTGGCGAACCTGCACAGCACGCGCAGCGCCCCCGGCCCCAATCCCGTGCAGGTGATGACCATCCATCGCGCCAAGGGGCTGGAGTTCACGCACGTGTTCGTGCCGGCACTCGCGCGCCTCGCGCATGCCGGGGAACGGCGCCTGCTGCGCTGGATCGAGCTGCCCGGCGCGGACGGCACCAGCGGGCTCGTGATCGCCCCATGCCCAGCGGTCGGGCCGAAGGCCCCGGCGCCCCTGCACGAGTTCGTGGGCGAGCTGCTGCGGGCGCGCGAGACGGAGGAGCGCAAGCGCCTGCTGTACGTCGCGGTCACCCGCGCGCGCGAGACGCTCTGGCTCTCCGGCGCACCGCCGTGCGATGCGAGTGGGCAGGTGCGCGTGGACCGCCGCAGCCTCCTCGGCGTGCTGTTTGAGCCGCTGCGGTCGCGTTTCGTGCTCGAGGGCGAGCTCGTGCCGGGCGCGCGTGCGCGGCTGCGCCTCACGCGCCTGCGCGACGGCTGGCGCGCCCCAGAGCCGCCCGCCGCGGTGCCGCTGGCCCCGCTGCCCGAGCCGCGCCTGCCGGGTGAGCCGCCGGAGTTCAGCTGGGTGGGCGAGACGCAGCGCCACGTCGGCACACTCGTGCACGCCTGGCTCGCGCGGCTTTCGGCCGGTGCCGCCGCGCTCGAGCCGGAGACCGAACGCGCCCGCATCCGCGCGCAGCTGCGCCGCCTGGGCGTGCCCGCCGCCGAGGAGGCGCGCGCTTGTCAGGCGGTCATCGATGCGCTCACGCGCACGCTCGCCGATGAACGCGGCCGCTGGGTGCTCGATCCGGCGCACGGCGAGGCACGCGCGGAGCTGCCCCTCAGCGGGGTGGTTGCCGGGGCACTGCGCGAGGTGGTGGTCGATCGCACCTTCGTCGATGCCGGCACCCGCTGGGTGATCGACTTCAAGACCAGCCGCCACGAGGGCGCAGGGCTCGAGGGCTTCCTCGACTCCGAGCTCACGCGCTACCGTGAGCAGCTCGAGGGCTACGTCGCGCTCGCCCGCGGCCTGGGTCCCGAGCCGGTGCGTGCGGCGCTGTACTTCCCGCTGCTGCAGGCCTTCCGCGAGCTGCCGCTCTAGAACTCCCCCGACACCGTCAGCTGCCGCCGCCCGGCCTCATCCGGGGTGCCGAGGATGCGCAGGTTATTCTCGAGCGCCGGCGGGGCCCCGGGCCGGGCCGCGACCAGGGCCTCGAGCTCATAGCCTCCCGCACGCGGCAGGCGCAGCGTGCCCTCCAGGCTCAGCGGGCCGCCCAGGTCGTGCACCTGCCCGAGCGGCTCACCGCCGCCGCCCGGGAAGCGCACGGCGAAGCTGCCGAGCGGGGTGACATCGCCCGAGCGCTCCTCGAGGTTGCGTGCCTCGAGCGTGCCCTTGAGCGCGGTGAGCGCGCCGCCCTTGAGCGCGAGCAGCTCGAGGTCCGCGTGGGCGAGGCCGTGCAGCTGCCCGGGGAGTCCGGGCATGAGGCGCGGGTCGAGTGCGAAGTCGGCGTGCAGGTCGCGCGCCTGCAGCAGCCCGCCGGCGCCAACCTCGGCCTCGGCGCTCACACGGCCGGCCGGGTGGATGAGCGTGACCTGTGCGCCGAGGCGCGCGCGCAGCAGCGCGAGCGGGCGCAGCTCCCAGCTGAGCTCCCCGAGCGACTGCCCGGCGGCGCTGAGCCCGCCACAGGTGCCGGCCCAGAGCGTGCCCTCGAGGGTGGCGCAGCTGAAGGGGGCGTTCTTGGGGATGAGCCACTGCGCCGGCAGCCGCGCGATGACGATCGCGACGAACACCACGAGCCCGACGAGGCTGATCGCGAGCGGCCGCTTCACTTCAGCCCGCGTGCAGCACGATGGCCGCGTTCACCACCCCGGTGCCGGCCTTCTCGATCGTGGCCGAGTCGATGAGCACGCCGTTCTGCAGCGAGAGCCGGGCGAGCCAGGTCACCAGCGCCTCGAACGGGGCCTTCTCCAGGCGCACCGACAGGCTGTTGGGGCCACCGGGCTCGCTGCCGGCGAGGGCATTGGCGAGCCCGGACTCGCGGGCCGAGCGATCGATGATCACCAGCAGCGACTCGCCACCGCCTGCGGGTGGCGGCGGGGCGTTGCGCAGTTCCTCGGCCGCGCTCTGCACGAAGGCGAGGTCGGCGCGCTTGTGCGTCAGGCGTGTGCGCTCGCGCGTGACGCTGCGGTCCAGCGGCACGATGATGCCGAAGATCAGGAGCAGCAGCGCCGCGGCCGCCCCCAGGGCGAGGAGCTTGCGGTCGCGCGCGGACAGGCTCGCAAGGGACTGCGGCAGCGTGGCGAGGGCGGCGGGCAGCTGAAGCTTCATGTCAGTTGGCGTGCAGCTCGAGCCGCCCCTCATAGCCCTGCGCGGTGTTGCTGCCGCCGAGCAGCTGCGCCTGCCAGCCGCCCGAGCGCAGCGCCTGGCCGAGGTGATCGAGGCTCTCGGCGTCCGGGGCGGCCAGCTTCAGCTCCACCGAGCCGTTGTGGAAGTTGACCGATTCGAGCGCCGCGCCCGGGGCGGCGTTGCGCGCCTGGGCATACGCCTGCAGCGCCGGCAGCAACCCGCCGGCCGCGCCGTGCAGCTGCTGCAGGCGCCGCTCGAGGCGCGGCCGCGCATCCGCGGCGCTGCCGATCTCGGGCATGACCGCGCGCGCGGTGCTGACGATCGAGACATCCAGCTGGTGCTCGTGGCGCTTGAGGAACTGCAGCTGCACGGCCTTGCCGAGCACGTGCAGCGCGATGAGCGCGCCCAGGAGTACCGCGGCCAGCCGCCACGCCTGCCAGCCCACCGAGACTGCGCTCTTGGGCGCGTACTCGCCCTGCAGGAGGTTGATGGCGCTGCCGAGCGGCAGCTGCTGCGCCAGCAGCGCCAGCGGTCCGCCGGTGAGCAGCTGCACCTTGATGCCATCGAAGGCCGGGCGCACCGCCTCGACCTGCGCGGCGTGCCGCTGCCACTCGGGGGCGCCGGTGTAGAGGATCAGGCCGCGGGCGCCGGAGGCGGTGCCCTCCTCGGCGCGCGCGATCTCCAGTGCCTGCGCGAGCGCATCCGCCGGCAGCACGACCGGGTGCCCGCCCGGGGCACGCACGTACACCGCGTCCGCCTCGAGCAGCAGCACGGCCTGGCCTGGGTTCTGCGGCAGCAGGTCGCTGTCGGCGTAGAGCGCATCG
Organism: Steroidobacteraceae bacterium; assembly: GCA_035501795.1. GTDB lineage: Bacteria > Pseudomonadota > Gammaproteobacteria > Steroidobacterales > Steroidobacteraceae > 13-2-20CM-66-19. Next base: position 57,944 of record DATJVL010000057.1, read on the forward strand.
GGCTGGATGCCGGCGCCCCGCAACGTGGTCAGCCACTCGTTGAGCAGCGTGCGCGCCACCACGGCCACCGGCTGGCGCTGGCTGCCGGGCGCGCGCTTGCCGAGCGCGAAGTACAGCTCGTCGATGTCATCGGCGAGCTGCTCCTCGAGCGCGTAGGGCACTAGCTGCTGCAGCTTCACGCCCGGGCGCACCGGCAGGTGGGGGGCGGCGAGCAGCACGTCGGTGCCGGGCACCAGCACGGTCACGCGCCGGCCGCTGACGCGCGGGGCGGCCAGATTCAGCGGCCCGCTCTGGGGCGGCCCGACGGGGGAGCCGCGCGCATCGACGATGAGCCAGTCCGCGTTTTGCTGCGGGTCGCGCGGCAGGCGCAGGAGCAGCGTCTCAGCCATGCCGGCATCCTCGCAGGGGCTGGCCGCCCGGGTGCATCGATCCTGTCACGTCCTGGCACCTAGTCGGGGGTGAAGCTGCGCTGCACGGCACGCACCATGTGCACGTTCGCGTCCTGGTACAAAAGACTGTACAAGTTGAATTCCGTACTGCCAATAGTGACTACGCTCGTGAGGCGGAAGAAGCTCGAGGTCTGCCCGAACTTGCTCTGCGCGCCCTGCGGGCGCTGCGGCTGCACGGGGCGCTGCGGGTTGGCCTGCCCGAGCCCACCGGAGGGGCTCGGCTGCTGCGGCTTCTGCACCGGGTTGCCGCCGGCCCAGACCTTCGGGTCGTAGGACTTGGAGTAGTCGGTGATCGTCGGCCAGCAGCCCTTGGCCTCCTGGCGGTTCTTGGCGAGGTTCTCCTCGTTGCCGTACTCGCTGTGGCCTGAGCCGATGAAGGCATCGAGTACTACGCCGTGCGCCGTACACACGTTGATCTTGGTGCCCCAGGGCAGGGCGCTCACGAAGGGGGCGAGCTTCAGGTAGCGGTCGCGCCCGAACCCCGGCAGCGCCAGCAGCTCGCTGGTGCTGGTGATGTAGCGGTTGGCGGTGCGATAGGGCACGGTCTGTCCCATGTAGACACTGTCCTCGGCCCCCTCCGGCGTGCTCGGCGTGCCGTCCATGTCGATCCAGTCGATGATGTAGCCGGTCCACTTCTCCTCGAGCCCGAGGGCGGCCAGCAGCTGGTTGAACGCCGCCGTCATGACCGGGTCGGGCGTGCCGTCCTGCTGCACGAGGTTGTTCAGGTTGAAGCGGCCCTGCAGGTCCTCGAGCCACGCCTCGAGCTGCACCCCGGGCACCACCTCCAGCGGTCCGAGCGGCTGGTCCCACCCCTGGCCCGGGTAGAGCTGCTTGGAGTCGTTCTGCACGATCTGCCGCAGCCCGTAGGCGGCCAGCGCCTCGGCCCCCTGCGCCACGAGCACTGACTGATCGAAGGCGTAGGTGGCCGTGCCACGGCGCGTGGTCATGGCGTTCTCGTAGGCGATGGTGGCGGCGATCACGGTCGCGAGCGCCACCAGGATGATGGCGATCAGGAGCGCAAGCCCGCCCTGGCGTGCGCGCCCGGGCAGCCGCCCGTCGCGGCGCGCGCCCCTCATGAGGCCACCTCGATGATGCGCACGATCTTGCCCCAGTCCTCGGTGTCGATCGTGATCTCGACCGCGAGCGGGCGCTGCCGCAGGGCCTGCTCCTGGGTGCTGCAGCCCTGGCAGCTGGTCGCCGGCGGCCACTGCGTCTGCCAGCTGTGGTTCACGTCCATGTAGCGCAGCTGGAAGCTCTTCACGTGCTCGAGCAGGTTGTGGCGCAGCGTCTGGCTGGCGAGCGTCGGGTCGAGCACGTTCCAGTATTCGCGCCGCAGCGTGCCGTTCTCGAGGAAGTAGGCCACGCGCTGCAGGCCGGGACGCTGCAGTCCGGCCGGGTTCGACCAGCCCGCCCGCGTCAGTGCCACGATGGGCTGTGCGCCGGGGGCTGCGCCGAGGAAGGCCAGCTGCGGCGGCTCATCGCCGATCGTCTGGCGCACCGGGCGCGGCGCGGCCTGCAGGAAGTCCTGCTCGAGGATGCGCACCGCGTTCTGCAGCCCGATGAGTTCGGCCTGCTGTGCCTTGAGCGCCTCGTGGCTCTTCACCGCCTGGTTGATGGTGCCGTAGCCGATGGCCGCGAGCACCGCGAGCACCATCATCGCGACGATGAGCTCGACCAGGGTGAAACCGTGCTGCCGGCGCGTCATTGCTGCTGCTGCGGGTCGGGCGCAGGCGGGGTCGGGTTGTCGGGGCTGAGGTCGCTCCCGAGCGAGTCGCTCCCGGTGCTGCTCGGCGGGGCGACCTGCATCGCCGGGGCGTTCAGGCCCTGCGGATTGGCGTTGGGCGCGCCGAGCGGGTTCTGCGCGTAGGGCGGGGCCTGCGCGCCCCAGTTGGGACTGTAGCCGTCGGCGCGCCCGACCGCCGCGCCGTAAATGCCGCTGACGGTCGCGGTCCACGCCTCATTATCGCCGGCCTGCACCTCCTTCGGGCGCACGCTCACGTCGATGCGCACCACCCCCTGGACGTCGGTCGTGATGACCTCCTGGCGGTAGTGCCAGCTGCGGCCCGCGAACTCGACGTCGCCGTCGGCGTGCCCGGTCTGGGGCTGGTTGCCCGAGAGGCGCACGGTGGCGATGCGGTTCAGCGCCACCCACTGCGCGAAGGTGTGATCGCGCAGGAACACGATCGTGCTCGCCGAGGAGGTGAGGGTGCTGAGCACCGCCGCCATGCCGATCGCGACGATGACCAGGGCCACCAGCACCTCGACCAGCGTGAAGCCGCCCGTGTGCGCGCGCCTCATCGGCGCTTCACCTCGACCATGGGTTGGGCGATCACCTCGTCGCCGTCATCCTCGGTGACCGTGACGCTGCGCACCCCGGCATCGCGCTCGAGCGTGGCGGCGAAGCTGGTCAGGTCGCCGTTGGAGAAGATCATCACCTGCGGGGTCTTGTCCTTGGCATCGGCGACGCGCTTGAGCACCACCGGGCGCGCCTCGATCGTGAGGCGCACGTCGAGTCCGTCGGGGAGCTTGCGCACGGTGAGGGCGTCGTCCTCGCTCACGCTGCGCCACTGCGCGCGCCGTGCATCGTAGGTGAGGAACTCGTAGCCCTGGTCATCGAAGAGCAGCCCGTACTCGCGCGTCTGCAGCTCGGCCTGCTCGCGCGCGTAGTTGATGAGCGCCACGAGCCGCGCGCTCTCCTTCTCGAGCTCGCGGTCGCGCCCGGTGAGGGTCACCGACAGCACCACGCCGACCGAGACGATGGCGATGATCGCCACGACCACGAGGATCTCGACCAGGGTGAAGCCGCGCGCGCCGCGCGCGCCGGCGCGGCTAGTCGCCGAGGTTCCAGGTCCCGATGTCGGCATCGATGCCCTCGCCCCCCTGCGTGCCGTCGGCACCGTAGGTGAACAGGTCGTAATCCTTGCCGTGCTGCCCGGGATTGGCGTACTGGTAATCGTTGCCCCAGGGATCCTTGGTGATGCGCTGCAGGTAGCCGCCCTGGCGCCAGTGCTTGATGGTCGGGTCGTTCGGCTGCGACACCAGCGCCTGCAGGCCCTGCTCGGTCGTCGGGTAGCGCGAGTTGTCGACGCGGTACATGGCGAGTGCGGCCTCGAGCGCGTTGATGTCGTGCTTGGCCTTGGCGACCTTGGCCTCGTCGACCTTGTTGACGACGGTCGGCACGATCACCGCCGCCAGCAGGCCGATGATGATCACGACCACCATGATCTCGATCAGGGTGAAGCCGCGCCCGTACGCCCGGGCCATGCCTCTGCTAACCTCGTTGAAATCGATCATGGGCGGGTCTCGTCGGCGCCGGGCGCCTGCGTTGGGAGTGAAAAAGCTGCCGGATCATAACAAATGGGGGTGCGGCGACCTGTGACGCGCGTGCGCGCCCGGCTCGAGTCTCTCAATTGCGACGGGGTTTACGGCCTCGCGCTGCTATTGGTGTGCCTGGCGCTGCTCTCGCTGCTGCTCACCGGCGAGGGGGGCCGCCTGGCGCTGCGCTACGAGCGCGGTGCGCTCGCCGCCGGCGAGGCCTGGCGGCTCGTCAGCGCCCACCTGGTGCACCTCAACCCCCGCCACGCGCTCGTCAACGTCCTGGGTCTCGCCCTCCTGTGGGTGCTGTTCGCACGCGACTATTCACCGCGCCAGTGGCTGCTGATCATCATCGCCGCGGCGCTGGCGATCGATGCCGGCCTGTGGCTGCTGGATTCGACCGTGCGCTGGTACGTCGGTTCCTCGGGCGTGCTGCACGGAGTGCTCGCCGCCGGCGCGCTCGCCTGGGTGCGCCAGGGGCAAAAGGAGGGGTGGCTGCTCGTGCTGGGACTCGCCGGCAAGCTCGCCTACGAGCACTGGGTGGGGCCGCTGCCGCTCTCAGGGGACATCCCGGTCGTGCGCAGTGCGCACCTCTTCGGGGTGCTGGGCGGCACGCTCGCCGCGCTCCCGCTGCGGCCCCGGCCGCTATAATCCGCGCGCCCGCCGGGGCGTGGGTTCGAGAGAGGGTGGATGGGATTCGCGTTCGTCTTTCCGGGGCAGGGCTCGCAGTCGGTCGGCATGCTGGGCGAGCTCGCCGCTGCCTCGCCGGCCATCGCGGCCAGCTTCGCCGAGGCCTCGGAGGCGCTCGGCTATGACCTGTGGGAGCTGGTGCGCCAGGGCCCCGAGGCCACGCTCAACCAGACCGCGTGCACGCAGCCGGCCATGCTCGCGGCGGGGGTCGCCACCTGGCGGCTGTGGCAGGAGCGCGGCGGCGCCCCGCCGCAGGTGCTCGCCGGCCATAGCCTCGGGGAGTTCACCGCGCTCGTGTGCGCCGGGGCGCTCGAGTTCCCCGCCGCCATCTCCCTCGTGCGCGCGCGCGGGGAGCTGATGCAGGCGGCGGTGCCGCAGGGGAGCGGGGCGATGGCCGCGATCCTCGGCCTGGAGGATGCCGAGGTCGAGGCGGCCTGCCGCGAGGCCGCCGAGGGGGCGGTGGTCGCCGCGGCCAACTACAACGCACCCGGACAGGTCGTGATCGCCGGCGAGAGCGCCGGGGTCGAGCGCGCCATTGCCGCCGCGCGCGCGCGCGGCGCCAAGCGCGCCGTGCTGCTGCCGATGAGCGTGCCGGCGCACTCGAGCCTCATGGTGAAGGCCGCCGCGGCGCTGCGCGAGCGCCTCGCGGGCGTCAGCCTGCGCGCGCCGGCCATCCGCTTCGTGAGCGCCGTCGATGCCACCGAGCACGCCGACCCGGCTGACCTGCGCGCGCTGCTGGTGCGCCAGCTCTCAAGTCCGGTGCGCTGGACCGACACGCTGCGCGCGCTCGCCACGCGCGACGTCGCGCAGGTCATCGAGTGCGGCCCGGGCAAGGTGCTCACCGGGCTCAACCGCCGCATCGAGCGGCGCGAGGGTTTGAGTTTTCTGGCGCTCGAGGAGCCGGCCTCGGTCGAGGCCGCCCTGGCGGCCACGCGCGGAGGACAGTAGATGCTCGAGAACGAAGTCGCGCTCGTCACGGGGGCCTCGCGCGGAATCGGCGCGGCCATCGCCCTCGCCTTAGGCAACGCCGGCGCCAAGGTCATCGGCACCGCCACCACGGCCGAGGGCGCGCAGCGCATCAGCGCTCAGCTGGCCGGCAAGGGCATCAGCGGCCACGGCGCGCAGCTGAATGCCGCCGAGGCGGCCTCGATCGATGCGCTCATGGGCGAGCTCGAGCGCGCCGGCGAGACACCCACGATCCTCGTCAACAACGCCGCGATCACCCGCGATACGCTGCTGCTGCGCATGAAGCCCGAGGACTGGGACGCGGTCATCAGCACGAACCTGACCGCGGTGTTCCGCCTCTGCAAGGCGTGCGTGCGGCGCATGATGAAGGAGCGGCGCGGCCGCATCGTAAACCTGACCTCGGTGGTCGCGCTCACCGGCAACGCCGGCCAGGTCAACTACGCCGCCGCCAAGGCGGGGCTGCTCGGCTTCACCAAGTCCCTCGCCAAGGAGCTCGCCTCGCGCGGCATCACCGTGAACGCGGTGGCGCCCGGCTTCATCGACACCGACATGACGCGTGCCCTGGATGAGGCGCAGCGCACTGCGCTCCTCAGCCAGATCCCGCTCGCGCGCCTCGGCACGCCCGAGGACGTGGCCGCGGCGGTGTTGTTCCTGGTCTCGCCTCAGGCCGCCTACATCACCGGCGAGACCCTGCACGTGAACGGCGGGATGTTCATGCCCTGAGCCGGCGGGGGAGCCGGCGCGGCGTTGCCCTCAAGCGACGCGCACCGCGGGGCGCACCGCCCCGAGGCGATGCAGCAAGGGTAATTCGGCGGCACTCGATGCGGCCTGCGGGTCGGCGCGCCGGCCCTGCGCCGCAGCCCGCGCGGGCGTTGGAAGCACGCGACAGGCGCGGGCGCGAAGGGCGTGCCCGAGGAGGAACGGGAAGGCAGTTTCGCCAGTAAAAACAACCACTCGCGTCAGTGGCACCTGCGGGGGTGTTCCCCTACAATACCGCGCCCGCTGTCCGACCTGCCCCGAGGCCGGCAGGCCCGCGGGTGATGCGTTCTTCAGCCTATACAAGGACCAATCGCTAATGAGCACAGTCGAGCAGCAGGTCAAAGCCATCGTTGCCGAGCAGCTGGGCGTCAAACAGGAGCAGGTCACGAACGATGCCTCGTTCGTGGATGACTTGGGGGCCGACTCACTCGACACGGTCGAGCTGGTCATGGCCCTGGAAGAGGAATTCGAGATCGAGATCCCCGACGAGGACGCCGAGAAGATCACCACCGTTCACCAGGCGATCGACTACATCAACGAGCGCCGCGCCAAGTCCTGAGCCGCAGGGCTCTCGCCATACGGATAGCGCGTGAGCAAGCGCCGGGTCGTCGTAACGGGCCTAGGGATCGTCTCTCCGGTCGGGAGCACGGTCGCATCCGCATGGGAGTCGGTGCTGCGCGGTGAGAGCGGCATCGGCCCGGTCACGCGCTTCGACGTGTCCGCCTTCCCCACCCGCTTCGGCGGCCAGGTGCGCGACTTCGACATCGCGCAGTACATCCCCCCCAAGGAAGCGCGCCGCATGGACGAGTTCATGCATTACGGCGTCGCTGCCGGGGTGCAGGCCGTCAGCGACAGCGGCATCGATTTCTCCAAGTGCGACCCGGCGCGCGCCGGCGCGGTGTGTGGCTCGGGCATCGGCGGGCTGTGGACCATCGAGGAGGACTACGAGGCGTACCTGAAGGCGATGAATCCGCGCAAGATCTCGCCGTTCTTCGTGCCCGCCACCATCATCAACATGATCGCCGGGCACCTCTCGATCCGCTACGGACTTAAGGGCCCTAACCTCGGCGTGGTCACCGCCTGCACCACATCCACGCATGCCCTCGGGCTGGGTATGCGCACCATCCAGTACGGGGACGCCGACGTCATCATCGCCGGCGGCGGGGAGATGGCCACCACGCGCTGCGGACTCGGCAGCTTCGGCCAGGCGAAGGCGCTCTCCACGCGTAACGATGCCCCCAAGGAGGCGAGCCGCCCGTGGGATGCCGACCGCGACGGCTTCGTGCTCTCCGACGGCGGCGGCGCGGTGCTGCTCGAGGAGCTCGGCCACGCGCAGCGGCGCGGCGCGCGCATCTACGCCGAGCTGTGCGGCTTTGGCATGTCCGGGGATGCGCACCACATCACCGCGCCTCCCGAGGACGGGGAGGGCGCGCGCATCGCGATGGTGAACGCCCTGAAGGACGCGCAACTGGATGCGAGCGCGGTGCAGTACATCAACGCGCATGCCACCTCGACCCCGCTCGGGGACAAGGCCGAGACCATCGCCATGAAGCGCGCCTTCGGTGCGCATGCGGCGAAGCTTGCGGTCAGCTCGACCAAGTCGATGACCGGCCACCTGCTCGGCGCGGCCGGCGTGGTGGAGGCCATCTTCAGCATCCTCGCCATCCGCGACAACGTCGCCCCGCCGACCATCAATTACGTCACTCCCGACCAGGAGTGCGACCTCGACTACGTGCCGAACACCGCGCGGCGCATGCCGATCGATGTGGCGCTCTCGAACTCCTTCGGCTTCGGCGGTACCAACGGCTCGCTGATCTTCCGGCGCTTCGCCGCCTGACCCAAGCCCTCTTGGCGAGCCGCGCCACGCCCACCCTGGTCCGCGAACTTCCGCTGCCGCCGCGGGTGCTGCGCACGCTCGCCGCGCGCCACCCCGAGCGCTACCCGCTGCTGCTCGACAGCGCGGCCGAGGGCCCCCTGAGCGATGCGAGCGTGCTGCTCGCGCACCCGAGCGCGGCGCTGGTGCTCAACGCCGACGGCACGCTGCGCGGGCAGGGGATGCAGCCGCACGGGCACGGCTTCCTCGCGGCGCTCGAGCACTGGTGGCGCAGCGAGGCCGGCGGCGCGCCCGAGCCCGAGGCCGCCCCTCTTGCTGGCGGCTGGGCGCTCTTTCTCGGCTACGAGCTGGCCCAGGAGGTCGAGCCGCACCTGGCGCTGCCACGCAGCCCGCTGCCCTTCGTGGCGTACGCGCTGCGCACCCCGTGCGCCCTGGTGCACGAGCTCAAGAGCAACCGCGTGTTCGCGACCGCCGAGCCGCAGGCCGCCGCGGCGCTCGAGGAACTGGTGGCCGAGGCCGAGCGCGCGGCGGCCCTGCCCGAGGAATCCGCCGGCGCCCTGAGCGTGCTTGCGGTCACCGAGGAGGATCCGCACGCCTACCTCGAGCGCGTGTACCGCGCCAAGGAGTATGTGCGTGCCGGGGACATCTACCAGGCCAACCTCTCGCGCCACTGGGAGGTCGAGGTGCGTGCGGCCGGCGCGGTGCCGGCCGCGGCGGCCCTGTACGCGCAGCTGCGCGCCGCCAATCCGGCACCCTTCGCCGCCCTGGCGCAGTACCAGGGGGTGGCCATCGTCAGCTCCTCGCCCGAGCGGCTGGTGCGCGTCAGCGGGCGCACGGTCGACACGCGCCCGATCGCCGGCACCTTCCCGCGCAGCCGCCGCCCCGGGGATGACCTGCGCGAGATGCGCGCGCTCGCCGCACATCCGAAGGAGCGCGCCGAGCACATCATGCTCATCGACCTGGAGCGCAACGACCTCGGGCGCGTCTGCGAGCCGGGCAGCGTGCGCGTGGACGAGCTGATGAGCATCGAGTCCTACACGCACGTGCACCACCTGGTCTCCAACGTGCGCGGCGTGCTGCGCCCCGAGGTGACCCCGGTCGGCGCGTTGCGGGCGGTGTTTCCCGGCGGCACGATCACCGGCGTGCCGAAGTTCCGCTGCATGCAGATCATCGCCGAGCTCGAGGGCGCGGGGCGCGGCGCCTACACCGGCTCGCTCGGCTACCTGACGCGCGCCGGGCGCCTCGACGTCAACATCCTCATCCGCACCATGACGCTGCAGGGCGGCCGCGTGCGCTTCCACGCCGGCGCCGGCATCGTCGCCGACTCAGACCCGCAGCGCGAGCTCACCGAGACGCGCGCCAAGGCACGCGGCCTGCTGGCCGCGCTCGGGGCCGACGCGTGAGCACGACTGCGATCTGGATCGACGGACGCGTGGCCGATGCCGTGTCCGCGCTCGATCGCGGCCTGCACTACGGTGACGGCCTGTTCGAGACCATCGCCTGCAGCGGCGGGCGCGCGCAGCTCCTGCCGCTGCATCTCGCGCGGCTGCGCCGCGGCTGTGAGCGGCTGGACCTGCCGGTGCCCGCGGAGCAGACGCTGCGTCGGGAGATCGACGCCGCGCTCGAGGCCGAGCCCGAGGCGGTGCTGAAGCTGATCCTCACGCGCGGCAGCGCCGCCGGGCGCGGCTACGCGTATCCGCCCGGGCAGCCGGCGCGTCGCCTGCTGCTGCGCTATCCGCGCAGCGCGCCGGATCCGGCGGCCGCGGTAGCGGGAGTGCGCGTGCGCCTGGGCAGGCTGCGGCTCGGGGAGAACCCCGCGCTCGCCGGCATCAAGCACCTGAACCGCCTCGAGCAGGTGCTGGCGCGGCGCGAGTGCTCGGATGCCGCCATCGCCGAGTCGCTGCTCTTCTCGGCCGGCGGGGCGCTGGTGAGCGGCACCATGAGCAACGTCTTCCTGGTCCGGGCAGGGGCGCTCGCGACGCCGCGCCTGGAGCGCTGCGGCGTCGAGGGCGTCATGCGCGCGACCGTGGCGCAGCTGGCGGTGGCGGCCGGTATAGACTGCCGCGAGGCTCAGCTCGGGCCCGATGACCTGGCGCAGGCCGAGGAGATCTTTCTGACCAACGCACTGATCGGCATCCACCCCGTGCGCGAGCTCGCCGGCCGCGAGCTCAGCGTCGGGCCGCGGACGCAGCAGCTGCAGCGCCGGCTCGCCCAGCACCTGGCGACCGAGGCGGGTCGTGGCTGAGCGGGCATCAGCCGCGCGGCAACGCGGACGCGTGTTCCTCAAGCTCCTCGGGGCGCTCTTCGTGCTCGCCGTGCTTGCCGGGGCCGTGGCCGCGGTGGGCTACGTGTGGGTGAGCCAGCTCTACGGCGCCCCCGGGCCGGCCAACACCGCCATGCGCATCGAGGTGGCCCCCGGGGCGAGCCTGCGCAGCGTGTTGGCACGGCTGGAAGCCTCGGGCGCGCTCTCGAGCGCGCGCGCTGTGGAATGGTACCTGCGCCTGAAGGGCCAGGCGGTGAAGGTCGAGTCCGGGCAGTACGAGATCCCCGCGCACGCCAGCCCGGAGGAGATCCTCAGGCTCTTTGCCGAGGGCAGGGTGGTGCTCGAGCAGCTCACCGTCGTGGAGGGCGCCACCTTCGCCGATTTCCTGGAGGTGCTGAACGCGCAGGCTGACCTTGCGCATACGCTGCGCGGGCACTCGCCGGAGGCGATCATGGCCGCGCTCGGGCACCCGGGGGAAGCCGCCGAGGGGCGCTTCTTCCCCGATACCTACCGCTTCGCCGCCGGCACCAGCGATGCGGCGATCCTGGCCCGCGCCTACGAGGCGATGCAGCGCGAGCTCGCCGCCGCCTGGCAGGCGCGCGCCCCGGACCTGCCGCTGCAGGATCCCTACCAGGCGCTCATCCTCGCCTCGCTGGTGGAGAAGGAGGCGCAGCTGAAGAGCGAACGCGCGCTCATCGCCGGCGTGTTCGTCAACCGCCTGAAGAAGGGCATGCGCCTGCAGTCCGATCCGACCGTGGTCTACGGGCTCGGCGCCAGCTACGACGGCTCGATCCACACCCGCGACCTGCAGACCGACAGCCCCTACAACACCTACACCCGCGCGGGACTGCCGCCGACGCCGATCGCGCTGCCCGGGCACGAGGCGCTGCTGGCGGCGGTGCAGCCGCAGGACTCGGGCGCGCTGTACTTCGTCGCCACCGGCTCGGGCGATGGCGCGCACCACTTCTCGCGCACCCTGGAGGAGCACACCCGCGCCGTGCAGAAATACCTCGGGCGGCTGCGCGGCAGCGGCACGGCGCCAGCCGCGCACGCCGGGGCAACGGGCCGCCGGTGAGCCGCGGACGCTTCATCACGCTCGAGGGCATCGAGGGTGCCGGCAAGTCCACCGCCGCGGCCTTCGTCGCGGCGCACCTGCAGGCCGCGGGAGTTGCGGTATGCCCGACGCGCGAGCCCGGCGGCACCCCGCTCGCCGAGCGCATCCGCGCCCTCGTGCTCGAGCGCGGCACGGAGGCCGTGAGCCCGGTGAGCGAGACGCTGCTCATGTTCGCCGCGCGCGCGCTGCACGTGGAGCAGGTGATCCGGCCGGCACTGGCGCGCGGGCAGTGGGTGGTGTGCGACCGCTTCACGGATGCCACCCGCGCCTACCAGGGCAGCGCGCGCGGCGTGGACGCAGGCCTCATCGATGCCCTGGCGCGTGCCGTGCACGCGGACCTCGAGCCCGATTGCACGCTGCTCCTGGACCTGCCGGTGGCGCAGGGCCTCGCGCGTGCCCGCGCGCGTCGCGGCACCACCGACCGCTTCGAGGCCGAGACGCTGAGCTTCTTCGAGCAGGTGCGCTCGGGCTACCTCGCGATCGCGCAGCAGGCGCCGCAGCGCGTGCGCCGCATCGATGCCGCGGCGCCCCTGCCGGCGGTCGAGCAGGCCCTGAGGGCGGTGCTCGATGAGCTGCTGCGCCGCCCGGGGTCCTCGTGAGCGAGGCCGGCGTGCGTTCCTGGCCCGTGCCGCCCTGGACGCAGGAGCCGCGCGCGCAGCTGCAGGCCGCGCACCGCAGCGGCCGCCTGCCGCACGCGCTCCTCATCCACGAGGCCGCCGGCGCCGGCGGCGAGTGGCTCGCCTACTGGTGCGCGCAGCTGGTGCTGTGCGAGCACGCAGAACGCGCCCCGTGCGGCACCTGCACGGGCTGCCGGCGCGTGCTGTCCCGCGCGCACCCGGACTTGCTGTGTATCGCCCCGGAGGAGGACTCGCGCCAGATCCGCATCGAGGCCGTGCGCGAGCTGGCAGCCGAGCTCGCCCTCACCAGCCACGGCGGCGGCTACAAGGTCGGCGTCCTCGTCCCCGCGGACGCACTGAACCGCTTTGCCGCGAATGCACTGCTCAAGACCCTTGAGGAACCCCCGGCGCGCACGCTGCTGGTGCTGGTGGCCACCCAGCCCTCGCGGCTGCCGCCGACGATCCTCAGCCGCTGCCAGCGGCTGCGCCTTCGGGCCCCGAGCCGCGCCGCAGCGCTCGCGTGGCTCGGGGCGGCGCGCGCCGCGGATCATCCCTGGGAGCCGGTGCTCGATGAACTCGGCAATGCCCCGTTCGTCGCCGCGGCGGCAGAGCCGGAAGCCGTCGCGGCGGCGGCCCGGGAGAGCCGGGCAGACCTTAAGGAACTCTCGGCCGGCAGCGCGGATCCGCCGGCCACGGCGGAGCGCTGGGCCCGCACGGAGCTGCCGCTGCGCCTGCAGTGCTTTGAGAATTGGCTCACAGAACGCATCCTCGGCATGGAGCGGGAGGGCGCCCTGATGGCAGAAGTGCGGGCTGGCCCCTACTTGTCATCACGCGCGCCGGTCTTGAATATACGCGGGCTCTTCCGGCTGCTGGATGCGGTACGGGAACTACGTGCCACGCTCGACGTCCCATTGAACCGGGGCGTCGCACTGGAAGATCTCTTCAGGCGGCTTGCGCCTTAAGAAGGCGCAGGTCAGGAATCAAGGGGACGAGGGACATGGCCGCATCGCCGGCGAGCTTGAATGGCGGGGACAGGAACTTGAGAGCGGGCGCGAACAAACCGGGTCTACTCACGCTGACCATCAAGGACAAGAGCGCGCTCTATCTGGCCTACATGCCGTTCGTGAAGAACGGCGGCCTGTTCATCCCCACTAACAGCAACTACCGCCTCGGCGATGAGGTGTTCATGCTGCTGAACCTCATGGGCGAGGACGAGAAGCTGCCCGTCGCCGGGCGCGTCATCTGGGTGACTCCCAAGGGCGCCCAGGGCAATCAGGGTAAACGCACCGCGGGCATCGGCGTGCAGTTCTCCGAGCAGGACCGCGGCCAGACACAGAAGAAGATCGAGACGTACCTGGCCGGCGCGCTCTCGGGCGACAAGGCCACTCACACGATGTAGCGTCAGGCCGGTTAAGCCGGTCTGAAAAGTTACAAGCCGCTTCCACGACCCCGCAGCCGGTCAGTAAGATGGCAAGTGCGAGCCACACACACATGGCTCGCTGTCGACGCCCTAGTCCAGCTTCCGGTTACACGCACCGACAAGGCCACACACAACATCGGGGATCAGCCGCAGCCACAGCCGTCGATCGCGGTTCCCCCGCCCCCACGTGCGGCTCCTCTGCAGGGGCGCAACGAGCGCTGCGCCTGCGGCAGCGGCAAGAAGTTCAAGCACTGCTGCGGGAGCGGTCAGAGGTAAAGGGGCTCGCGAGAGTCAGGCGAACGTCCGGTCGGGTGGAATGTTGCGCTGCAAGGAGCGTCTGTTAAATGCGTTTCGCCGCGCGCGCCGTGCTGACACCTCCGGCCACGCAAGCCAACACGCCCTTGCAACACTATGCGGAGCGCTGCGTCAGCGTAAATAATAGGAAGGCGAGGAATCCAAGAAGAATAGCGTAAGTAACTCTTGCAATCAGAAGGGAGACACTTGTGAACACGTCATTTCGATCTCTCGCTACCATCGCGGCGGCTCTGTGTGCTGTATCGGGAGCCGCGCGGGCTAATGGCGACCCATGTGCCGCATTGCCCGACCACCAAACACTTCAATCCGCTCTGGCATTCGCGCGTGCCCAGTCTAACGGTGGCTTCAACCTCGACATGTGGGCCACTGTCGTGAACCGCGACGGCCTAGTTTGCGAGGTAGCCTTCACTGGCACGAATCGCGGTTCGCAATGGCCCGGGAGCCGTGTGATCTCGGCCCAGAAAGCCAATACGGCTAACGCGTTCAGCCTGCCGGGTCTTTCGCTTTCGACTGCGAATCTCTACTACGCCGTGCAGCCCGGTGGCACGCTGTATGGACTGCAGCACAGCAATCCCGTCGACACGAACGTCGCTTACAAGGGACCCGCCGCGAATTTTGGTCAGAGTGATGACCCGATGATCGGGCACCGCATCGGCGGCGTGAATGTATTCGGCGGCGGACTGGCCCTTTACAACGCCGCGCATGTGCTGGTCGGTGCCATCGGGGTGAGCGGCGACAGCTCGTGCGCGGATCACAACATCGCGTGGCGCACGCGGAACACCCTTGGTCTGGATCACGTGCCGGCGGGAGTGAGCGGCGACGCCAAGCGGCCGGACAATATTGTGTTGGACATCACTCCGCAGCCGGGACAACAGGAGGGAGTCAGCGTGAGCGGCTGGGGTCATCCGCAATGCAGTCCGGATGCGACCTTAATCGCTTCGGCTCTGCCGGTCACGACCCCCTGACTAAGACGTTCGTGCGTAGATCATCAAGAAGGCCCGAACCCAAGCGGTTCGGGCCTTCGCGGTATTGGCCGCGGAACGTGTGGTCCGCCGGCCTCGGCGGCCGCCCCATTTCAGCTCCCCCACTAGCAGCGCGTAATAGAGCGCGCGTGACGGCGCGCATGGGAAGGCGCGCCATCGCGACTCCGCTGATCCATGCAGGAAGTCTGAGAAGCGCTCCCACGCGAGCAGCTCAACCGCGCAGCGGGGAGCGAAGCGACAGCCGTCGCAGGGGCCGGTGATCTCGTAGACGTTCGCGTGGGCAGGCATCGGCAGGCGAGTCTATGCTTGCTCGGTTACAGGCGGGGACAAATCTGTCCCAAGCTATTGATTCAAAGCGAGACGCCACCCACACGATGTAGCTGGCCGCGCCGCGGCAGCCGCTTCGCTGGTTGATCCAGCCACCGACACCGCGCTCGGTGGTGCCCCCGGGCATCCGCGTGCAGGTGTGCGCCGACATGGCGCGAAAAAGAAAATCCGCTAGGGCTTGCCGGTCGCCGCGCCGCGGGTGAGTGCGAGTCCCGCGCCGTTCCCCAGGCCGCCCTTGAGCACGTAGGCATCGAAGCCGCGCTCGACCAGGATATAGGCGGCCGCGGAGCTGCGCCGCCCGGTGTCGCAGTAGACGATGTAGGGCTTGGTGCGGTCGAGCGTCGAGAGCTTCAGGCGGATCAGGTAGAGCGGCACGTTGAGCGCGCCCTCGATGGCAAGGTTCTGGTACTCGCTCGGCAGCCGCACGTCGAGCCAGCGGCCGCCCTTGTCGATGACCTTGCGCGACAGCTCGGGCGTCAGCCACTGCAGCAGCGGCTCATTCATCAGCTCGCGGAAGTCCTGCTTGTTCAGGCGCATCAGCACGCCATCCGTCAGCATCGTCACCGTGGCATTGCGCTTGGCCTCGGCGATCAGGGCCTCCTCGCCGAAGGTGTCGCCGACGTTGAGCTCGGCGAGCTTGATGCCCTCGCGGCTGAGCGGGGTCTCGCGCGTGACCGCGCACTTGCCCTGCACGATGATGTAGAAGTAATCGCCCTCATCGCCCTGCTTGATGACTACCTCCCCGGCGCGGCACGGGGTGCGTTGCAGGCGCTGGAAGATCGCCTGGATGTTCGCCGGCGGAATGCGGTGGAACGCGTTGGTCTGCAGCAGCGTCGTCATCCAGTCATCCGAGCCGGCACCGGCGAGCTGCGTCTGCAGCTCCTCGACCTCGTAGCTGCCGGTCTGGTCCCAGGTGATCATCACGTCCAGCAGGTCGGAATCGATCGCCAGGTACTGACAGTCATCGATCGCGCGCACCGTGCAGCGGCGCGGCAGGTTGGGGAAGAGCGGATTGCGCGCCTCGGGCGTGCCGCCGCTCACCGTGCCGATCACGCGCTCGTTCTCGAGCGCCTCGAGCCGTCCGTTGATCAGCCACAGCGTGCGCTTGTCGGTGTCGCCCTGGCTGAAGAGCACGCGCCCGCGCGTGACCGTCTTGACGGTCACCTTCTTGGCGAGCGCAGCCAGGTTCTCGCGCTTCATCGCATCGAGCGGCGCGAACATCTTCAGGACCTGGGCGGTGGCGACCTGCTCGTCGGACATGTCTTGTCAGTAAACCGCTGAATCGGGCCTAAGCATACGAAAACTATAAGAATATCGGGTACCGCCCGTGGCGCGCGCGGCTCTCGGATGGTAGCACAGGGCCTCAGCCGCGCCGGACGCGGGTCACGCTTTTCCCGTGCCGGACAGTGCGCTCCAGCCCGCATCCGGCGTAAAGCGGGCCCCGTGCCGCTGCGCGAGCTGCGCCAGGCGCGCGCGCGTCGCTTCGAGCCCCCGGGTGCGCGCATAAGTGAGAGGTCCGCCACGGAATGGGGCAAACCCGGTGCCGAAGATCACCGCCGCATCCACCAGGTCCGCCTCCTCGACGATGCGCTCGCGCAGGCAGGCGACGCACTCGTTCACCAGGATCAGGATCAGCCGGTCGGTGAGATCCTCGGGGGCGGGGACCGCGGCGGCGGCCTTCACCGGCTTGCCGTCGCGCCATTCGTAGAAGCCCGCGCCGCTCTTCTTGCCCAGGCGCCCGGCGGCCAGCAGCCCGCTCAGGCGCGGGATCTGCGTCACCGGGCGCTTCAGTTCCGCGGCGATGATCTCGCCCACGTGGGTCGCGACATCGAGCCCCACCACGTCGATGAGCTCGATCGGCCCCATGGGCATGCCGAACTCGAGCGCGGCGCGGTCGATGCTCTCCAGGGGCACGCCCTCGCCGGCGGCCAGCATGGCCTCGTACATGTA
Source organism: Steroidobacteraceae bacterium (assembly GCA_035501795.1). GTDB lineage: Bacteria > Pseudomonadota > Gammaproteobacteria > Steroidobacterales > Steroidobacteraceae > 13-2-20CM-66-19. The sequence continues at coordinate 74,946 of DATJVL010000057.1, forward strand.
GGGGGTGAGCACGCGGTTGACCATGAATCCCGGGGCACTGCGGCAGGGCAGCGGCAGCTTGTCCAGGCGGCGCGCGAACGCGGTCGCCACGCGCAGCGCCTGCTGATCGGTGTCCTGCGCGTGCACCACCTCGATGAGCGGCATCTGCGCCACCGGGTTGAAGAAGTGCAGGCCCACCAGGCGCGCCGGCTGGGACAGGCCGCTCGCGAGCGGCTCGAGCATGATGCTGGAGGTGTTGGTGGCGAGCAGCGCCGTACTCTTCAGACGCGGCTCCAGGTCCGCGTACAGGCGCTGCTTGGCCTCGAGATTCTCGAAGATCGCCTCGATCACCACGTCCGCCTCTGCGACCCCGGCGCCGGCGACGTCCGCGCGCAGCCGCGCCTGCGCGGCGGCCCGCTGCGCGGGATCTTTGAGGCGCTTCTCGAAGAGCTCGCCGGCACGCTTGAGCGCCGGCTCGATGTACTTCAGCTCCCGATCCTGCAGCGTCACCGTGAAGCCACGCAGGGCCGACCAGGCGGCGATGTCCCCGCCCATGACACCGGCGCCGACCACGTGCACGTGGCGCAGCTCCCCCGGGGCCTTGCCGCCCTGGGCCTTGAGGCGATCCTGCAGCAGGAATACCCGCACCAGGTTGCGCGAGGTGTCCGTGAGGAAGAGGTGCGCCATGGAGCGCGCCTCGGCCTCGAAGGCCTGCGCGCCGTGGGCGCCGAATCTGAGCCACAGGTCGATGATGGCGTAGGGGGCCGGGTAGTGCGCACGCGGGGCACGCTTGGCCACCGGGGCGGTGAGCGCCCCCTTGAGAAAGGGGCGCACGACGGCGCTGCTCAGCAGCCGCTCGAGGAGGGGTGGGCGGTGTGCCGGCGGGGCGCGGGTGATCAGCTCGGCGGCGGCCTGCCGCAGTTCGCCCTCGGGCACCAGGCGGTCCAGCAGGCCGATCTTAAGGGCCTTGGCGGCCCGGATCGGGCGTCCGCTGAGCATCAGCTCCATGGCGGCACGCACGCCGATGAGGCGCACGGTGCGCACCGTGCCGCCAAAGCCCGGGTGCAGGCCGAGCTGCACCTCCGGCAGCCCGAGGGAGAGCCGCTCGTCGTCGACGCCGACCCGGTAGCGGCAGGCGAGCGCAGTCTCGAGTCCGCCGCCGAGGGCGAAGCCGTGGATCGCGGCAACACTCGGGCAGGGGAGCGACTCGAGGCGGTCGAACACCTGCTGGCCGCGGCGGATGAGGGTATAGCCCGAGGCCTCGTCGCGGATGCCGGTGAATTCGCGGATGTCGGCACCGGCGATGAAGCCGCTCTTCTTGGCCGAGATCAGCACCACGCCCTTCGGCGGCTCGCGTTCGAGCTCGCCAAGCAGCCCGTCCAGCTCGCTCAGCACGCCCGCCGAGAGCACGTTGGCCGAAGTGTTGGGCTTGTCCAGGGTGAGCCAGGCGATGCCCTGCGGATCGCGCGTCAGTTGCCAGGCGGGGGCTGCGGGCTCGTTCATGGGGTCGCGCTCCTGTGTTGACGTGCGCTCAGGCCGCCGAGGCGCGGCCGGTCGTGGCGCGGCCCGCCACCTCGAAGTCGCACACCAGCGGGCGGTGATCGGAGAAGCGCACGTCAGGCACGCGGAAGTCGGTCACCACGATCCCCTCGCTCACCAGCACGAAGTCCAGCTCGATGCGCGGGATGCGCGCCGGGAAGGAGGGCAGACCCGCGGTGTTGGCGCTGCGCAGGCCGGCCGCGCGCATGAACAGGTAGATCTCGTGCGTGCCCCAGAAGGTGTTGAAGTCGCCCGCCACGATCACCGGCTTGGCCGCCTGGCGGATCAGGTCATGGAGCGAGCGCAGCTGGTACTGGCGGTGGCGGTACTTTACCGACAGGTGCACCAGGAACACGCAGACCTCGGAGAGCTCGAGCTCGATGATCAGCCGCTTGATGCCGGTATCGAAGTAGTGGAAGCGCTCCCCATGCACGGTGGGCGCGGACAGGAAGGCATTGCCCTGCTTGCGCACGATGGGCATGAACTGGTTGAGCGAGCCGGCGCCGTACTTGGTCTGGTAGGTCGAGTAATGGCCGAGCTCGCTCGCGATGTAGTCGGCCTGGTTCAGCCGCCCGGTGCGGATCGAGCCGGTGTCGACCTCGATCAGGCCCACCACGTCTGGCCCCTCGGCGCGGATGAACTCGGTGATGCCGCTCAGCACCTTGCGGTTGCTGCGCAGGTAGCCCGCCCCGGGCAGGGGCAGGTGGAATGCCGGGCCGGTGCCGGTGGCATAACGGATGTTGTAGACGAGCAGGCGCACCTGAGGCGTGGTCGTGGGGGAGGGTAGGCGCGCATTCTAGCGTGGCGCGCCCTCCCCGGTAGCGTCGCCGGACGCACGGTGGTCCGCACGCTTGCGGCCAAGTTCCCCCATCCGGCGCAGTTGTGCCAGACTCGGCCCAGGATGTCGCAGGCCAATCCGATCCGGCTCTTCATCACCCACGCCTGGCAGGTGAGCGATGACTACCTGCGCGTGTTCGAGTACCTCGAGAGCGCACGCAATTTCTTCTATAAGAATTTCAGCACGCCCGAGCAGCCGGTCACCGGCGATAAGGAGGCGCTGCGTGAGGACCTGCGCCGGCAGATCAGCCCGGTCGAGTGCGTGATCGCGCTCTCGAGCCTGCACGAGACGCACCGCGAGTTGCTGACCTTCCAGCTGCTCTACGCCCAGGCGAGCAAGAAGCCGGTGATCCTCATGCGCCCCTTCGGTGGCAGCCACGAGCCGCCCAAGGCGATCGTGGACCTGGCTAACGAGATCGTGCCGTGGGATGAGCGCGCGCTGGTGGATGCGATCCGCGTGCATGCGCGCCAGGAGAAGACCGGGCGCTGGGACACCATCGAGTTCAAGCTCGACTAGCGCGTGCCGCGCGCCCGCGTGACCTCAGCCCTCGTGGGCGTAGAGCGAGATCACCTGCGGGATGCTCTTCTTCGGGCGTATCGCGAGCTCCCCGAGCAGCGCCACTGCGGCACTGGGGGTCTCGCGCGTGCTGACGCGCACGTAGGCGCCGTAGAGGCGTACCACGCTGCAGGCGATCTCATCCGCCTCGTGGGCGGAGAGCTTGCGCACCGTGGCGCGCACCGCGTCCTCGCCCGGCTGCGGGCGCTCGCGGATGAGGGCGTCGTGACAGGCGCGGAATTCAGCGCGCAGTCCCTCCGGCAGCTCCTCGGCATTCAGCTGCGCGAGGTGGTTGCGGAAGGCATCAGCGAGGCGGTCCTTGATCGAGCCGGCGCGCGCCAGCGACAACGCGGCGCCCTCGAGCTGTTCGTAGGTCGTGCTCATCGGTTACCTCGGCTGACGCGCCGCGAGAGCTGCATTGCGGGGGAGCTGCCGCGGGCGGCGTCGTGTGGTGTTCTTGTTATTCGATCCGGCCTGTAATCCAAGCGCACTCAAGCGGCTGCGCAGGAAATATAACTCAGACTCTGCGAAAAAAATATGCTCGTGCGGCGCCCGCGCCGCCCGCATGGAGCTGCAATTACCGGGGTTTGCTCGCGGTCAGCGGGGCGGGGCAGGATCCGGACCGACGCCGCGGTTCTAAGGAATCTACACGAATAACAGAATATAAACTACTGAAAAATAAGTATTAGTTGTTCCAGCAAAACGTCGTCGTGTCGTTGCCGCCGGCGTCCGTCGCCCACTGCCGCCCGGTGTTGTCGACCGAGAAGGACTGGCACTGGGTGTCATTCACCTGGCTCTGGCCGGCCACCGGGGTGGCGGTGACCACGTAGGCCGGCGCGGCCTGGGCGCTCGGCGGACAGTTGCCCGCCATGCCCGGGCCCACCGCGCACACGCTCACCGTGTAGTAGCCGTTGCCGACCGCCGCCGGCAGCGCCGCGTAGCCGAGGTCGGTGCCGGTCTGCGAGTAGTTGGCGCCGTTCTGGCTGGTGCTGAAGTAACGCTCCTCGCGGCCGGCGAGGTCGAGCAGTGCCGTCTTGGCCTCGACCCGGCGCGACTGACGCACCTGCGCCATGTAGGAGGGCACCGCGAGGGAGACCAGGATGGTCGCGATTACCACGACCACCATGAGCTCGATCAGCGTCATGCCGCGCTCGTGCTTGGGTGTTGCGAGTTGCATGTTCAGTCTTTCCACTTCGCTTGGTGTTGCAGGTTAACGCAGCTCGATCCAGCTCAGGCGATGCCCGGTGGTGTTCGGCGGCAGGTTCAGGCCGAGCGTACCACCCAGGATGTTGTTGCTGCCGCTGCCGCCGTTGCCCGACTCGACCTGGTTGGTCTCGTACACCAGGTACTGCGTGCCGGCGCTGTTGCTGGTGATGAAGGAGCTGCCGGTCGCATTGGTCTGCATCGCGATCGCGTGCGCGTCCGCGTACGCGGCCTGGTTGGCCACGTTCGGGTTGGCGGCCTCGCTCGGCGGCAGGAACACCGTGTCGAAGGCGCCGCCGGTCATGGCCGAGAGCACGTAGGTGAAGCCGGTGTCGCTCGTGTTGGAGCACGAGATCGGCGAGTTGTTAGCCGGCACGATGGAGTTCACCGTCAGCGCCTGCGCCACGAGCTCGGGGCTGTAGATGACCTGCTCACCCGCGCCCGGCAGGTTCAGGTACCAGCCGAACTGGCGCGCGGCGCTGCTCGGGCAGCCGCCGCTCCAGCAGATGGTCGCGTTGTTCATGATGTCGCGATTCTGCGTGGTGGCATCGATCGTCACGGTCTGCGCCTGCAGGTTGGCCGTGGTGAGGGTGATGACCCCGGCGCTGGCGCGCGTCAGACCCGCGTACTGGGCGGTCGAGAGGCCATCCCAGCCGGAGGGGTTGCCGCCGCCCGGGCCGAGGCGCCCGCCATCGGAAGCCGTCACGTTCCAGTCCCACACGCCGTAGAGCGTCTGCGTGCCGCTGGAGTAGCTCGAGGCCGAGGCGTTGCTGAAACCCACCTTCTGGCCGGTGCCGAACAGCACCATGATCTGCTGCTGCATGCCGACGCTCGGGGAGCCCGAGGCCACCACCACCTGGGTCGTGATCGGCTGGCCGCCGGTGTTGAAGATCGGGCCCGGGGTCACCATCCAGGCCGACTCGTTCGGCGAGGTGAGGTCGAAGCGCCACACGTGACCCTGGATGTCACCGGCGTAGACGTAGTCGGAGATGTGGTCGCCGTCAAAGTCGGCCGGGGTGACGAAGGTGATGCCGTTCGGGCTGCCGCTGCTGCCGACGCCGGTGCTCAGGTAGTAGAAGCTCGCGCCCTGGGCGCCACCCGTCGGGTCGAGCGTCATGATGAAGATGCCGCCGTCGCCCGAGGCACTGCCGATGCCGTTGCCGAAGATCACCGCCCACTTGCCATCGTGCAGGCGGCGGATCTGCGGCGTGCCGTAGGTGTTGCCCAGGCTCTGCCCGCAGTTGGCATTGCCCACGCAGCTGATGGTGGCGCTGTTCCACTCGCCCATCACCAGGCTCGAGGCATTGGACTCGGAGAAGGTGCTGGGGTCGGTGACATCCAGCGCGTAGATCGCCGCGCCGCCGGCGCCGAGGCCGCCGACCAGCCAGGAGTGCCACTGCGAGTTGTAGAACACGTCGCCCGCGCCGGGCGTGGCGTTGACGAAGTAGTTGTGGCCGTACTGCGCGTTGGAGAAGTCGATCGCCACGTTGGCGGAGTTGCTGATGTCCGGGTGGATCAGCTGGCTGCTCGTGCCGCTGATGAGCGCGCCCGGGAAGTAGGCGAGCAGCTCGCGTCCGTCGTTGTTGCTGAAGCAGCTGGAGCTCGGCGTGGTCGCGCAGCTGCCCTGGCTCGAGTTGTACACGCCGCTGCGGAAGCCGTGCAGCAGGCCGTCGTTGGCGCCGACATACACCACCTGGGTACGGTTCAGCGCCGCGCTCGCATAGCCGGGGTAGGTCTGCGCTCCGGAACTGTTCTCCGGCAGCGAGGCGGCCACATTGATGCGGTCGTGCCAGGTGGTCGTGTAGGGGGCGCCCGGGGCACCGACCCACACCGGGCTCGAGTCGACGATGTCGCTGAGCACGCCGGTGCGGCGGCGGAACTCGCCGGCGCCCGCGCTGTTGATCTCGTTGGTGCGATCGCCGCGCAGGAAGTTGACGCGGTCGGCGGTCGCGGAAGCATCATCGAGGGTGATCGCCGTCTGCTCCGCGGCGCTCAGGTTGTTGTACTGGAAGGGGACGCCGCCGCTGCCGTTCCAGGTGATGATCTGGCGCGCCCCGGCGGTGCCCGGGCTGTTGGGCAGCTGCGCGGTCAGCGGGCCGGAGACCCCGGTGGTGCTGCAGGTCGCACCGCTCAGCACGCCCGTGAGCACGCAGGAGGCGTCCCAGTTGGGGGTGGAAGCGACCACGACGTTACCGTACTGGTCGAAGCCGAGGCTGCTCGCGGTTACCCGCCCGGTATAACCATTGCTCGGGTTGTAGTAGGCAAAGTAGGCCTGCACACCGGTCTCGAGCTTCGCCGACTGCTTCTCGCTGGCGCCCGCGGAGCTGGCCGCGGTCGTGGCCGGGTCGGCGCGGAAGCACAGGATCTCGTGAATGTTCGAGCTGCCGCCGGTGGAACCGGCGAAACCGAACAGGAAGTTCGCCGGCAGCGGGCCATTGGCGGTGGTGATGTTCTGGTTGGTGAGCACGCCCTGCCAGGCGCCGCAGCCGGCCGCCGGGCACAGCGCGTACGAGAGGCTGAGGAGCCCGTTCTGCGAGATCTTCAGCTGGTAGTAGATCGGCACCGCGGCACCGCGCGTCGTGGCGCTCTCGGCGGCGATCTGGGTCCCCGTGGGCAGCACCGTGTAGCCCAAGGGCAGGGCGCCGTAGTCGAGGATGCCCGCGGTGTTGAGCGCGTTGGTCAGACTCGCGGCGCCCGCGTTCTGAGGATTCGCCGGGGTGGCGTAGTTCCACAAGTTGCCGGTCTTGCAGGTGTTCTGCACGGCCAAGTACGAGTCGACATTCTTTTTCGACGGCGTCGGGCTCTGCGTCGCGCTGCCGGTCGCGGCAACGCGATTGGTCGGGCCGGTGTTGGGCGAGATGTTCGTGGGCGAGGACGCCGAAGGCGTGCCGGTGGTCGGAGTCTTGCTGATCGTGTGTGTCGGGTTCCAGCACTTCACGGTCGCGGGGTCGTAGGTGGTGTACCCGGAGACGCTGCAGATCTCGCACTTGTTTGCGGCCAGGTTATAGGTGCCCGCCACACAGGTCTCGCACTTGTTGGCACCCGGGTTGTAGGTGCCGCTGGCGCAGCTCTGCGTCGCGCACAGGTGCGTGCCGGAGTTGTAGGTGTCGCCGGCCGGGCAGCTGTCGCACAGCCCGGTGGTCGAGTTGTACGTGCCGGTCGAGCAGGTCTTGGTCACGCAGTTGTTGTTGGCCGGATCGTAGGTCTGGCCGCTGCCGCAGCTCTCGCACAGGCCCGTGGTGGCGTTGTAGGTGCCGCTCGAGCAATTGGTGGTGTCGCACTTTCCCGTGGTCAGGTTGTAGGTACCCGCGCTGCAGCCCATGCAGCCGCCGGTGTTGGAATCGTAGCTGCCGCCGTTGATCGCGCAGGAGGTGAGCAGCGCCGCCGGGTAGTAGGGCGCCGAGGAGTTGCCCGGATCGGTCCCATAGGCGGTATTGAGCGCATTCCAGGAGATGCTGCCGGCGCCGCGCAGGCCGATGCGGCCGGGCTGGTAGCCACCGCCGGTGGCGGTGTTGTCGCCCGAGGCGGTCGTGCCGCTCTCGCCCAGCGTGTTGGTCGTGCCGTTGAGGAAGTTGCCGTACTCATCGATGCCCAGTCCGAGGTAGCCGCCGTTCAGGCCGTTGTAGGGCGTGTTGGAGTTCGAGCAGGAATAACCCAAGCTGCCACCCCAGGCGCCGAGGCCGTTGCCGTCCCCGGCCGCCTGGCCGGTGATGCTCGAGGTGTCGAGCTTGCTCGAGTCCATCAGGAAGAAGCTGATGCCGTCGGCACCGTCGGCGCCGCCACCGCCCGAGTTGCCAAGATAGGTCACGGTCTTGAAGGTGATCGAGACGCCCTGGCCGGTGGGGAACGGCGTGGTGGAGAGGATGCCGCCGTTCTCCTTGTAACCGTAGGGATAGCCGTTAGTGAAGCGCAGCGCGCCGTTGCCGCTCGGGTCGGGGAACGTGCCGTTGTAGCCACCGACCAGGACCTCGCCCGTGGTCTTGTTGTAGTAGCTGCTGGCGATCGTGGTGCACCCAGGTACCTGCCCGGTGCCGCTGAGCGGCTCGACGCCCGTCGCGCTGCCCGCCGTGAGGCAGGCGCCGTTGAAGAAGTACCAGGGGTTGGTCGTTGAGCCCTTGGTGAAGTCCTCGGCCACCGAGGACTGCGCCTGGGCTGCCAGGGGCAGCACCAGGGCTGCGAGGGCGAGGAGACCTGAGGCAATGCTGTTGCGGTTCATCACAAACCACCTCTGTTGACGACGCCCTGCTGGATCTCGTAGACACTCTCGACCACCGCGACCGTGCTGGCCGCGCTGCCGTATCCATAGGCGTCGATCTGGTAAGCCTCGCCGGCACCGTCCGCGGCCACTCCGCGGTCGGCAATCCAGAATGCAGGCGTGGCGAAATAGGGGGGATTGCCGGCGACCTGGGGCTGACCGAGCAGCACCATGTTCTGCGGCGTATACGTGACCTGGATGGCCCACGGCACGACCGTGGGGTCGAAGGGCACCTGCTGGGGCGTCTGGTTGCAGATCTGCCCGGCCGTGGGGGTGGCCGCCACTGAAGCGGCACAGGAGGTGGCGCCCGCGGCAGTGTTGTTGTTCTGCAGCAGCCACCACTCGGCGTACTGCTGCGCGCTCTCGGCAGCATGCAGCGCGCGCTCTTTCTCGCGCAGGTTGCCGGCGATCTTCTCCTGGGTGCCGAAGCTGCGGAACATGGAGAGCGCCAGGATCGTGATGATGATGAGCAGCAGCAGGCTCGTGACGAGCGCGACGCCGCGCTGCGCTGCTTTGGTGCGGTGGTTGTTCATGTGTGCAGCCCTGCGCGGCCCATCACTTCGATGACGCGCTCCACGGTGATCGTCTGCGGCTGGTTCGCCTGCCCAAAGAGCGGGTTGTCGAAGGTGAGCACGATGCGTACCGCGCTCACGTTGTCGTAGTCGTTCGCGCCGTTGAGGGTCGACATCATGTCCCAGGTGACGTAGGTGTCGACGTTGTAGTCGGCGACGGTCTGGTCGCGCTTCACGCCGTAGTAGACGGCCATCGCCTTGACGCCGGTCACGAGCGCCACCGGGGCGCCGCCATTGACCGAGCACATCAGCTGGCTCCCCACCCCGGCGGTCACCTGGATGAAGAACTGGATGGAGTAATTGTTGGCCGCGAGTTTGGAGGTATCCGTGCCATCGCACAGGATCGGGCCGTACCCTAAGGCCGTCTGGAAGCGCGTCGCGATGCTGTCGGTGGCCACCGAGTCCAGCGCGCCGACAGTGTGGCTGCCCGCGAACACCCACCCGGCCTGGTAGGCCGCGGTCGGGGCCGGGTTGGCCTGCACGCCCAGGGTTGCCGTCGTCTGCGTGGTGGGATCGGCGAAATAGCCTCCGGCCTGGATGGCGTCCGTGATCACCGTCAGCGCAAAGCGCTGCTCGTCGGCGAGCTGGGCGAGCGCGGTCTGGTTGAGGTTCACGGTGCGCACGTTCTGCACGATCGTGACCAGGCCGCCGAGCAGGAACAGCGCAATGGCCACGGTGACCATGAGCTCGACAAGGGTGAAGCCGCGCTGCGAGCGCGCGGGCCGGCAGAGGTTATGGCGTGATGTGCTCATGGCTCGACGTACAGCGTGAAGACCGGCTGCTCGTTGGTGGAGGCGCCCGCCGCTTCCTGGGCCGCCTCGGTGGCGTTGATGGCGACGGCTTTTTCCGTCCAGCTGATCTGCACCGTGCAGGCCACCGGCGCGGGATTGCCCACCGGGGAGGCCGGACAGGAAACGGTAGCGGTCGGGTTCGGCAGCTGCACCGACACTGAATTCACCCACCAGCGCGCCAGGTCGTTGGCGGCGAGATTGACCGGCGTATTGCACACCGGCAGGCCATTGCCGCTGCCGACGCAGGCGTTCAGGGCACCGAGATCGGCCGCCGTCTGCGCCTGCAGCACGTTGTCCGTCGAGACGACCGTCCCCGGCGTGCCGTTGATCGAGACGGAGAAACTCACGGCGAAGTTTCCCCAGTACTGCCGGTTCGAGTGCATGGCGGAGGCGAAACTCGCCGCCTCCATGGCTGCGAGCGAGCGCTGCCGCGACATGCTCATGTTCGACAGTGACAGCGCCTGCATCTTGGCGATGCCGAGCAGGCCGATGCAGATCACGACCACCGCCACCATGACTTCCAGAAGGCTGAAGCCGCGGTGACGTGCAACCGCTGGGTTTTTGATTCGGGTCAGCATGTGGTCGGATTTCCCACGTGGTTCTGCGACTGCAGCATCCCAATTGGGGACACGAGCAGGCAGCGTGTGTAGGCGTTATTGCCACCCGGTTCGGTGAGCGTCAGCGTACTGGTGACGAACCCGCCGGCTGTGGTGGCAAAGCCCTCACGGTTGTAACTGACATAGTTGATGCCATTGCCCGCTGCGAGAGTGTCGGGATTGGTGCCGCTGAAGGCGCCCTGAAATTTGAGGACACGGTCGGCCCCATCGACGGTGAAGCTGCCGTTGGTGTCGGAGAACACGATCCAGCCCACACTCCAGTTGGTGCCACCGGTGCAGCTCGCCCCGTCGGAGGAGATGCACACCGTGACCGGCGTGCCTTCCTTCAAGGCCTCGGCGCGCGCGAACTGCATGTCGCCGACCAGGTTGTTCAGCTCGGCCGACATCCGGTAGGAGGTCGTGAGGTACTTGTACGAGGGGATCGCCACGCCGAGCAGAATCGCCACTATGGCCGTGACGATCATTAGCTCGCTCAGGGTGAACCCGGTCTGGTGCTTGTCCATGGCGGGCCAATGTACTGAAGCTGGGCAGCCCGCCAACTGGTACTGCGTCACATCGACCCCGCCGTCCGATAAGCGGGCGCTGGCACCCTATAGACGGTCGCTTTTTACTGCACATAACGCGGCCTTGCGGCCCGGCCGGGCCGTAAGCGGTGCACCGGACGGATGCGCCGTGTCGGTGATGGCTGACGCCTGCACCTGCCGTGCGGCCGCGCGACGCACCGCGCGCAGCGTGCTTTCCTTGCCAACCCTCCCACTCTTATTAATCCTTGCCCGCTGGAGGTAGTGCTATGGACAGCAAGCTCGACGGATTACGGGTGGCGATCCTCGCCACCGATGGCTTCGAGCAGTCGGAACTGACGGTGCCGCGCGAGGCGCTCGATGATGCCGGCGCAATCACCCTGGTCGTCTCGCCCAAGCCTGGCTCGATCAAGGGCTGGAACCACACCGACTGGGGCGATGAGGTGGACGTCGATGCGCCGCTCGCGCAGGCCGACGCCGCGGACTACGACGCGCTGCTGCTGCCTGGCGGCGTCATGAATCCGGACCGACTGCGCATGCAGCCCGAGGCGGTGCAGTTCGTGAAGTCGTTCTTCGATGCCGGCAAGCCGGTGGCCGCCATCTGCCACGGTCCCTGGACGCTGGTGGAGAGTGATGTGGCCAAGAACTACCGCATGACCTCCTGGCCCTCGCTCAAGACCGACATCCGCAATGCCGGCGGCGAGTGGGTCGACCAGGAAGTGGTACGCGATGACAACCTGGTCACGAGCCGCAAGCCCGATGACCTGCCGGCCTTCAACCGCGAGATGCTGGCGCTGTTCGGCGAGTCGCGCGGCCAGCCGGCGCCCGCCGGGCGCACCCAGCCTCAGGCGCCGGGTCGCCCGCGGGCCTGATCTAGAGAGCCTGCTGTGCTGCCGGGCGCGCGCATCTAGCCGTGCGCGCGCTCGCGCAGCCGCGCCTCCGCCGCCTGGCGCTGCGCCGTGAGCCGGCGCATGAGCAAGGCCTCCAGGGCGACGAAGTCCACCGGCTTGGTCAGGTGCTCATCGAACCCGGCCGCGCGCGCGTCCTCCTTGTCCTCCTCCTGGCCCCAGCCGGTCACGGCGATGACGATCGCGCGGCGACCCCAGGACTCCCGACGCAGCCGTCGCGCGGTCTCATAGCCGTCCATCTCCGGCATGCCGATGTCGAGGACCACCGCGTGCGGCTGCTCGAGCGCCCCAAGCTGCAGGGCCTGGGCGCCCGAATACACCGTGTGCACCTCGAAGCCACTCACGTCCAGCGCCGTGGCCAGAGTCTGTGCGGCATCGCGGTTGTCATCGACCACCAGTACCTTCGGTCCGGAGCGCACCGGCTCGGTGCGCGCTGCCTCGGGATCGTGGTCGGCGGGCTGCGTGCGCCGTGGCGTGCACACGAGCTCCGCCGGCAGGCGGACCACGAACTCGCTGCCGCGGCCGAGGCCTTCGCTGTGCACGCTGACCTGGCCGCCGTGCAGCTCCACCAGGCCTTTCACCAGCGCCAGCCCGATGCCAAGTCCCCCCTGGGCGCGCTCGCTCGATGAATCCACCTGCGAGAACATCCCGAACAGCGTCGGGATGGACTCGGGCGTCAACCCCACGCCGTTGTCACGCACGCTCAGACGCAGGCCCCCCTCGTGCAGGGCGGCGCTGAGCTCGATGCGGCCCTGCGGATCGGTGTACTTGGCGGCATTGGTGAGCAGGTTCGAGACGACCTGCGCCAGGCGCAGCGGGTCGGCATCGAGGGTGATGCTCTCCTCGGGCAGCGTGACCAGCAGCGTGTGCCGCTTCGTCTCGATCAGCGGCCGCGCGGTCTCCACGGCCACGTCGCACACCGCGCGCAGCTCCACGAACTCGCGCTTGAGCTCGAACTGCCCGCGCGTCACACGCGAGACGTCCAGGAGATCATCGAGCAGGAGCGACATGTGCCGGACCTGGCGATCGATCACCTCGCGGGCCCGCTGGCGTTGCCGCTCATCGGCATTGGCCGAGTTGAGGATGTAGACCGCATTGCGGATCGGCGCCAGGGGGTTTCGCAGCTCGTGCGCCAGGGTGGCCAGGAACTCATCCTTGCGGCGGTCGGCCTCGCGCAGCGCCTGCTCGGTGTGCTTAAGACGTGCGATGTCCAGGTGGATGCCGGCCCAGCGGTCGACGTTGCCCGCGTCATCGTAGATGGGCACGCCCTGCGCCAGGATCGGGTAGTACTGCCCGTCCACCCCGAGGATGCGGTGCTCCTGGTACCAGTTGCCACCGCTGCTGACGCACTCCTGCCAGGCCGCTTCCACCCGCTCGCGGTCCTCAGGGTGCAGCACGCGCACCCACTCCGGCGAGCAGTACTCCTCGAGGCTGAGGCCGGTCAGGCGCAGGAAGGAATCGCTCGCGTACAGGTTGTTGCCCGCGGCATCGCACACCCACACCCCGTAGCTGATCGACTCGCCGATGGCACGGTAGAGACGCTCGCTGGCGTGCATGGCCTGCTCGGCGGCCGCCCGCACCGCGGCCACCTCCTGCAGCGCGCTGTTGCTGTGCTCGAGCGCCGAGGTGCGCTGCTGGATCTGCGCCAGCATGTTGTTGAAGGCATCGATGACCAGCCCGAACTCGTCATCGGTGAGCTTGTCGGCACGCAGCGAGTAGCCGCGTCCCTCGATGATCTGGCGCGCGACGCTGGTGATCGATTCCATCGGGCGGCTGATCACGCGCTGCAGCCAGCCAGCCGCCAGCAGCGCCGCCAGCAGCCCGAGGAGCATGACGCCGGCGAGCACGCCGAGGTACATGGCCACGCGGCCGCCGACCGGATAGCGCGCCTGCAGGTACACGGTACCCAGACGCTCGTTGCCCTGCAGGATCGGCTGCACTAGCTCGGTCTGCTCGGCGCCGAAGTGCAGCCCGGCGCTGAGCTCCGGCAGGCGCACGGGAGGGGGAGCCGAGCCTGGACTCTGGTACTGGGCGTAGCGCGCGCCCTGTGCGTCGTACACCGCCGCGGCACGGATCGAGGGCTGCACGTTCAGCGCTGCGAGACTTCCGGCCGCGACCTGGTGCTCATTCAGTGCAAGCGCCGGAGAGGCCATGAGAGCCAGGATGTTGCCGGTGCTCTGCAGGTCCTCGCCCCACGCGCGCCGATCCTGATAGATGTCCATGCCGAGCAGCGTCGCCCCTGCGACGCTGAGCGCGATCGCGGTGGTGAGCAGCACCACCGCCATCAGCTTGCCCGTCACGCTGCGGCGCGGATGACGGATCGCCGCCAGCGAGCGCCAGACGGTGACCACACGCTCGCGCAGGCCGAGCGGCAGCGGGGAGGGTGGGGCAGTCACGGGCGCTACTTTAACGCCGCGCCGCGGCTGCGAGGCGGCCGCTGCAGATCCCTACGGCAAAGCCCACGCTTGGCGCACGCTGCCGCCATGACAATCACATCAAGAGGACATTGCCGAGCGTGCGCCCGTCGCCAATGCACGACGGTCAGCGGGAAAGCGCAACGTGCATGCGTCAACAAACGGCTGATGCCGTGCGTTCCCTGCGGCAATCCGTGATGTGCCCGATGGTCCTTAAGCCAGGCTCGCTCTTAGCGTCGGCGCAATGCCGGCGCAGGACTGTGCCGACAGATTGGCGTATGGGCGGAGGCTGGCGCGCACTCCCGTTGCCTCACAAGAGGAACGGCAGGCGACCGCTTCAGAGGATCGCAGCCGCGCCGATACGCTGCCACGCATCAGTGGGACGCCACCGAGCGGGCCCTTCCGAGCCCCTCATACGGCGCCAGAGCGAGGTATGCGATGAGAGGCAGCATTCTTTTCCTGGCCCTGGCGGCAGCCTCCGCCTGGGGGGCCGACGAGGTGAACATGAAGGAGCCGCGCACGCTGGGCAATACCGCGGTCATGCACGTCTATTACTACGCGCCCAAGACCCTCGAGGTCACGTACGTGGACTCATATCTGTTCAAGGACGAGGCCGCCTGCAAGGACGCCATCCCGAAGGCACTGCAGATCGCGACCCCGTTTGCGAGCGAGGGCGACCTGGTGAGCGCTGCGTGCGTCGGCATGACTCCGCCGGCGGCGATCACGCACCCCGATCGCGAGGTCCCGGGGAGCAGCACCGTCCTGTAGCCGCGGGCGCGGAAGACCTGCCGCTGCTTCAGTTGACCGTTACGCCGTACGTGTAGGCCTGCGTGTAGCTGCTCGAGTAGCGGACCGCGATCGAAAAGCTGTCCGCGCCGCGAAAATTCTCGCTCGACTGGTAGTAGACCTCGGCGCTCTGCACCGGCTGCTGATTGCAGGGCGCGCCGGCGTTATCCGCGGCGTACTGCGGCAGGTGAGCACCGGCGCCGATGGTCACGGTTCCATTGGCCGGGGCCTTGGTCACGGTCACCTGCGGCACGCCCTGTGGCTGGCAGTCCTTGCCGAGGTAGTAGAAGTAGGCCACTTGAGTGCGGGCGCCGCTCGGTACGGTGCGCGCATCCTGCACCGGGGGCTTGTTCACCGTCACGCAAGCGCCCAGCAGCCCCACCGCCACCAGCGTGCTCGTCCGCAGAAGCTCAGATCGCATAGCCGGCCTCGGTTCCAGGCTGAATTGCAGTGACCAGGACAGTCTCACCGGGGCGCATTTATACCAAGGCGCCGCAGGGGCGCCATCCGGTCCTTCAAAGATGCCCCTCCCCCAAATGCACTAGATACAAAAAACAAATGCGTAGTATTTTTGCGTCTGGATACGCGAGTTGCTGCTCCTGTGGTTAATCTACGACACTCTGCGTAGACTGCTCGCGGTCTGGAACGCGGAGGAGGGGACGCAATGAAGACGGGATTTCAGGCGATGTCACTGCTGTCGGCCACTCTGGCGGCGGCCGCCGCGCAGGCAGAGGACTACGCGGGGCTGCAGGAGGTCACGGTCACGGCGACCAAGACCGGAGAGACCTCGGCGCAGGCAACCCCGCTGGCGCTGACCGTCTTCAGCGCGGACCAGCTCACGCAAAACGCGATCACCAACATCGAGGGGATTTCCGCCAACACGCCCGGGCTGCAGCTCACGGACCTCTCCGGCTACACGCAGCTTTTCATCCGCGGCGTCGGCTCCAACACCGTCTACGTGGGCTCCGATCCAAGCTCGACGCTCAGCGTCGATGGGGTGTATCAGGCACGCCCGCTCACCTTCACCACGGACTTCCTCGACGTTGATCGGGTGGAAGTGGTCAAGGGACCGCAGGGCACGCTCTACGGGCGCAACGCCGTCGGCGGCGCGGTCAACGTCGTCTCGCGCGCTCCCACGCCCACCCTGACGGGCGAGCTGCAGCTCTCCGGCGGCAACTACGGTGAGTTCGGGGCACAGGGCTATGTCAGCGGCCCGCTGGGGGACTCGGGCCTGCGCGGCAGCCTGGCCGTGAGCCGCTATACGCACGACTTCTATCTGGTCAACGTCTCCACCGGCGGCGGACTCGAGAATGCCGACCATTACGGGGTTCGCGGCCAGCTGCTCATCCCCTTCGGCAGCAACACGAGCCTGACCCTGCGCGGCAACTACGCCTACTCGGCGGATGCCTTCGGTGGCGATCCAAAGCTGCTGGTACCGATCGGCGTGCCGCTCGATGACTCCATCCTCGGCGACTACACCAAGGTGGCGCTCGATCAGGGCGCCTACTCGACCTTCAAGCAGTACGGCTTCAACGCCGACCTGGTGGTCCATGCGAGCGACACCATGACCATCCGCTCGCTCACCGCCTACCAGACCTTCTGGGGCAAGCTCGGGCTGGATGCGGACTCGAGCAGTCTCAACATCCTCTACACCATCGAGGATCCGATCCGGCAGCACCAGTTCAGCGAGGAGCTGAACCTGAACGCCAGCTGGAACGCGCTCACCTACGTGCTCGGCGCCTACTACTTCACCGAGAACGATGCCGAGCCGCTGGCGGTCGAGGTGCCGGCGGCGGGGATCTCCAACCTCAACTCCGGGCAGATCGTGGACGAGTCGGAGGCTCTCTACGGACAGGCCGAGTGGCACTTCACCCCGAAGTTCTCCCTCATCGCAGGCCTGCGCTACACGCACGAGACCAAGGACTACTCGCAGTGGAACTCCTGGCACGCCTCGGCCGCCTTCGATCCGGCCGAGAATGCGCAGGCGCCCGTGCTCGGGCCACCGTTCCTGCCGCCACCGTTTGAGGTGCATCCGTCGCGCTCCTGGAGTGCCTGGACGCCCAAGTTTGGCCTCAATTACTACGCCGCCGACAACGTGCTGACCTACGTCTCGGCGACTCGCGGCTTCAAGAGCGGTGGTTTCGATTTTGGCTCACCGACCGCCGAGCTCGCCACCACGGGGTACAACCCCGAGTACCTCTGGGCCTATGAGCTCGGGCTCAAGTCCGACTGGCTTGAGCACCGGCTGCGGGTCAACCTGGACGCCTTCTTCTATGACTACTCGGACATGCAGGTGGAAGTGTTCGTGCCGCCGGCGAATG
Organism: Steroidobacteraceae bacterium; assembly: GCA_035501795.1. Classification (GTDB taxonomy): domain Bacteria; phylum Pseudomonadota; class Gammaproteobacteria; order Steroidobacterales; family Steroidobacteraceae; genus 13-2-20CM-66-19. The sequence continues at coordinate 92,245 of DATJVL010000057.1, forward strand.
CGATCACCGAGAATGCCGCGACCTCGCACATCAAGGGCGTCGACCTGCAGCTGCAGGCGCGCCCGATCGCAGCGCTCGACCTGCACGCGACGGTGGCTTACCTGCACGCGCGCTACGTGAGCTTCCCCGGGGCCTTCGTCAATCCCTTCGGCAACTTCGATGCGAGCGGCAACGCGCTCAACCAGGCGCCTGACTGGGCCTACAGCGCCGGTGCCAGTTACACCCTCGGCCTCGGTGCGCACGGCTCGCTCTATGCGGGCGCCGACTACACCGGGCAGTCGCGCGTGTTCTTCACGCCCGCCAACGATGGGGTCGGCGGGGTCACGGGGTACGAGCAGCAGCAGGGGCCGTATGGGCTGCTGTCGGCCCGCGTCGGCTGGAACAGCGCCGACAGCCGCTGGAATTTCGCGGTCATCGGGCTGAACCTGACACAGCGCGGCTACGTCACCGGCACCGTGAACTACGGCGCCGGGGTTGCCGGGCGTCCGGGTGATCCGCGCACGGTGCGCGGAGTGCTCACCTACAAGTTCTGAGCGATGCCTGGCGGCGGCGGCGTATCGGCCGCCGCCGCCGTGTCAGCCCGGCAGGCCATCGCGCCCCTATAATCGGCGCCATCCAGGTCACGCCTCGGAGGAGTCCGGTGACGCCCGAGATCCGCGCGTTCGAGTTCGCCCTCGGCCTCTTCACCGTGCTGATCGGCCTGGCCATCGCGGATGTCGCCACCAGCCTGCACCGCCTCATCCGCCACCACCAGGAAGTGCGCTGGGATCCGCTGGCACTGCTGGCCTCGCTCTTCTCCCTGCTGCTCTCGATCGGCATGTGGTTTGACCTGTGGGGCATCCGCCATGCCACCTCGGTGCGTTACTTCTTCCTCTACCTGGTGCTGGTCGCCGCCTTCTTCATCCTGTTCCTCATCGCCGCTTCCAGCCTGCCTGATGAGATGACGGGCGCGGTGGACCTGCGGCGCTTCTACGAGCAGAACCGCCGCTACTTCTGGGGACTGGTGCTCACGTTCGAGCTCGTCTACGTCGCGCTCGGCTTTCACTTCGTCGGCGGCATGTTGGGAAAGATGAGCGGGCGCGAGCTCTGGGTGCTCACGCTGCACTGGTCAGTCCCCATCCTCGTGCCGGCACTGCTGATCTGCATCCGCGCCCGGGCCGCGCATTACGCCGGGCTCCTCATCCTGTGCGCGATCGAGCTGTGGCACTACTCGGCCTATTCGATCAACTAACTCGCGCCGGCGCCTGCGTGAGCCTCGCAGCGCTCGCCAGCGCTGCTCCGGCGGCGGTGGCCACGGACGCCAGGCTGCAGGCGGCAGTGACGCGGATCGAGGCCGACATCGCCGCCAGCGGCGCTGAGGTCGCCGTGGCCTTCCGCACCCTCGACGGTCGTGTGCAGTGGCTGCGTCAGGCGGATCAGTCTTTCCATGCCGCAAGCACCATGAAGGTGGCGGTGCTCATCGAGCTCTACCACCAGGTGCAGCAGGGACGGGCGCGCCTCACCGATTCCCTGCCGGTGCGCAATGAGTTCGCGAGCCTGGTGGACGGTTCACCGTACAGCCTGAGCCCGGAGGATGACTCGGAGAAGGATCTCTACCAGGCGATCGGCAGCACCCGCACGCTGGAGCAGCTCAGCGTCCTCATGATCATGGTGAGCAGCAACCTGGCCACCAACCTGCTCATGCAGAAGCTGGGTGTCGAGAACATCCGTCGCAGCGTGCACACGCTGGGGGCCGATGGCATGCAGGTGCGGCGCGGGCTGGAGGACTCCAAGGCCTTCGCCCAGGGGCGCAACAACACCACGACCGCGCGCGCCCTGCTGGTCCTGATGAGCGCGCTCGCCACCGGCCAGGCGGTGGATCAGGCCTCCTCGGCGGCGATGGTGGCGGTGCTCAAGCGCCAGACGTTCAACGATGACATCCCGGCCGGGCTGCCGCCGGGAACGCCGGTCGCGCACAAGACCGGCGACATCACCGACATCCTCCACGACGCCGCCATCGTTTATGGGCCGCGCCCATTCGTGCTCGTCGTACTCACGCACAGCAAGCTGCCGATGCCGCAAAGCGCCGCGCTCATCGCCCGCATCGCGCACCAGCTCTACCAGGCGGTCGAGCCGCCCTGAAGCGCCGGGATGCCTACTGGTCGGCTGGCCAGGCCGCCATGCCCGGCTTGGCGCGTGAAATCGAGGCCGCCTGCAGGGATGATCCCGCGGCGACCGCGGGTGCGATCACGGTATAGGCCTGGCCGATCACCAGCCGCGTGCTGCGCTGTCGGGCCATGGCCTGTGCGGCCTCAACTGGCACACGCTCGCCCGAGCGGGTGATAAGCACCATGGCGGAGCCCTCGAGCGAGAGCAGCGTGCCCGTGATGCGGCTCGTGCCCGCCGGCAGCGCCAGATCCTCACTCATCGACGGCACCGCGCTGGCGGAGCTGCCGCCGGCACCGAAGATCATCACGGTCTGGTAGGCGGCCACGTAGGCGCGCCCGTTGGCAACCATGGGCACGACGTTGGCGTTGCCGCCCAGATTCGGCCAGCTGCCGGCGGGGGCCGAGAAGAGCAGCTTCAGCGAGCCGTTCACCGGGGTCGCCGCAAACGCGTACAGCACCAGGCCGGTCGTGGAAGTAGGCCGCCCCACCGCCCAGATGATCATCGAGTTCGCCTGGACGCCGTGCGACGTGACTACCGTGAAGAAGCCCGGATCCTGCTCGGAGCCCGGCACCGTCGAGGTCGAGGACTCGGCCACCCAGTGGGGCGTCGGTGAGGTGACGACCTGCCAGGTCTGCAGTGTCCCGGCGGTGGTCACCACCCGGCCAACGCCGTCATGGCCGCGAAAGTAGGTGGCGCCGCACCAGCAGCCATCGCCGAGCTGCTTGGTGTCCAGGGCGTGCGAGAGGTCGCTTTGATTGAGCAGGAACAGCCGCCCGTCCTTGGACACGATCGCCGCGAGGTTCGAGCCGTCGGGCTGGGTCGGCAGCAGCAGGACCCCGGACGCCCCGAGGTCCGCATCCCCGATGTCCATCTGGAACACGTTCGAGGGCGTGAACACCCCGGCGCGCGCGCTCAGGTTCATCTGCAGCGCGACGACGCTCTCCTGCAGGTTGGTCACGCCGTCGTAGGTGGTTTGCGCGGGACAGTTCTCGGGATTGACGTAGAAGTTGCAGTCCGAGTTACCGGTGGAGAAGAACACGGCCGTGCCGTTGGTTGCGAGGCCGAACCCGGACATCCACACCGAGCTCAGGAAGAAGCTGGTGGGCGAGGTCGCCTGGGTGTCGTTGAGCTCGGCGCTCGGGAGCGGGTTGAGGTTCGGCATCTTCCAGCCGATCACCCAGCCACGTGAATGATTCGCCTGGAAGTCGCAGAAGCTGCCGAAGGCGGCGTACAGCACGCCGTGATTCAGCAGCAGTCCGGGGCGCTGCCTCTGGTAGGTGGCGTTAAAGGCGAAGGTCGAGCCATCCGTGAGTTTCTGGGTGGCGGCCACGGTCACCGGCGTGAGCACGTCGGTCAGTGTCACCGGGTCCAGTGCATGCAGCTGGTACTTGGGCGGGCTGCCATTGACGTAGGCAATCACGTAGAGGCGGTGCCGGATGGTGTCGAGCACCGGCGTGCCGGTGATGCCGACGTTGGGGCCATTGTTGTTGCAGCCGAGCGGGGTCGGCACCGGCGTGCCGAGGTTGCGCGTGACGAGGACCTGTCCGGTCTGCGCATCGAGCGCATACACGGAGTTGTGCTCGGTCACGACGTACAGCACGTCGTGCGTGCCGCCGGCGATCGTCTGCGCCGGCAACAGCAGCGGCTGTGCGTCCACCTGGTCATCGACTGCCACCGTGGCAAGCAGGCCGAAGTCCGCCGGGAAGGTGTGGGCGCTGAGCTGGGTCTCCAGGTGGTTCCACCCGGTACGCAGAGCGTCGTAGTGATAGGTCGTAACCGCGATCGGCGCTGCGCTCGCAGCCCCGCTGTACGGCACGATCAGTGCCAGAGTGAGGGCGAGGCCGAGTGCGCAACGCGCGTGAAAACTTGGGCGTGACTGAGCCATGGCGATACCCCCTCTCTTTATCTACTTCTGGATGGCCGCATCCACGGCGACGGGGCGGCCGAAAAAGTAGCACTACATTGGTATGGGGTCGAGACCGCCCACCTGCCCGAGGGCCCAACGCGTGCCCGGAAGTGAAGCCCAGCTCCAGCGCAGACTGAGCGCTGTCGTCCCGGATGCGCGACTCATTATGTAACTGCGGGCAGCCCAGGCTGGACTCTCAGCGGTGCTACGCTTGGTCCGCCATAGCAGTTCCCGGGGAGGTGACCAAATGAGTACGCGGCGTGAGCTCATGCTGGGAGCGCTCGGTGGGCTGTTGGCCACACCCGCCTGGGGAGCTGCCGATGAGGTGCAGATCAGCGCAGCTCTGTCGGGCAAGAGCGCACTGATCCGCCGCAGCTACCGCCCGCCGAACTACGAGACGCCGCTTGCGGACCTCGCGCCGCTCTACACAGCCAACGAGTCCTTCTTCGTGCGTTATCACCTCGCGCTGGTCCCCGTGCTCGAGCCGGGTGAATGGCGGCTGAGCATCGCGGGCAGCAGCCTGAAGACCCCGTTGACGCTGTCGCTGCGGGACCTGAAGAGCCGCTACGAGCCGGTGACCCTCGCGGCGGTGAACCAGTGCTCCGGAAACCGCCGCGGGCTCTTCATGCCGCGGGTCCCCGGAGTTCAGTGGGAGAGCGGCGCGGTGGGTAATGCGCTGTGGAAGGGCGCGCGGCTGCGCGACGTCCTGAAGCAGGGCGGCCTCGGCGCCGATGCGCTCGAGGTCTGGTTCTCCGGCGCCGATCGGCCGGTACTGCCCGCCACTCCGGTTTTCCAGAAGAGCCTGCCACTCGAGCGCGCGCTCGATGAGAACGTGCTGATCGCCTACGAGATGAACCACGCACCGCTGCCGCGCTGGAATGGCGCGCCGGCGCGCCTCATCGTGCCCGGCTGGATGGGAACGTACTGGATGAAGCACCTCACTGAGGTGCGCGTCGAGCCCAAGCCGCTCGAGAGTTTCTGGATGAAGTCCGCCTACCGCCTGCCGGCCGGCGCCTTCCCCGGGGCGCATTTTGCCAGCCAGGAGACGCCCGAGACGGCGCCGGTAACGGAACTGCTGGTGAACTCGCTCATCAGCAGCCCTGCCACCGGCAGTCGCATCACGCGCGGCAAGAACGTGCAGCTGGCGGGCAAGGCCTGGGATGCAGGCGCGGGCATCCAGGCGGTGGAGGTCTCCATCGACGGGCAGAAGAGCTGGAAGCCGGCCACGCTGGGGAAGGATGTCGGACGCTACGCGTGGCGGGAGTTCAGCGCGCCGCTGGATACCTCGAGCGCCGGCACGCTTGAGGTTGCCGTGCGTGCCCGCAGCCGCGACGGCTCGCAGCAGCCGCGCGCGCTCACGTTCAACCCCTCCGGCTACCACAACAACATCGTGCAGACGCTGCGCCTGGAGGTTACATGAGGGTCTTCACCGGCGCGGGGCTGCTGCTTTATCTGGCGCTGTCCGCAGCCGCGCCGCTTGCCGTCGCGGGTACGGACGATGAGGGCGCCATGGCACTCAAGGACGGCCCGGGCAAGGAGCTGACCAGCGGCATGTGCATGGTGTGCCACAGCCTGGATTACATCCCGAGCAATGCGCCCGCCATGGACAAGGCCGGATGGAAGAAGACCGTGCAGAAGATGCGGGAGCGCTACGGGGCACCGCTCACGGATGCGCAGGCGGATACGATCCTGGAGTATCTGAGCGCCGCCTACGCCGGCAAGACCTGAGAGTGGCGGGAGCGCGCACCGGCCCCAAAAAGCGTGCACAGTCAAACGCCACGCGCCCGCGAGGCATCTGATAAAGCAATGCAGCGCTTTGCCACGGTGACCGAAGGGCGCGACAGCTGGGGGCCTGACTGCAGCATCCCGCGCCACCGCCACGCGCACGCCTATGCGGCGGTGCTGCTTGAGGGCGCCTACGAGGAGTGCGGCAGCTGCGGACGCTATTCGCTGCGAGCCGGTCAGGTGCTCCTGCACCGCGCCTTCGATGCGCACCTGAATCGCTTTGACCGCCGCGGGGCACGCATCCTCAACCTGCGACTCCAGCGGGCACCCGTCTTTTCGCTGGGGCGCGTAGCCGACCCGGATGCGCTCGCGCGCACGGCGGAGACGGACATCTCGGCGGCCCGCCACCTGCTTGCGGAACAGGTCGGCCCGCTCGAGCCCTCAACCGCCGACTGGCCGGACCTTCTGGCACGCGATCTGTTGCGCGATCCGGGTCTGTGCCTGAGCCAGTGGGCATCGCGGCACGGGCTCGCGCCGGCAAGCGTGTCGCGCGGGTTCGTGCGGGTATTTGGCACCTCGGCGGCCGCGTTCCGCACCGAGGCGCGCACGCACGGTGCGCTGGCGCTGCTGGCCACGGGAGCCCTCTGCCTCGCCGAAATTGCCGCGGTCGCGGGCTTTGCCGACCAGGCGCACATGACGCGTGCAGTCGGCGCACTTACGGGGCACCCGCCGGGCCAGTGGCGCCGGGTCAATTCCGTTCAAGACGTCCGCGCGCGCGCACGGCTATAACTTCGGGCGTGAACACCGCAATCGCCGCGGCGCCGCGCCTGCGCCTGAAGCTCCTGCCCCTGCTCGTCGTGGTCGTACTGGGATTTGCGATTCCCTACCTCGGTGCGTACCTGGCGTATTTCAGCAGCCGGCTGTTCCACACGCCATCCCCCCAGGGCCCGACGCTACCCTGGCTGTATGCGCAGCACGCCGCCCAGTTCCTCGTGGCACTGCTCGGCCTCCTCATCATCCGGCGCTGGGTGCCGGCGGATTACGGGCTGCACTGGCCAAGGCAGAAGACTTACTTCCTGCCGGCGGCGCTCTGGGGCGCGCTGTTCGGGCTGATCATGACGCTGGTGGACTATGCCCCGCAGCTGCTCACACACACCAAGCCCGACCTCGGCTACCCGCTGACCACCGGCAACGTCGTCGGCTGGCTGTTCTTCGAGGGGGTGTACGTGGGCCCGACCGAAGAGGTCCCTTTCCGGGCTCTGCTGGTGACGTACCTTGCCGCGACAATGCCCGGCAAGGTGCGCTTCGGGCGCTTCGAGATGAACTGGGCCGGCGTGCTCGTGGCGCTCATCTTCGCGCTGCTGCACGCGACCAATTTCAGCCTGCGGGACTGGCCCCTGGCGCTCGGCCAGCAGGTCTATGCGTTCCTGCTCGGCGTGCTTTATGCCTACTGGCTGGAGAAGTCCCGCAGCGTCGTCGCGCCCATCATCGGCCACAACGCCAGCGATGGCATCGAGTACGCGCTCGTATTCCTGTGGATCGCCTTCCTGTGAGGCCAGCCGCGTAGAAGAGGGCAACGAAGCAGACGCGGGGGCAACTGCCACCGGCGTCCTGGGTGCGGATAATGTAGCGACTCCCGGGAGGCAGCCATGAGCGAGCTTGGCATCTTCGAGGCGATCCACACAGCACGGGCGTTGCGCAAGCTGAAGGCCGATCCGGTGCCGGCAGACGTGCTCGAGCGCGTCCTCGAAGCGGCCGTCTGCGCGCCCTCCGCGGGCAACGCCCAGAACTGGATTTTCCTGGCGGTGCGCGATGCCGAGCAGCGCCGCAGACTCGGCGCGGTCTACCGCAAGGCCTCGCAGATCGCGGCCGCCATGTACGCCGCGCGTGGCCAGCCGCCGCACATGAGCGAGGCGGAATTCCAGCGCATGATGTCCTCGGGGTCCTACCTGTGGGAGCACATGGGCGAGGCGCCGCTGATTCTCATTCCCTGCCAGTCACGGCCGCGTCTGCCGCGGCCGCAGGACCTGCCGCCTGAGCTGCGCGCGAGCTACGCGGCTGAGGAGCGCTATGTCGAGCGCATCCGTGGCGCGAGCATCTACCCGGCGGTGCAGAACATCATCCTCGCCTGTCGTGCGCTCGGCCTGGGCACGACGATCACCACCAACCACATCCGCTGCGAGTCGGAGGTCAAGGAGATCCTGGGCCTGCCCGAGGACGTGCAGACGTTCGCGATGATGCCGATCGGCTATCCGCGCGGCAACTTCGGCCCGCTGCGGCGCCGACCGGTGCGCGAGGTGGCCTACGCCGATCGCTGGGGCAGCCCGCTGCGATAAGGCTGGCCCCAGCGGTTAGTCGTCCCTGCGCTTGACCGTGATCGTTGTCGTCGCGCTCACGCTGGTTCCCGCCGCGTTGGTGCAGGTGAGCGTGTAGGTCGTGGTCTTCGAGACCGACCCGGTGCCGATCGAGCCACTGGGGCCGAGGCCGGTCCGGTTCAGCCCGCCGCCCACGATCTTGCACGACTGCACGTTGGAGGCCGACCACAGCAGTGTCGCGCAGTTCGACCAGCCGTGCGGATCGATGCTGCTCGGCTGCGCCGTGAAGTAGTTGATCTTCGGCGGCGCCGCCACCGTGACCGTAATCGAGGCGCTCGTGCTGCCACCGACGGAAGTACAGTTGAGCGTGTAAGTCGTGGTCTTGTTGATCGGTCCGGTGTTCAACGGGCTCGCGCCGGGCAGGCCCGCGACGGCGCACGATGCACCCGTGGTTTCACTCCAGGTGAGCGTTACGGAACTGCCCGGCGCAATCGAGCCCGGGGTCGCGCTGAATGAGGCGATGCTCGGCGGCGGCACCGCCGTCACGGTCGCTGTCGCGCTCGCCGATCCACCCACCGAAGTGCAGGTGAGCGTGTAGCTCGTTGTCTGCGAGACGGCGCCCGTGGACAACGGGCTTGCGCCGGGCAGTCCTGCGACCGCACACGAGGCCCCCGTACTCTCGCTCCAGGTGAGCGTCGAGGAGCCGCCGACCGGCACGCTCGGCGGGCTTGCCGTGAACGAGGTGATGCTCGGGGGTGGCACGACGGTGACGGTAGCGGTCTTCGAGTTGCCCCCGCCGGGGCCCGTGCAGGCAAGCGTGTAGCTCGTGGTCGTCGCAAGAGCAGGGGTGCTGTAACTGCCGCTGGTACCGCTGTTGGCGCTCCAGCCCACATCCCCACCCGAGGCGCTGCACGAGGCTGCGTGCTGCGTGCTCCAGGTGATGAGCGTCGAGCCATTTGCGGGAACGTCGAGCGGCGCGGCGCTCAGAGTGATCGCCGGAGGCGCGCAGTTGGGGCGCGCATCCGTCGGGCTCAGCGGCCAGGAGAAGTTGGCCGGGTTGCCAAGGATGCGCGTATTGAGCGTGAGGAACAGGTTCGCGAGGCGGCCACGGATCTCGCCCCAGGGGTTGGAGTTACTCGCGTTGCCGGGGTAGTCAGCGGCCGGATTTGGGTCATTGGCGACCTGGGAGTCGACCGTCAGCACCTGGGCGGCGGCGCAGGCGTAGTCGCCGCTCGCCAGATAACCGTTCACCGGCGTCAGTAAAGCCTGCAGCGCCGTCTTGGTCGCCGGCAGGATGTTCGCACCTGCCACCGTAGCGGCGAGGTTGTTGTACTTGGTCTGCGCGAAGCCCGGCAGTCCGCCGCTGATCGCATTGAGGTTCAGCGCCAGGCCCACGGCCCACACGGACATGCCGCGGCTGCCAGTGCCGGAGGCATCACAGAAGCCGGTGAGCTCGATCAGGTCGGTGAGCCCGGTCTGCGAATCCACCTCGACGATGCTGCCCTCGCTCGGGTTGGCGTCCGAGCGCGGCGCCCACGCGAGCAGCGCCGACGGGCACAGCGGGTTGGTCGCCGGTGCCGTGGCCGGCAGGATCTGGTCCACGTCCTCATCGCTGTACACGAGGATGCCCGGAATATTGTTCACGCCGGGGGCATCGGTACGCAGCAGGGCGAAGCCCGAGCCGGACTTGCCGGAGGCACCGCACATGGTGCCCGGGATGGTCTCGTTGCCAAAGCCGGGACACAGGGTTGCGACGTTGAGGCTGGTGCCGTCGCAGACTCCGTTCTGTACGCGCGGATCGGCAAGGATGACGCAGCTGCTCTCGATCACGTTGCCGGAGACCTGCGCGGCCGAGCTGCCGGCGATCGAGTGTGGCAACACGCCATCGCTGAGATCGCAGGTAGCCGGGGCCACGCAGCTGCTGGCCGGGACGGCATCCGCGCGCGCGACCGCGAGCGCATCCGGGCTCTGCACCCCGAGGGTTGCGACGCCGACGAAGTTGGTGGCGCCGCCGACGGGGGCGCCGAGCTGCAGGATCCGGCCCTTGTTGTACGCAAGGGCCTGGGTGAGGAAGGCATAGGGCACGCCCAGCTGCAGGCCTTCCTTGACCTTGAAGATCCCGCTCCCAAGGCCGCTGGCGAATACCTGTACCAGGGTGGGCGAATAGCCGCCGGTGCCGGCGGTGAAGTCCAGTCGCACCACCTGGCCGCCGGCGGTGGCGACCAGCACAGTCGGGCTGGCATCCAAGGCGTCGGCCGGCCAGAAGTCCATGCCCATCGGCACTCCACCGCCCCAGGTGAACTGTCCAACGTTGATGAGACGCACATCCGGACCGCTGCGGGCGCCAGCGCCGTTCAGCACGCTCTGCAGGCTCGCCGCGCGATAGACGAACAGGACCGTCTTGTTGGAGGAGGTCTTGGAGCTGCCGAGCACCAGCAGGTCGCCGATGGCGAAGCCGTTGCCCGCGCTGCGCGCGATCATGGTCTCGCGCAGGACCACATCGCCGAGGCTCGAGTAGCCGTTCGTGTCGATCAGGAGCGGGGTGGAGGCAAAGCCGGTGGATGATATGGTGCTCGCCGGCAGCACCCAGACGGCGGGCTTGTTCTGCTGCACCATGTAGAGGTTGCCGGCCGCATCCAGCGACAGGCCATCGGGGTTACAGGGCCCGTTCTTCTTGAAGCTCCATACGATGGTCTCCGACGCGGGCGTCGCCCCGACGGCCGGCGTGTAGCGGATGATCTGGCCCTTGCCGGCATCGGCCACCAGGACATCAACGGTCCCCTTGGCGGCGTTCGGCGCCTGCACCAGGGCGCTGAAGCTGCCGTGGCTTGCCCCGTCGGAGTTCAGCGGGCTGGTGCTGCCGGTACCGGGCGGAGCGGAGAACGCCGTGACATCGTAGAGCGAGTTGCCGACCGCATTCGCGGCGGTCACGCGCACGAACTCCGCACTGGCCGTGGCGGCGACGCACAGCGTCGCCAGCGCAAAGCCCGCGCGCGCGAGCAGCAGCTGGAACTTCGTTGCCGAGAAGTGCATGTGAGCCTCGTTGGCGGCCAAAGTTCAGGCAGTCATGGGATGCGCGCGGCGGTCGAAACCGCCCCGCGGGCGCATGCGGTACCCGTCAGTCTGGCCGGGATTGTTCGGTTATGTGGGCGCTGAGCGCTTCTTGGGATGGCCGGAGCCTAGCACGTTCCGGTGACCGACCCCCGACCATCACCAAAACGGAGTACGCGGGCGTGCGTTGCCCGGCCTGCGCGCGGCAGCCGCAGCGTAGATCAGGGCGCGGAGGTACCGGCGAGGTGGGTGCGCAGCGCCACCGTGTCGGCGCTGGCATTCGCGCGTGCCTGCAGCCGGTCAGAGCGCAGCTTCTCGAGGTACTGCTGTGCGAGGCGGTGGTACTCCGGCGGCGCGCCCCCGTCCTTGCCGAGGATGGCAACGGCGTGCTCGAGCAGAGGTTCGGCCTCCGGGTAACGGCCGAGGCCGGCGAGGGCTGCGCCCTCCAGGCTCTCGCCCACGGCGGTCTTCCAGTGCGTGGCGGAGAGCGCCGGGGAGAGGATCGCCACCGCGCCCCGTGCCGACTCGAGGGCGCCGTCGTAATCGCGCTGCGCCAGCTGCAGGATAGCGACGTGGTTGAGGCTTGAGGCCACATCGGGGTTGTCGGCTCCGAAGAGCCGGCGCCGCATGGCAAGCGCCGTCTGCAGATCACGCTCCGCCTGCGGGTAGTCGCCCACCTGCGTCAGCCAGAAGCCGATGCGGTTCATGATGCGCGCGACCTCCGGGTTGTCCCCGGGAAAGAGCTGGCGGTAAACGCCGAGCGCCTGCTGCTCGGTGGCCAGGGCGCCGCGCAGGTCCCCGCGCGCCGACTGCACGAACGCGAGGTTGTTGAGCGTGTTGGCGACGTCCGGGTGCACCTCCCCGAGCAACTCCTGCTGCATGGCGAGGGCGGCCCGATAGGTCGACTCGGCGCGCACCAGGTCGCCCTGGTCCTGGAATGCCATGGCGAGGTTGTTCAGCCCCCCCGCCACCTCCGGGTGCTTGTCTCCGAAGACGCGACGCTTCATCTCGATCGCTTCGCGGTACAGCTTCTCGGACTCATCGTAGCTGCCGCTCTCTTCGAGCAACAGCGCCAGGTCATTGATGGCCTCCGCAAGACCTGGGTCGGGCTGCGCGCCACTCAGCGCGCGCTGCATGGCGACCGCGTTGCGCATCACCGGGATCGCGCCGTTCAGGTCGCCCCCCTTGTCCATGACGCGCGCCAGGTCCTTGAGGGTGACGGCGATCTCGCCATGCGGGTTGCCGTGCAGCGATTGCTGCAGCTTGAGCGCCTGCCGCAAGGCCTGGTCAGCCTCGGCGTAGCGACCGGTCTGCTCGAGGAGCGTGCCGAGGCCGTGCAGCGTCTTGGCCCGCTGCGCGCGGACCTGAGTGTCCTCCGGCAGCTTGCCCTGCAGGCTCATCGCGTCGCGGTAGGCTGCCTGCGCCGGCTCATACTGCGCCTGCAGTGTGAGCAGGTCGCCCATGTGCTGGAGCGAGACCGAGAGGGCGAGGGGGTCCTGCACGGCGTTGGTGCGCCGGCTCACGATCGCCCCGTCGAGCATCGGACGCGCCCTGGAGTAAAGACCCAGCCCCATGTAGACCGTCCCGAGCGTGTCCATGAGGGTGGCACGGATCTGGGGCTGGCGCGCAAGCTCGCGGTCGATGCGTGCGGCACCCTTGTCGAGCATCTCGCGTGCGGTCACGGCGTTGCCGCGCGCCTCACTCGGATCGGAGATGCGGAACAGGTCCACGAGAAAGTTGGTGGTCTGCCGGGCGGTCTCGGCCTCGGCTTCAGCCCGAGCGCGCTGCTCCTCGGCGGTGCGGCGCTGGATCAGGGCGTAGGTGGCGAGGCTGCTCGCGACCACCATGCCGAAAGTGGCCGCGCAGCTGAGCGCGAACAGGCGGCGGTTGCGGCGCTGCTGCTCGCGCCGGCGCAGCGTGTCGAAGCCGACGCCCAGGACGCCGGCGATCAGTTTGAGCTTGGCGTGGCCCTTGCCATCCTTGCCGGCCCGGGCGTCCGCGGCGATCGGCTCGCTCGGGGTGCTGCTCAACTGACCGTCCGCGCCGAGCCCGAAGCGCAGCGCCGGCGGAAAGCACTCGAGTTCGGCCTGCTCGGGCTTGTCGGAGGCGTGCGGCTCGCCCTCGACGATGAGGCAGAAGATGCGCTGCTCGCGCCCGAGGCGCTTGAAAGCGAGGATCTCCTCGTTGACCCAGCGCGAGCGGGCCGCGCTCGGCGAGCAGATCACGATCTGGCAGGCCGATTCGCGCAATGCGTGGTTGATCGAGGCGCCGAGGTCCGTGGCGCTCGCGAGCTCCTCGCGATCGCGAAACACCGGCGCCAGGCGCTTGGGCACCGCGCCCGCGGCGGTTGACGTGCCGATGAGCGCCCGCGGCGGACGGTAGGATTCCAGCGAGCGATGCAGCCAGGCGGCCCACTTGGCGTCGCGGTGGCTGTAGCTGATGAAGGCCCAGTACTTGCGGGGCTCCAAAGCGGCGGTCCTCGTCGGCGGATCCTTCGCCGGGCATCAATAGGGGCGCGCGGGCGCGCCGCAGTCTAATGCAAGTGAGCGCCGGCGCGCGACCGTCGCGTGCTTGCAGGTCATCCCCCCGGTTGTCCGGGCTCCCCTGCAGGCAGCACAATGCGATGGCTCACAGGGCGCGGAAGCTTGCGGACTTGGCTGAGACAGACAATAAGCGAATCTCGCCCTTCGTCGTGGGCGTCTCCGGGCATCGCGACCTGCACGCCGATACGCTGCTCAACCTGCGGGGCGCCGTCGCCGACCTCCTTTCGCAGCTGAAAGAGCGGCTGCCTGACTCGGAGGTCCGCCTCATGTCCGGCATGGCAACCGGCGCTGACCTGCTGGCGGTGCAGGTGGCCCTGGAGCTCGGGTTCTGCGTGGATGCCATCCTGCCCATGGACCTCAGGCAGTACGAGTCGGACTTCGACCCGGAGTCCTTTGCGCTGCTGAAGACGCTGCTGGCGCACCCGCGCGTGAATTCGGTCGAGCTGCCCCTGAGCGCCGCGGCCGAGGAGGCCGCCGCGGCAGCCGGCATCTCGCAGCGCGACGCACGCTATACCGTCGTGACGCAGACACTCACGCGCGGCTGCAGCCTGCTGCTGGCGCTATGGGACGGGAAGTCCTCGTCCCTGCCGGGCGGGACGGCCGACACCGTGCTGCGTTACCTGGGCGCGCGCACGGACCGCAACAAGAGCGACACGCAGATCAGAATCCTCGATGCCTTGCCGGAGCACGAGCTGCCGGTGCGCTTCGTCTACTGGATCCCCACGGTGCGCGCCAACGGCGCCGCAGTTGCCGAGCCGGACGCACCGTGCTTTCTCGCCGGACTCAGCGATGATGCGCTGCTGCGCCTGCCGCAGCTGCCGTCGCGCCTGGCGATCCACCTGCAATCGCTGAACGCCTACAACCAGGAATACGTGCATTACATAAGTTACTGGCGCGGCCGCAAGGAACCGGACTCGCTGATGCAGATCGTGCCGGCGATCGCCGGCGGGCCGGACGTCCCCCACGTCGATCAGCTGGCACTCGAGCGCATCGACGCCCAGTACGGCAAGGCGGACGCGCTGGCGCTGCACTTCCAGAAACGCTCCGACCGCATGTTCGCCTTCTTCAACCTGGTGGCCTTCTTCATGGGCTTTTCCTACCTCGTGTACGAGAAGTTCGTCAGCACGCGCCTGTTGCTGTTCATGTACCTCCTGATCCTCACTTCCGGCTTCGCGCTGTACTCGGCGCTGCACCATCGCCACTGGTTCGCCAAGCATCTGATGTGCCGGGCTCTGGCCGAGACCCTGCGGGTCAAGTTCTACCTGCGCCTCGCGAGCAGCGAGCCGCTGGTGGATGCCGAAGAGGTGCTCTCCCTGTCGGGGGTAAACAGCTTCCACGGCTTCGGCTGGATCAGTCACGTGCTGATCTCGCTGGAACTGCCATCCATGAGCCACGGACTGACAGAGAAAGCGGGGCAGGGCGACAGCGTGTACGTTTCCTGGATCGAGGACCAGCGCAAGTACTTCACCCGCAAGGTGGCGCAGCTGCGCCACAGTGGCATCCGCACCAAGCGGCTGAAGACCCTGCTGTTCGGCACCATCGTCGCCGTCGTGCTGACCCTGCTGCTGCTTGGAGAATTCGCGGAGCGCCATACCTACTTCGGTGGCTCCCTGCACAACCTCCTGACCTTCGGCATGGGAACCGCGGCGGTGATGCTCGCCTCCTGGGAGTTACATCTGAACAAGACCGCGGCGCGTGAGCTGCTCTGGCAGTATCGCAACCAGCTCAAGCACTTCACCCGGGCACGCCTGCAGCTGGCGAGCACGCTGGCCCCGAGCCGCCGGCTCGAGATCCTGGCCCAGCTCGGCAAGGACTCGCTGATGGAGAGCTACCTCTGGACCATCCATCGCTTCCATCGCGAGCATGAACCGCCGGCGCGCGCCTGATCTCGCGATACGCCCGACCGCTGTGTGAGAATGAAACGCCGGCGCGGAGCTGTTCGCACCGTCGGCAATCGTTGGGGGGGCGAATCTTGACAGCTACGAATGAATCGGCGCGCCGCGCCGCAGGCCACGAACTGCCCGCTGCAGCGCCGGGCCCATACAACATCCTCTTCATCCTCACCGACCAGGAGCGGTATTTCCGGCCGGGGGAGCTGCCCGAGGGCTACCACCTCCCCGGGCACGAACGGCTCGCGCGCCGCGGCGTGCTATTCGAGAACCACCGCATCAACTCGTGTGTGTGCACACCGTCACGCTCGGTGCTTTATACGGGGCGGCACATCCAGCACACCAAGATGTTCGACAACACCAACTTCCCCTGGATCGCCAGCATGTCGACCGAGCTGCCGACGCTCGGGGACCTGCTGCGTGAGGCCGGTTATTACACCGCTTACAAGGGCAAGTGGCACCTGACGAAGGAGTTCGAGACCGTCAACGAGCTGGGTACGCCGACCAAGATCTTCACCAAGGAGATGGAGGCTTACGGCTTCTCTGACTACCTGGGCATCGGCGACATCATCGCCCACGAGCAGGGCGGCTACCTGCACGACGGCATCATCTCCGCCATGGGAGTCAACTGGCTGCGCGGCCGGGGCATGGAACTGAAGGCGCAGAGCAAGCCCTGGTTCCTCGCGGTGAACCTGGTCAATCCGCACGACATCATGTTCCTGAACACAGACCGGCCCGGCGAGCCGGTCCAGGCCCGCAACATCCTCGGGCAGATCCGGCCTGAACCCGCGCATCCCCTGTACGCGAAGCAGTGGGGGGCCAAGCTGCCGAGCACCTACTCCCAGAGGCTCGACGAGCCCGGCCGACCGGCCGCGCACGCGGACTTCCTCAAGTCACACGATGCCCTGGTGGGCACCATCGCCAACGAGGACGCGCGCTGGCATCGGCGGCATGATTGCTACCTCAATTGCCTGCGCGACGTCGACCGTAACATCGTGCCACTGCTCGATGAGCTGGAGGCCCTCGGCCTTGCATCCAACACCATCGTCGTTCTGACCGCCGATCACGGTGACCTGGATGGCGCGCACCGCCTGCATGCCAAGGGCGCCACCGCTTATCGCGAGCAGAACAACGTGCCGCTGATCGTCGCCCATCCCGCATACCCGGGTGGCAAGCACTGCAAGGCCGTGACCTCGCACCTCGACATCGCGCCGACGCTGGTGCACCTGACTAATGCCGCACCCGAGCGCAAGGCCGCCATCACAAAGGCGCTGCCGGGAAAGGACTTCTCGGCCGTGCTGGCGGCTCCGGAGACGGCTGGTCTGACCGCGGTCAGGGACGGCGCGCTCTTTTGCTACAACATGTTCGCCTACATCGACGGTGGCTTCCTGCAGCAGGCGGTAGGGATCCTGCAGCAGCCGGATGGCCGGGCGAAGATCAAGGAGATGGCCAAGACCGGGGCGCTCCGACCCGACCTGGGCAAGCGCGGCGCGATCCGCAGCCTCTTTGACGGCCGCTACCAGCTCGCCCGTTACTTCTCGCCCAAGCAGCACAACCGCCCCGCGACGCTCGAGCAGCTCTTCCGCTTGAACGACGTTGAACTGTTCGATCTGGAGGCCGATCCGCTCGAACGAACCAATCTCGCGCTGGATCGGAAGCGTAATGAGCCGCTGCTGGAGCGCCTGAACGCAAGGCTAAACGCGTTGATCGACAGCGAGGTCGGGGAAGACGTCGGGCAGATGCTGCCGGGCGGTGTTGATGCGGGCTGGGTGGCCACACCGGCCGTAAGAGACGTCTAGTGCGGCGGGGTGCGACCTGACAGTCCCCCGGTCACTGAGGCTGACATCCTCGGTTCCAGCGGGAGCTTTTCCGCACATGATGGATTACTTTGCACACGCTTTGGACTCGGCGCGACAGCTCGAGCGGCTCGCGGAAGCCCGAGCGGCCACGCTTGCGTGTATGCATGGCAGTGCCTGGCGGGGCGACGGCGCTGCACTGCTACGCGAGCTCGCGAAGCGCGTCTAATTCCGCGCGCGGCCAGCGTGAATCCGGTCACAAGCCGATGCCGGAAGAATCTGTCCAGTTCGCGGGTCGCCGAGCGACAAGGCCCTCAGTTTCGGGCGCGAAGCGCAGGTATCGGACACTGCTTGGGCAGCCTGCGGAACCGGTCCACATTTGCGGGGTCAATCTTGTGAAGCACATCCGCCGCGGCGACGGCAAGAAGGGCAACGATGAACTCCTGACGTGCGCGGCACTTCGTCACCCTCTGAGCCGGGGTGGGAGTACGGCCAATGATCCCGCTGATATTCGCGATATTCGGGGACATGGATTCAGCCGCCACCGCGGCTCTCACGGTCGCGCGTGACTGTCCACGCCAATACGAGTGCGGCGGCGTGATCTACGAAGACTCTCAGCACGAGTTCCACGTAAGCGCGCCTTTGACCTCGCACAAGCCCTTCGGAGTCGACATCGTGCAGTACTCCGAGGCCACACCCGCGGGCTGGCGCATCGTCGCCGACTACCACACGCACATCTGCTCCCGGCACAACCGCCTGTTCGCCAACTTCTTCTCGCCCGCCGATGCATACGTCAATCAGGGGTTCCACACGGTCGGCTACATGCTCAGCCTTTGTGACGGGAACGTCCGCCGCTATGACCCGTCCCAGGATGACCGTGACGATGAGGTCGTGCACTTCACCAGCGGGCGCGAGATCTACCTGACGTGCGGTCATATCACCGGATGGATTGAGTTGCCCGAGGAATCGGCGGTCGGCGCCGGCACCTGGCCCCTGATCGCGCAGCGCTGACCCGCGCGCAGGGCTCAGCTGCTAGCGCGCACGGCACGGTCCTGCGCGACACGCCCGCAGAAGAGCCTCTCAAGCCCCCTGTCTAACCCGCCTCGCACGTTGCATGATGTGCTCGGATGCCTGGTCGCGGCCCTGTCGCACCTGGCGAGCTGCAACCATCGTGTGCTCATACCCATCAGGGGAGCCTTCCATGATCGTTCGAGCCGGCGTCGCGCAGATCGGGGCGGTTCCGTTCGATGCTGCCGCTTCGGTGTCCAAGACAGAACACTGGATCGCGCGAGCGGGCGCGGCAGGCTGTCGGATCGTGGTGTTTCCGGAGGCAGTGATCGCCGGCTACCCGAAGGGTTGTGACTTTGACATCACCATCGGTCGCAGGACCGAGCGGGGGCGTGAGGAGTTCCGGCGCTACTTCGAGGAAGCTTCGATCGCGGTTCCCGGCCCGGAGACCGAGCGCCTGGGCCAGGCCGCTGCACTCGCCCAGACGTACGTGGTGGCTGGTGTGATTGAGCGCGACCTTGGCACTTTGTACTGCACCGCGATCTTCATCGGGGCCGACGGTTCCTTCCTCGGGCGCCACCGTAAGCTCATGCCGACAGCCGGTGAGCGGCTGCTGTGGGGCTTCGGAGACGGTTCCACCATGCCCGTGTTTGCGACACCGGCGGGGAATATTGGCGCCGTGATCTGCTGGGAGAACTACATGCCTATGCTACGCACGGCCATGTACGGGAAGGGCATTCAAATCTACTGCGCCCCAACGGCCGATGACCGCGAGACGTGGTTACCGACGATTCGGCACATTGCGCTCGAAGGGCGCTGCTTCGTTCTCTCGGCCTGCCAGCGGGTAACTCGCGGCGAGTACCCGTCTGACTACCGGTGCCTGATTACGGATGACCCTCAGGCACTTCTCATGCGCGGCGGCTCGGCGATCATCGACCCGCTGGGGAGGGTGCTCGCCGGTCCGCGCTTTGATGAGGAGCTGCTGCTGACCGCTGACCTTGACCTGGAGGAGATCGCCCGTGCGAAGTTTGACTTCGATGCCGTCGGCCACTACGCGCGGCCCGACATATTTTCCCTGCAGGTTGATGAGTCAGCTAAGGACCCCGTCCGATGGGGATCGAAGCTGAAGTGACGCCGTTCTGAGACATCGCGGGCAATCCCGGAGCCCGTGATCGGCGCCAGGACTGTGACCGCTAGCGCACAAAACGCACCGCGCTGAAGACGGATGCCGGCATCCAGATAAAGATGGCGACCGGGCTCTTTTCCGGGAATCCGTCATGCGCGCTGTGCCTGCTTTGCGGTTGATCTTGATCTTGACACTGGCATTGCTGTACTCGGGGTGCGCCTCGCACCGTGCCGAGATGTGCCCGAAGCCTGCCAAGGTGGTTGGCGTCAGTTCTCGCGACAGCAGGGAAGGGTGGGTCATCGTGCGGGATGATCGCTCCGTAGAAGACACGGCAGAGCGCATCGCTACGACGTATCACGTCCGCACCCAGCCGCTGACCTACCTCCACGGCTTCAGTACCTACCCCGTGCCGAATGAGCCAAAGTTCCTGTGCGACAAGGCGGTCGTTGAGGTGCACTACGCCAGCAGCGTTGCGGCGCGCTAGCTTCGCGTTCAGTTTGAAGAGGGCGGCTGTCCCGGCTGCAGACCCTACGGGCGCGCCTCGAGAATCATATTGAATGGTGTCTGGCTCGCGCGCCGCAGCTGTTTAAATCCACCTGCCTCGATCAGTATCTGGCGCAGGCGCCGCTCGCCAGCCTGCGCGCCGAGCGCCGGACCTTGCCGCGCCAGCGACACCGGCACGCACACAAGCGATGAGGCGCCGTAGTAGACGCGCCCGACGGGATTGAGGTTGTCCTCGACCCGATCCCCGGCCAGCGGCTCGACGACCATGCAGTTGCCGTCGGACTTGAGCGCCCCGCGCGCATGCCTGGCCGCGCCGGCCGGATCCGCCATGTCGTGCAGGCAATCGAAGAAGGCAATGAAGTCCAGGCCATCCTGGGAATAGGTCGTGGCGTCGGCGGTCTCGAAGCTGACGTTGTGCACCCCCGCCTCGCTGGCCCGGCGGCGGGCCATCTGAATGGAGGCATCGTGGTAATCGATGCCGAAGAACCGGGAATTCGGGAACGCCTTCGCCATCAGGATCGTGCTGGCGCCGTGACCGCAACCCACGTCTGCAGCACGCGCGCCGCGCGTGAGCTTCTCGACAACTCCCGTGAGGGACGGCAGCCAGGAAGAGAGTAGATTCGCGTTGTAGCCTGCGCGGAAGAAACGCTCGGTCCCGTGAAACAGGCAGGGGTGATGCTCGCCCCATTCCATACCCCCGCCGCTGCGGAAGTTCTCCCTGGCCCGATCCTTGATGTGGAACAGATCCTCGACCAGGCAGTACGCGCCGGCCAGGTCAACGGGACCATTAGGATTCGCAAGACACAGGGCCTGCTCTTCGTTGAGAAAATAAGTGCCCGACTCACGGTTGTACTCGCAGTAGCCGCCGGCCGCCTGGTTAGCCAGCCACTCGCGGACGTACCGTTCACTCGTGCCGGTACGCTCGGCGAGCTCTGCCGATGTCGCCGCACCTTTTGCCAGCTCGCGGTACAAGCCCAATTCGTCCCCGAGGAGAACCAGTACGGCACTGATAGCTGCGCCCAGATCGCCCACCGCTTTGCCAAGAAATGCATTTAGTCGTTCTTCGTTGATGGCCATGACGGCGCCTCCACAACCGATATTCTTTCAGCGCGCCGAATCATACGCTCAATCAGTCTCGCGCCCCCTCAGCACTCGAAACGCCGAGCTGACGCTCGCCCTGCGCATGCTTTAAGCTCGCGCGCTAACCCGATATGAACCTTGGGGACATCGCTTGATCACGCGCAGGAGGTTTCTTGCCCAGACAGCTTTCAGTGCCGCCACTCTGGCCGTAACAGCCCGCGCAGCGGCTGCCGCAAGAGACGAAGCCCTAGCAGCGCCCGATCCAGCCCTTCTCGAACGCGCACGGACCCTTCTTTCGCAGGCTCCTTTGATCGATGCGCACAACGATCTCCCCACGATGCTCATCGAGCTGAGTGCTGGAGACCTGACCCGGTTTGATCTGGCAGCCCGCCAACCGACCTTGTGCGCGGACATCCCGGGGCTACGGGAAGGCAGGGTGGGCGCGCAGTACTGGTCAATATTCGTGGAGTCCAAGACTCAGAATGCCCACGTCTCCTTGCACGAAGCCGTCCGCGAGTTCGACGTAGCGCTTCGGCTCATGCATCGGTACGACGGATTGGAGCAGGCGCGCACCGCGGACGAAATCGAGCGCATCCACGCCACCGGCAAGATCGCCTGCCTCCTGGGGGTCGAGGGCGGGCATATGATCGAGAATTCACCTGCAGCGCTGAGAGTCTTTTACGAGCTCGGCGCCCGCTACCTGACGCTCACTCATTGGGACAACGTCGAATGGGCGGACTCTGCAACCGACCGCCCCGAGCACTATGGGCTGACCGATCTCGGTAAGCGCCTTGTGCGCGAGATGAACCGGCTCGGCATGTTTGTGGATCTGTCGCATGTGAGCGCTGACACCATGCGCGACGCCCTGCGGGTAACCCGCGCGCCGGTGATCTTTTCTCACTCGAATGCGTACGCTATCGATCCGCACCCCCGTAATGTGCCGGACGATGTGCTGCGGCTGCTGCGCGACAACGGCGGCGTGGTACACGTAAACTTCATTCGTTCGTTCGTGTCACCCGATGGCCAAGCGTGGGATGACAAACGCGCAACCGCCTTGCGGGAGCTGCGCAGCCATCTTGCTGACGAAGCGTCGATCGACAAGGCCATCGCCGAGTGGGAGAAATCGGCTGGCGGGCCGCATGCCGGCATCCGTGAGGTTGCGGATCATATTGACCATATCCGCAAGATCGCCGGCGTGGATCACCTTGGTATCGGGGCGGACTTCTACCACGCCGACGAGAGCGACATGGCGACGGGGCTGGGCAACGTCACGCGCTACCCGTACCTGTTCGCGGAGCTTTTGCGACGTCGCTATTCCGACGAGGATGTCTTGAAGATCGCGGGGCGAAACCACCTTCGTGCAATGCGCCAGATGGAGAGAATTGCTGCGGAAATTCAACGCACGGAATCACCCCTGGTTACTGAGGGCGTAAAGGGGACATGAATCGCCGGAGCGCGGCCAGGAAGCCTAAGCCGACCCCTTAGTCCACGCCCAGCTCGCCAAGCGCCAGCCAACACGCAAGAAGCGGACCGTCCGACCGCTAACGGCTGAGAATTTGCCGGTCAGAAGCGCCGGCTACCGACCCCAGAGGCGGCAGGCTGCGCCTTAAATCGTGCTTATTCAGGCTTCTCCGCACGGCGCAGATACGTCGCATTAATGTATCGCAAGCGTAGAATCCGACCGAGAAGCCTTGCTAGCTGTCTCGCGCTAGCGGCAACGTCACGCACCGGTAACTTCGGGGGAGCTCCATGACGGTACTGCAGTCATTGGCCTATAGCGCGCCGACGAGCATTGGCCGGCGCCAGTTTCTCGGCGTTGCGGCCTCCGCTGCTGCTTGGCTTCCGGCTCGCACGGCCTGGGCCGACTTGTCCGGTCCTGCGGCCGTGCCCGCGCAGATAGCAGCCGTCTCCGTTGAAGGAAAGCCCGTCACGCTGACGGGCGCAGAAGTGAAGGAGCTGCGCGCAGCGCTCGGCGGCAAGCTGCTGCTAGCCCAGGATGCCGGTTACGAGCAGGCGCGACGCGTCTGGAACGGCTCCATCGATCGGCATCCCGCACTCATCGCGCGATGCCACGGCCGCGCTGACATTGTGCATGCCGTGCAGTTCGCAGCAGCGCATTCGCTCCTTACCGCGGTCAAAGGCGGCGGCCACAGCATCTCGGGCCAGTCGACGTGCGAGGGCGGATTGATGATCGACCTGTCGCCGATGCGCGCGATCGAGCTCGATAGCGACAAACGACGAGTGCGCGCGCAGCCGGGGGTCCTGCTCGCCGCCCTCGACGCCAAGTGCCAGAGCGCCGGACTCGTGACACCTCTCGGGACCGCGGCCGACACCGGCATCGCCGGCTTAACGCTGGGGGGAGGGCAGGGTCGCCTCATGCGTACGCTCGGACTCTCCTGCGATAACGTCAATTCCTTCGAGCTTGTCACTGCAGACGGTAAGGTTCACGTGGTCGGTGCAAGCGACAATCCGGACCTCTACTGGGCGCTGCGTGGCGGCGGAGGAAATTTCGGCGTGGTGAGCGGCTTTGAGTATCGCCTGCATCCACTGGCTCATCCCGTCCTTGCCGGCGGTCGTGTGTATCCCATCAGCCAGGCGCGCTCGGTCGTCAAGGGAATGGTGGACATTGCCGCGGGAGCTCCCGATGAGCTCTATGTCTCAGGCTCAATCCTCAATGCCTCAGGCGACGGCAAGCTACCGCAAGGCACCTACGTTGCCGTCGAGTTCGTCTACAGCGGTGATCCAAGCGCTGGAGCGCGCTTGCTGCCCGCGCTCGATAAGCTCGGCAAGCCGCTGAATGACACCATCGCCGCGAAGCCATATGTGGTGGCCCAGAACGGTCCCACGGGAGCAGCACCCCCGGCGTTGCCGCCGGGCATGGGCGTCTACGTCCGATCGGGATTTGCACAGTCGATCCCCGACAAGTTCCTCGACGCGTGGATTCATGCGTTCCAGGACGGACCACCGTGGCTCGATGAAATTGGGCTCGGACCGATTGGGGGCCAGGTCGCGCGAATCAAACCCAACGCCACCGCCTACTGGAATCGCGCTGCACAGTACGAGTTCATCGTCATCGGCGCCTGGACCGATCATTCACAGGATGAGCACAACATCGCTGTGATGCGGGACTTGTGGAAGGTCTTTGAGCCTTTCACGCAGGGTTATTACGTGAACACCGAGCCTTCGGCAGCCGAGTCGCGCCTAAAAGCCACATACGGCGACAATTACGCGCGCCTGGTGCAGCTGAAGGACCGCTACGATCCGAAAAACTTGTTCCGGATGAACGCGAACATCCGTCCGACACAAGCCTGAGCGTTCCACAGGGGGAGCCAGCTGCTGCACGCAAGTCGATGCGCGCGCTAGAGCAGACTATTGCCGCTTGGCGCTCATGGGCGCTTCGGGGCCGACCGGAACTGCCGACACCCGGGCATGCATCCTACTTCGCATAATGTATATTATGTTATATTCTCGATATTCCTCGGGAACCCAGCCCATCGGCCCGGTCCCACTCCAGGTTGAGACTCCCCTTTTGGCTCAGAGCTGAGGCCTGAACTTCGTCGCGCCCAGCCGTGGGGTAACCCCGTCCTTCAAGTATTTCGACGAGTTCTCCAATCAATGGACCTACAAGGGCTATTTACTGCAGATTGCCGTCGGCGTCGCCTTCTGCCGTTTCTTCTGCCGCCGGGGCATGAATGCCGCTTCTGAGGCTGTATCTGCGGGTACTCGCTTTACTGGGCCCGGAAAGGTGGCTCGCCATCTGCCTGGGAATCGCGAACATGGCGATGGCGGGCGTGTTTCTCCTCGAGCCATGGCTATTCGGACGGGTCGTGGATGCGTTGGCCGGACCAAGCTCCAAAGCATCCGAGTGGACTTACATCGCATGGTGGGCCAGCGTCGGATTCTTCGGCGTCGCTGCGAGCGTACTGGTGGCGCTTTACTCAGACCGGCTCGCACACCGCCGGCAGCAGGCCGTCGTCGTCGCGTTCTTCGAGCACGCGCTGGCACTGCCGCTGACATTTCACGACCAGCAGCATACCGGACGGCTGATCCGCACACTGCACACCGGCAGCGGTAACCTCTTCATCATCTGGCTGGCGTTCTTCCGCAGCCATCTGAGTACATTGATCGCCCTACTGGTAATGGTGCCGCTGGCACTGCGGATCAACAGGCAGCTGGCGCTCCTGATGATCACGCTGATGATCGTGTTCGCGCTGTTCAACACCGTGGTCATGCGGCGCACCGGCAACGCGCAGCGCGAAGTCGAGCAACTCAATCAGGAAATTGCAGAGCGGACCGGAGACGTATTCGGGAACGTCGTGGTCGTGCAGAGTTTCTCGCGCGTCGTGACCGAGGTCGCCGCACTGAGGGATCTGGCAGCCAAAGTGCTCGAGACCCAATACCCGGTATTGCGGGGCTGGGCCTGGGTCGCGGTCGCCAACCGGGCAGCTAGTACCCTGACGGTCATCGGCTTGTTCGCGCTTGGTGTGCACCTGCACGGCAGGGGCCAGATCAGCGTCGGCGCCATCGTCAGCTTTGTGGGTTTCGCCATGATGATGATCGGGCGCATGGAGCAGCTCGCAAGTTTCATCTCGGACCTGTTCTTCCAAGCCCCAGCGCTCGCGAATTTCTTCGAAGTCCTGGACACCAAGAGCGGCATCGACGAGCTGCCGGGGGCTCCAGTACTGCGGGCCACGCGCGGGGAGGTTGCCTTCGAGAACGTCTCCTTTGGCTACGAGCCGGATCACCTGATCATCAAGGACCTTAGTTTCGTCGCGCCAGCCGGGAGCACGGTGGCGTTTGTCGGGCCGACCGGAGCAGGCAAGACGACCGCCCTCTCCCTCCTCTACCGCGCCTACGATCCCAGGCGCGGGCGCATCATGATCGACGGCACGGACATTCGCACCGTGAGCCTCAGCTCGTTGCGGGCGCACATTGCGGTGGTCTTTCAGAATCCCGGGCTACTGTATCGCTCGATCGCCGAGAATCTGCGCATCGGGAAGCCGGATGCGACCGACACTGAGCTCGAAGCCGCCGCTCGCGCCGCGGAGGCACACCAGTTTGTCGCGATGAAACCCGGCGGTTACGACGCCCTGGTGGCCGAGCATGGCAAATCGCTCTCCGGCGGCGAGCGGCAGCGCCTCTCAATCGCGCGCGCGATGCTGAAGGATGCCCCCATTCTCATCCTGGATGAGGCGACCAGCGCCCTGGACAACCTGACCGAGGCTCGCGTGCAGCGCGCCTTGCACGCGCTCGTGAAGGGCCGCACGACGTTCATCATTGCGCACCGACTCTCCACGGTGCGCAGCGCGGACCTCATCCTGGTACTCCAGGACGGGCGGCTGGTTGAGTCGGGACGCTATGAGGCCTTGGTCGGCCTCGGGGGCGTATTCGCGGAGCTCGAAGCACAGGGCCGGTTTGTGGCGGACCCGCCCGAGGAGCCCGTCAGCGACCAGATCAGCTCGGCTACCGCCTGACTCTTCAGGGGTGCTGATCGCGCAAGCGGCCGCCCAAGGCGGCCGAGACGCTGGCGATGAAGGCGCCGATGACCATCGACAGGGTCACGAGGATCGAGGCCTTGGCCGCGCTTGATCGATCCACGTCCGCGAGCTCAGGAAGATCGGTGCGCTTGATGCCGTCAGCGGACTGCGCAGCGGGCGTGACTGCGGCACCCTCCTTCTGCCCCACCGCGTCACGCTCCATCATGCGCTCTACCGCCGCATGGCCATGACGTTGCATCCGGTACGATGCCGTGGTGTCCTGATCGCTCACGCTCGCCGCGGCCGCGGAGGCCAGCAGAAACGCGGCCGCCAGCGTCGCGACGGACCAGGTAATGAACCCATGAGCCGTGTCGCGAAAGAAAACCTCGTGGGTATGCAGCCCAACCCAGCGTGTACGCAGACGACCCGTGATGTAACCGCCCAATGCTGAGGAGATCCACTGCACGACCGTGAGGGCGATTGCCGCGCCCACAGCCATCCGGGCTCCGGACAGGTAGGGCCACGAGGCTGAATTCAGATAGCCGAGCCCAACGGCGAGCATCAGCAGGACGACTGAGCTTGCTGCCGCCACACTGGCACCGGCGATGATGGCGCCCCATGAGACCGCCGAGATACTGCCGCCCGTGGCCGGCATGACCTCTGCTTCTGGCGCGTAGCTGGCGGGTATGTTGACTCGCGTGACCATGATCCTTGCTCCTTGGGAGACGCCAACAACAGTTTAGGTACGCCGTTTGAGGGCGTGAGATCATCCGCGCTGCGCTTCGGCCGTAGTCGCCCGCTGACAACAGGGGTGTTACTCGAGTTGGTTTGCCTGCACGTGGAAATTTACAACCAGCGGAGCACCCGGCCTAAGCGACGGCGCCGACGCGGCAGCAGCCCCCCCGCGCCTCATCCGGGCTCCAAATGGCCAGGCCTGCCGGGCTCTAAGAACCCGATCTCACTTGATGCTGCAGCCAGCCGCAGGCTTCCGTGCGCCGCCGGGGGTATGAAATACTCGAAGCGCTTCGCACGCGTGGAACCAGGGGCCACAACGGCAAGAACCAGAGCCCCCTAATCGCGCGGACAAAACATACACCAGGAGCACGTTCAGTGGTCACGAAGGCCTTGCCGGCCGCGCGGGGGATCGACCGGGCACATCGCCGGGTGATCTTTGCCTCGAGTCTCGGGACCGTTTTCGAGTGGTACGACTTCTACCTGTACGGCTCGCTGGCACCGATCATCACCAAACAGTTCTTCTCCGGGGTGAATGAGACCACCGGATTCATTCTGGCGCTGCTCGCCTTTGCGGCCGGTTTCTTCGTGCGTCCCTTTGGCGCGCTGGTGTTCGGTCGGCTCGGGGACATGGCGGGACGCAAGTACACCTTCCTCATCACGATCGTGATCATGGGCTCCTCCACTGCGTTGGTTGGGGCCCTGCCCAACTACGCGACCGCCGGACTGCTCGCCCCCATGGCGCTCATCGCGCTGCGGCTGCTGCAGGGGCTCGCGCTTGGGGGCGAGTACGGCGGTGCCGCCACCTACGTCGGCGAGCACGCGCCGCCGGGAAATCGCGGTCGCTACACGAGCTGGATCCAGACCACCGCAACGCTGGGGCTGTTTCTCAGCCTGGTGGTTATTGTGCTGTGCCGTTCCTGGCTCGGGCCCGAATTCGAGACCTGGGGCTGGCGCATCCCGTTCCTGCTGTCGATTGTGTTGCTGGCGGTGTCCGTTTACATCCGCCTGCAGCTCGCCGAGTCACCGGTGTTCCTGGAGATGAAGGCGGAGGGTCGGCAATCGCGTGCACCGCTGACCGAATCGTTCGCGCGCTGGGACAACGGTCGTCTGGTGCTGCTGGCCCTGTTTGGCGCCACCGCCGGCCAGGCAGTCGTGTGGTACTGCGGGCAGTTCTACGCACTGCTGTTTCTCACGCAGACGCTGAAGGTGGAAGCGCAGACGGCCAACCTGCTGGTGGCCGCGGCGCTGCTGGCGGCAACGCCCTTCTTCGTATTCTTCGGAAGCCTCTCCGATCGAGTAGGACGCAAGAAGATCGTACTCTCCGGTTGCCTGCTCGCCGCTCTCACCTACGTGCCGATCTACAAGGCCATCACGCACTACGCAAACCCGGCCATCGAGTCTGCCTCGCTGCACTCGCCGGTGCGCGTGATCGCGGACCCCGGTGCCTGCTCGTTCCAGTTCGACCCGGTCGGCAAGAAGAGATTCACGCGCTCGTGCGACGTTGCCAAGGCAGCTCTCGCCAAGGCGGGCGTGCCCTATGCCAACGTTGCGGCAAGCGCTGGCACCCTCGCCGCGGTGCAGATCGGGGATGCGGCGCCGATACCCGCGGTGGAGGGCAGCATGATGTCCAGCGCCGACTTCAAGGTCGCGAGCGATGCGTTTGGCAAGAGCGTGAGCGTCGCGTTGACCGAGGCTGGCTACCCGGCGAAGGCCGACCCGGCGCAAATCGACCGGTTCATGGTATGGCTGTTGCTGTTCCTGCTGGTGCTGTACGTCACCATGGTGTACGGACCGATTGCCGCCTGGCTGATCGAGCTGTTTCCGGCCCGCATCCGCTACACCTCGATGTCGCTGCCCTATCACATTGGCAACGGCTGGTTCGGCGGGTTCGTGCCGGCGATTGCCTTTGCGCTGGTGGCACTCAAGGGTGATATCTACTATGGCCTGCGCTACCCGATCATCGTCGCGCTCATGACGCTGGTGATCGGCGTGTTGTTCCTGCCCGAGACCAAGGACCGGCCACTACGCTGACCCCACGCGGCGCGCGGCTTGCGGCAGCCATGCCTGACTGCCGGCGTCAACCAGCAGCCCGCAACCTCTTCTACAGCCATACCCGGGTGAACGTGCGCGAGCGCAGCGTCGCGTATCGCGCCGCCCACCTGAGCTGACGCGGCTGCAGCGCGCTGCCGCGCTGAGAGTCAGCCTGAACGTCTCGCAGTCGTCACTTCTTGGGAAGCATGCCCTGCCGCGCCATCTCCTGCGCGGTTGCGTCCGCGACCTCCGTGACCAACTGGTCGAGGTTGCCCGGATTGGTGGTACGGCTCGTGCTCGCCCAAAGCAGCTTGTCCTGCGTCAGGGAGTAGATGAGCGTCTCGACCGAGACGATCGTGTCTGTGGTGATATAGCCCGGGGAATACGCAGCACCCCAGCCATAACCCCAGTACGGGCCGAAGCCACCGTAATAGGCCGGCATGGTGGTACCGGGTGTGTAGTTGACTTGCTGGTCCTTGCCGACCACGCGCATGACTACCGCGGCTGTCGCGCCCGCCTCCTTGAGCGCCGCACGTGCCTTCTCGCCATCACCGCGCAGCGCGTCGGGGACCAACGAGTACGCGGGCACGCCCTCGGCTCCGTGCCTGCTGATGTCATTGGCCAGCAGGGTCTCGCCGGCACGGCGCTTCGCCTCGTCCCGCGACACGAATACCGCCGCGACCTTCTTGCCGACCGGGTCGAGCGTCGGGGTGTTCGGGTCCTTCCATGTCGAGGTGAAGGTCGTCGTCTCACAGCCAGCGAGCCAGAGCACGACGAGAGCAATCGTCAGTGCCCGCAGGTTCATGAACATGGATCAGCTCCTCTTGACTCTTCTCAACAAAGCGTACTCCGCCACTGCGGCGGGCGCCATTCTCGACCCGTCGCTGAGCGGGCGCGCGGGCTGCAGGGGAACCTGCGCAACTGCGCATGCGCATCGCGCGGCTGCTGCGCGCATCCGCACAGGTGACCAGCACTTTGCACCACTCGCGACGCGACTTGCGCTATATCCGCCAGTGCGCAGCGCGCCTGCCCTACCATCGGATCACTGTGGCCGCAACCGTTACCACGATCCTGACCATACCGCTCTGCCCACCGCCTCGGCACCCGCCCGCAGTCCTCTGCGATGGGGGCAGACGTACCCGCTCCTGCCACATTATGAAATATCGGAGGCTGTCCCAGCCACGTTCCCCGCGCCGGACAGGACTTGACGCAACGCCGTGCACGACCTAGCGTCTCGCACCTAAACGCGCACAAAACAATCGCGCGCGCATCGGGGAGAACAATTAATGCGTCCTTCACGCCATGTGAGTGCTGCCGTGGCTGCAGCGCTCGGCCTACTCGCTACTTCCATGACGGCAAGCGCCGCACCTGCAGCCCTTGGCTCGGGTCTGCGCGAGATGAGCGCCGCCTACGATACGGATAGCGCCAAGCTGTCCTCCATCGTAAAGCTGCACCTGACCGATCGTTCTGGCAATCCACTGGTACGCGCACGCATCCTGCCCGGTGCGGACGCAAACGCCGTGATCGCCCAGCTGACCGCGGCCGGCTTCCAGTTGAAGGCGCGCAGCCAGATCAATCCCTCACTGGTTGAGGGTTACCTGCCACTGAGCAAGGTGCACGCCGCCGCTGCCGTATCCGGCATCGGCTCGCTCACCGCCACGCACCGGCCCGTCAAACACGTCGGCCTCGTGACCAGCCAGGCCGTCGCACTCGAGAAGGCTGACCTTGCCCAGAACGCTGGATACACGGGCCGCGGCATCCGCATCGGGGTGCTCTCGGACAGTTACAACGCCTGCACGGAATGCTCGACCGATGCGCCCGCCGACATCGCCAGCGGCGATCTGCCGGCCGATGGCGTCGCCGTACTCGAAGACCAGCCGCCGGGCGGCGGTGAGGACGAGGGCCGTGCCATGCTGCAGCTAGTGCACGACATCGCCCCGGACTCGGAACTGGGCTTTGCCACGGCCTTCACCAGCGAGATCGACTTCGCCAACAACATCCTGGCGCTGCGCGCCAAGTTCGGCGCCGATGTCATCGTCGACGACGTGTTCTATTTCGACGAGCCGATGTACTCGGATGGCATCCTCGCGCAGGCCGTCAACATCGTCAGCCAGGATGGCGCGGCCTACTTTTCCTCAGCCGGCAACAATGGTCTGGAAGCCTGGGAGGACACCTACCGTGCGGTTTCCTTCCTCGCCGCGCAGAAACTGATGAAGAATGGCGGTGGCAACCTGCACCTCGAGGAGATCCCCGCGGAGCTGCGCCCGATCAGCTTCATGAACTTCAATCCCGCGGGCGGGACTGCCAGCATCACGCAGCATCTCACGGTCGCCGGAGATGCCGTGCTGGATCTGCAGTGGGATGAGCCCTTCAACCTCGGCAAGGTGCAGACCGACTACAACATCTACATCTTCGATGCCGACGGGCACTGGCTCGACCCAAACACCTCACCGGTGTCGTTCAACACCTTCGACAGCAACATCGCCACCGATCAGCCGCTGGAGCTGGCGGAGATGATCCCGACCGGCGCTGTCGTTGGCGGTGCGAGCGTCGGGGACTTCCAGATCGTCATCGGCAAGCTGAACGGCGGCCCGGCGAAGCGCCTGAAGTACATCATGGAGAACACGCTGGCGGTCAGCGAGCGGCAGAACGCGCCCTCCAGCGGTGGTCACTCGGCGGCGAGCGGCGGTCTGGGCGTGGCGGCCATGTACTACCCGATCACTAAGTTCCCGGAGGACTTCAGCTCGCCCGGGCCGGTGACGATCTACTTTGACAGCCAAGGCAATCGCCTGAAGCAGCCGCAGATCCGGCAGTCGCCGCAAATTACGGCCGGGGATGGCGTGGACACCACGTTCTTCCCGCCCGGTGGTGGCGATCCTGACGGCACGGGCTTCCCGAACTTCTTCGGCACCAGCGCCGCGGCGCCGGACGCGGCGGCCGTGGGTGCATTAGTGCTGCAGGCCGCTGGCGGCTCGGGCAGTCTCAAGCCGCAGAAGCTGTACTCGATTCTCGAGAGCACGGCGACCCCGGTGGCCCTGCCGAATCAGCGCTGGATAGCCAGCGGCTTTGCCGGTCCGGTGAGCTTCAGCGCCAACAAGGACTGGACGCGCTTCACCAGCAATTTCAGCCTGGCAGTGGCGGCCGGCAAGAAGCGCAACGTGGCGAGCATCACCTTTGATACCACCAACATCGGGCTGAGCTGGAGCGCGAACCCGAACCGCTTCAGCGTCAGCAATGCGGTGGGTATCAGCATCGCCAACATGGCCTGGACGACGAGTCCGGATCAGACGAAGTTCACGATCACCTTCGCGCCGGGGACCTTTACCGGTGGTGACTCGTTCGACTTCGGCATGTCGGTGTTCGCGGCCATCCAGGGCTCGACGCAGGAGGACCCGGATCGCTTCCGCGGCATGAAGATGACCGTGGCGTTCGAGGACGGCGGGGTCGCCAATGGCACGGTGCAGGCCAACCCGAAGGTGCAGTTCAACAACTTCACAGGTTCGGGCCTGGTGAATGCAAAAGCGGCGACCCACGCCGCCGCGCATCCCTAGGAGTCAGCTGAGCGAGTACACGGGCGTCCGCGCAAGCGGACGCCCGTTTCTTTGTGCGCCCGGCAGGGCGCACTCTCTTGGAGGTGAAAGTCCTCCGCAACACCCGGCAAGGGGAAGTGCTAGCTGAGCGGCAACGGCGTCATCGTGAGGTGTCGTCGGGAGGAAGCTGTGGGCAAAGCGCTGGCCTGACGAACAGGAAGCGGATAGAGGCGACGCATCGGGGTGAGACGGCAAAGAGCGTCAAAGCCCGGTACTTGCACGGAACGGTGCGGCGTAGATCCGACAGGCATAAGCGTGAAGGAGAGTGCGCAATACCCGGGGAGATCTGCATGGGTGCCGCTGTGCTACGGGGATCGAGAGGTTCCCGGAGGCCTGTGCAGAAGTCAGCCGAGGCCATAGTAGGCAGTTACTGCCGAAGGGCCGAACGACGAGACCGAGAGTAGGCCGGATGATCTCGAAGCGGATCGATGAGGCAGAAGCTCCTGCGAAGGGGGCCGAAGCGCAAGCTGCGGACCGGAAGTCCGGCAACGTGCGAGTCGGTGCCAAGATCAGCGCGGCGACATCCGGGCAAACGAAATCGGAGGATCACCTGATGGAACGGGTGGTCGAACGCAGCAACCTGTGGTCAGCGTATCAGCGAGTGCTTCAGAACAAGGGTGCCGCGGGGGTTGATGACCTCACGGTGGCCGAGTTCAAGGGCTGGCTCAAGGTGCACTGGCCAAGCGTGAAGGAAGCGCTGCTGGCGGGACGGTACATGCCGCAGCCGGTGCGCCGCGTGGACATACCCAAGCCCTCAGGCGGGGTACGCACACTTGGGGTACCGACGGTGCTGGACCGGCTTATCCAGCAGGCGCTGCATCAGGTTCTGCAACCGCTCTTTGAGCCGAGCTTCTCGGAGGGGAGCTTTGGCTTCCGCCCGGGACGCAACGCTCATCAGGCGGTGCGCAGAGCGCAGGCGTACATCCGCGCAGGTAAGCGCTGGGTGGTGGATCTGGATCTGGAGAAGTTCTTCGACCGGGTCAACCACGATGTGCTGATGGGGCGGGTGGCACGGCGGGTCAGTGACGTACGGGTGCTCAAGCTGGTCCGCCGGTTCCTGGAAGCGGGGATGATGAGTGGGGGGTTGGTACAGCCGCGAAGCGAGGGAACGCCGCAAGGCGGACCGCTCTCACCGCTGCTGTCCAACATCCTGCTCACGGATCTGGACCGGGAGCTGGAACGACGGGGTCTGGCCTTCTGCCGCTACGCGGACGACTGCAACATCTATGTGGGCAGTCGTGTAGCCGGAATGCGTGTCATGAGTGGGATCAGGAGCTTCCTCGCGGAGGCCTTGCATCTACAGGTGAACGCTCAGAAGAGCGCTGTGGCGCGGCCTTGGGAGCGTAAGTTCCTCGGGTACAGCTTCAGCTCGCACCGGGATCCGCGGCTGCGGATCGCCCCGGAGAGCGTACAGCGACTGATGCAAAACGTGCGCAAGCAAATGCGCCTTGGGCGCGGCCGATCGCTGCACCATACGATCGAGGTCCTCAACCCGGTGTTGCGTGGCTGGATCGCTTACTTCCAGCTGACGCAAACCAAGGGCCCTCTGGAGGAGCTTGACGGGTGGCTGCGGCGACGGCTGCGGTGCCTGCAGTGGCGGCAGTGGAAGCGTCCCCAGACGCGCACGCGCCGCCTGCGGGCGCTGGGCGTGCACTCAAGCAGCCTCCATGGCTCCGGCTGCAACCGGGGTCCGTGGTGGAACGCCGGTGCCCGCCACCTGCACATCGCTTTGCCCGCCGCCTACTTCACGCGCTTGGGGCTGCTCTCGCTGCTGCATGAACAGCAGCGGCTCCAGTGTGCTCGTTGAACCGCCGTATGCGGAACCGCACGTACGGTGGTGTGGGAGGGGAGTGAGTGTAAGCTCACTCCTCTACCCAATCCCGCCTCGGGGCCTGCGCCTACAGCTTTTCGTGCACCTGCGCGTGAGCATTCGGTCTTTGCGCGGAGGTGACGTCATGCCTCGTGGGGACAAGTCCAAGTACACGCCCAAGCAGAAGCGCAAGGCCGAGCACATCGAGGAAAGCTACGAAGCGCGCGGCCTGGACCCGGGCGAAGCCGAGGCGCGGGCCTGG
>DATJVL010000058.1:0-44797 GCA_035501795.1 Steroidobacteraceae bacterium
CCCATCGCCGGCATCGCCGGCGACCAGCAGGCCGCCCTCATCGGCCAGGGGTGCCTCAAGAGCGGCATGGCGAAATCCACCTACGGCACCGGCTGCTTCCTGCTGCTCAACACCGGCGCGACGGCGGTCGCCTCCGAGAACCGCATGCTCACCACCGCGGCCTACCGCGTGGGCGGGCGCATCACATACGCCATGGAGGGCGCCATCTTCGTCGCCGGGGCGGCGGTGAAATGGCTGCGCGACGGGCTGAAGCTGATCGCCACGGCCGCCGAGACCGCCGCGGCGGCGGCGAGCCTGGAGGAGGATCACGGCGTGTACCTCGTGCCGGCCTTCGTGGGCCTTGGGGCGCCACACTGGGACCCGCAGGCCCGCGGTCTCATCTGCGGGCTCTCGCTGGATACCAGGCCGGCGCATCTGGTGCGCGCGGCGCTCGAGTCGGTCGCCTACCAGACCCACGACCTCATCGAGGCCATGCGCCGCGACGGTGCGCAGCGGGCACAGGGCATTCGCATCGACGGCGGCATGGCCGCGAATGACTGGTTCTGCCAGTTCCTGGCCGACATCCTGGAGGCCCCGGTCGAGCGGCCCGCGCAGCTCGAGACCACCGCCCTCGGGGCCGCCTACCTAGCGGGACTCGCCAGCGGGGTGTGGAGCGACCTGGATGCGATCGCGCGCAGCTGGGCCGCCCAGGCGCGATTCGAGCCGCGGATGTCCGCGCCGCGGCGCGCGCGGCTGCTCGCCGGCTGGCAGGATGCCCTGCACCGCGCCCTGCTGCGCGGGCCCTGACGGATTTCGCGTGGGACGGCTTTTGAACTTATTCTCACCTTAATTTTCTGCCGTTGGTCGGCAGGTCCGTGGCAAGGCCGCCCCCGATGCGTATGATACGCTGCGATCGAAGTCTGCGAGCCTAAGTCCCCGGTGCGACACTACTTTCTGCCCGCTGCACCCGCCGTCCCGCGACGCCGCTTCCTGCGCCAGGCGGGCGCGGTGGCGCTCGCATTCCTGCCGGCGCCTAGCCTGTGGGCACGCACCAGTCCGACCCGCTCGCTGGCCTTCATCCATACCCACACCGGCGAGCGCCTGAGCAGCGTCTACTACCGCGACGGCGTCTATGTGCCGGCCGAGCTCGAGCGGATCAACCGGGTGCTGCGCGACTTTCGCACCGGCGACGTGCGCGCGATCGAGCCGGGCGTGCTCGACATCCTCAACGAGCTGCAGGCCCTCGCCGACCGCGACGAGCCGTTCGAGGTGATCTGCGGCTACCGCTCACCACAGACGAACGCCATGCTGCGCGAGCTTTCGCACGGGGTCGCCGAGCACAGTCTGCACCTGGAGGGGCGCGCCATCGACGTGCGCCTGCCGGGCGTCGCCACCGCAGCGCTGCGCGACCTGGCCCTCGGTATGGGGCGCGGCGGCGTCGGCTACTATCACGCCTGCGATTTCGTCCACCTCGACAACGGCCGCGTTCGCCACTGGTAGGCGCGCGGGTGCCCTAGCGCGCGGGCGGCAGATGCAGCTGCTGCTCGAGCTTCCTGTCGTAACCGTAAAGATCCGGGAAGAACAGCACCGGGCCGCCCTCGGTGGCGAGCGCCGTGCCGTAGAGGATCAGCACGTTGATCGGGCGGCTGAGGTTGACGCGCACGGTGCTGCTGCCATTCATCGCGGCCTGAATCTTCTCGCGCGTCCACTCCCCGGGCGCATCCGCGAGCACCAGGGTCGCGAGCGCAAGTGGGTCGGCGACCCGGATGCAGCCGTGGCTGAAGGCACGCACGGAATCCCTGAACAGCTGGTGCGCGGGGGTCGAATGCAGGTAGACGTTGTAGCTGTTCGGTAGCATGAACTTGGCCAACCCCAGCGCGTTGTCCTCGCCCGGCTCCTGGCGCAGCCGCAGCCTGCCCTGCGCCAGCAGCGCGAGGTTGGCCGCGCTCGGCGGCACGACCGGTGAGTTGTCGCCCGGCCCGTCGACCAGCTGCAGGTGCTCGCGCGCGAGGTAGCCCGGACTTGAGCGGATCTTCGGCAGCATCTCCTTCTGCGTGATGCTGTAGGGCACGTCCCAGTAAGGTCGCAGCACCACATAGCGCATGTCGCCCTCGAACACCGGCGTCTGCGTGCGCGCGAAGGTGCGTCCCACGATGACGTGCATCTGCAGGATGTCGGCCATGCGGTCCTCGGTGCTGCGGAAGGCGAACAGCTGGAACTGCGGGATGTTCACGATGATCGGCGGCGTCTTGAAGGGCACCAGCCAGCGCCAGCGCTCGAGCGTCAGGCTGATCTGGCGGATGCGCTGTGCGACCGGGGTATTGAGCGCGGCGAGCGTGGCGCGCCCGAGTACCCCGTCGGCATCGAGCCCGTGGCGGTCCTGGAAGCGCCCCACGGCCGCACTCAGCTCGGCATCGTAGCGCGCGGGATCCGCGGGCACAGCGGCCCCGCCGGGCAGGTCCCCGAGAATCTCCAGTCGCCGCCGCAGCACCGCCGCTCCCGCGTAAGCCTCGCCGCTCTTGACGGAGGTCCTGACCGGCGGCAGCGCGGGGAGCGCGCCCAGCTCGGGGGCGAGCTTGCGGTAATGGGCAAGCGCGTCCTTCAGGAGCTTGTAGTGATAGAACACCGGCTCGACCGCGGTGAGGGCACCCTCCGGATCGCCCGACTGCGCCAGGCTGCGCAGCGCCTGGGCGAGGTCGAAGGGCCCGGGGGTCTGCTCGAGCTGAAAGCCCGCGGCTTCCGGGGACACGCGCCCGAAGTGCAGATCGCAGATCAGC
Source organism: Steroidobacteraceae bacterium (assembly GCA_035501795.1). Lineage (GTDB taxonomy): Bacteria > Pseudomonadota > Gammaproteobacteria > Steroidobacterales > Steroidobacteraceae > 13-2-20CM-66-19. The sequence continues at coordinate 2,757 of DATJVL010000058.1, forward strand.
CGCAGTGCCGCCGCCGACAGGTGTGTATCAAAGCGGGCGAGCGCCGCCGTACGCCCCGCGGCGGATGCGGGTAGCGCCTTGAGCTCCTGCGCCAGCGCCTCACCGGCGTAATCCTGGGCGCGCAGCCCGTAGCGCTCGGCGCCACGCAGCTCCCCGATCAGTGCCTGCGCTGATGCGGAGGCGGTCCCGGCGCTCATCCACAAGGGTGCATTGCCCCCGGTGGCGTAGGCCCGCACCAGGGCGGCGGAGGCCCCGTGCGCGAGTGCGGACCGGGAGAGGGACCTCTGCGCCTCGGGCAGTGCGGCGACCAGTGCGCTCACCTCCGCGGCCGACTGCGCACGCAGCCCGCCACTGCCCCAGAGCGCCAGCGCCAGGCCCAGGGCCATGTGCGGTCGGAACCTCACCTCAGGTCCTGCAGCGATGCCTCCAGCCAGCCGCGCAGGTGCTCGCTATAGGTGCGCTCGAGCACCAGGTGCACCTCGCCCGCGCTGACGCGGATGGCCAGCACGGGCACGTCCGCCATGCGGCTGCGGCGCGCCTCGCCCGGCAGGGGGATCGATGCGCCGCTGCCGAGGCGCAGCAGGAGCTCGTGGCTGCGCGGACCGCTCAGGGAGAATACGTGCAGCGCACCGGTGAGCTCGACCAGGCAGCCATCGGCGGCGGAGGCGAGCGGCGCCCGGAGCTCCTCGAGCGCCGCGGCGCTCGAGGCCAGGCATAGCGTCTCGGTGGGACTGCGCCAGGCCAGCAGGTGCGCCTGCGTTTGCCGCGCGCGCCCGGTTTCCGGGAGCGTGAGGCCGAGGCTCGCCAACGCGGCGGCGAACCCGTGCGCCCCCGGAAAGTGACGCAGCGCCGCCGCGGGCGTATCGGTCGTGAGCTCGATGACAACACCCTGAGGCGCGCAAGTAGGCAGCTCAGCCATGCAGCCGCTCCCCTTTGGGGTCGAAGAAGGGCGTGGGCACGACGAGCGCATCGCAGCTGCGGCCCAGGTGATAGACGCGCAGCCGCTCACCAACCCGCGCCTGCCCGCCGCGCAGCATCGCCAGCGCCACCGGCTCCCCGAGCGCGGGACTGAAGCAGCTGGAGGTCACGTGTCCCTCCGCGTCCGCCGGTGGTGGCCGCGCGGCGATGTGGCCGCCGACCGGGAGCGGCGTGCGGCCATCGGCGCTCTTGAGTCCCACGAGCCGCAGTCGCTGCGGGTCGCGCGCCGCGGGTCGCAGCAGCGAGCGGCGGCCGACGAAGGCGCTGCTCTTGCGTGCCAGGGCGCGCGCCGCGCCCACATCCTGCGGCAGGGTCGTGCCGTCGGTGTCGGTACCGACGTGCAGATAGCCCTTCTCCACGCGCAGCACCTCGAGCGCCTCAATGCCGTAGAGCACGCCCCCGAAGCGCTCGTGCAGCGCCCAGAGCCGCTCGAGCAGCCACTCGGCCCGCAGCACCGGTACGTTCACCTCGTAGCCGAGCTCGCCGCTGAAGCTCGCGCGCAGTACGCGCAGCGGCACCCCCTCCAGCATTCCGTCGCGGATCATCATGTGACGCAGCGCGCGGGGTGCGAAGGCGGCATCAAAGCCGGCGGCACGCAGCCAGTCCCAGGCGCGGGGTCCTGCCACGGTGACGTTGCCCCAGCGCGAGGTGACCGGGGTCACGAGCACACGCATGTCGGTGAACTCGCACTGCAGCCACTCCTCGAAGGCCGCCGCGGTGCGCTCGGCGCCGGCGCTGGTCGTGTTGACCCAGAAATGTCCGGGTGCGAGGCGCGCGACGATGCCGTCATCGACCAGCACGCCGTTCTCGTTCAGCAGCAATCCGTAGCGGGCCTGCCCAGGGGCAAGATCGGACATGAGGCCGACGTACATGTGATCGAGGAAGCGCGCCGCATCCGGCCCGTACACCTCGAGCTTGCCGAGCGGGGACCCATCGAAGAGCCCGGCGTGCGTGCGCACGCTGCGTGCCTCGCGCTGCGCGGCCTGCTCGAGCGACTCGCCGCCACGGGCATAGGTCACCGCGCGGCGCCAGTCGCCGAAATTCTCGAACTGCGCACCGTGCGCCAGGTGCCAGGCCTCGGCCGGCAGGTGCTTCAGGGGCCGGTACAGTGCTCCGATCCGCCGGCCGACGAGCGCACCCACGGTGACCGGCGTGAACGGCGGCCGGAAGCGTGTCGTGCCCACTACCGGTGGCGCGCGCTCCGTGAAGCCGCCCATGAGCATGAGCGCATTGATGTTACTGGTCTTGCCCTGATCGGTCCCCATGCCCGTGGTGGTGTAACGCTTCAGGTGCTCGACCGCGCGATAGTTCTCGCGCGCGGCAAGCGCGACGTCGCTCACGCACACATCGTTCTGCAGGTCGACAAATTGCTTGCCGCGCCCGGCCGCCGGCAACGCACGGGTGCCGCCCAGGCCCGTCCCGGCCAGAGGCACCACCGGCGGGGCGCGGCCCTGCACCGCCGCGGCCGCGCTCTCGGCCGCATGCGCTACGAGTGCGGACCGCTCAAAGACTCCCGCGCAGGCACCGACGCTCACCAGACCGGGCGTCGCACCGTCGGGCACGAACATGGCGCTCTGCTCAAGCCAGCGCAGACGGCCGCCGGCCTGCGAGTGCAGGTGCACGGCGGGGGCGAGCCCGCCGGCGGTCAGGAGCAGGTCGCAGGCGAGGCGCGTGCGTTGCCCATCCGAACTCGTCAGGGTGATCCCATGCACGCCGCGGGCGCCATGCACGGCGCTCACCGTCGCGGCGCTGAAGAGCTGTGTGCCACCGGCGAGCTCGCGCGGCGCGCCCTCCCGCGGGCGGGCGTCGATGATGGCCGCGACCTCGATCCCGTGGCCCTTGAGGGCGGCGGCGAGCTGCAAGGCGCGCTCGCCGATGCCGGCGAGCACGGCGCGCCTGCCGCAGGCGACCCCGTAGGCGCCGGCGTAGCGCAGCGCGGCGCTCGCCAGCATGACCCCCGGGCGATCGTTGTCCGGGAAGATCAGCGGACGCTCGAAGGCACCCGTGGCGGCGATCACGGTGCGCGCGCGGATCTTCCAGAGCCGCTCGCGCAACACTCCGCCCGCGGCCGCGGGATCGCCGTCGGCCGCGAGTCGCTCGCAGGCGCAAACCAGGTTGTGGTCGTAGATCCCGAAGCCCACCGTGCGTGTGAGGATGCGCACGCCGAGTGCCGTGCACTCGCTCTCCAGCGTGTCCACCTCGGCGTCCTGCTGCCAGCTCAGCGCCCCGCCGAGCCGCTCGCCCGCGCTCAGCAGCAGCGTGCGCGCGCCGCTGCGCGCGGCGGCCGCCGCCGCGGCGAGCCCGGCAAGTCCGCCGCCGACCACCAGGACTTCGACCTGCGCGCTCATCTCCTCGTAACGATCGGGGTCGGGCTCCGTGGGCGCCGTTCCGAGGCCTGCCATGCGGCGGATGGCCGGCTCGAACCAGTGCCAGTTGGGCCACATGAAGGTTTTGTAGTAAAAGCCCGCCGGCAGCAGCCCGGCGAACGCTCCGGTGAGCGCGCCGAGGTCGAAACCGACACTCGGCCAGCAGTTGAGGCTGCGCGCGCTGAGTCCCGGCACCAGCGGCTGCAGCGTTGCGCGCACGTTGGGGGTGCGCTGTGCGCCCTCGCCCACCTCGAGCAGCGCGCTCGGTTCCTCGGCCCCGCAGGACCAGATGCCCCGGGGACGGTGCAGCTTGAAGCTACGGGCGACCAGGCGCACGCCGTTGGCGAGCAGCGCGGAGGCGAGCGTATCCCCGGCGAAGCCCTGCAGCGCGCGGCCGTTGAAGCTGAACGGCACGGGTGCATGGCGCTCGATGCTGCGCCCGGCCGGCGCGGGCAGGCGGTAGCTGGTCATGGCCTCAGAGCCCGGGAGGCGGCGCACTCAGCGCGTACACCGCACGCACTTCGTGCGTCACGGTGTCGCGCGCCACGTTGAACCATTGCCCGCAGCCAAATACGTGGCGCCAGCGCTCGCGGTGCAACCCCTTGGGGTTGTCGCGGAAAAAAAGGTACTCGCCCCACTCGCGGTCGCTCGCCGTCAGCGGCGGGCGCACGATGTGCGTCGTGCCGGCACAGGCGAACTCGCTTTCATCGCGGACACCGCACCAGGGACACTCGAGCTGCATCATGGGCCGGTTCCTCGTCAGTGCGCGATGCCGGCAGCGGCGGCTTCATCGATGAGCCGCCCGGTGAGGAAGCGCTCAAGCTGGAAAGGTTCGGCGAGCTCGTGGCTGCGCCCGTTCGCCATCACGTGCGCCAGCGTCCAGCCCCCGACCGGGATGCCCTTGAAGCCGCCGGTGCCCCAGCCACAGTTGATGTACAGGCCCGGCACCGGGGTCGCGCCGATGATGGGGCTCGAATCGTGCACCACGTCGACGATCCCCGCCCACTGGCGCAGCAGCTTCAGGCGGCTGAAGGCCGGCAGGATCGCCAGCGTCGCCGCGAGGATGCCCTGGGTGAGCGCGAAGCTGCCGCGCTGCGCGTAGGAGGGAAACAGATCGAGCGCCGCGCCCAGCACCATCTCGCCTTTGTCCGACTGGCTCACGTAGGCCCCGGTGCCGGGCGAGAGCAGCACCACGTCCAGCGCCGGCTTGACCGGCTCGGTCACCATCGCCTGCAGCGCATAGCTGGTGACCGGGAGCCTGAACCCGGCCAGTGCCGCGAGCACCGAGCTGTGCCCGGCGACGGCGATGCCGATGCGCTCGCTCGCGATGGGACCGCGGCTGGTCTCGACGCCGCTGATGCGCCCGCTCGGCCCGCGGCTGAAGCCGCGCACCTCGCAGTTCTGGATGATGTCGACGCCGAGCGCATCGGCCGCGCGAGCGTAGCCCCAGGCGACGGCGTCGTGACGCGCGGTGCCCGCACGCGGCTGCAGGAAGCCGCCGCGGATCGGGAAGCGCGCCTCGGGGGACATGTCCAAGAGCGGCGCGCGCGCGGCGACCTCCTCGCGCGTTAGCAGCTGCGCATCCACGCCGTTCATGTGCATGGCGTTGACCCAGCGCGCCATCGAGTCCAGGTCGTGACGGCTGTGCGCCAGGTCGATCAGCCCGCGCTGCGAGAGCATCAGATTGAAGTTCAGCTCCCGCGTCAGCCCCTCGTACAGCCGCAGCGAGAAGTCGTACAGGCGCGCGCTCTCGGGGTACAGGTAATTGGAGCGCACGATCGTGGTGTTGCGGCCGGTGTTGCCGCCCCCGAGCCAGCCGCGCTCGAGCACCGCCACCTGGGTCAGCCCGTGGTTCCTCGCCAGGTAATAGGCGGTCGCCAGCCCGTGGCCGCCGCCGCCGATCACGATGGCATCGTAGCGGCGCTTGGGCTCGGGCGAGCGCCATACCGCAGGCCAGTTCGCCTGCCGGGTGAGCGCGCCGCGCACCAGGGCGAGGGCGGAGTATTTCACGGGCACGCTCTTCAGAGCTTGGCGCGGTAGTCCTTCTGCACGGCCTTGATGCGCGCATGCTCGCCGAAGAAGGCGTGCCTGGACATGTCGACGCTGTAGCGGCTGGCCGGCGGCGAGCGCCCGATGCCCTCGGCAAGTGCGCGGATGTGATGCGGCCCGGCCCCGCAGCAGACGCCGAGGTAGCGGATGCCGAGCGCGTACGCCTCGCGGCCGAAGTCGGCGATCTCCTGGCGCGTGCAGACGAAGGGATCGAGTCCCACCGGGAAGGCGCGCGCGCCCTCGCAGTACGGGTCGGTGAGCGACATGAACGAGGGCTGCGCCGCCGTGGTGCGGTATGGCACCGGCAGCGCCGCCACGTGACACTTCACGGCCGCGCGGATCGCCCGCATCATCGGCATGATCGTCGCGGGCCCGCGGTGGCAGTTGAGCCCCACGACGTCCGCGCCGGCGGCCTCGAGGCGCCGGCACGCCTCCGCCGCCGAGAAGCCATCGCGCGTCACCTCCTCGCGATGCATGGCGAGCGTGATCACCGCCGGTGCCCTGGAGTACTTGCGGATCGCAGCGAGCGCCATGAGCGCCTCGGCCACCCAGGAGAAGGTCTCGGCGACGAAAAAGTCGACGCCGGCTTCCTCCGCCCACCCGACCTGCTCGGCGAAGATGCGTTCGACCGCGCGGAAGGAGGCCTTGTCGGAGGGGTCATAGATATTGGTGTTGCACAAGTCGCCGGCGAACAAGGTGCCGGTGCGCCGCGCCACGCGCTTGGCGATCGCGAGCGCCGCGCGGTTCATGGGCACCAGGTCCTGCTCACGGCCGATGACGCGCAGCTTTTCGCGGTGCACGTAGTAGGTGAGCGCCTCGGTGACATCGGAGCCGGCGTGCACGAAGTCCATGTGCAGCTGCTCGACCACCTCGGGATGCTCGAACAGCACCTCGGGCACGAAGGCACCGGCCTGCAGGTAACCGCGCCGCTCGAGCTCGAACACGTAGCCCTCGGCGCAGATGACCGCGCCGTCCCTGAGGCGCGCCATGAGGTCGCGGCTCGCGGCGGGCGAGCTCGCCGGCGCAGCTGCCCGGGTGCTGGGGCGCGCGGGGCGCGCCCGGGCGCGCGTACCGCGCGTGCTTGACTTCACCTTGCTCTTCTTCGCCATGCAGCGCCTCCGCCCGAAAGCCGCCCCCGAAATGCGCGGGCGCATTATTCTAATCAGGGTCCCGATACCCCCGATGCCTCTTTTAGATGGGGCTATTCAATTTATCGGCTCACCGGTCGGGGCGGAAATCGGGAAAGCTAGGATGCCCATGAGCGCCGTCACCTCCACCCTGCCCAAGCAGCGTCCCGACTGGGAGCGTCTCGCGCGGCAACTGCGCCCGGAAGGGCGCGCCCTGATCGACGGCCGCCTGGAGGAGGCGCGCGACGGTCGCACCTTCGAGGACATCAGTCCGATCGACGGCGCGGCGATCTGCGCGGTGACCCGCGGCGGCGCTCCCGAGATCGAGCGCGCCGTTGCGGCCGCGCGCCGCACCTTCGAGGAAGGCAGCTGGCGGCGCACAGAGCCCAGGGAACGCAAGCGCATCCTGCGCCGCTTCGCCGAGGCCATCCGTGCCGACCGCGCGCAGCTGGCGCTGCTGGAGACGCGCGACGTCGGCAAGCCGATCAGCAACTCCGTGTCGGTGGACGTGGCCAGCTGCGCCGACTGCATCGAGTACTACGCCGAATTCGCCGACAAGCTGTATGACGAGGTCGCCCCGACCGGGCCGGATGACCTGGCGCTCATCCGCCGTGAGCCACTCGGGGTGGTGGGCGCCATCGTGCCCTGGAACTACCCGCTGATCATCAGCTGCTGGAAGGTCGGGCCGGCGCTGCTGACCGGCAACAGCGTGGTGCTCAAGCCCGCCGAGCAATCCCCGCTCAGCGGCATCCGCCTCGGGCAACTGGCACTCGAGGCGGGAGTGCCGCCGGGGGTCTTCAACGTCGTGCCCGGCTATGGCGAGGAAGCCGGGCGCGCGCTCGCGCTGCACCCGGAGGTGGACCTGATCGCCTTCACCGGCTCCACCGAGGTCGGCCGCCTCATGCTGCGCTACGCCGGGGAGTCGAACCTGAAGCGCGTGGCGCTCGAACTCGGCGGCAAGACCCCGCAGGTGGTGTTCGCGGATGCGGATCTGGCCAGCGCTGCCGGCGATATCGCCTGGGGCATCTACTACAACAGCGGCGAAACCTGTCACGCCGGGTCCCGGCTGATCGTGCACGAGAGCGTCAAGGCGGAGCTGCTAAGTGAGCTCAAGCGCGTCACCGCCACCATCACGCTCGGCCACCCGCTGGAGGCGGGCACGCAGATGGGTGCGCTGATCGATGAGAAGCATATGCAGCGCGTGCTCGGCTACATCGAGGACGGCGTCGCGGCCGGTGCGCAGGTGGTCATCGGCGGGCGGCGCGCCCTCACCGAACTCGGTGGCTTCTACGTGGAGGCCACGGTGCTCGATGCGGTGCGCCCGGAGATGCGCGTCGCGCGCGAGGAGATCTTCGGCCCCGTGCTCGCCGTCATGAGCTTCCGCGAAGAGTCCGAGGCGCTGCGCCTGGCCAACGACACCCCCTACGGGCTGGCTGCGGCGGTGTGGACGCGCGACATCAACCGTGCCCACCGCCTCGCGCAACAACTGCGCGGCGGCACCGTGTGGGTGAACGCCTTCGACCGTTCCACCATGGCCACGCCCTTCGGCGGCTTCAAGCAGTCCGGCTCCGGACGCGACCGCTCGCCGCACGCCATCGACAAGTACTGCGACCTGAAGACGGTGTGGACGGCCTACCGGTGATGCGGCGCTATGGCACGGGTGTGCCCAGGGACTCCAGGTGCAGCTCGCGCCCCGCGTAGGGATGGCGCGCGATGAAGGCCTCGTTGAGCTCGACGCCGAGCCCGGGCTCGGCGGGCGGGATGACGTAGCCGGCCTCCCAGCGTATCGGCCGCACCAGCAGGTCCGCATGGATGCCCTGCCAGCGCTCGATGCCCTCGAGGATGAGGAAGTTCGGGCTGCAGGTGGCGAGCTGGATGTTGGCCGCCCCCACCACCGGGCCGCAGTACAGGTGCGGCGCGATCTGCACGTGCTGGACCTCGGCGAGCGCGGCGATCTTCTTGCCCTCGAGCAGCCCCCCGCAGCGCCCGAGGTTCATCTGCAGGATCGCCGCGCCCTGCGCGCGCAGCAGCCGCGCGAAGTCGTACTTGGTGGCGAGGCGCTCACCGGCGGCGATCGGGATGCGCGTGGCGCGCGCCACGAGCGCCATCTCCTCGGGGGCATCCGGCGGCACCGGCTCCTCGAACCACAGCGGCTCGTAGGGCTCGAGGCGCCGCGCCAGGCGTATCGCGCCGGCGGCGGTCATCTGTCCGTGCGTGCCGAACAGCAGGTCGGCCTGGTCACCCACCGCGGCGCGCAGCTCGCGCATGAAACGCTCGCACAGCTCCAGCTGCGGCAGCGAGAGCTGGCGCCCGTCGAAGGCGCTGTAGGGCCCGGCGGGATCGAACTTGATGGCGGTGAACCCCTGCGTCACATATTCGGCGGCGCGCTGCGCGGACAGCTGCGGGTCCTGGTAGACGTTTACCTTGTCGCCGGGGCGGGCGTAGATGTAGGTGTAGGCGCGCAGCCGCTCGTGCACGCGCCCGCCGAGCAGTTTGTAGACCGGCACCCCGGCCTCCTTGCCGATGATGTCCCAGCAGGCCATCTCGAGCGCCGACAGCACGCCCATGAGCGCCAGGTCCGGGTGCCCGCTATAGCCGGCGTTGTAGACGCGCCGCCAGATGCGCTCGATGTCGTGCGGATCCTCGCCCTCGAGGTAGCGCGCGAACACGTCGCCGAGCATCTGCGCCACCAGGTCCGGGTGGAACGGCACGCAGTATGCTTCGCCGACCCCGTGCACGTTGCCGTCGGTGGTGAGCTTGACGAACACGAAGTAGCGCCCGCCGTAGGATGGCGGCGGGTTGCCGACCACAAAGGTCTTGACGTGCGTCAGTTTCATGTTGGGATGCTTATCACACAATGACTGAGTATGACTACATCATCGTCGGCGCCGGCGCTGCCGGCTGCGTGCTCGCCAACCGCCTGAGCGCGAGCGCCGCGCACCGCGTGCTGCTGCTGGAGGCCGGCGGAGCCGACCGCTCGCTGTGGATCCAGGTACCGATCGGCTACGGGCGTACTTTCAATGACCCGCGTTTCAACTGGATGTACGAGTCGCAGCCGGATCCGGGTCTGAACAACCGCACCCAGTTCTGGCCGCGCGGCAAGGTGCTCGGCGGCTCGAGTTCGATCAACGCCATGGTGTACGTGCGCGGCCAGGCGGGCGACTTCGATGACTGGGCGGCCGCCGGGGCGCGCGGCTGGTCGTGGGCCGAGGTGCTGCCCTATTTCATCAAGCTCGAGGACCACGCCTGGGGCGCCTCCGAGTGGCACGGCGCCGGCGGTCCGGTGCACGTGAGCGATGAGTCGGCACGCGTGCATCCCCTGTGCCAGGTGTTTCTGCGCGCCTGCGAGGAGATCGGCATCCCGCGTACCAGCGATTTCAACGGCGCCCAGCGCGAGGGCGCGGGCCTGTGGCACGTCACCATCAAGAACGGGGTGCGGGTGTCGATGTCCAATGCCTATCTCAAGCCGGCGCGCCGGCGGCGCAACCTCAGCGTGCAGCTGCGCGCACTCGCGACGCGCATCCTGTTCGAGGGCAGGCGCGCCCGCGGCGTCGAGTACCTGCAAGCAGGCGCGCTGCAGCGCGCGCGCGCCGTGCGCGAGGTGCTGGTGTGCGGTGGTGCCATCAACTCGCCGCAGCTGCTCGAGCTCTCCGGCGTCGGCGCGGCGGCGCGCCTGCGGCAGTTCGGCATCCCGGTGATCGCCGACCTGCCGGCGGTGGGCGAGGGTCTGCAGGATCACCTGTGCGCCTCCTACTACTACCGCTCGCGGGTGCCGACGCTGAATGATCAGCTGGCGCCCTGGTACGGCAAGGTGCGCGCGGCGCTGCGCTATGCGCTGTCACGCTCGGGGCCCTTGGCGATGAGCGTCAACCAGGCCGGGGCCTTCCTGCGCAGCCGACCCGGACTCAGCCGTCCCAACCTGCACATCTATTTCAACCCGGCCAGCTACACCACCACCACCCACGGCACACGACGGCGCCTGCTGAATCCGGACCCCTACCCGGGCTTCCTCATGTCCTTCAACACCTGTCGACCGCACAGTCGCGGCTCGGTGCATATCCGCGGCGCGGACCCGCAGCTCAGCCCGGCGATCGAACCCAACTCCCTCGCCGCCGCCGCCGATCTTGCCGACGTGTTCGACGGCGCGCGCGTGCTGCGCCAGCTCGCCGCCGCCGGGCCGCTGGCGGCCGTCAACGCCGGCGAGCGCGAGCCAGGGCTCACGGTGCGCAGCGACGCGGACGTGCTCGCAGACTTCCGGGCGCGCGCCGGCAGCGTCTTCCACAGCAGCTGCACCTGTGCGATGGGGACCGATGCACACAGCTCGGTGCTCGATGCGCAGCTGCGCGTGCACCAGCTCGCCGGGCTGCGCGTGGTGGATGCGGCCGCCTTTCCCAACGTCACCTCCGGCAACACGCACGCACCCACCATAATGCTGGCCGAGAAGGCCGCCGACCTCATACTGCAAGACAGTCGTGCGCCGCTCGCGTAACCTGCTGCACGCGCAGTTGGGCAGCGGAGTGCCATGAGCCAAGCCGAATCTAGCTTCACGGGCGCGCTCGAGTCGCCAGGTCTCGCCTCCTTCGGGCAGCGCTGGTACGTACTCATCATGACGTGCCTGGTGTACACCCTCAGTATCGCCGACCGCTACGTGGTCTCCACGGTGCTGGATCCGATCAAGGCCGACCTGCACCTGAGCAACTTTGGCGTGGCCTTCGTGACCGCCTGGCCCCTGGCGGTGTTCTACGTGGTGCTGGGTTTTCCGCTCTCGTGGCTGATCGATCGCTACAGCCGCCGCAAGATCATCGCGGTATGCCTGGTGGTCTGGTCGCTGATGACCACGCTGTGCGGGCTGGCACAGAGCACGCTGCAGTTCGCGCTGACGCGCATCGGCGTGGGGGTCGGTGAGGCCGGCGGCACCCCGGGCGCAAGCTCGCTGCTTTCGGACTACTTCCCCGCCACGCGCCGTGCCATGGCGCTCACGGTCTTCTCCCTCGGCGCCCCGATCGGCGCGTGGATCGGCTACCAGGTGGCCGGCACCATCAACGATCACTTCGGCTGGCGTGCGGTGTTTTATGCCCTCGGCGTACCTGGTGTGCTGGTGGGCGTGTCTATCTGGCTCACGGTGCACGAGCCACGGCGCGGCTGCCTGGATGCCGGCGACGACGGGGCGGCGCCGGGCCTCGCCGAGACCGCGCGCTTCTGGTGGTCGCAGCGCTCTGCCGTGCACCTGATGATCGGGAGCGCGGTGTGCGCGCTGTGGGGTTGGGGGCTGATGTACTGGACTCAGGCCTTCGTGCAGCGCACCTACCACTTAAGCCCGGGGGATGCGGCCAACGTCACCTCCTATGCCCACCTGGTGGGCGGGTCGGCGGCCACGGTGCTCACCGGCGTCCTGATGGCCCGTCCGGTGATGGCGGATGCGCGGCGCATCATGTGGCTGCTGGGGGGCGGCACCTTCATCGCGACACTCGCCTCCTGGGGCGCCTACGCCACACACGATCTGGCGGTGGCACGCCTCATGTTCTGGATCTTCATCCCGGCTATCTACTTCTACATCGGCCCCTGCTTCGGGTTGCTCAACAACCTCGCGCAGTGCCGCATGCGCGCCATGTTCTGCGCCATGACGCTGTTCCTGGCCAACGTCGGCAACCTCGTGATTGCCCCTATCGTCATCGGCCAGCTCAACGACTGGTTCGTAGCGGCGCACTATTCGGAGGCCGACGCCCTGCGCATCGCGATGCTGTGCATGGTGCCCACCGGGCTGTGGGCCACCATTCACTACTTCATCGCCGCACGCGACATCGAGCAGGATCAGCGGCGCGCGCGCTCCTTCCCCTACTGAGTTCGCGCGCCTCGCAACTCAGCGTGGCTGCGGTGGCGGAGGCGGTCGCGGCGGCGGCGGCGGCCGGCCATGCGGATAGTGGTTCCACTGGCCCTAGTAGTAGCCACGCCGCATGTACCAGGGATAGGTACGGTAATGGCCGTCCCAGTGGGTGTTGAAGCTGAAGGTCACCAGCGGCAGCGCCATCACCGGGCCGGCGCTGCGATGATGACCGGGCGCTGTGGTCCGTGGGGCCGGTTCGGATAGCCTGTCGCAGCGCTTTGTGCACGCGCCTCGGCTACCATCGGACACGGCCCATGAGCGAATCTGACTCCAGCGGTCCAGCGCGCCCGCGGGGCGCCGCGCGCGAGGCGCGCAAGGCACGGCGCGCGCTGCCGCCCGCGGCGCCCGCCTTTCTCACGCGCCGGCTCGCGCCGTACGAGATCCTGGACGAGGAAGCGCTGCTGCGCATCGAGCAGCAGGCCGATCAACTCCTGGAGGAGATCGGCATGGAGATCCGCGGCGATGCGGAGGCGCTGGAGCTGTGGCGGCGCGCGGGCGCCACGGTACGCGAGCACTGCCGCGTGCACGTGCCGGCGGGCCTCGCGCGGCAGCTGGTGAGCGCGAGCGCTCCCGCGCAGTTCACGCAGCACGCGCGCAACGCGGCGCGCAGCGTCGAGATCGGTGGCCGCCACAGCGTGTTCGCACCAGCCTATGGCTCGCCGTTCGTCACCGACCTCGCCCGCGGGCGGCGCTACGGCACGCTTGCGGACTTTGAGAACTTCGTCAAGCTGGCTTACCTGAGTCCGTGGCTGCATCACTCGGGCGGCACGGTGTGCGAACCGGTGGACGTGCCGGTCAGCCAGCGTCACCTGGACATGGTGTACGCGCACATGCGCTACTCCGATAAGCCCTTCATGGGCTCGGTCACGAGCGCGGCTCGCGCGGCAGATTCCATCGAGATGTGCCGGCTGCTCTTCGGCGGGCCGTTCCTCGAGCAGCACTGCGTGCTGCTCGGCAATGTAAACGTGAACTCGCCGCTGGTGCTGGACGGAGAAGCGAGCCGCGTCATCCGCACCTACGCCGCCGCCAACCAGGCCGCAGTGTGCGTGCCCTTCATTCTCGGCGGCGCCATGGGTCCGGTGACCACCGCGGGCGCCCTGGCGCAGTGCTTCGCCGAGGCCACCTTCTGCGTGGCGCTCACCCAGCTCGAGCGCAAGGGGGCGCCCGCGATCCTCGGCAACTTCCTGTCCTCGATGTCGCTGCGCAGTGGCGCGCCCACCTTCGGCACGCCCGAACCGGCGCTCGCGTACCTGGCGATCGGGCAGCTCGCGCGTCGCCTGGGCGTGCCGCTGCGCTGCGGCGGCAACCTGTGCGCTTCCAAGGTGCCCGATGCGCAGGCGGCGAGCGAGAGCGCCAACTCGCTCTGGCCCGCATTCCTCGCCGGGGCACACTTCGTGCTGCATGCCGCCGGCTGGCTCGAGGCGGGGCTGGCAATGTCCTACGAAAAGTTCGTCATGGACGTCGATCAGCTCGGCGCCTTCCACACGCTGGCCGCCGGACTGGCACTCGATGAGAACGCCTTCGCGTTGGCGGCATTCCGCGAGATCGGCCCGGGCAGGCACTACCTCGGCGCGCAACACACCCTGCAGAACTACGAGCGCGCGTACTACGAGTTCGAGCTTGCCGACAATGCTTCCTACGAGCAGTGGAGCGAGGCCGGCAGCCGCGACCAGCTGACGCGCGCGCACGAGCGCTGGCAGAAACTGCTCGCCGCCTACCAGCCGCCGCCGCTGGATGCCGCCCGCGATGAGGCCTTGCGCGCCTACATTGCGCGCCGCAGGAGCGTCCTGCCGGATCAGATCAGCTGAAAGGGCGCTAACGCTGCGCCGCGGCCGCGGTCGGTGAGTCTGCGATCAGCACCTCGGCGGTCAGCTGCGTGCCGCCGACCTGCAGCTGGTGCGGGATGCAGGTGGAGCTGTAAGTGACGTTTCGCGGGCTGAAGGCGGGCAGGATGCCGGTCTTCACCTGCTCGCTCAGCTCGCAGTCGCCCGCGGCACGCAACGGCTCCCCGCGCGGCGCCACCACCACGTTCTGCCAGTGCGCCGGCACCACCTCGGTTCCGGGCGGGGCGTCCTGCGGCGGCAGCGGGACGAGCACCTCGAAGCTCGCCGCCACCGAGGGGAACTTGGAGGGCGTACCGAACCCGGCCGAACAGCCGTACGGGTTGACTTTAAGGCTACCGGCGCGCGCTCCCAGCAACAGCAGCACATCGCGCACCTTGGTGGCGAGGCCGTCGCAGGAGTAGGTCGCGGTAAAGCCCATGAATGTGAAACGCAGCTCCTTGCGGGTCCACTGCGCAGCCACCGGCGGCTGTTCGGCGTCCGCTGCCGCAGCCGATGGCGCTGCTGGTGCCGGGGGCGGGGCCGGCGCCTGCGCCCACGCGGCGGCGCCCAGCGCACACGCGGCGGTCATCACCAGCGCTGCGCCGGCCCGATACGTGCGTCCTCTTGCGCTCTTCATGCAGTCCTCGCCCTCCGGTGCGGTCCGATGGTGTCCGCCGTCACTCCCTGCTCGAACGCATTATCGCGCCACGGCGTTGACCGGAAGGCGCAATCTGCCGCGCGGAACGCCCTCTTAGCGGGCCTGCGCCTCGAGCAGCCGCGGCAGCTCGGCCAGCAGCGCCGCCTTCGCGCGGGCCGCGGCCCGCATGTCCTGCGGCAGCTCATCGTGGATGAGACAGGCAAAGACCACGCTGTGGTCCGTGCGGGTTGCCCAACCGACGTACCACCCAATCTGGCGCCTGAGGTCCGGGCCAGCGCCGTCCGGGGAACATCTCGAAGCCCGTGCCGCTCTTGCCGTGCACCTGCCAGCCGCGTGCGACCTCACCCTGCGCCGGTGATACGTCCGGTCATCTCATACGCCTTGCTCGAGACGTCAAGCCGTGGTGTCACCAGGCCATGCAGGAACGCCACCTGTTCCAGTGGCGAGATGCTGCAACGAGGAATCGAGAGCCAGGCCTGGGTGAGGACGCGGCCGCTCTAGCCGTCGGCGTCAACCGTGGTGGCGCCGGGAGCGCTCATCCAACCCAACCGAAGCAGCGCCAATGTACGCGGCCACCGCAACGTGACGATACACACAAGCGGGGGCGACCAACCCCCCTGGCCGGAATCTCCGGGCACGTGCGGCGCCACGCCGCCAGCGGGCGACCGCGGAGCGTGCCTCAGGGACGCGTCGCCGCGACGAGCGGGAGCGTGTGCCGCCGCAGCGCGCTGCCGAGTGCGATCAGTCCGCTGCCCTCGAAGATCAGGTCGATGCCAACCGCCAGTCCGAGGAACCACAGGCTCGAGGCCGGCAACTGCCACAGCAGCATCACCCCGAGCAGCAGCGCGATGACCCCGGAGATGGCGGTCCAGCCCCACATGGGGAACCGCAGGCTCATGGCACCCACCAGCCGGAAAATGCCCCCGACAATGAACAGTGTTGCAAGCAACAGCGTCAGGCTGAAGGCACCGGCGAGCGGGTAGCGCACCAGCAGGAACCCGGTAAGGCCGCGCAGCACCGCGCTCAGCAGGTAGAGGAAGAAGCCGCTCCACGTGCGCGTCTGGAAGGCGTGTACGAGCGCGACGATGCCGCTCAGCAGCAGCAGCCAGCCGAGCACCAGCACGGAGATCACGGTCGTCGCCACCTCGCCAAGCACGCAGACGACCCCGAGCACGATCAGCAGCAGCCCGAGCGCGACGAACCAGCCCCACGAACGGTGCAGCTGTTCTATGCCGTGGGCCAGGGAATGAGCGAGCGGTCTGGGTTCGGCCATGGTCGTCACCTCTTGTTGGAATGTCTGGAGCGCCCGGCACGCGTCGGCGCAAAGCATGGCCCACGGAGTGGGCAAATTCAATTGCCCAACCGCGCTACTCGGGCCACGTTGACGCTGATGCTCGCGGCGCGGTGGCTTCAGGAGCGCGGCGCGCGCGCTTCCACCGCCCCGCACTCGACGGCCAGCTGGTAGAGCTCGATGTCGGAGTTGATCGCGAGCTTCTGGCGGATCAGAGAGTGCTGGTTGGCTACGGTCTTCATGCTCAGCGACAGCAGCTGCGCAATCTCCTCATGCGTCTTGCCGCTGGCGATGAGGCGGAAAATGTCGAATTCGCGTACCGAGAGCCCCAGGGTCGCCTCCGCGGCGGCTTGCCTGCCGCGACGCATCATGCGCCGCTCGAGGTCCGGGCTGAGCGCCAGCTGCCCCGCGAGGACCCGGCGCACGGCCTCTACCATCTGTTGCGGTTCGCTGCTCTTGGTCACATAGCCGTTGGCGCCGGCGCGCAGCGCCTGCAGGGCAAATGCGAGATGATCGTGCATGCTGAAGATCAGCACCGGCAGCAGCGGCCAGCGCAGCTTGAAGCGCCGCAACGCCGACAGCCCACCCTCCCCCGGCATGCTCAGATCGAGGATCAGGATGTCCGGGGTGAGCTTCTGCAGCAGCGCGTAACCCTCTTCCGCAGAGCCGGCTTCGGCGATGACCGCGTAGCCGGCCTCCTGCTCAAGGAAGCGCCGGTACCCGGCCCGCACCACCGCGTGATCGTCGATGAGCACGATGCGCACGCTCGATGCTTCAGCCACCCGCCACCTCCGCCGGCTGAGCCGGCAGCGGCAACCACGCCTCGAGCCTCAGTCCGCCGGGGTTGCTGGTGAGTGTCAATTCCCCGCCGAGTGCCTCGACCCGCTCGCGCATGCCGAGCAGCCCCATCCCGGTGGCGGCCGGAGCGCCCGCGGGCGTGCGCGAGCCGCTTTCCTCCAGGCGCACGTGCACGCGTGCTCCGGGGCCAGGCGCCGGGGCGTCGGTCGTGACGCGGATGTCCAGGCGCGTGGCCTGGGAATGACGGACCGCGTTCGTCAGCCCCTCCTGCACGAGGCGGTAAATGGCGATGTTGAGCTCGGGACTGAGCAACCCGGCCGGCACGCTCATGGTGAGTGCGCAGCGCAGCCGCTCGGCGACCCGGCTCTCCCAGCTCGCGATGAGCTCCTGCAGCGACTCGCGCAAGCCCAGCGTCTCCAGTGCGTGCGGGCGCAGCCGCGCCAGCATGCCGCGGATCAGCTGCATCACCTCGCTGCTGAGACGCTCGATTCCCTGGGCGCAGGCGGCGATCTGCGGCCAGCGGCCCTGCGCCTCGCGCTCGATGTATACGGCGTCGACCTTGATGGCGGTCAGGCTCTGCCCGAGCTCATCGTGCAGCTCGCGCGCGAGCCGCGTGCGCTCCTCCTCCTCGACGTTGATGAGGCGGCGGGTGAGCTCGCGGCGGTTCTCGGCCGCTTCCTGCAGCGCGCCAGCGCAGTGGTTGAAGCGTACGCAGATCTCATCCAGGTCCTTGAGGCGAAAGTGCGGCAGCCGGGTGTCCAGCTCGCCCTGCGCCAACTGCGTCAGCGCGCCCTTGATGGCCCCGATGGGCCGCAGGCCGCGGCGCACCAGCCAGTAGATGCTGACCGCCATAGCGAGAATCGCGACCGCCAGCAGTGCAATGTCGCTGCCGACCCGCTCGGTGAGCTCCTCGAACTCGGACAGCGGGTTGGAGCGCACGCGCAGCACGCCCAGGCTGCTGCCGGCGTAGCTCAGGGGATGATTCACGGTGCGCTCCCCGGGGCTCGGCAGCAGCAGCCGTTCGAGCCAGCCGATGCGCGGCGCGTCGGGGGCGGTCACGGCGAGCACGCCGCCTTGGCGATCCAGCAGCGCCAGGCTGACATGACGCAGAGCGGGGGCGGCGCGCAGCTTCTGCGCAGCGCCGCGCGTGGCATCCGCGGCACTCGCGCTGCCGCGAATGCCGGCTTCGATGTCCAGCAGCAGCGTCGCGAGCTGCATCGAAGCCTCGGTCTCGCGCGTGACGTCCTGCCGCAACGAGGCCAGGGGCACGAGCACGCTCACCGCGAGTGCAAAGAGCGTCACGGCCAGGATCCCGAGCAGGAGACGCGTGTGCAGGTACATCCGGGGCCCCTCGGTGCGCAGGCGGCACGGGTGACCCCGTGCGCATCGCCCCGCAGCAGTTGGCGACAAGTGTAGTACGTGCCCCGCGCCACCAGTGGCTGCTGCTGCAGGCGACGCTAGTCAGTCGAAGTGCAAGCGCACGCCGGCCCACACCCCGCGCGGTGCCCCGGGGGAAATGGCGTTCTCGTTGGTCCAGTCCTCGGGATCGGAGCGGAAGGCGCCGCTCGGGGTGAAGGTATTGGTGGTGAGGAAGCCCGCGGTTGCGTACTTGCGGTCGAAGAGGTTCACGACGCGCGCGAACAGCTCGAGCCTGGAGCCAAGGTGGTAAGTGCCCTGCAGGTTCACCAGCACATAGCCGGGGATCTGCCCGGTACCCTCGATGTACTCGCCCTGCCCGTTGGTGGTGCCCGCCTGGTTGGCGTTGTTCTCGTTGCCGTGCAGGAAGGAACCCGAGGCGATGATCACGTTGGCCCCGACCTGCAGGCGCTTGGTCAGCTCGTAGTCGAGCACCAGTCGTCCGGTGTGACGTGGCACGAGCGGCAGGCGGTCCCCAGGATGCACCAGGATGTTGCCGTCCGCATCCGCGGTGCTGTTGGATTCGGCGCTGACCTCGAACACCGACTGGAAAGTCGCGTCGACGAAGCTGTAGACGAGCTTCCACGTCAGGCCACCCGCACGCCCACCCAGGGCCAAATCCAGCCCCTGGCGGCGGGTGTTGCCGACGTTGTCGAAGTACCCCGAATTCGTGGTGGTGGCGATGAACTGGATGTCGTCGCGGTTTACGGTGCGGAACAGGTCCGCGCTCCAGGTGAGGCGCTGGTCGGCACGGCCGCCGCGGGCGCCGATCTCGAAGGTGCGTGCCACCACCTGCTTGAGCGCGGGATCGCTGGCGAAGTCATTGGGCAACCCGCACGGATTCTCGGGATCGGCGCAGCCGAGCTCTATGACGGTGGGTGCGCGGCTCGCCTCGTTGTAGTTGGCGTACAGGGTGAGCTGATCGTGCGGGGTCACGGTGAAGCCGAGCGCCGGGTTCAGGCGGCTG
The DNA here is from genome assembly GCA_035501795.1 of Steroidobacteraceae bacterium. Lineage (GTDB taxonomy): Bacteria > Pseudomonadota > Gammaproteobacteria > Steroidobacterales > Steroidobacteraceae > 13-2-20CM-66-19. The sequence continues at coordinate 22,114 of DATJVL010000058.1, forward strand.
AAGGTGTGAGTGCCGGTGAGCGGGCGAGTCTCACCGAAGCCATCGCCGGCATCACCGACGTCGGTGTCGACGCTGTAGCCATCAAGCTGCTCGGTGTTGTGGTTATAGCGCGCCGCGAGGGTGACGTGCAGGTAGGCCGAGGGGGAGAGCGTGTCGGTGAGATAGACACCCAGGATGCGGTTGCTGCCGGACAGGGAGATCGCGGTCGCGCCGTTGAGCGGATTGGGGTAGTAGATGAGCGTGCGGTCCGGGGCGAACGCGCCGTACTGTACCGCCTGGACGAAACTGTCCTCGGCATCGCTGTAGTCGGCGCCGAGGATTGCCTGGTTGCCCCAGTGCCCCAGGTCCTGCGAGTCGGTCAGCTGCAGGCCGAGGCCGCTGGTGCGCTGGCGCAGCTCACCGACCTGAGTGGCCGCCTGTGAGCAGTAGGCGATCGTCAGGCTCTCAAGCGGTGGCACGCCGCAATCGATGGGCGGCCCCGGATAGGAATCGCTCAGGTAGTTGTCGTTGTTGCTGCCGTTGCTGGTGTCGCTCACCAGACGCCGGTAATAGGCATTGGCCGAGAGCAGCAGGTGCTCACCCAGATACTGCGTGCCGGTGAGATTCACAAAGTGCAGCAGGTTGTGTGTCAGGTCCGGGGTGTAGCTGGTCTGTGGGCGGTAGTCGTACATGCTCAGGGGCACTGCGCCGTTGCCGTAGAGGCTGGCATCGGCGTAGGTGTAGCTGAGATCCAGGTCGGTGTGCTCGGTCTGCCAGCCGACCTTGCCGAAGGCCTGCCACAGGCGCGTCGGGGATCCGTCACGCCAGCCGTCCTCGTCGAAGTACTGCACGGTGGCGAAATAATCGAACGCCCCGAGCGCCCCGCCGCTCTCGCCCTGCAGCGAGCGCCGTCCGAAGGAGCCTGCGTACGCCTCGAACTGCGTGCCGGGGTTGTCGTGACCGCTCTTGGTCTGCACCGACAGTGCGCCGCCGAGCGTGTTGAGGCCGAACACCGGGTTCGAGCCGGAGATCAGAGATACGGTGGAGATGGCCGATTCGGGGATCAGTTCCCAGTTGACGGTGTCGCCGAAGGACTCGTTGACGCGCACGCCATCGACGTACACCGACAAGCCCTCGGGGGTGCCCAGCAGCGGCGAGGCGGTGAAGCCGTGGTAGTAGACATCCAGCTGGAAGGGGTTCGAGGCACTCTCGCTGGCGTTGATGCCGCTGAAGCTGCGATTGAGATAGTCGGCCACGTCGGTGGCCTGGGAGCGCTGCAGGTCCTGGCTGTCCGCGCTCTGCACGTTGGCGGGCACCTGATTTAGGGGTAACCCGAAGCCCGGCAGCGGAGCATTGCCGATCACGGTCACCTGTGGCAGCTCCTGCACCGCCGCAGCATTACCGGGTGGCGCGGCGGATTCGGCGCCCCAGGTGACGGGCAGCACAGCCAGCGCCGCGGCCGCCATGGCCAGCCTTCTTTGGTCCCTTCTCCCCACGCACTCCCCCTGCGCTCGCCGATCCAACGCGCGCGGCGACGCACACGCTGGAGTGGCATCTGGCCGCGGGGGTGCTTGAGCCCCCGCGGCGAGCCTAGCCGAGGGGCCATGGGAAGATTTCCCGACCGTTCCGGGGATCAGCGCCTAGGCCCTGGGTGCGGCGAGCAGCTGCACCCAGTAAAGCCCGTGCTGGCTGCCGTGGCCGCTGGCAAAGGCCAGCCCCATCTGCGCAAAGCGCGGGTCCATGATGTTCTCGCAGTGGCCCGGGCTGTCGAGCCAGCCCTGCACCGCCTCATCGACCGTCTTCGGACCATAGGCGATGTTCTCGCCCACCAGCTGCTCGCGGTAGCCGCTGGCCCGCACGCGGTCGGCGGGGGATTTGCCGGCCAGATCCTGATGCTCGAAGTAGTGATGCGCGGCCATATCGCTGGCATGACCGAATGCGACCGTCGCGAGCGTGTCCGAAAGGCTGAGCGCATGCACGGGGGCGAAGTCGCGCTTGCCGCAGCGGGTGCCGCGGGCCCGTACGTCATTGACCAGCTGCAGCGCCCGCTGCGAGAGCGAGACTGCGGCTGCCGCGGCGGGGGGTGATGTGTAGCGCGTGCCGGAACCAACGGTGGCGGCAACGGCGGCGTACTGGGCGGCGGGTGTCGCCCCGGCACTGCCGCCGCTCACGACCACCCAGTGCTCGAGGTCGCGGCGGAAAGCACCGATCTCGCGCAGAGCGCGGTCTGCGAGCGCGGCGCATTGCGAGCGCCGCAGTTGCTCGAGCAGCTGCGTGTCGCTCGCCGTGACGTGCACGCCGAGGGTGCCGCCGGCGGGCAGCCCGCGCGCGCTGATCAGCTGCGGCAGCGGCGTGCCATGCGACCACGCCTCAGCCAGCTGATCCAGGGCTACGCTCCGCCGCAGCACCGGGGCCATCGGCACGAGGCCGCCGCACCCCCCGGCACGCAGCACCTGCACCGCCGCGACGGCGTCGGCTCGTGCGGCGAAAGCGGCGACCGCGGCCAGCAACCCCAGCAGCCACGCCGTTCCCGGGTTTGATCCTGACCTCGTCATGTCCGGGTTCCGAGCCTCGCAACAGCCGCACTATGGCTGGCAACGCACCCTGGGGCTGCCGGATGACGCACAACTTCGTGATACGTCTGGCATATCAATACCCCTAAATACAGAGGCCCGGACTTACTTAATTGCCGCGTGCCCTCCCCCGCGCGGGGGCGGTTTCGGCCGCGGGCGCTGGCTAGAGTCTGCCGCATGTCCTGGACCTGGTGGTGGCTTATGGAATTCATCGCGCTCGATGTTGTGGCGACTATTGCGCTGCTCGTGGCCTACCTGGCGGTCGTAATCCGCCATGGGGCGGCCTGAACCATGCGTCGCAGGCTGATCGACAGCCGCCCCGGCATCCACTAGAACTGCCCGCCCAGGCCAGGAGGGCGGCGAACATGACCGGTATGCGTGCGATGGTGGTGCGGGCGGCAGGGGGGCCCCTGCAGCTCGAGCAGCGCGATCTGCCCAGCCCGGCGCGCCGCGAGGTACTGCTGCGCGTTCACGCCTGTGGCGTGTGCCACAGCGATGCCCTCACCGTGCGCGGCGGCCCCAGGCCCGGCCTCAATTATCCGCGTATCCCGGGCCACGAGGTCATCGGCACCGTGCAGTCGCTGGGAGCGGAGGTCGAAGGCTGGGAGGTCGGTACCCGGGTCGGCATTGGCTGGTGGCCAGGCTCATGCGGCTACTGTACGCGCTGCCGCCGTGGCGATGCATTCGCCTGCCTGAACGTCCATGGCGCCACCGGCGTGAGTCGCGACGGCGGTTATGCCACGCACATGCTCGCGCACGTGAGCGCGCTCGCCCGCGTGCCGGATTCGCTCGATGCGGTCGAATCAGCGCCGCTGCTGTGTGCCGGCATCACCACCTTCAACGCCCTCCGCCACAGCGGCGCGCGCGCGGGCGATGTGGTCGCAATCCACGGCATCGGCGGACTCGGGCACCTGGCCGTGCAGTTTGCCGCGCGGCTCGGCTTCCGGGTGATCGCAGTGAGCCGCGGTGCGGACAAGGAGCCGCTCGCCCGCTCCCTCGGCGCTCACGAATACATCGACACGGTGCGCACCGATGCCGCGGCAGCGTTGCAAGCGCTGGGAGGCGCGCGCGCGATTCTCGCGACCGTCACGGATGCCGCCGCGATGCAAGCGATCATCGGAGGACTGGGGCCGAACGGCACCCTGCTCGTCATCAGTGCCGTCGGGTCGCTGGCCGTCGACTCTCTTGAGCTGCTGGTGAAGCGCGCGGCAATCCGCGGCTGGTACTCCGGCACCAGTGCGGATTCGGAGGACACATTGCGCTTCAGCGAGTTGCACAAGATCACCTCGCGCAACGAAATCTTCCCGCTGGAACAGGCGCAGGCGGCCTACGATCGGATGATGAGCGGCAAGGCGCGCTTCCGCGTCGTGCTGCGCATGCCCTAGCAAGGCCCCACCTCGACAGTTGTGGCCCTGACTTGCGCACCCGTGGCGCAGGCTTGATCCCCGCCGCAGCGCTGCCGTAGAGTGACCGCACCGCGGCAAGAGCTGCAGCAGCGCCTCAGCCGCGCCCGCAAGCAGCCCGCGAGCCAAGCTGGATGGAATGACGCGGGGAAGATGCGCACCTCATGAGCCTCGTTCCGAGCCGGAAGCAACTTCCGCGCCTGGCCCCGCTCGCCATGGCGTTCGCGGCGCTGAGTGCCTGCAAGGTCGGCCCGGACTTCCAGCGGCCCACCGCCAGCGTCGCCCCGCACTGGATCGATGAGCCCTCGGCGCCGCTGCCCCAGGACTCGGCGGCCGCTGCCTGGTGGACGGTCTTCAATGACCCGACCCTCGATGCTCTGATCGCCGAGGCCTACCACAACAATCTGTCGTTGCAGATCGCCGGCGCGCGCGTGCTGGAGGCCCAGGCGCAACTGAAGGTGGCGATCCGCGAGCTGTTCCCGCAGACCCAGGCGCTGGGGGGTCAGATCGAGAAGCAGCATCAGAGCCGCGGCACGCTGCTCTCGCAGAATCTCGACCCCGATCTGACGACCCGCGAGGTCGGCTTCAACCTCAGCTGGGAGCTGGATTTCTGGGGCAAGTTCCGGCGTGGCATCGAGGCAGACCGCGCCGCGATGATGGCCTCGCTCGCCGCCTACGACAGCGCGCTCGTCAGCCTGACCGCCGGTGTGGCGAACGCGTACCTGAACATTCGTACCCTGCAGCAGCGCATCCTGGTGCGGCGCACCCTGCCGCCGGGCATGCACAGCGAATGGACCGCCATGTCCTACCAGGAGAAGCTCGCCGGCAACTCCGCCTACCTGATCTTCGCGCTCGCGCTGCTGCTGGTGTACCTGGTGCTAGCCGGCCAGTACGGCAGCTGGGTGACCCCGGCCGCGGTGATTCTCGGCATACCGCTGGCGTTGCTGGGCACCGCCGGCGCCCTGCTCGGCCTCAGCGTGGCTAATAACCTCTACACACAGATTGGGCTCGTGCTGCTCATCGCCTTGTCGGCCAAGAACGCCATCCTCATCGTCGAGGTGGCGCGCGAACTGCGCGAGGCGGGTCAAAGCATTCACGATGCCGCGGTGGAGGCCGCGCGCAAGCGTTTCCGCCCCATCATCATGACCTCCTTCGCCTTCATCCTCGGGGTCGTTCCCCTGGTACTGGCCAAGGGAGCCGGCGCCTCCGCCCGCGCCTCGATCGGCATCGCCGTGTTCTCTGGCATGCTGGCCTCGACCTGCCTCGCGGTGCTGTTCGTGCCCTCCTTCTACGTGATCCTGCAACGCTGGCAGGAGCGCGGGCGTGCGCCGCACGCGCAAGGCGCGGCCGCGGTCCAGGCGCAGCGGCGGTGAGGGGCGCGCGCATCCTGCGCCTGGCTGGCGCACTCCTACTCCCGACCCTCGCTGGCGCGCAGCTCCCGGCGCGCATCGAGCAGCTGCTGACGTCCGCACAGATCGGCGGGCTGCGATCCGGGGACTCTGCGCAGTACGAGCACAGCGTGCGTGAGTTCTATGGAGCGCGCGGCTACCTGCCCGCCTGGCTCGCGGACGGCGCACCTTCGCCCCAGGCGTTGGCGCTGATCGAGGACTTTCAGCTCGCCTGGCAGAAAGGCCTGGAGCCTGCGGACTACGACGCGGACGGCTGGCCGGCGCGCCTCCGGGATGTGCAGCGCTCGGAGGAAGCGGCCGCCAGCTTCGACGTCGCCCTCACGGTGAGCGTCATGCGCTACGTGTCGGACCTGCGCGTCGGGCGCATCAACCCGCAGCACCTCGACTTCGCCTTGCCGGTGGAGCAGAAGCGCTACGACCTCGCGGAATTTCTCGCGCAGCGACTGCTGCCGGCGAGCGATACAGCCGTAGTGCTCGCCTTCGTCGAGCCGCCGTTCGCCGCCTACTGGCGCACGCAGGAGGCGCTGGTCCGCTACGTGCAGTTCGCCCGCGAGGACGACGGGCAGCCACTGCCGCTGCCCGCACGCACCATCGAGCCGGGTGAGCCGTACGCCGGGCTGGCACGCCTGGGCGAGCTGCTGCACCGGCTCGGCGACCTGCCCGATTCGCCGGCCGCGGCGCCGTCAGCCTACGAGGGCGCGCTGGTGGAGGCGGTCAAACGCTTCCAGCGCCGGCATGGGCTTACCGATGACGGGCGCCTGGGATCGGCCACCGTGCGGCAGCTGAACGTGCCGCTGACGCAGCGTGTCTGGCAGCTGCGGCTTGCTCTCGAGCGCTGGCGCTGGCTGCCGGAGGAGTTCGCCTCGCCGCCGATCATCGTCAACATTCCGGACTTTCGCCTGCGCGCCCTGAAGCCCGACAACTCGCTCGACCTGCAGATGCGGGTCGTGGTCGGCAAGGCCATGCGCACCGAGACGCCGGTGTTCACACGCGACATGACCTACGTCGTCTTCCGCCCGTACTGGGGGGTGCCTCCCGGGATCATGCGCCGGCAGATCCTGCCGGCACTCAAACGCGACCGGGATTACCTGGCGCGTAACCGCTACGAGGTCACTACGCACAACGGCACCCTGGTCACCGACGCGGCGATCTCGGACGAGGTACTCAGCCAGCTACAGGCGGGCAAGCTGACGGTGCGGCAGCGCCCGGGGCCGAACAATGCGCTCGGGCTCGTGAAGCTCATGTTCCCCAACGAGCATCACGTGTACCTGCACAGCACGCCCGCCACGGAGCTGTTCGCGCGCTCACGCCGTGACTTCAGTTCCGGCTGCATCCGCGTGGAGCAGCCGGCGGAGCTGACCGCGTGGGCACTGCGCGACAACCCGGGCTGGACGCTGGAGCGCGTGCGCCAAGCGATGGACTCAGGACCCGACAACGTCACCGTCAAGCTCGCAAGGCGCACGCCGGTGTTCATCGTCTACGGTACGGCAATCGCCTATGCCGACGGCGAGGTGCACTTCTATGCGGACCTCTACGGGCATGACGCCCGGCTCACCGCCGCGCTGAAGAAGCGCCACGGGACGCCCTGAGCTCGCACGCCATGGACGCGCACAGCGGCGCCGTTAATCTGCGGGACGCTAGAAGCGCAGACCGATGGTGACGGGCACCCACGAGATGGTCTGGTTCAGCTTGACCTCGTTATAGCGCCCCTCGACAAAGAGCTGCGTGCCGCCGCGCAACCTCCAGAACACGCCCGCGCCGGCGTTCCAACCGAACTTCGTGACATCCTTCGAGTCGACCACGTACTCGCCCACGCCGGGATAGCAGTAGTACCACCAGGGGTTGCAGACGTAGCCATAGCCGAGCTCGGTAAAGGACATGCGGGTGTAGTAGGCACCGCCACCGGCGATCAGGTAGGCAGTCGCGACCGGAGTGAGCGGAATGCGGAACTCGCCGTTGAGTGTACCGGTCCAGAAGTCCGCCCAGCCGCCGGTGAACTGCAGTTTCGCGCTGCTGGCTTCATCGAGCAGGTGATTTGTCGCATTGTTGGTGGCGTAGTCGATGTCCAGGCGCAGCGCGAAGGGACTCTCCGGCTGATGCCAGGTGACGCCGAAGCCGAAATGCCAGCCGCCCTGCAGCAGGCTGTCGGCATCGCCAACCGGCTGGCTGTAGCCCCCCATGATGTGCCAGCGCACGGGGTTGTTGTCCGGCAACCCGTAGCTGTAGTACTGCGCACGTGCGGCCGGCGCCAGGCACACTAGCACGGCGACGGCGAGAAATCTGAAGCGGGGCGACATCATGGCTTCCTCCTCTTTTCCCGCGGGTCCTTGGCTGCGCTGATAGTACGATAATCCGAGCGCGGCTGACGAACACGGTACCGCTTCAGGTCCTTTTAACCTTGGCGCGGCCGCGGTCCCCACACACCCTCCGGCGCGCTGTAGACAATCGTTACCTGCCCTTGCACACCCCAATTCAGGTGACGGGCTTTACCGGCTCGCGCCGCTCGAAAAGGAGGCGTAACAGTTCTGCCCGTCCGAGGCGGCGCTGCAGCTCCGCGAACGCGAAGAACGGAATCAGCAGCACCCACAGAATCAGGGTGAGTGTCAGGATGCCCTCCAGAGTGCCGCCACCGATCGCCTTGATGCTTTCGGCAACACTGTGGCCGCGCCACGCGCCGATCGCGGTCTCCTCCAGGACCTGGAACGCCGCCAGGACCACTGCGAACATGGCGGCCTTGACCACCGCCGCCTCAGCCATGGGCGCCGACTCCGTGTGTCGGCCCAGATGCAGTGCCTGTGCGAGCAACAGGACTTTGCCCAGCGCGAGGGCGTTGAAGAGCGCGAGCCCACCGCGCACGTAGTCGATCTGGTGCTCGCGCAGGATGAGGGACTTGTAAAGCACCAGCAGTCCGAACACCACCCACAGATACAGCACGATGCCGAGATAGCCCATCACCTCGGCGTAGATTCGCTGTCGGAATTTACCCATGCTGACCTCCGCACCTTCGGGCGCACGCGGACCCGGCGGTGTGCCGTGCTGCAAGACTACCCCGGTGCCTGAACCGTGCGGTAGCGCGCGCATCCGGAACGCGCAGGCGTCGCCGCGGTTGCGGGCTAAAAAGCCATGGGCGCACAATCCTTACCGGAGGCAGCTGAGATGCGACACGCCGAGCCGACCCCGACCCGCGCACCGCTGTGCGCACTCGTGCTGCTGTGCGTGTGCGGCGGTTTGGTGCTCGGCACTGTGGCCCCGGTGGCTGCCGGCGCAGAACCGCCCAAGGAGTGGGACGGACTGCAGCTGCGCAAGAGCAAGCGCGTCCAGCGCCTGTACGTGCGCCCCGAAGCCACGCTCACCGGCTACAAGCGCGTGCGCCTGGAGCGCCTGCAGGTGGCATTCGACAAGGACTGGGACCCCAACCGCTCGCGCACCGTGACGCAGCGCCTCACCAAGGAGGACTTCGAGAAGATCCGCAACGCACTCGCCGATGAGTTCGCGAAGACCACCCGCGACGTGCTGGAGAAGGCGGGCTACCGGGTCACCGAGGAGGCGGCACCGGATGTGCTCGACGTGACTCCGTTTGTGGTCGACCTGTACATTGCCGCGCCCGACAAGATGAGCGCAGGGCGCTCCTACACCTACACGGCGGATCCGGGGCACATGACCCTGGTCGCGGAGCTGCGCGACAGCGAGACCCAGCAAATACTGGCGCGCGCCCTGGATGCCCAGAGCACCCACTGGGGTGACACGTTCCAGATCGCCACCAGCGTCACCAACATGGCGGCGGCCCAGTCGATCATCGCGCGCTGGGCGCGTGCCCTCAGCGATGCCCTCGACGCCGCGAACGGCAAGGACTGAAGCGGGCCTGGGCTGCCGCCGTAGCCCGCCTCCGGCAGGGTTCGATCAACCACCGCCCTCGGTGACCTTGCACTCACCGAAGATTACGTAGGCGCCGACGCGGTCCGCAATCGTGACGGTCACCTTGCCGGTCTTGCGGTTGACGACGGCACTCCAGGCGAACTTCAGGTCCGTGCCCTGCATCTGCAACTGCTCATCATTCACCGCCGAATTCTGGATCGGCAACAGCGAGGTACGGTACGGGGTCTTCACGGTCTTGCCCGCGAAGTCGATGTGCATCTCCGGCTTTATCTTGGAGCCGGCCTCGGGCTTGAGCTTGCTACACTGCGCCGTCGGTTCGCAGCTGTAGCCCGCCAGTCCGGCGCACGTGAGCGGCTGGGTGCCGTCCAGACCCGCGGCCGCAGCGGCGCCGAAGTAAGTCACTCCCAGACCAATGGCCGCAATTCGCACGATTCTCATTGCTTTACTCCCCAGTAATTGACGTCCGAGCCCGCTTCTGCCTCGGGACTTGGGCTTATCGCTCGGCAAACGAGCGCGGCTGTGGATAGCATGACCATTACGCGTGCGCAAGCCGTATGCGGGATGGCCTCCCGGCACGAACCGGGGGCCGCCCTGCGAGCTGCCGGTCCGTCCCCGGGGTTCGCCCGAACTCGCTTACCCCTGGCGCATTCGAGCCGGGCACTATTAAGGTGGACGTAACCCGGGAACGCAGGTGCCTTCAGCCGTTTGTCGGACGACTACATTTGCTGCAATGCGCCGACGTACGATCGCGTAGGTGTCGGGGGCAAAGAGTCATGATCCAGTTCAAAGCGCATGAGGGTCCAGCCGCCGGCGTCACGATCGATGTGCTGAACCACGGGATGCTCGCTGGCCACATCCGCCGGCCCAGTGACGGCGATCTGTACCGCTATTTCCGTGGTGTACACAACGAGAGCTCGCCAAGCCACGAGGATCGGGACCTGGAACGCTTGATGCGCCTCATCAGCGAAGATCCCTAGGCGACTCGCTGAGCGTGGTGCGACAAGCTCCCGCCATACTCGCGCGGGCCGGGATCAATGCGGGTACTTGCGCCCCACTGCTTCACGCGGACGGGTAAGCGCTTCTGAGCCAGCCATGCATTGCGAGGAGCTAACGATGAATATCAAACCACTTTTTACTGCGGTGGCGACCGCCACCGGCGGCCGCAATGGGCACTCGGCCGCGCAGGACGGCTCGGTCAGTGTCGACCTGTCCGTGCCGAAGGCTATGGGGGGTCCCGGGCGGCCGAACACGACGACCCCGGAGCACTTGTTTGCGACCGGCTACGCCGCCTGCTTCGGCGGGGCGTTGGATTACGTGGCCGTGCAGCGGAAGCGCGATGCCAAAAACGCCTCCGTGACGTGCAGCGTATCCATCGGACCGCGTGATGGCGGTGGCTTCGGCATCGCGGTGAAGCTGCACGTGGTTGACAGCAGTATTGCGCAAGCCGAACTGCAGGCTCTGGTACTCGAGGCGCACGAGAAAATCTGCCCGTACTCGCACGCCACGCGCGGCAACGTCCCGGTGGAGTTGACTGTACAGGGCGCCTGACGGGCGCTCAATGCGCGGCCGCGCCTGAGTGAGCCGTCGAGACCGGGGCGGCCGGGGATTCCGTGCCCGGGTCCGCTTCGGCGGCGAGTCCTACCAAGGTCGGCATGCCGTTCGCAGCCTGCAGTGTCTCGCGTGTCAGGTCCCAGTGGATTGCGGCAACGTCGCTGCCGAGCACCTGATCGAGCAGCGGCTCGAGGATGTTCACGTCCGGCTCGACCGATTGGCCTTCGGCATCCACCGGTGGGTGCACTTCGATCAGCAGCTGCCCGGCAACCCATGCCGCCTTAACCGGCTCATTGACCAAGCGCACCTTCGTGTTGACGGGCACGAGCGGAAAAAGTGCGGCGATGTCCTCCGGGTACATGCGGATGCACCCATGTGTAACGGCCATACCGACCGCCACGGGATTGTTGGTGCCGTGAATGAGGTAGCTGCCGCCGCCGACGGCGAGGCGCATGGCGTACAGTCCCAGTGGGTTGTCGGGCCCTGCCGGCACGACTCTGGGCAGCGTGTCACCGCGCGCGGCGTGCTCCTTGCGCACTGATTCCGGCGGCGTCCAGGTCGGATTGCGGACCTTGGATACGATCCGCGTCTCGCCGATCGGCGTGCGCCAGTCCATCTTGCCGATGCTCACCGGGAAGGTGATGACCGTCGGCGACTGCCCCTTGCGCGGCCTGGGGTAGTAGTAGAGGCGATGCTCCGGCAGGTTTACCACGATGCCCTCGCGCGGGCCGGACGGCAGGATTCGCCGCCCAGGCAGAATCAGCTGCCGGTCGCCGCCGGGAATCCACACATCCACTCCCGGATTTGCGCGGATGATCTCGTAGTAACCGAGGCTGTAGCGCTGGGCCAGATCAGGCAGCGTGTCCTCGTACACCGTCGTGACCGTGGCGTCCTCGCCAATGACCGTCGCGCCAGCCTCCGGCAGCGGGTATTCCGCGGCGTGCGCGGCTGCGATGCCCAGGCCCAGCCCTGCGAGGCATAGCCTCAGGACAGCGGAACTTCGCCACACGGCTGCTCGTGCATCCGGCATCTCGTACCCACCTCGACCGTTAACGGCGGCAGCATTGTAGAGGATTCAGCTTGCGATGCCCGGCGCCCGCGCTCAGCGTAGCGTCAGCGTGTCCCGTCGCCAGGCAGCGTCCTGCCAGCGCCCAAAGTCTGCGAGCAGCTCGGGGCTGCTCGCTTCGCCTACCGGGATCAGCTCCTCAAGGGAGAGTTCCTCGAAGCGGCGCCGGAAGCGGCCGTGCTCCTTGACCGCGCGGACTACCAGCAGCCGCTGCGTGCCGGGTGCAAAGCCGGCGAATTCCACCCAGCGACTGCCCGGCGCTTGCCGGCTTACTTAAAGCCAGGGTGCCGCAGCCCGGCGTGCCAGCCCGCTCTAGCGCGGGGTCGATGCATGCTCCTGCGCCGGCAGGCACGGAGCGCCGCGGGCGATGCGGCTGGTATCAACGATTGGCAGCAGCTTGCCGCTGCGCAGCTGTGGGGACAGGTTTGGAGGGTCATAGCCCAGAGCCGCCAAGCCGAGCCGATCGAGCACGGACCTGTGGATCTGCTCGCAGCCTCGCGGTTGCACCCCGACCGGGCGGACATGCTCTCCGATAAGGCGGTACATCACCGTCATCGAGTCATTCAGTACCGAGTTGAAGCACGGCAGATAGTGGGCAAGGTAGCTCTCAGAGAACTCGAGGCCGCAAAGCGTTGCCTTTTCGACCATCCAGTGCAGCGCCTCGTTCGCGAGTCCGTCGGGGTTGTAGCCGCCACCCACATTGCAGTGCACGCCGCAGAACCAAGTCTGCTCGAGCCGCCCGCTCCAGTTGTCGGGAGCCGACCATAGACTTGGTGCGAACGGCACGCGGCGCTCATCGATCGCGAGCGCGTGGTAGGCGTTCTGGATCGTGTCGTTCAGGTCGATGTCGTGGTAGGCGAAGCGATTGCCATTGAGTACGGTACCGAGCGGTCCCGGCAGGCCGAGCGCGCCCACGGTATCCCAAACCCCGATGAACTTGAGCGGAGGACACGGGCGTGGCTCGCCCATATTCTTAAACCGCGGATCCGCCCGGAGCGTGGACAGATCCTTGCGCACCTCGTATTCAGCAAAGAGGTCGGGAACGTAGAAGTCATCGCCTTTCTGCAGCAAGCCGTAGTGGAACATGAAGCCCGCGAGTGTCCGGATTGTGTAGGCGCCGCGGCTGAAGCCGAACAGGTAGAGCTCATCGCCCGCCACGTAGTTGTAGGCCACTGAGCGGTAGAGATCCCGGATATTGCCTTCGATGCCGAGCCCGGTGATCCCTCCGGTCAGATGCTCAAGCCCGGTCTGCGTGCCGATGCCATCGTGGTAGATGACGACCTGGTCGACCCCGGATGCCGAGCGCGGCAGTACCGCCCGTGCCACCTTGGTCACGTTGGTCGCATGGCGTAGGTGCGAGCGATCATCCTGCTGGTCGCGATAGTTCCAGGTCCCGTCCGCGCAGATCACCAGACGCTTCATGGTGTCCCCCGAGTTGCGTGTCGAATGCGCAGGGCCGCTATCGTGGTCCCTCAGCCCGCTCTGTTGCAATGCATCGCCCGCTGCTCAGGAGCGGCGACTGAGATCTGGGGCGACTTCGGGACAGTGCTTCCTTGCCACCCGACCCCACCCAAGACCAAATGGGATGGGTAGTCTTAACAAATCGCAGTGCACTTGAGATGGATTTCACCTCGCGCTATCCCATCGCGCCACTGACCGTGCTGGCGCAGGACCCGTCGGTCCTGGTCAACGGCCAAATGCTCACCATTACGGTACCGGTACCGAGCGCATCGCTGGCGCCGGGGCCGAAGGGCCCGCGCATCCAGGTAATCGATTACGACTCCACTGAGGGCAGGTATTACGCGCCCTACCCGCAGAGGCCGAGCTCACCCTTTGATCGCTATGCCAACGTCACCAGCACCGCACGCCTGGTGGCCGACCGCGATTTCCATGCACAGAATGTCTACGGTCACGTTGCGACGACGCTCGCGCAGTTCGAGTCTGCCCTGGGCCGGCACGTCAACTGGGCCTTTCCTTCCGGCGCTCACCACATAAAGGTCGCGCCGCACGCGTTCCTCGACATGAACGCCTTCTATTCCCGCCGCGATGAAGCGCTGTGCTTCGGTTACTTCGGCATGCACGCGCGCCCGCCACGGCGCCCCCAGGACTATGTCTACACCTGCCTGTCCGCGGATATCGTCACCCATGAGAGCACGCACGCAATCCTCGATGGTCTGAGGATCGAGCTCATGCGTCCTTCGACCCCCGACCAACCGGCCTTCCACGAGGGCTTCGCCGACTGCGTCGCCCTGCTCTCGGCGCTGGCACGCGAGCCGCTGCTGAAGCTGGTCTTACCAAAGCGTCGTGCGCGTGGGCGCGACGTCATCTCGCTTACCCAACTGCGACCCGAAGCGCTCCGCCAGAGCGTGTTGCTCGGTCTCGCCAAACAGTTCGGCAAGGCCCTGGCCGAGCAGCACCTCATGAACCGCTCGGCCACGGCGCTGCGTCGCTCGGTCGAAATCAATCCGCACACGCAAAACTACGACACGGCGCGCAACGGTGAGCCGCACGAACTCGGCGAGATCCTCGTGGCGGCCACCATGAACGCATTTCTGGACCTGTGGTATGCGAGGTCGAGAACCCTGACGCCACCCGGCAGCCGCGTCGCTGACCGCGATCATGCGGCCGAAGATGGCGCAAAGGCCGCGCAGCACCTGCTGCACATGATGATCCGCGCGATCGACTACATTCCACCGGTCAACATGTCCTACGGGGATTTTCTCTCGGCGCTCCTGACCGTGGATCGTGAGCTCATGCCGGGCTCGGGCCGGTACGACTATCGCACGCGGATACTGGAGTCATTCGCCCGCTACCGCATACTGCCTGCCACCACCGTGGGCTGGTGGCTGCCCCCGGAGATTCCGCGCGGCCGGCAGCTCATCTACGGACAGAGCGGCCATGCGGAGATGATGTGGGACCGCGAAGCCATCATGCGGTTCCTGTGGGAGAACCGCGCCGCGCTTGAGATCAGTCAGGACGCGATGACCACGGTGAACTTCGTGCGGCCAGCCGTACGCACCGGTCCGGAGGGTTTCCTGTTGCGCGAGACCATCGTCGAGTACTTCCAGTTGTTCGACCTTCGCGGCAGCGATCTGCGCAGTTTTAAGCTCACAAAACCGCGAGACATGCCGCTGGGCGCACCCGTCCGGCTTCTCGGAGGGGGCACGCTGGTATTCGATGACTACGGCAAGCTCAAGTTTCACATTGGCACGGGGGTACTCAGCAGGAAGCAAAATGCCCGCATCGCCTCCGTGTGGGAGGCCGGTGCGACAGATGATGGCGTGCGTCGCTTTGAGGCGCTGCACCGTAATCGCATGCTCGGCTCACCACTGCGCACCAAACTGGAGTGGGCGTGATGGCGAGTGCCAAGGACAACCCCAAGGGTTTGACGATCACCAGTTACCAAGTCGGCTTTGGCGACTGCTTTCTACTGAGTTTCCGCTACCCGAGTGGCGACCGGCACGTCCTCATGGATTTCGGCACCAAGTTCCGCTCGCAGACCGGCTTCAAGGCGGACATGGCCGGGATTGCCAGGCAAATTGCCGCAGACTGCGGCGGTAAGCTGACCATGGTCATCGCGACGCACCGGCACTACGACCATATCTCCGGGTTTCAGACGTCCACAACGGGAACTGCGTCAGGCGACATCATTCGGGGACTGAAGCCGGATCGGGTGCTGCAGCCCTGGACCGAGATCCCGGGCCTTGCGACCGACGCCATCGAGCCCACGCCTGCGCAACTGCATGCGCAGAATCTGGTGAACATGCAGGCCCTCGCAGAGGCCGTGGCATTCAGGCCCGCAAGCCTGATGGCAGCGCGCGGGCCACAGCCGGGCGAGGTCGACTTCGTCGGCAGCAACAACATCACCAACGCGAGCGCGGTCCGGAGTCTGATGACCATGGGACGGCTGAAGCCAAGGTATCTGCAGCTGGGATCGCCGCTCGATGTCTCTGCCTTGTTGCCCGGAGTTGCCCTCCAGGTGCTCGGGCCTCCGACCATCAAGCAGGCGCAGGCGGCGGGCCAGAACCTGATGAAGTATGCCGCCAGCAGCAGCGAGTACTGGAAGTTTCAGGCGGCAGCCAGCGCGCAAGGAGTGCCTTCCGCCTCAAGGCTTGCCCTCAAGGGCCGGCGGCGCGCAGTTCCGCCGCAGGCGCGCTGGTTCGCGCGGCGGCTGACGCAAGTGCGTGAGGACGGCCTGCTGCAGATCGTGCGCACACTGGACGATACGATCAATAACACGAGTCTGATCTTGCTGATGACCATTGGCTCAACGAAGCTTCTTTTTCCCGGGGACGCGCAACTGGAGAACTGGATGTGCGCCCTGAAAGACCCGAAGAATGTCGCCCTGCTTGCGGATGTCAACGTCTACAAGGTGGGCCACCACGGCAGCTGTAACGCGACGCCCGTCAGCCTCTGGAACAACTTCAGCAAGCGACATAACAAGTCGCTGAAGACCTTTGTATCGACCCGGCCTGGGGAGTACAGCGGCGTGCCACGCCCGAGCCTGGCGGCAGCGTTGAAATCCGAAAGCCAGCTGACCTCGACAGCTGACCTCAAGGCCGGCGTGCGCTCGGTCCAGATCCAGATCTGATCGACTGACCGGCGTAGAGGGGACGCGTCCAAGCGAACGTTGTGGGATGCGCGTCATCCGCTGCGCATCCAGGCGCAGGCGTCCTCTGCAAAGCTTAGCGCGCCGCACTACCACCCGGCGTAGAGGTCTACCAGGTTTTCCGGGCCGTTTTTTTGGCCGTCAGCGGCCGCCTTGATGAGGTCTTCAGCCAGTTCCTGAAGCTACGCGTCTATTTCCGCTCATCGACGCAAGTGGTGTAACGGCACTCCGGCGGCTGCTGAAGCGGTGCGGGGAACACCGCCACGCAACTCCTGCTGTCCGGTCTTCGCGAGCAGCCGCGTGCCATTCTGGCGCCGATGGACCTCGGCACCGATCGACCGCATCTGACGTTTGCCGACGACTTCCCGGCCGCGCTGAAGCTGGCGGATACGCACGCTGCGCCGCTCTCTGGCAGTCAGACTCGGGGCCCGTGCACCACGGCTGCGGCACTGGATACACTAGAGAAGTTACCAGGAGGGCCGCCGTGAAGAAGAAAGAGGCGCCACGCACACCCACAACTGCAGCGAAGCTGATCGACGCAAGAATCAAGGAGCTGCGGGACTGGCGCGGCAAGACGCTCAGCCGACTGCGAAGTCTGGTGAAGGAAGCCGACCCCGAGGTGCTGGAGGAGTGGAAGTGGCGCGGCGTCCCCGTGTGGTCCGATGCCGGCATCATCTGCACCGGGGAGACCTATAAGAGCGTCGTCAAGATGACCTTTGCCCGCGGCGCCGCTCTGCAGGACCCTTCCGGTCTTTTCAATTCCAGCCTCGAAGGGAACACCCGCCGCGCAATCGACTTTCACGAGGATGACGTCATCGATGAAGTCGCGCTGAAGGCGCTCATTCGCGCGGCCGTGACACTGAACAAGTCCCGGGCACGCCGCTGAGCTGACGCAAAGCCCTGCGCCCTAGAATGGGTAGTTGATGCCCGTGAAGATGGCGGTGCCCTCACTCCCGTAGCCGATGTCCACGTAGCCGACGACGAAGGGCCTGGCGATGGCACGAAAGCCGATACCGCCGACGGTGTGGAGACCGGAGACCGGGAACGTGTCCGAGTTGGCGAACACCCGGCCCAAATCCAAGAACGGGCTCATTTCGATATCCACGCGCGTTGAGAGCGCGTTGAACCCAAAAACACGGTGGCGCAGCTCCACGGTGGTGGAGAAAGCATCGCGATCGGTGTAGCGCCCTGCACCGAAGCCGCGGAGCGGCTGCTGGCCGCCAACGTCGCTTGCCTGCCCGCCGAGGGTGCTCAATGTCCAGAATGGCGGACTGTGATCATTGAACAGGTAGTGCAGTGACAAGTGGGTCGCGAGGATCGTGTCGGGTGAGAGACGCCAGAACAGGCGCCCGTCAAAGCCAGCCTCCCGGTACATGGCGTCATTGAAAAAGAACTCGCGGCTCGCCGCGCCCACGTAGGTGATGTACTGCGCGCCGCTGCTCGATACGGTGAGGTTGTCACGCGTATCATGAATCAAGGCCAGACGATGCAGGAACTCCCGGTCGTTGCCGAGCACGGAATCGCCAAAACGCTCTTCGATTGAGTCGATCTTCGGCAGCGTTCCGGGCAGGACGTCCATCCACCTCAGGCGCACCAAATAGGCGAACTGCCAGGTATGGCTGAGGTTGAAGCCGATCAGGCCTCGTGCCACCTGCTGCTGCGCGGTGTAGTTTGTCTCGGCCGACTGGGGTGTGTCGTTACCGATGCCGTAATAGCGCGGCGAGCCGTCGCGGTCCGAGATCAGGCTGCCGGCGAAGGACCAGCGGTTGTTGCGCAGCCGCCCCCACTGGTATTCCAGGTCGAGCTCGTGCTCCACGCGCTGCTTGACGCCCACCACCGCCGACCATTGCACATCCTCCGAGGGGTACATGTACAGGCGCGCGTGCATGCCCCAGCCGAAGTAGCTGTTGTGCAGCACGTCCGGGGCAAAGATGCGATCGATCTGGTGCTGCTCGTTCGTGCGCAGCCACACGGGCAGCAAGCCCACCGTAGTTCCCCCGTTCGGGTCGGTGGCGATCTCCGGGACCGGGATGAATGGTGCGGTGGAGGGGTTAAGCCAGCGTCGCCACCCTGAGGGTTCCGGGACCGGACCGGTTGGCACCGGCGGGCCTGGCAGCGTCGCCTCCGGCGGCACGGGCACGGCGGGCTCGGACTCGCCCGAGGGCGGAGCCTGTGCGCGAGCGAGCGCGCCGACCGCACAGAGCGCGAGTGCTCCCCAGAGACGGCGGTGCCGGGCCAGGTGCGTCATGCAGCTACGCGCTGCGCGCGTCGCACGAACACCGGAGCGCGCGGCGGACTCATGCGCAGCCGCCGCTATAGCTGCGGAAGCACGTCCCGCGCCGCCCGCTCGACGTCATCCGGGAAGTCGATTTCAATCCAGGCAGTGCCGGTGATGTCGGCGACCTCAAAGGGCTGGCTCGCCTCGCGCAGCAGGTCGCGCACCGCTTCTTCGTGCGGCTCGTTGCCACGGCCGCTGCCGACGTAATCGGCCATGATGGCCGTAAGCCTGGCCGCCGCGGCTTGCGCGAAGCGGAAAAAGCCCACCGATTCGCCGACGGTGTCGTACCTGAGATCTGCGGCCAGGCGCTTGCGCAGCTCGAACGGCACGCCGTCGCGGACGCACACCTTCACTGGCTCATCGCCCGCCTCGAAGTCGCGGTCGATGAGGATGCGGTTCACCGGTCCAGCTCCGGCCACGAGCGCCGACATGATCCGCTCGTGATAGAGCACGTCCGCGTCCATGACCAACACGTCCCCGCCGCGCGTAAGCGCGTCGGCGGCGCTGTGCAGGCTCAGCACGCTGCCGAGCTCGAACTGGGCATTGAGCACCACGCGTGGACGCGGGTACCGCGTCAGCCGGCCGAGTTCGGCCTCCACCGTCTCGTGCATGAAGCCGAGCACCAGCACGACCTCGTCGACCCCGGCACGCTCGAGCAGTTCCAGGTGGCGCTCCAGGAGGGTGCGACCACCAAACTCCAGCAGGCACTTGGGGATTTCCGCAGTCGGAGGCTGCTGCAGCCGCAGGCCACGACCCGCGGCAAGAATGATTGCACGCACGAGGTTCCACTTCGTTAGAGAATAGAAAATCCATGGTACCGAATCGGCGGCCGTCACGCCCTCGCCGCGTTACGCAGGCACGCTTAGCCTGATGGGGCGCGGCTGCGGAGACTGTGCTCGCTGGTGTGCAGATAGATGAGGCCGGGAATCCCCAGCAGCAGCTCGCGCGCGCGCTTTCCCAGGGAGACGGCGAGCGCGACCTCCGGTCGCAATCCCAGCAGCGGCGCCAGCAGCAGATAACCGCCTTCCTGCACGCCCAGCGCGCCCGGAATGGCAAACCCGGCGGCACGTATGGCAGCGCCCAAACTCTCGAGTGCCAGGGCATCGGTCCAGCTGACCGGAGAGCCGAGCAAGTGCAGCAGCATCCAAACCTCTGCGGTTCCCGCCACCCAGCCCGCGAGATTCAACAGGAAGCTGCCCCAGACCTGCACGGTGCGTTGGTAGGTCTCGGTCACCGCAGCGTCGGCGCCCGCCGCGTAGCGCTCCAGGTCGCTCCAGTCGCGCGAACGCAGGAGCCGCTGCAGCAGACGGATCAGCTGTCCGAAGAGCCCGCGGCGTTGCAGAACGTAGAAGGCGCCGATGCAGAGCACGATCAGCGCGCTGGCGAATGCGATCGCGGCCCAGGAGGCGGCATTCGAGACGTGCTGCAACCGTCCGCCGAGCGCCGCCAGGCCAAGGAGTGCAAACACCATCTGCGCGAAGCTTTGCAGGGTGGTACTTACCGTGACGATGGCTACGGCGTTCGCGCCCGGCATGCCGCGCTGGATGAACTGGCGGATCATCAGCAGCGGGCCGCCGATCTGTCCGGCGGGTAACAGGCTGTTGGCGGACTCGCCAATCCAGCGCACCAGGAGCGCATCGCGGGTCGCGTGTGGGCGCAGCGTGGGTTCCAGCACGCGGATCCCCGCCGCGTCGATCGCGAGCGGCACCAGGTGAAACAGCGAGACCGGAAGCAGTCCCCACCCAGCCAGTGCCAGCACCTGCAGCACCTCGCTGAAGCCCTGCGAGGCAAGGAGGGCAATGAAGAGGAGAAGTCCGGCTCCGAGCAGCCAGCGTGTGGTGCGCGCCACGTCTAGCCCGCAGTGCGCGCCACGGGCCGAGAGCGCCCGCCGAACACCTGGCGAAAGCCGAAGTACGCCACGGCATCCTTCAAGTTCGAGATGAGACGCCACCAAGGCCGCATGTGTGTGTCGGTCAGGTACTCGAACGTCAGCGATACGCGTCGCTGGCCGGCCGGCAGCGGGGTAATTCGGTGCCGCAGGGCATCGCCGTCGAAGAACACCAGCCCGCCGGGTAGGATCTGCACGGACCCAGCGACCGTTGGCACGCCGTGCTCGCGCGTGTGCAGCTGGTAATCCAGGCGGCAGTCGGACTCGTCGATCACCCCGAGCAGCACCGTGTAGCGACGTCCGGTGTAGTACGAAGTGTCGTAGTGCCAGCCGATGTGGTCACCCGGTTCGGTATAGAAGTACAGCGCATAGGCATGCGGATCGCTGCTGGGGGAGATCTGCAGGGTGTCCCCGGCCAGCTCGCCCAACCAGGCGATGAGCTCGGGCGCGCGGTACAACTCGGCGATGTAGGGCACGAGTTCATCGAGGGCGTGGCGGCTCACGCTCCCGCCTTGCTTGTGCCCGGGCAGGTAGTTGCGGTTGACCGCATGGCTGACGCGTTCCGCGGCCGCGACGAGCGCGACCACAATATCCGCAGGCAGGATTTGTGGCAGGTAGAGGAATTTCCCCTGCGCGATAAACTGCTGACGCAGCGTGGCCGTATCGACGGCCGCCAGTGCGCTTCTGAGCGCATTCACTGGGGTAGCGCTCGCATGATGCGGTAGTACTGGCGCAGCACCCAGAGCGCAAAGAGCGGCGCACCGATGGCGGCGGCGGCCACGAATGCCGCCGCACCGTCACAGAGCGTCACCAACGGTAGCAGATAGAGCGCATCCTCGGTCTCAAAGCCTGCCAGTGCGCCCTGCTTGCTCGCCGCCTTACCGCCTACGTTCTCGATGCTCATGCGCAGCAGGAATATGAGCGCGACCGCGATGCCCGCGACGACCCCAAGTGCGAGCGGGGAGAACCCGAATATGCGCGGATGGGTCACGCCAGCGCCCAGTCCCATGCCGCTGAACAACAGGATCGTGACCAGTGCATCGCTGGCGAGATCATACCAATGGCCGAGACGACTCCCGTTGCCGCTCATGCGCGCCAGCTCCCCGTCGGCATGATCGAGAAAGTTCGAGAGCACGATGAGTAGCGCCCCCACATTCATGGCCGCATAGGTTCCGCGCGCCAGCACGAAGGCACCTGCGAGCCCGAAGGCAAGACGCACCGTGGTCAGGTGATTGGGGCGGATGGGACCTTTGCTTAACGGACGGACCAGGTACCGCGCGAGACGCGCATCCCAGGGCATGGTGGCGGTGGGCGCGGCTGGGGCTGGAACGGCTGGAACGGGAGCGGGGTCTGACATCCAGTTGTTTCAACGACCCTCAGAGGCCGCGCTGCCCGTCTCTCCGTAAATGGACCGAACCGTCATTGGTCGGAGCGCCGAGATTCGAACTCTGGACCCCTTGCACCCCATGCTGGTATTGTTTTCCTATGAATACCTGTAGAATCCTAGCTCATGGGACGGTGTTTGTCGTTTATTCATCATATTTCAGCCTTATTTTCCGCTGAATCCTGCGGAACGTTTAGGAATCTAGAAGAACGGCTTTTCGGGTACCCCTCTGGGTACCTTTTAGAGTCCGACAGTGGGTACCCGGGAAGGTACCCATGAAAATCACCACTACCTGGCTCGATGCCGAGATCGCCAAGAACCGAGGCAAGGAGCGTTATCGGAAGTCCGTAGACCGGGGAGCGAGCCGCAAGGGGAACCTCATGGTCACCGTCTACGGAAACGGCACAGCAGCCTTCTCCGTGCGTTATAGGCGCCCTACAGGCGCGCGTGTCTTCATGCCGCTTGGGCTCTATGGGGATGCAGGCCTCTCCCTGGCCGTGGCGTGTGACGCTCACGACGAGGCCATGAAGCTTCTGGCCAAGGGTATCGACCCCATTGAAGAACGTGAGCGCCGCGACATCGCAGCAGAGCAGCAGAGGCTCGAGCGGGCTTCCGCGAACACAGTTGCCAGCCTGGTTGAGCAGTTCGTCCATCGACGGCTCCGCGCT
>DATJVL010000059.1:0-2407 GCA_035501795.1 Steroidobacteraceae bacterium
AAGCCGCTCGGCGCCACGCCGACCTGATCGTCGCCGAGCGTCACGGCGGCGGGCACATCGCGGCGGGCTTCCTGCACCTCACCGACTGGGAGCTGCTGCGCAGGAGCCCGCTGCCGGTGCTGCTCGTCAAGCGCTCCGGCACATACCGGCGCCCGGTGGTGCTGGCGGCCGTCGACCCGGAACACAGCTACGACAAGCCGGCGCGGCTCGACACCGACATCGCCCGCACCGCCGCGACGCTCGCCACCCTGCTTGGCGGGCAGCTGCACGCGCTGCACGCCTATGTCCCGCTGCCGGTCACCGCGCTCGCCCGCGGCACGGTACTCACCGACCAGGAAGTGGCGCGTCTCGAGTCACAGGCTGCGGCGATCGCCCGGGAGAAGCTCGGGCGGCTGCTGCGCAAGGCACGGGTGTCGCCACCGCGCCTGCACATCGTGGCCCGCCATCCCGCGGACGCCATCGAGCAGGTAGCCACGCAAACTCGCACCGCCATCGTCGTCATGGGCGCAATCGCCCGCTCGGGCCTCAAGCGGCTCCTGATCGGGAACACCGCCGAGAAGGTGCTGGACCATCTGCCGTGCGATGTACTCGTGGTGAAGCCCGCGCAGCTGATGAAGCCGGTACCGCGCTCGCGGCGTGGCGCACGCTACGTGAGCGGTGAGCCCACGCTCGCCACCCTCGCCTGAATTCGCCCCGTCGCCAGCGGACCACGTCGTCGCCATCGGCACCGTGTCGCCGCTAGCGGCACTACGTCGCCGCCGGCGGGGACGGACAGAAATGGTAACATTTCTGTCATACGCTCGAGACGCGCCGCTAGGCATATTCCACCATTCACGAAGTGCCGGCGTACAGTAAAGTCCGGTGCGGGGATATCGAGGATGGAGCTCACCCATGGCAGAGCGAATACGTCGCATTCTGGTCGCCATCCGCGACCTCAGGCACACGCCTCGGAACGAGCTGCGCAGGGCGGGCGTCCTGGCGAGGGCGGCGCGCGGCAGCGTCGAGTTGTTTCACGCGATCGAGGAGCCGGACCCGGCCCGCAGCTGGCCCGAGACGGCCACGGCGCAGACGGTGCAGAGACAGCGCAGCGCCATCGCCGCGCAACAGCGCGAGCGGCTCGAGCGCTTTGCGCGCGATCCGTCGCTGCGCGCAGTGAGCGTCAGCTGCACGGTGAGCTGGGATCATCCGGTGCACGAGGCCATCATTCGCCGCGCGCTCGAGTCACGCGCCGATATCGTCATCGCCGCGACGCATGCCCATCCGCTCGGCGCGCGCTTGCTGAGAAATACCGACTGGGAGCTGATCCGGCATTGCCCGCTGCCGCTGCTGCTGGCGAAGTCGCGGCGCGAATATCGCCGGCCGGTGGTACTCGCCGCGGTCGATCCGTTCCACGCTCACGCACGCCCCGCCGACCTCGACGCGCGGCTGCTCGACACCGGCAGGAGGCTCGCGCAGCTGCTACACGGCACGCTGCACCTCTTCCACGCCTACATGCCGCTCGTCACCGTGGCGGCGACTCCGATGGGCACGCCCGTGGTCGCCTTGCCTCCCGAGGCTGAAGCTGCGCACGAGGCGCAGATCGCGCGCGTCATCGGTCAGTTGGCCAAGAGCGCCGACGTCCCGCCCGCGCGCCGGCACGTCGAGATGGGCGAGGTGTCCGCGGAGCTTGCCGCCGTCAGCCGCCGCACACACGCGAGCCTCGTCGTCATGGGGGCTGTGTCGCGCTCGGCGCTCGCACGGCTCTTCATCGGCAACGCGGCCGAGCGGGTGCTCGACAAGCTCGGCTGCGACGTGCTGGTCGTGAAGCCGCGGGGCTTCAGGTCGAGCGTCGCGACCTCAAGCCGCCCGGCGTCACGCGTGCGGAGCTCACGACGCGCGCGCCCGGCGACGCGAGCACGGCGCAACGGTCGGCGCTCGACGGGAAATGCGCCATCCGAGGTGCTGCCGCCGCTCTTGTGAGCGCACGCCGCGCAACACCTTGCGGCGCCGGGCTCGTGCTCGCAACGCTCGCGGCGGCGGCGACTACCCGCGCAGCATCGCCGACGACGCACCGGCTCGAGGCGACACCCTCGCCGGTGGCATATGGTTATTACTGGGCGGCCGCCCCGCCGGTGCTGCGCATCGCATCCGGCGACATCATCGACGTCGATACGCTCCTCACCAATACGCCCGCCGGCCTCGCCAAGGCTGGCGTGGCGGACGAACGTATCCAGCCGTCCCTCAAGGCGATCGTCGCCGAAGTCACCGGCGAGCGCCGTGACCCGCTGCTAGGCGAAGGCGAGATAGAGACTGTAGCTCGCCACCACCACCACCAGCCATCCACACAGGATGAGCTCGAGGCGGCCGGTCTTCGCCTGATGCGCCTGCGGGTCATCGAGGAGCCGCGTGGTGCGAACGAAGCGCGCCG
>DATJVL010000060.1:0-45465 GCA_035501795.1 Steroidobacteraceae bacterium
CCGGCACCACCTGTGGACAGTCGAGGTCGCTGATGAGCAGCGTCAGCGGCCGCGTCACCCCGTGCAGCGTGAGCTCGCCCTGCACGGTGGCCTGCGAACCGGGCTCGAAGCGGATGGCCGTGGAGCGGAACACCATCTCCGGGAAGCGTTCCGTGTCCAGCCACTGCGGCGAGCGCAGCCGCTCATTCCAGTACGCGCTGCGCGCATCCACCGAGGCGGTGCGCACCACGACCGTGAGATGCGGCTCCTGCCCGTCGGGCGCCGGTGCGAACTCGCCCCGGAGTTCGCGGAATTCGACGCTGAACCAGCGCAGCCCCAGCCGCTCGATGTCGAAGCTCACGTGGGTGTTGGCGCCGTCGAGCTGATGGGCGGAGCCCGCCGCCACGCACGCGAGCACGCTCATCGAGCTCAGCAGCAGCCGCCACGGCCTCATCGTTGCGCATTGCTCCAAAATGTGGGACGCCACCGGTGAGTGCCCCCGGGGAACGCGGCGGTTTCGAGCGCAGCGCAGCCGCGGCTCAGTCCTCGTTCCAGCGCAGGCCGCGCGCGGCGAAGTAGCGCACCAGCAGGTCGGGCTGCTGAGCGGGGCGGGCCAAGGCGACATAACCGTCGGGCCGCAGCAGGTAGAGCGCATGCGCGCGCAGCCCGGCCCCCGCGTGCGCGGCGGTAAAGGTGAAGCCGTGCAGCGGCATGCGCTGGGCTGCGCACCAGTGCGCAAGCTCGGCCTGCGCCTCTCCGTACACGTGCACCTGCCAGCAGGCGGCGTGCAGTGGCTCGTAGTTATCCGCGCCGCCGCTGTCCACCCATGGCAGGCGGTCGCCCCCGCGCACGCGGCCGGCCCGGCCCGCGCTGAGTGGCCGACCGCGGTAATTGACCATGATCTGCGAGACGGTGCGGAACAGGAATTCGCGCACAGCGCCCAGGCGCACGAGCGGCGGCAGTACCACGGGTGCCAGGCGTGTGCGTACCAGGTCCGCGACTCTCCCGGCTGCCGTGACGAAGGTGAACACGCGGTCGGTGGTGGCGACCAGGCGCTGCGCGAAGGCGATGCGCTCGCTCTCGTAGGTATCCAGCAGTGCCGACCCCGCCGTACCCTTTACGACCGCGGCGAGCTTCCAGGCGAGGTTCACCGCATCGCCAATGCCGGTGTTCATGCCCTGACCGCCCGCCGGGCTGTGAATGTGGGCGGCATCGCCGGCGAGGAACACCCGCCCGCTGCGGAAGTGCGCGGCCACGCGGTGGTGCACGTGGTAGGTGGAGAACCAGTGCACGCGCTCGACCTGCAGCTCGAGGCTGCGCAGGGCGCGGCCCTGCACGTCGGCGAAGCTCAGCGACTCGGCCTGCGCCGGGCACCCGTCGCGCACCGTGCCGATCAGGCGCGCCCGGTTCGAGCCGGCGAGCGGAAACACCGCCAGGAAGTCCGCCTCATCGAGGTCGACGTGCAGCTCGCCGTTGAAGACCGCGCCGCGGCCCTCGATGTCGGCGACGTAAAAGACCTGCCGATAGGTACCGCCCGGGAAATCCAGGCCGAGTTGCTCGCGCACACGCGAGCGTGCCCCGTCGCAACCGACCACGTAGGGCGCCTCGCAGCACTCCTCGCTGCCATCGGGCCGGCGCAGGCGCGCCTGCACTCCGGAGGCCCCGGGCTTCAGGGCGATGAGTTCCGTGGAGCGCTCGACGCTCACCCCCCGCTGCAGCAGCCGCTCGCTCAGCAACTGCTCGTGCTCATCCTGCGGAAAGATCTCGAGAAAGGGATAGCGGGTCAGTGTGCTGCTCACGGCGACGAACGGCAGCCGCGCCCGCTGCCGGCCCGCCACCCACAGGTTGATCGCCGGCACCTGGTGGCCGCGCTCGAGCACCGCGCCCTGCAGCGAGAGCTGCTCGTAGAGCTCGAGCGTGCGCGCCTGTACCGCGAGCGCGCGCGATGTGGTGCCGGGCGCGCTGGCACGGTCGATGAGGCGCACCGCTACGCCGAAGCGCCGCAGCCACAGCGCCAGCACCAGCCCGGTCGGTCCGGCGCCGACGATCAGAACGGCGCTCATGTGCGCCTCCCTCCGCGCGATTGCGTGCCAAAAGGGGCGCTGACGCGCGCCACGCCCGTGCCCGAGGCGCAGCTTACGCAGCGGCCACGCGGGCTGCCAATGCCGGCGCGCCCACCCCCGCGGCTCACTGCCCTCCTACACTGCGCCGCGGCGCGCGCCGACACCCGCGCCGGCATGCGCGGCGCACCATGCGCCCGCCATTCACGGCGCGGCCGCAGCGCCGCAGCAAGGAGACAAGCATCATGACCACAGCGAGCGGGCATACTTCCGCCATCCGGGCAAAGAAAGTGATCGGTACCGACGTCAAGGACGGCTCGGGCCAGAAGATCGGCGTCATCGAGGACGTGGTCCTCGACAAGCAGTCGAACAATATTTTGTTCGCCGTGGTGGGCTTCGGCGGCTTTCTCGGCATGAAGGAGAAATACCACCCGCTGCCGTGGGAGAAGCTCGACTACGACGAGGATGCGGGCGCCTACTGCGTCGACGTGACGCGCGGGGAGCTCGAGGCGGCCCCCGTGGGTTCGATCGAGGAACTGACCCGCAATGACGGACAGTTCCGCGAGCGCGCCTACGACTACTACCAGACCCCGCGCAACTGGTAACGGGTGGCGGGCGGCCCCTAAGGGCTGCCTGCTCCCAAGAGCCGCACCTCGCGCTGCGGGAACGGGATGCCGATCCCGCGCGCGCGGAACGCGGCGACGATCGCCGCATACAGTTCCCCCGTGGCGCTGCCCTGGTCGGCGATCAGCACCCAGGGGCGCACCGCGATGCTCACCGAGGAGTCCGCCAGCCGCACCGGCTGCACCACCGCGGCCGGGTCCTTGAGCACGCGCGCGTTGGCGCCGAGCAGCTCTTGGATCAGCGCGAGCGCGGCGGGCAGGTCGCTGTCGTAGGCGACCCCGACCAGCACGTCTAGCTGCCGGATCAGGCCGTAGTTGTGCAGGATCTCCCCCACGATCTTGCGGTTCGGCACCACGACGCGCGAGCGGTCGACATGCAGCAGCGTGGTACTGAAGAGCGTGATGGTCTCGACCGTGCCCTCGACGCCGGCGATGGCGATGTACTCGCCGACGCGGAAGGGCTTGGCGAAGATGATCGAGAGCCCGGCCACCATGTTGCTGAGCACCCCCTGGGTGGCAAGCGCGATGCCCGCGCCGGCGACGCCGAGGCCGGCGATCAGCGGCAGCAGCTCGACGCCCAGGTTCTGCAGCGCAATGATCAGGAACAGCAGGAAGCACAGCGCCCAGGCCACGCGCGCCAGCAGCAATCGCACCGGCGACTCGAGCTCGAAGCGATGCAGTGCGCGTGTGAGCCAGCGGCTGAGCCCGCGGCTGAAGAAGGCACCGGCGATCAGTATCAGCAGCGCCACCGCCAGGCGCGGCCCGTAGCGGATGGCCAGGTCTAGCAGCGTGTGCCTGAAACTGTCGATCTGAGTGAGCTGGTCCATTGTTCGCGCCCGTGCAGCTCTCGGCGCGCTATCTTACGGCCACCCGGCCGTGCTGCGGCAAGCGCGCTAGGCGTGCCCTCGCGGCGGCGCTACATTTGCCCACCATGCCCTACCAGTTGCACCTCACCCAGGAGCCGGGGTTCCTGCATGCGGTCGTCACCGGCCAGAACGACGCCGAGACGGTGGCGCGCTACCTCGAGGAACTGCGGCGCGAATGCATCGCGCGGCAGTGCTTCCGGCTACTGATCGAGGAGCGCCTGGAGGGACCGCGACTCGGCACCTTCCCGGTCTACAAGGTCGTGAGCGAGGGGAGCGAGCGGGCGCGCGGCCTGCTGCGCGCGATCGCCTACGTCGATGTCAACGCCGAAGGGCACCTGATGCAGTTCGCCGAGACCGTCGGCGTCAACCGCGGCCTGCCGATCGCGATCTTCGCCACGGTCGCGCAGGCGCGCGCGTGGCTGGAGGAGGCGGTGCGTGCGGCTCAGGAGCCGGCCAGATAGCGCGGGTCGTGCGGCGGGCGCGCGAAGATGCGCCGCACCATCGGCTCAAACGTACTCAGCGGCTCGCTGCGGTAGTCCGGATCGAAGGAGCTCTGGTCCCAGGCTGCGCAGAAGTGCACGCAGGCCTCGTACCAGGGATGCTGGCGCAACCGCTCGCGCGCGTTGCGGTCGCCGCCGAAGTGATGCACGTAGTAGTAGTTCTGGAACAGCCCGTGCTGTGCCACGATCCAGGTCACTTCCGGGCGCACGTACGGGCGCACGATGGCGGCGGCCAGCTCGGCGTGGTTGTAGGGCGCGAGCTCATCGCCGACGTCGTGCAGGAGCGCGCCCACCACCATCTCCTCATCCGCCCCGTCCCGCAGCGCGCGCGTGGCCGCCTGCAGCGAGTGTCCGAGGCGGCTCACCGGGTAGCCCTCGAGCGAATGATCGAGCCGGCGCACCGCCTCGAGCACCCGGTCCGCGAGCCCGCGGGCGTACTCTTTCTCGGCGGCATCCAGGAGCTCGTAATCCTCCTTGGTGCCGTCCTTCATCTGCCGGAAGCTGACGATGCGGCTCATGCGCTGCGCCTCGCTGATTCGCCCTGCGCACGGCGCCGCCGCAGCACCCGGTAGAGGCTGCGCGGGCCGTCGATATCGATGTAGCAGCCCTGCAGGTGGCGCAGGCCCTCGGCCGGATTGAAGCCGGTGCGGCCGTGCAGCAGGCGGCAGTTGTCGAACATCACCAGGTCCCCGGCCTGCAGCAGGAAGCGGATCTCGAACTGCGGCGCGCGCAGGCGGTGATCGAACTCGCGACGCGCGCGGAAGTACGCCGCCAGCTTCTCCGGCGGGGCGAGCGGCACGTAGTCCAGGCGTGGACTGAAGTGGATCGCCTTGAGCGCGCCCGTGACGTCGAGCTCGATGGGTGGTGCGCTCGCGGTGAGCTCGGTGTCCGCGTCGATGTACTTGAAGCGCACCGGCGTCGAGCTCAGCAGCGCAAAGGCCGCCGGCTCCGCGCGCCGCAGCGCCTCGGCCACCGCGAAGCCGTCGACCAGCGTCGACAGGCCGCCACTGGTCTCGTTCACCAGGCAGTGCAGCAGCTGGATGCCGGGCACCGGGGCGCGGTAGGGATTGTCGGTGTGCGGATCGAGCGAGATGGAGGTATAGGCCAGGTCCGTGGCATTGGGCGTCGAGCGCACGTTGAAGAGCGCGCCGAAGTTGGTCTCGCGCGTGAAGCCGAACATCGCGCCGACCTTCAGCACCATGCCCGGCTCGCTCGGCACCCCCTCGAAGATCACGAAGCCGAGCCGCAGGAAGGTTTCCACCCAGGCGAAGCGCTCGGCCTCGCTGGCATCGGCATGCCAGCGCACCCGCGGCAGCGGGGCGAGAGAGCCGTCCCAGAGCGTCGGCGGCGGGCAGTCGTGGCTGTGCGGCGCAAGGGCGGCCTCGTCCAGGAGGTCGGCGGCGCTGAAGCTCGCCTCGTGGCCGTCGCTGAAGCGCACGCGGAACGTGCCGGCACTCGGCTGCGAGAGCGTGACGATCCTGAGCTCCGGGTCGAAGTCGGACGGGTCCGCCAGGCGCTGCTGGGTGTGCAGGTCCATGCTCGCCGCATCGCGGCAGCGCTCGCGCAGCCACAACGGGTGGATGGCAAAAGACTCACCGTCCGGGCGCTCCAGCAGCAGTTGCGTCCCCGCCCCGATCTTCAAGCCAAGGTTTTGCATGGAGAAAGTCTAGCGTCGGCCGTTTGCGGGTGTCCACCGAAGGGGGTAGCGTTGCACCGCCTCGCGCACCGGTTGCGAGGCTATTGGGCCGCTGCGATCGGGAGGACGAGGGCCATGCGCATGAACCGCCGCGAATTGTTAAGTGCTTCCGCACTGCTTTTGGCCGGCCCGGGGTTCGCCCTGCGCAGCGCGGCCGCGCAGACGGCCGCCGCCCCCACGCCGATCGTGCTGTGCTGGAACGAGAATCCCTATGGCCCCTCCCCGGCTGCACGTGCGGCGGCCGCGGGCGCGATCGATACCGGCTGCCGCTACCCTTCGGATACCGACCTCGATGACCTGGTGGCGCGGATCGCGCGCAAGGAAGGCACCGACGCGCAGCACATCGTCACCGGCACCGGTTCCGGAGAGCTGCTGTGTGCCCTGGCGCTCACCCTCGGGCGCGATGGCGGCGAGTTCATCGCCGCCGGGCCCACCTACCTCGAGTTGCCCGAGTACGCCGAGGGCATCGGCGCCAGCACCCACTTCGTGCCGGTGGATGCGCAGCTGCAGCACGACCTCGCGGCGATGCGCGCGGCGGTCGGCCCGAAGACGCGCGCGGTCTACCTGTGCAATCCCAACAATCCCACCGGTACCGCGCTGCCGGCCGATGCGATCCGCAGCTTCGTGACGAGCCTCCCGGCCGAGGTCACCGTCATCGTCGATGAGGCCTACATGGACTTCACGACCCTCCCCGGGGTGCGCTCGGTGGCCGACCTCGTGGACACGCACCCGGTGGTGGTGCTGCGCACCTTCTCCAAGATCCATGGCATGGCGGGCATGCGCATGGGATATGCGGTCGCGCGCCCGGAGCTCGCCGCGCGGCTGCGCAAGGCGCGCATGACGACCCCGAACCTGATGGCGGTGCGCGCGGCGCGCGCGAGCCTTGATGATGCGGACTTCCTCAGCAGCACCCGCACCAAGATCCTCGCCAGCCGCACGCGCATCACGACCGAGCTCACGCGCCTGCGGCGCCGCTACGCCGTGCCCCAGGGCAACTTCGTATTCTTCGACACCGGCATGCCGTTGGCGACCTTCACCAGCCGGATGAAGGAGCGGAACGTTCTCGTGGGCCGGCGCTTCCCGCCGTATGACTCCTGGTGCCGCATCACCATCGGCACCGAAAGTGAGGTCGAGGCGTGCGTGCAGGCGCTGCGCGCCACCCTGGCCTGACGGCGGCGCGCACCTCTAGCCGATGATCAGGCTCAGGCAGGTGAGCGCCGCCTCGGCCTTGTGCAGTTCGCCCACCTCGAGCGTGCGCGTCGTGATGCCCTCGGCCTCGAGACGCGCGCGCGTGCGCGGGTACGCCGCACTCACGAGCGTCACACCGCCGAGGCTGAGCGTGTTGGCGCCGTAGGGTTCCTCGGGCGCCACGGTCACCACCTGCTGCGCCCCGCGCAGCCGCGCCGCATCGATCCAGTCGGGATTCACCAGCAGCGTCTCAGGCGGGATAAAGGTGACGGCACTCTTCAGGTGCAGGCAGCCGTGCAGGGGCACGCTCTCCACCGTGTAGCCGAAGGGTGCGAGCGCGGCGCCGAGCTGCGCCACCCCCGCCGCGTTGCTGCGCGCCGAGGCCCCGACGTAGAACGCGCGCCCCACCTTGAGCACGTCGCCGCCTTCGAGCGTCGCGGGCGCCCGCACCTGCGCCAGCGGCAGCCGCGCCGCAAGCGCGCGCGCCACGCTCTCGACCTCGCCGCGCCGCGAGGCGGCCCCGGGGCGCGTGATCACCCCGACCTCCGGCGCCAGCACCGCGGTGTCCTCGACGAACACGCCGTCGGCATTGGCCTCCAGGGCCTCGAGCCACTCGATGCGGCAGCCGAGCTCGGTGAGCGCGCTCACGTAAGCGGCATGCTGGGCACGCGCGCGCTCGACGTCGATGGGCTCGCGCTCGAGGAATGAGAGCTCACAGCGCGCCAGCTGTGTGCTCACGGCACGGACGAAGGCCTGCGGCATGTGCTTGAGTATAGGGCCTGGCGCGCCTCGACAGGGACCGGGGCCGGACCTATCGTATGCGACGCGTGCTGCCGGTACCGCACATGGCCGCCACCGAGATGGCGCTCTCGATCGCGCTGGGCGTGGGGCTTGCCGCTGCGGTGGGGCTGCGTGTGTTCGTGCCGCTGCTGGTGGTGAGCGTCGCTGCCTACAGCGGGCATCTCACGCTCAGCACCGGCTTCGCCTGGCTCGGCTCGGCACCCGCGCTGCTGATGCTCGCCGTCGCGGCGCTGCTGGAGATCATCGGCTACTACATCCCGGGGGTTGATCACCTGCTGGACGCACTCACCACGCCGGCGGCGCTGCTCGCCGGCACCATCGTGTCGGCGGCGGTGATGAGTGACCTGCCGCCCATGGTGAAATGGAGTACCGCCATCATCGCCGGCGGTGGCGCGGCGGGCTTGACGCAGGGTGCGACGGCGCTGCTGAGGCTGAAATCGAGTGCCCTGAGCGGCGGCCTCGCCAACCCCGCGCTCGCCAGTGGCGAGCTCGGTGGTGCGCTCGCACTGTCGCTGCTGTCGCTGGCCGCCCCGCTGCTCGCGGCAGCGCTCGTGGCGGCCTGCGCCGTCGCGGCACTCTTCGTGCTGCGCCGGCGGCTGCGGGCGCGGCGCGCCGCGCGGCCTCCGCACCCATAACGCCTGCTTCAGAGCCGGGCGCGCGGCACCTCGCGCGCCGCCGCGCGCAGGCAGTCGAGGAAGGCTGCCGCGGCCGGCGCCAGGCTGCCCGGCGCGCGCAGGATTGCTCCGACCGGAGTCTGCATCGAGGGCAGCTTCACCGGCAGGATTGCCAGCAGCCCCTGCTCCACGTCATCGAGGGCCACGTGATAGGGCATGACGCCGATGCAGTCGGACTTGCGCAGCAGCATGCGGTTGGTGAGTATCGAGACCGACTCGATCACGTTGCGGGGCGTCAGCGCGCCGGCGGCGACGAACGCCCGCTCGATCTGGCCGCGCAGCGAGGTCTCCGGCAGCGGCAGGATCCACGGCTGACTGGTGAGCTCACGCAGCGTCAGGCGGCGCTTGCGCGTCAGCGGATGAGCGCGCCGCGTCACCAGGCAGACCGGCTCGGCGTAGAACTCCTCATACAGCAGTGCACCGCTGCGCCGCTCCTCGGGTAGCCGCCCGAGCACCATGTCCAGGTCCCCGGCGAGCAGCGCCGGCATCAGCAGGTCGTACGTCCCGACCACGATGCTGATGGCGACCCCGGGGCGCGCAGCCTTAAGCCGGGTGATGGCGTCCGGCAGGATACTGGCCGAGGCGGCGAGCAGCGTGCCGACCGTCACCTGACCGCTGTAGCCGGCGCTGCGGCCCTCGAGTTCCTCGGCGGCGTGACGCAGCTGCGCCAGCACCACCTTGGCGTGACGCGCGAAGATCTCCCCGTAGGCAGTCGCCGTCAGTCCGCGGTTGCTGCGCTCAAACAGCGCCAGCCCCACGGTCGCCTCGACGTCCTTCAGCGCCTTGGTGACGGTCGGCTGGCTGAGCGCCAGGCGCCGCGCGGCCTTGAGGATGCTGCGGGACTCGTACAGCTCGGCGACCAGCTCCAGGTGCCGCAGGCGGAATTTCCGCGCGATCCAGCGCTCGAGGCGGGCGGAGCTCATGTGCAGCGCATTCTCGCACGGCCGCCGCCGCGACCGCGCGCGCCGGTCAGGAAAACTAGGCGCTGCGTCGTGCCGCCTGGCGTGCGCTGCGCGGCTCATCCAGCCCGAAGAACTGGCGCGCGTTGCCGTTGAGGAGCCGGGCGCGCGTAGCGGCCGTCAGGGCCGGGTGCGCACGGATCAGGCTTCCGACCTGCTGCTCGCCGAGCGGGAAGGGGTAGTCGGAGCCGAGCATCACGCGCTCGGCTCCCATGGTGCTCACCAGCAGCGACAGCGCTTCGTCGGAAAACACCGCCGCATCCACGTAGAAGCGGTCGACGTACGAGGATGGCAGGCGCGGGCAGTCCTCGCGCACCACGTCGCGGTTGCGCCAGGCGTTGTCGACGCGCCCGAGCAGATACGGGAAGCTGCCGCCGCCGTGCGCGAAGCACAGCTTGAGTGAGCGCGGCAGCCGCTCGAACGCGCCGGAGAGGATCAGCCACAGGATCGACAGCTGCGTCTCCGCCGGCATCGCCACCAGCCAGGGCAGCTGGTACTTGCGCATGCGCTCGCTCCCCATCATGTCCCAGGGATGCACGAACACCACTGCGCCCTCGGCCGCGCAGTGCTCGAGGAAGGTCAGAATCCCCTCATCGTGCAGGTCGCGCTCACCCACGTGGTTGCCGATGTGCACGCCCAGGTGTCCGTCGGCCATGGCACGGCTGAGCTCGCGGCATGCCAGGTCCGTGTCCTGCAGCGGCACCTGGCACAGCGACTTCAGGCGCTGCGGCGCACGCGCACACAGCTCGCGTCCGGCGTCGTTGAAGATGCGCGCCACTTCCAGCGCCTGGGCGGCGGGGCGCTGGTAGGAGAACAGGATCGGCGTGGCGCACATGATCTGCACGTCAACGCCGTCGCGCTCCATCGCCTCGAGACGCACGCCGGCGTCCCAGCAGGCCGCATTCACCGGGCGGAACTCCTGCTCACCGAGCATGAGCATGGCGCGCCCGCCGGCGCTGTGGCGCATCCACGGCCAGTCGGGCGTGCCGAAGCGCGCCGCCAGGTCCGGCCAGCTGCGCGGCAGGAAGTGTGTGTGGATGTCGATGACTTGCACGATGACTCTCCTTGGCGCCGCGCCTAGGCTGGCGGCGGCCGGTAGGCCACGACCTTGATCTCGATCAGCAGCGCCGGGTGCGGCAGCTCGGCCACCGCTACCGTGGTGCGCGCCGGCCCGGTCACGTCGAAGAACTCCGCGTACACCTCGTTGTAGGCGGCAAAGTCTTCCATCCTGAGGAGGAAGCTGCTCACCTCGACCACGTCCGCCAGGCTCGCGCCGGCGCTGGCGAGGATGTCGCGGATGTTCTCCAGCACCGCGCGGGTCTGCGCGCGCGCATCGCGCGCCCAGCTGCCATCGGCGGCGCGCTCGGCGCCGACGAAGCTGTCGTCGGCGCGCCGCGAGCTGGTGCCGGAGACGAAGATGAAGCCGCCGGCGCGGCGGTAATGTGGGAAGCGCCCGCGCGGGGTGGCCTTGCCAGGGACGATGCCGCTTGCGGGCAATGTGCTCATGGACGCACCTCGAGGGCGGCACCCCCGAGTGACTGCACCTCGACGCTGACGCGCGTGCCCGCGCGCAGCGGGTGCGCCGCGGTGGCCCCACCGGCCATCACCAGCCAGCCGGCCTCGAGCGTCAGGTCCGCGGCGGCCGCCAGGCGCGCGGCGGCCATCAGCGAGCGCAGCGGATCGCCCATGATGGCGGCGGCGCTGCCGGACTCGAGCACGGCGCCGTCACAGCAGAGGCGAATGCCGAGCCCGGCCAGGTTCTCTGGCAGGCTCTGCCAGCGGCCCACCACCAAGGCCGCCGAGGAGGAGTTGTCCGCGATCACGTCCGCGAGCGAGAAGCGGAAGTCCCGGTAGCGGCTGTCGATGACCTCGAGCGCCGGGGCGACGCCGGCCACCGCACGCCGCGCGCTCTCGCGCGAGACCGCGCCGCGCAGCGGGGCGCCGAGCAGGAACGCCAGCTCCGGCTCGATGCGCGGGTGGATGAAGCTGCCGAGCGAGAGCGCGCCGCCCTCCTCGATGCGCATGGCGTCCGTCAGGCGCCCGAAGATCAGGTCATCGATCTTCATCTGCGCGCGCTTGGCATCACTGGTGAAGCCCATCTTCAGCCCGATGAGGCGCTCACCGCGTGCCTCGCGCAGGCGCACCAGGCCCGCCTGCACCGCATAGGCATCATCCAGGCTCAGCACCTCGCCGCTCACGCCGAGCTGCGGCACCGCGGTGCGCTGCCGGGCGGCCTCATCCAGTACCTGCGCGAGACGCTCGAGTCGCTGCACGGCGCGCCTACAGTTTCACGCAGATGTTCATGTTCTGGGAGAAGAAGGCGAGCGAGTGCATGCCGCCCTCGCTGCCGATGCCCGAGAGCTTCACCCCGCCGAAGGGCACGCGCAGGTCGCGCAGGTACCAGTCGTTGATCCAGGCGGTGCCCACCTCCATCTGGCGCGCCACGCGGTGGGCGCGCGCGAGGTTCTGGGTCCACACCGCCGCGGCGAGCCCGTAGCGCGTGTCGTTGGCCAGCTGCACCGCCTGCTCCTCGCTGTCGAAGGGCGTGACGTGGCAGACCGGACCAAAGATCTCCTCCTTGACGCAGCGCGCGGTCTCGGGGAGCCCGGTGAGCACCGTCGGCTCGATGAAGGCGCCGCCATCGCGGGCATCGCCGAAGCGCGGGATGCCGCCCCCGCAGAGGGTCTCGGCGCGCTCCTCGCGCGCCAGGCGGTAGTAGGAGAGCACCTTGTCACGATGGCCGCGGGAGATGAGCGGACCTAGGTCGGCATCCTCGTACGGCCCGCCGATCTTCAGCGCCCGGGCGCGCTCGACCAGGCCGGCGACGAAGCGCTCGAACAGCGGCCGCTCGACGTACACGCGCTCCGAGCACAGGCACACCTGGCCGCAGTTGGAGAACACCGAGCGCATCGTGCCCGCGAGCGCCGCCTCGAAATCGGCATCGGCGAAGATGAGCGCCGCGTTCTTGCCGCCGAGCTCGAAGGATAGCGCCTTCACGCTCGGCGCCGCGCTGCGCATGATGGCAGCCCCGGTGCTGGTCTCGCCGGTAAAGGCCACCGCCTGCACGTCGGGGTGACTCACCAGCGCCTCGCCGGTGGCGCCCGGCCCGAAGCCGTGCAGCACGTTGAAGACCCCCGCCGGTACGCCGACCTCGTGCATCACCTGCGCCAGCAGCACCGCGGTCGAGGGAGTCTCCTCGGAGGGCTTGACGATCACGGCGTTGCCGCAGGCGAGCGCGGGCGCGACCTTCCAGGTCATGAGGAGGAACGGCAGATTCCACGGCACCACGACGGCCACGATGCCGAGCGGCTTGTGCACGGAGTAATTGAGCGCGCCGCGCCCGTCGGCAGTGGCGGCCTCATAGCACTCGGCGGCGCGCGCCAGCAGCAGGTCCGCGTAGGCGCGGAAGTTGGCGGCGCCGCGCGGGATATCGAGCGTCGCGGCCTGTCGCTGCGTCTTGCCGGTGTCGGCGATCTCGGCGCTGAGGAACTCGGCGAAGCGCTCCTCGATGCGTGCCGCCACCTTGCGCAACAGCGCGGCCCGCTCGGCCCCGCTCATGCGGCCCCACGGACCTCGCAGCGCTGCGCGCGCCGCCGCCACCGCGCGCGCCACCTGCTCGCGGCTGGCTTCGGTCACGGTGGCCAGCACCGTGCCGTCCACGGGACTTACGTTCTCGAAGGCCGGGCCGTCGCTGACGAACTCACCGCCGATGTAGCCGGGGAGTCTCTGGGCGGCAAAGGGATAGGGAACAGCAGGTGCAGCCATCGGATCCTGTGCGCAGCAGGCCCCGTCGCGCGAGGCCCCAGCCGCAGTCTAGGCCTCTGCTACCTGAAAGGAATAATAGATTTTATGCAGCCAGGTATTCTGTTTATCTATATCAGGTCCGGCAGCTCCGGGGCACCCGGCACCGCGGCGGGCAGCTCGGCGGAGCTGCGCTCCTCGACGCGGAAGAAGCGCGTGCCGCCGCGGTCAAAGAGGTGCTCCTCGTCGGCAGCGATGCGCGCCGCGTTCGCCGCCTCGGTGAAGGCCGCCATCGCCGCCGCGAAGGCGGCCTCGCTCGGGTACCACAGCTCGGTGACCACGTCGAAGTCGGGGCGCTGCGCCCCCGGCGCCAGGATCGCGCCCTCCTCGATGAGGAAGTTGCGCCGGTAGGCGCAGATCTGCGGCGCGATCGAGAGGATGAGCGGTGCGTGGCGCCGCTCGTAGTAGTCGATGAACTGCGCGCGTGTGAGTCCCGGCTTGCGCCGGAGGAATGCGATGGTCTTGATCACTGCCCTGCTCCCCTTGGGTTGCTAGTTCACCTTGCGCAGCACCGCCGCGGCGTAGCGCTCCAGTGCCTTGAGCTTCACCGGCAGCTGCCCCATGTCATCGCCCGCATCGAGCCAGGAGGTCACATCCCACGGCGAGGGGAGCCAGGGAGCGATCACCACCAGGTCGTGTACGCCGAGCTCCTCGAGCGCATCCGCGGCGGCGGCAGTGACAGGCTCGGCGAGCGGCAGGGCGACCTCGAAGCCCTCGAGCGGCAGGCCCGCCTCGCGGCGCATGAGGCGGATGGCCCCGAGCGCAGTATCGGCCTGCTTGAGCGTCATCGGCAGCGGCAGCCAGCCGTCCTGGCGCGCGGCGCGCCGCATGGCAGGCGCCGCGCCGCCGCCGCACCAGATGCGCACCGGCTGCCGCGGCACCGGGCGCATGATGCCCTCGAAGCTGAACTGCGGCCCCTGGTGGCGCACGCTCTCACCGCTCAAGAGCGCGCGCATGATGCTCAGGGTCTCATCCAGGCGCGCTCCGCGGGAGGCGAAGTCCACGCCCACCGCATCGAACTCCTCCTTGAGCCAGCCGGCGGAGACCCCGCAGATCACGCGCTCGCCGGTGAGCACGGCCGCACTGGCGACGGACTTCGCAACCGTGAACGGGTCGCGCAGCCCGGCCAGGTAGATATTGGAGGCGAACTGCAGTTTCCGCGTCACCGGGGCGAGGTGTGCAAACAGCACCCAGGGATCGGGCCAGGGGGTATCGGGCGGCACGAACAGCTTGCCGTCGGGTGAGTACGGGTACGGTGTGCGGATGTGCGCCGGCCAGATGAGGTGATCGCCCACCATCAGGCCGTGGAAGCCGAGATCCTCGGCGCGACGCGCGAGCTCGGGCAGCTGCTCGAGCTCGCGCACCGCCACCAGCGATAACCAGAATTTCATGATGTCACACAGCTCCCGGGCGGAAGAAGGACAGCGCCAGGTAGGAGGGATCCTCGAGGCCGGGGCGGCCGGGCGCGGCGCCGGCGGCGAACTCGCCATAGGCCGCCTGGTCGACGCTCACCGTGCGGCACCAGTCGAGCGCCAGGGCACGGCGGCGGAAGCGCCACACCCCGGCGCGCCGCTCGTAGTGATCGAGGTAGCGGCCGCCGATGAAGAGCTCGCGCGCCCCGGGCGCATGCGTGCGGTGGTAGGCCAGGGCATACAGCTCGCCCTGTGCCTGATCGCCCCGCACCTCGAAGAGCGCATTGCTGATGGCATGCACGGTGGCGGCGAAGGTGGCGAGCACCTGCGGCAGCCAGGCGACGAACTCGTCCGCGCTGCCGCAGAACATGCGGCCGTGGTCATCGATGGCGTCATCGTGATAGAGACTGCGCAGCAGCGCGTAGTCGCGCCGGTCGCAGGCGCGGCAATAGCGCAGCACCAGCTCGTGCAATGCCTGCTTGTCAAGGAGCGCCTGCAGCGCATCGGCCATCTTGAGTCGCTCCGAAGTTACCGCCAGTTCCAGGACGGCTGGAATTGACGGGTTACTGACGCAACTTATCAGTTGTCGTCAAAGCCCTGCAAAAAGTGGTGGCAAGCGGTCGCGGCGCGCCGGAGCGTGCAGGCCGCAGAACGATCTACAGGCTGCACCGGACGTAGTGGTGGTCGTCAGTGCGTGCCCGAGAACGTACTGCAGCCGGTGTCACCAAAGGCCCACTGCAGCGTGGTACCAGCCACGGTGAGCGTGTCCGGGCTGCCAACCAAAGTCACGGCGCTCCCGTCGCTCGCTGGGACCAGGAAGGTATCGACGACGCCGCTGGCTCCAGAGGCGTTAGGGAATTCAAACCAAACCGCATTGCCAGTGGCGGCGGCCACTACGGAGACTTTGGCCGCCAAGCTGACTGTCGTGCCACAGTCAAATCCTCCTCCGGGAAGGAAGGTGGGCCCGACAAACGTTCCGGTCCACGTCCCCAGCCAGGAGCTTACGTCCACGGCATCCACTACCGTTACCGTGGCGGACGCCGTCGTGGAGGTGATCGGGTCCTGAACCTGGATGGTCGCGACCCCGGGAGCAAAGGCCTCGAGCCCTGCCCCTGCCGCGGTGAAGGGAACCGGGACATCCACCGCGGCCACGCCGGGGTTGGAGCTCTGCCAGGTCACCGAGACGGGACTGCCAGCGGAATCTCGCACAATCAGTGTCGGCGTCAGCCCGACTGTGACCGTGACTTGCGCGGGCTCGATCGTCAGCGGCGGCTTGATTACGGTGACCGGGAGCCGCGCGCACTTCCAGGTCCCTGGGCCGAAGCCCACCGGTCCCCCTTGCGTGTAGTTTCCGGAGCTGGTGGCCTGGACTTGCGTCGCGTCGACGGCAAAGTGCCCCGCGATATTGTTATAGATATCCAGTGAGGGGTGATAGAAGCCGCTGAACGTCCCGGTGGCATGGTCAACCGCGCCACTCCATATGAGGTGCCCGGGGTTGTCGTCCACGACCACGTCACCTTGAATGAGCATCTGCCAGCCTGCCGGTGCACCATCGAACGAACACTCGTATAGGCCGTCGAAGGTGAAGGGCGTGGCGGCGACGTCGATCGTGAAGGTCACGGAGGGCGCCCCTGACGTCGCGGCGGTCATGCGCTGCGTACCGGCAGCGTGGAACGTGCTGGACCACATCGCCGTGCCATCAGCATCCGTAACGGTGAGGGTCGGACCGATATGTTCGCTGTCGGCTGTGGGCGCAAACGTGACGCTGGCTCCCGCCACCGGAGCGCCACCCGCATCTGTCAGCCGTGCCACGAGCGGCGCCGTCGGGGTGTGCTGCGACACCGACTGACCATCGCCGCTCACCTTGACCAGGCTGGCAGTGGGCGGGGGTCCGTGGCTGGTATCCGAGCTGCTACTGCACGCGCTGACGCAGCCGATTGAAACCGCCATCAGCACGCGGCAAGACAGACGCGCTTGCTCTTCCCCCCGCAACCGTCACTCCAGGAATCTGCGGCTACCGCCTAGCCAGTGTAAGCCCGCGCGGGGCCGAAGCGGGCCTCACCCGAGAATTCGGGGCGCCGGACGGTTATGCCGGCTGCTCCGGCTCACGCATTTGGTGGATGCGCCCATACTGGCGTTCGCGCACGGTGCCGCGGCGGGCGGACAACGACGGGGGAGCGATGATCGATGTCTACGGCATGAGCAGTCCGAACGTGGTGAAGATCACCATCATGCTGGAGGAGCTCGGGCTCGCCTACCGGCAGCACCACGTCAACGTGTTTGCCAAGGAGCAGCACCACGCTGAGTTCCTCAAGATCAGTCCGAACAACAAGGTGCCGGTGATCATCGACCAGGCCGGTCCCGAGGATGCGCCGCTGGCGGTGTTCGAAAGCGGCGCCATCCTCATCTACCTGGCGGAGAAGACGCAGCGGCTGCTGCCGGCCTCGGGAAGCGCGCGCGCCGCGGTGCTCGAGTGGCTCATGGTGCAGCTCAGCTCCGTGGGGCCCATGTTCGGGCAGCTGGTGCACTTCACGCTCCATGCGCCAGCGGGCAACGACTACGGACTGCAGCGCTTCACCGGCGAGGTGCGCCGCATCCTCGGCGTGCTCGAGCGGCGGCTCGCCGAGAGTGCCTGTCTCGGCGGCGCGGAGTACTCGATCGCCGACATCGCCACCTGGCCCTGGATCCGTACCGCCTGCACCATCTATCCGTGGCTCACGGCGCCCGCGGACGGGGCCGGTGCGCTCAGTGCCTGGCCGGCGCTCGAGGCCTGGTTCGCGCGCATCGGGGCGCGCGCGGCGGTCGCACGCGGGGTCGCCAACGGCGAGCGCTTCCTCGATGCGGACCGCGCCGCCTTCAAAGGCGCGGACGCCGATGCCTTCGACCGCTTCTTCAACCGCGGCAAGTACGCCCGCTAGAGGTCGCGCCATGAAGTTCTGGCAGATGCTGACCTGGATGGAGCCCGAGCAGATCCTGGACGTCGCCCGCTTCGCCGAGGAAGTCGGTTTCGAGGGCGTGATGCTCGGGGATCACGGCGTCTATCCGCGCGAGGTGAAGGCGCCTTACCCCTACTCGGCCGACGGCAAGCCGCCCATGGCCCCGGATGCCTACTACCCGGACTGCTGGGCGACGATCGGCGCCATCGCCGCGTGCACGCGGCGCATCCGCTTCGCGGTCGCGGTCTACGTGCTGCCGCTGCGCAACCTGTTCGAAGTGGCGCGCGCCACCGGCACGCTGGCGCTGCTGAGCAACGATCGCTTCATCCTCGGCGCGGGCATCGGCTGGATGAAGGACGAGTTCGACATCTACGGCGTCGACTTCCATACGCGTGGCCGCCGCTTCGATGAGCAGATCGAGGCGTTGCGCGCCCTGTGGGGCGGCGGCATGGTCGAGTACCACGGCCAGCTCATCGACTTCCCGCCGTTGCAGATCTCGCCGGCCCCCAAGCGGCCGGTGCCCATCTTCACCGGCGGCGCCGCGCCCGTGGCGCTCAAGCGCGCCGCGCAGAAAGCCGACGGCTGGATCGGCGCCGGCAACACGCCCGAGGAGGTGCCGCAGATCCTCGCCGAGTTCCGGCGGCTGCGCCGCGCCGCCGGCCGCGAGGCACTGCCGTTCGAGACGGTGATCGGGCTGTCGAGCCCGCCGGAGCTGGCGACCTTCCAGCGCCTGCACGCCGAGGGCATGAGCGGCGGGGTGAGCTACCCGTTCAAGTACACCGTGGGTGAGCGCTCGAGCCTGGATGCCAAGAAGCGCGTCATGGAGGAATTCGCGCGGCGCTTCATCCGCCCCTTCGCGGGCAACTGAAGGCCGGACGGCCGCACCCTCGGGCGCTACGGCCGGCACCGGCCCCGCAAGCGCTAGTTGGGCTTGCCGCTCGCCGAGAGGCAGGTCTTCATGAAGCTCTTGCGCTCATCGCCCTTCAGGCTCTTGGTGTTGGCCTCGGCGTTGCAGGACTTCATCTTGTCCTGCTGGCTGTTGCCGGTGGAGCTCGGCGCCTGGTGCGACAGGCAGTCCGACATGAAGGACTTGCGCTCATCGCCCTTGAGGCTCTTGCTGCTCGCCTCG
Organism: Steroidobacteraceae bacterium; assembly: GCA_035501795.1. Classification (GTDB taxonomy): domain Bacteria; phylum Pseudomonadota; class Gammaproteobacteria; order Steroidobacterales; family Steroidobacteraceae; genus 13-2-20CM-66-19. The sequence goes on from DATJVL010000060.1 coordinate 18,625, forward strand.
GCGTTGCACTCCTTCATCTTCGCCTGCTGACTGTTGGTGGCCAGCGCCAGCGGCGCCTGCGTAAGCAGCAGCGCCACGGCTGCGCCGAGCGTTACCGATGCGATCGTGCGTCTCATAGCCTCTCCCCTAGTGCGGTCCGCGCCGCCTATGGTACTCCCGCCGGCCACGCCTACTCCATGTCGGGGTACGGTCCGCGGCCGCCCTCGGCGATGAAGCGCTGGATGCGGGCCGTGAGGATCGGCAGCGGCACCGAGCCGAGCTCGAGCACCGCATCATGGAAGGCGCGGATGTTGAAGCGCTCGCCCAGGGAGTGCTCGGCCTGGGCGCGCGCCTCGAGGATGGCGCGCTCGCCGAGGTAGTAGGACAGCGCCTGCCCCGGCCAGGCTATGTAGCGATCGATCTCGGTGCCGATCTCGCGCTCGGGCAGCGCCGTGTACTCGCGGAAATAGGCGAGCGCCTGCTCGCGCGTCCAGCCCTGCGCATGGATGCCGGTGTCCACCACCAGGCGCGCGGCGCGCCAGATCTGGTAGCCGAGCATGCCGAAGCGCTCGTAGGCGCTCTCGTACATGCCCATCTCCGTGCCGAGCTGCTCGCAGTAGAGCGCCCAGCCCTCCCCGTAGGCGGAGATGTAGGTCAGCTGGCGGAAGGCCGGCTGGTCCTTGTGCTCCATCGCGATCGGGATCTGGAAGGCGTGCCCGGGAGCGGACTCGTGCAGGGTCAGGGCGGTGAGGTTGTAGAGCGGGCGGCTCGGCAGGTCGTAGGTGTTGAGGAGGTACACGCCCGAGCCGCCGCGGCCGGCGGTGTAGAAGGGCGCCAGGTCCGCCGGCACCGGGCGGATGGCGAAGCGCGCCCGCGGCAGGTAGCCGAAGTACTGCGCCGCCTTGCCGTCGAAGCGCTTGGCGATGTAGGCGGCGTGCATCAGCAGCTCCTCCGGGGTCCGCGCGTAGAAGCGCGGGTCGGTGCGCAGGAACTTCTGGAACCCCGGGAAGTCGCCCTTGAAGCCGCTGTCGCGCATCGCCTGCAGCATCGCCTCGTGCAGCCGCGCGACTTCCTGCACGCCGAGCGCGTGGATGGCCGCGGGCTCCATGTCGAGCGTGGTGAACTCGCGGATCTTGGCGCGGTAGTAGGCCTTGCCGTCCGGCAGCGACTCGGCCGCGAGCGTGGTGCGCATGCCCGGCACGTACTCCTCGCGCATGAACTTCAGCAGCTCGCGGTAGGCCGGCTGCACCGCCTCGGCGATGACGCGCAGCGCCTCAGCGCGCAGGCCCTCGGCCCGCTCGGGCGCGATGCCGTTCATCTCCAGGAACGGCGTGTAGAGCAGATTCTTCTCCGCCGGCGCCTCGATCACGGCGCTCACCGAGGCATCCCGGCCCTCCATGGTGATGCGTGGCGGGGTGAAGCCGCGCTTGAGGCCGGCGCGCATCTCGTCCATCTGCTCGTGGAAGTAGCGCGGCACGTCGCGCAGCTGCGCAATCCAGTGCTGGTAGTCCTCGAGGTGCCGGAACGGGCGCCGCGCGGTGAGCCCCAGCGTGGTCCAGAAGGTGGTGTCGGAGTTGGCCGGCGCCTCGAAGTCGCGGAAGCGCTGGTTGGCGAGCAGTACGGCGATCTGCGCGCGGTACACGTCGTAGTTCAGCTGCTCGTTCGCCGAGAGGCGGGCACGCTCGATCCCCGCGAGGCGCCGCTCCACGTCCTCCCAGTACTTCAGGCGCACCTCCTGGGTCGCCGGGTCGACGTGCGGCAGGTGGTCGGCGATCGGCCGCGTGCCGTCCTCGTCATCCGGCTGCTGCTCGCTGCGCCACTTCCACTCGCTGCTGTAGATCGCCTGCAGACGCTCATCGGCCGAGGGCGCGGCCGCGTGGCGGGTGCAGGCGTCGCACATGAGCCCGAGAACGGCCAGCCCCAGCAGGGCCCGGCGACGGCGCTGTCTCATACGCGTCCAGCTTTCAGCGATGTTGGCGTGTACTCGCACGCGGACGCGCAAGCATACTCACAACCATTGCATGCCGCTCGGAGGCTGCGGTACAAGAGCGCCGGTGATCGTCAAGTCCGTCCTCGCCATCTGCATCGGCTCGAGCCTCGGGGCGCTGCTGCGCTGGTGGCTGGGACTGATGCTCAACGCCCACTTCCCCAGCATGCCGCCGGGGACGCTCGCGGCCAACCTGATCGGCGGCTATATCATCGGGGTGGCGGTGGCGGTGTTCGCCCTCTACGGCGCCATCGCCCCGGAGTGGCGGCTGTTCGTCATCACCGGGTTCTGCGGGGGACTCACGACCTTCTCCACCTACTCGGCCGAGATCGTGACGCTGCTGCAGCAGGGGCGCATGCTGTGGGCGGTGGGCCATGCGGCCGCGCACCTGGCCGGCTCGGTGCTCATGACCTTCGCCGGCATCGGTACCGTGGCCTGGCTGCGCAGCTGAACGGGCCTCACGGCCCGCAGCGCTGAAGGAGGCTTCCCATGCAGGGCTCGTTCCTGCGCTTCTACGTGCACGAGAGCCAGCGTCACCGCCACCGGCTGGTGTGGGAATGGCTGCTCGACGAGGCCAACACGCTCGGCATCCGCGGCGGCTCGGCCTTCCGCGCCATGGCCGGCTTCGGCCGCCACCACGTGCTGCACGAGAGCACCTTCTTCGAGCTCGCGGGCACCCTGACCGTGGAGGTCGAGTTCATCGTGACGGACGCGGAGGCGCAGCAGCTGCTCGCGCTGCTCGAGCGCCACGGTGTGCGGCTCTTCTATGCGCGCGTGCCGGCCCAGTTCGGGGTGCTGAACCCCGATGCCGCCGATCCGGCGGCGCCGGCCTGAGCGCGCGGTTCGTGGGCTATTTGCGCTCGAGCGAGTGCAGCGGCACTGCCGCGGAAGCGCCCGTGTAGCGCGGGCGGTCCGGCTCGACCGCCGGCAGCGGGGCGCATTCCCTGAGCGAGCGCAGGCAGCGCACCGCCAGCTCCTGGTACTCGCGCGTGCCGGTCGCCTTCCAGCTGAGTTCCGTCTCCTGCAGCGCCCGCACCACGCGCGCCGGCACACCCAGGGCGAGGGTGCGTGCCGGCACCACGAAGCCGGACTTCACGAAGCTCGCCGCACCGACGAAGGCCTGTTCCTCGACGACCGCGCCGTCCATGATGACGGCGGCGATCCCGATGAGCGCGCCGCGGCGGATGGTGCAGCCGTGCAGCACCGCGGCGTGCCCGATGTGCGCATCCTCCTCCAGCAGCGCGTCCTGATCCGGGAAGCTGTGCAGCACGCAGCAGTCCTGCACGTTGGAGCCGGCGCGCATCAGGATGCGCCCGAAGTCCCCGCGCAGGCAGGCGCCCGGGCCGACGTAGCAGCCGGCGCCGACGATGACGTCGCCGATCAATACCGCCTGCGGGTGCACGAAGGCGCTGGGATCGACCACCGGCACCAGACCCTCGAGGCTGTAGACCGGCATCTACTTCGCCCGGCCGCGCGCGAGGAATGCGGCCACCGCCTCGCGGAACTCGGCGGACTTGAGCTGCGCCGAGAAGATCTGCGCCTCGGCCTCGATGCGCTCGAGGACCGCGCCCGGGTCCCCGCGCAGCAGCCGCCGCGTGGCACTCAGGGCGTAGGGGGGCTGCCGCACCAGCTGCTGCGCCATGGCGCGCGCCTCCTGCATGAGCGTCGCATCCTCGACCACGCGGTTGATCAGCCCGAGGCGCTCGGCCTCGACGGCGCCGAAGGCCTCCCCGAGCAGCAGCAGCTGCGCGGCGCGCTGCGGGCCGAGCTGCCGTGGCAGCAGCAGCGAGCTGGCCGCCTCGGGCACCAGCCCCAGGGAGACGAACGGCATGGAAAACTGCGTGCTGCGCGCGGCGATGATGAGGTCGCAGTGCAGCAGCATGGTGACGCCAATGCCGACCACCTGCCCGTGCACCGCCGCCAGCAGCGGCTTGCCGCAGGTCGCCAGGCGCTGCAGGAACGCCATGACCGGATGGTCCATGGTGAAGTTGGGTCCGGCGAGGAAGTCGTTGAGGTCGTTGCCCGCGCAGAACCCCGGCCCCTCCCCGCTCACGAGCACCACGCGCACGGCGGGGTCGGCCTCGGCCCGTACCAGCGCCCGGCCAAAGGCCTCGTACATGGCGAAGGTGATGGCGTTGCGCTTGGCGGGGCGGTTGAAGCGCACCTCGCACACGCCTGCCTCGCTCGTGACGAGCAGCTCCTCGCTCATCCGCTCACTTTGCCGAGCGCGCCACTGGCGCGCAACTGGGCGAGCTCCTGGGGGTTCAGCCCGAGCCGCTCGCGCAGCACCTCCTCGGTATGCTCACCGAGGGTGGGCGGTGCGCGGCGATACTCGAGCGCACTGCGCGAGAAGCGCGTTGGCTGGCCGACCTGCGGCACGCGCCCGGCGAGCGGGTGCGGCAGCTCGAACCGCAGCCCCCGGTGACGCACCTGGGGCTCGGCGAAGGCCTGCGCGATGTCGTTGATGGGACCTGCCGGCACGCCCGCATCCCTCAGGCGCGCGAGCCATTCTCCCGTGCCCCGCAGCCCGAGCACGGCCTCGATACGCGCCGTGAGCTCGGCGCGGTGGCGCACGCGCGCGGCGTTGTCGGCGAAGCGCGGATCCTGCTCAAGTCCGGCGAGGCCGCAGGCGGCGCAGAAGCTGGCGAACTGGCGGTCGTTGCCAACGGCGAGCATCAGGTGGCCGTCCGCGGTGCGGAAGGCCTGGTAGGGCGCGATGTTCGGGTGCGCCGAGCCGTGGCGCGTCGGCGCACCGCCGCCGATCAGGTAGTTCATCGCCTGGTTGGCGAGCCAGGCCAGCTGGCTGTCCAGCAGCGCCAGGTCGATGTACTGGCCGCGCCCGGAACGCGTGCGCTCATAGAGCGCACCCATGATGGCATTGGCCGCGTACATGCCCGCCATGAGGTCGGCGACCGCCACCCCGACCTTCACCGGGCCGGCCCCCGGTGCGCCATCGGGAAGCCCGGTGATGCTCATGAGCCCTCCCATGGCCTGGATCATGGCGTCGTAGCCGGGCCTGCCGGCCTCCGGGCCGTCCTGGCCGAAGCCGCTGATGGCACAGTAGATCAGCCGGGGCTGCAGGCGCGCGAGCTCGTCGTACCCGAGGCCGTACTTGGCCAGCCCGCCGACCTTGAAGTTCTCGATCAGCACGTCACTGTCGAGGGCCAGCTCGCGCGCGAGGCGCGCCCCCTGCGCATGCGCCAGGTCGAGCGTCACCGAACGCTTGCCGCGGTTGGTGCTCAGGTAGTAGGCGGACTCGCGCGTCGGCGTGCCGTCCTTGGCCACAAGCCACGGCGGCCCCCACTGGCGGGTGTCATCCCCGGTGCGCGGCTCCTCGATCTTGATAACGTCCGCCCCAAAGTCCGCGAGCAGCTGCGTGGCCCAGGGGCCGGCGAGCACCCGCGTCAGGTCGAGCACGCGCACACCGGCGAGCGGACCCACGGGCGTCCTTCGGCTAAGCCGGCCCGCGCGCGGCGCGCCTCATGGCGCCCCCGGCTCGCGGAAGTTCTGGGTGCCGTCGGCGGCGAGCCACACGAGCGCCGCCCAGGCGGCGACGTTCTGGTCCAGCTGCACCCGGTCGACCTTGTCGAGCGTGTCGTCGGCCGTGTGGTGCAGATCGAAGTAGCGCGTCGCGTCCTGGTTCAGTGCGAAGGCCGGCACGCCCGCCTCCACCGAGGGAGCGACGTCGGCACCGGCATCGCGCGGCGCATGGCTCTCGGCCAGGATCCCGAGCGGCCCGAGCACGCGCAGCACCGTGTCGGCGAACTCCCCCTTGAGCACCGCGTGCGGCAGGGCGAATGCATAGATGCGGTCGGCGCCGAGGTCGCTCTCGGCGGCAAGCGCATGCCGCGGCAGCTCGCCGCGGTGCGTGTCGGCATAGGCGTGGCCGCCGAAGACACTGCCGGGGGCCACCGGCTGCGCGATCTCCTCGGAGCCGAACAGCACCACGCGCACGGTGCGCTGCGGCTTGTGCGGCAGGTCGCGGATGAGCTTCGCGGCCGCCACGATGATGGCCGTGCCCGCGCCGTCATCGACCGCGCCGGTGCCCTGGTCCCAGCTGTCCAGGTGCGCGCCCAGGAGCACGAACTGCTCCAACGGGCTCTTGGCGCTGCCACGAATGTCGGCGACGACGTTCTGCGAGTGCGCCCCGCTCACGGTGCTGGCCGTGGAGGAGAGCTGCACGCGCGGGCTCTGCCCGAGCGCGGCGATGCGCTCGAGCTGGTCGGCATCCGGGTTGCTGAGCGCGAAGGCCGGCACCGGCACTCGGCCCTCGACGTAGGCCGTGGTGCCGGTGTGCGCGAAGCGCGCCGTGCCCGTGCCGGCCGAGCGCAGCAGGAACGCACTCGCGCCGGCCCTGGCCGCCGCCGCCGGGCCTTCGATCCGCGCCGCGACCGCGGGGCCGTAGCCGGCACCGTCCTCGGTGCGCACCATGCGCAGCGTAACGCACGCGATCCGGCCGGCGAGCGAGCCGGGCGCGACGGCCTGCAGCTCGGCGAGCGTGGGGAACAGCACCACGTCCGCCTCGATCCCCCCGGTGGGCGTGGGCGGTGACTCCCCGAGGGCGGCCGCGACGAGCGGCTGGCGGGTGGGGGCGATGAGCTGCGCGCTCTCCGTGCCGCGCACCCAGGCGGTGATGGGGAAGGACTCCAGATGCACGTTCTCAAAACCGAGCGCCTTGAGCCGCAGCACCGCCCATTCCGCCGCCGCCTGCTCGTTGGGCGAGCCGGCCGGGCGCGCCCCGAAGCGCGTGGTGAGCTCGCTCAGCCAGCCGTAGGCGATGTCATGCCCGGCGAGCGCTGCATCCCGCAGCTGCGTGGCGACGGTCTCGGGCGCGACGGCGGCGGGGGCAGCATGCGCCGGGGTGCCGATCTGGCAGACGAGGAGCACGCCGGGCAGCCAGGAGGCGCCGGCGCAGCGGGTGGTCTTGAGCACGATGCTGTCGGGCAAGCCGGGAATGTTCTCAGGAGCGGCGCATTCTACGGGATGCGCCCGTCGCTGCCACCACCGCCGAGCGCCGCGGCCAGCCCGGATTCCCGCTAGGGCAGCTCGCTCACCGGCCGCGGACGATCCAGGTGGAAGCCCTGCGCGTAGTCGACGCCGATCACCTTGAGCGCCTCGAGCACCGCGGCGCTCTCGACGCACTCGGCGATGGTGGCGATGCCAAGCGCCCGGCCGACCTTGCCGATGGCCTCCACCATGCTGCGGCTGACGGCATCCTCGGTGATGTGGCTGATGAACTGGCCGTCAATCTTCAGGTAGTCGACCGGCAGTGACTTCAGGTACACGAACGAGGACACGCCGCTGCCGAAGTCATCGAGCGAGAACTTGCAGCCGCGCTGCTTGAGCTCGCTCATGAGGAAGCGGGCATTGGCGAGGCTGGTCACCGCGGCGGTCTCGGTGATCTCGAAGCACAGTGAGGCGGCGAGCGCTGGATCCCCGACACTCTGCAGTACGAAGTCCACGAACGACTGCTCGTTGAGCGAGGTGCCGGAGAGGTTGACCGCGAGCAGCGGCAGCGGCCGCCCGTCGCGCTGGCGCGCGCGCAGCAGCGCGAGCGCCTGCTCGACCACCCAGCGGTCGATGGCCGACATGACGTTGTAGCGCTCGGCCGCCGGGATGAACTCGGTCGGTGCCACAAGCTCACCGCTGTCATCGCGCAGCCGCACCATGAGCTCGTGGAAGGCACGCGCCTCACCGCCGCCGAGCGCCACGATGGGCTGGAAGTGCAGCTCGAGGCGCTCGTCCTCGGCGGCGCGCGTGACCCGCGCCACCCAGTGCATTTCGCGGTGGCGGTGCGAGACGCCGTCGGCGCCGTACACGTGGATGCGGTTACGCCCGGCGTCCTTAGCGGCGTAGCAGGCGATGTCCGCGGCCGACATGACGCCGGCGACATTCTCGGTCTCGGCGCGGATCTGCACAATGCCGATGCTGGCGCCGACCGAGAGCGTGCTCGTGCCCCACACGAAGCGGAAGTCACGGATCGACTGGCGCACGTTCTCGGCAATGCGCGTGGCCTGCTCGAGCGTCACGCCCTCGAGCAGCACGCCGAACTCATCCCCGCCCAGGCGCGCGATGGTGTCACTGGTGCGCACGCGCGTCTGCAGCAGGCCGGTCACATCGCGCAGCAAGCGGTCGCCGGCCTGGTGGCCGCAGGTGTCGTTGACCACCTTGAACTGGTCCAGGTCGATGTACAGGAGCGCGTAGCTGCCCTCGCCGCGCTGCGCCGACAGCAACGCCCCATGCAGGCGGTTGTCGAACTCGCGCCGGTTAATGAGGCCGGTGAGCGCATCGTGGCTCGCCTGCCAGGCGAGCGCGCGGCGCAGCCGCCGCTCCTTGGTCACGTCGTGGAACACGACCACCGCGCCGATCACCTCGCCCTGGCGGTCGCAGATCGGCGCCGCCGACTCCTGGATCGCCACCTCGTGGCCGCTGCGCGTGAGCAGCACCGCATGGTCGGCGTGCGCGGCCCCGCCGCTGGCGCGCCCCAGCGCGGCATCGAGTGAGCTCTCGAGCGGCTCGCGCGTGATCTCGTTCACCAGGTTCAGCACCGCGCTCGCCGGCTGGCCGCGCGCCTCGGCGAGCGTCCAGGCGGTGAGCCGCTCGGCCACGGGGTTGATGTACTCGACGCGCCCCTCGGCATCGGTGCTGATGACGGCGTCCCCGATCGACTGCAGCGTGACCTGCGCGCGCTCCTTCTCGGCGAAGATGGCCTGCTCGGCGCGCTTGCGCTCGGTGATGTTGGCGAGCGAGCCCTCGTAGCCGATGTGCGCTCCGGAGGCATCGCACAGGCGGCGCGCGTTCTCCAGCACCACCAGCTGCGTGCCGTCGCGGCGGCGCATGAGGAACTCGGCATCGCGGATCTCGCCGGCCGCATCGACGCGGCGGCTGAACTCGGCGCGATCGGCCGGATCCCAGTACAGCTGCTCCGCCGAGCGCAGCGCGTACATCTCGCTGGCGCTGTCGTAGCCGAGCATCGCGACGAAGGCCGGGTTAACCGACAGCAGGCGGCCGTCGCGGCTGCTCTGGTAGACCCCTTCCGCGATGCTCTCGAACAGGCCACGAAACTTGGCCTCGCTCGAGCGCAGCGCCCCCTCGCCCAAATCCCGCTCGATCGCGATCCCGGCCAGCTGCGCTGCGCGCGCCATGACCTCCGCCTCGGCCGGGCTCGGCAATCCCTCTGCGCCGCGGTAGACCCCCAGGGCACCGAGCATCTGCCCGCCGGCGGCCTCGAGCGGCAGCGCCCAGGCGGCGCGCAGTCCCGCCGCTTGTGCGGCAGCGCGCGCCTCCTGCCAGAACGGGTCCTTGCCCACGTCCGCCACCAGCACCTGGCGGCCGAGGTAGACGCTCGCCGCGCACGAGCCGTTGCGGATGCCGACACGGGCATGCTCGAGGGCCGCGTGCAGCGCGGCACCCAGACGCGGCGCGATGAGCGAGGCGAAGCTCTTGGCATCGGCCGCAAGCAGGGCGATGCCGGCCGTGGCCCCGGCGATCGCCGACTCCACGAACACGGTGATGGAGGCGAGCACCTGGGGGAGCGGTGCGCCGCGGGTCATCTGCTCGAACACCCCCCGCTCGGCGGCCGCCACTCGCTCGGCGCGCTTGCGCTGGGAGATGTCGGCGATGCTGCCGCGCACCAGGCGGCGGTTGCCGCTCGGCAGGCACACCAGGCGCACCTCGCACATGATCTCGCGCCCGGCGGCGTCGCGGTGCGCCCACTCGAACTGCTGCACCTCGCCCTCGAGGGCGCGCTCGACGTACACGTGTGCGCGTCCCTCCGAGGCGCTGCCGTCCGGCTGCACCGGCGGGCTCAGGCTCACCGGGCCCATGGTGAGCAGCTGCGCGCGGCTCAAGCCGAAGAGCTTCTGCGCCTTCTCGTTGGCGTCCACGAAGCAGCCGGTGTCGATGTCGAGCACCACGATGGCGTCGGGGGCGTGGTCGACCAGCAGCTGGTAGCGCTGCGCGCTCTCACGCACCGCCTGCTCGGAGGAGTGCCGCTCGCTCACGTCGCGCAGGCACAGCACGTACATCGGCTGCGAGGACAGACGTGCCTTGCTGACCGCGATCTCGGCGGGAAAGGCGCGCCCGTCTTTGTGCTGCGCCCACAACTCGCGCGCCGACAGGTCGAGCGCGGTGTCGCCCAGGCTCGCCGCGAGCCGCTCGAGCGCCTCGGGCACGCTCTCGCCGCTGGCCATCTTCGGCAGCAGCAGGTCGATGCGCTTGCCGCTGACCTCATCCTCGCTGTAGCCGAACACGCGCGCGCCGGTCGGGTTGAAGGTGCGGATCATGCCCTCGGCATCGAGCAGCATGACCACGTCCTTGATGTGATCGAGGATCACCTGCAGCTGCTCGCTCGACTGCGTACGCGCCTCGAGCGCCAACGCTTGTGCCTCGTCGGCCATCAGGCGCATGGACTCGACAATGCCGCGTCGCTCGCGCTCGCTGGTGACGTAGTGCTCGTTGATCAGCCGCAGCAGCATCGGCACGTCCGGCACGGCATTGCCGGTGCGCAGCTGCAGCTCGCGCAGCTGCGCCTTCAGCGAGGGATGCAGCTCGGGGTAGCTCTCCGCGTGCGGGCGTGCATCCGCGCGCACCAGCGTGGTCGTGGCCCCCGGGGTGATCTCGGGCGAATCGGGGCGCGTCCGGGAAGAGTGCGTTTTTGACATAAGCGAGGCGGCTGGACCCGATTCAGATCATACGGGGCGTCCCTGGGAGCCCTTGTGAAGCCCCTCGCGAATCGACAAGGCCGAGCGCCGCGCGCGGACCGGTGCGGAACGCCCGTCGCCTCAGCGGGCCGCTGGCGCGGGGCTGGGGGCGGCGCTGGCCGTGGCGGGGGCGCCCGGCTTGGCGGGTGCCGGCAGGTCGGGCAGCCCGGAACCGGAGATCACCGGGAACTGGTAGGCCTGGGTGGAGCTCTGCCCGCCCATCTCCACCGTCACGGTGGCGGTGAGCGTGTAGATGCCGTCCTGCTTGGGCAGCAGCTGGATGCTGCGCTCGATCGGGGTGTTCTCGACCGGCTTTTCGGCCTCGGCGAGCTCGCCCGTACCGACCAGCTCGAGCCCCTCGTCAGCCTCGACGCGCCCGGTGATGCGGTCGAGGTTGCTCGCGGTCGGCACGATCTGCACCGTCACATCGAGCGGCTGGCTGGGCACCGGGCGCGCGTGCAGGCTGAACTTCACCTGCACCGGCTGCGGGGCGGTGCCGGGCTTGGTCTGGGTGACGGCGCTGACGAAATTGGCGCCGTGCACGTCACCCTTGCGTACCTTGCGCGCGGTGTTGGCGGCCTGGGTGGCCGCATCGTTACTCGAGCCGCAGGCGCTCAGCAGTGCCGCCAGCACCACTCCAAAGAGCGCGTTGCGCGTCAGGTTTCGCATGGCTGCACGCGTTAAGTTACCTGCCCTAAGAGGACGCACAATAACCCGGCGGGTACACCGGGTGCACGTGCGCCGTTCCGCATTTTGGCGTCGCGCTCAGCCGCGCAGCAGGGGCGGATCCGCGATCTGCTCGACCTGCTCGAGCAGATCCTGCAGGTAGCCCTCCCAGTAGCGCTCCTCGCCGAACCAGGGGAAGGCGCGCGGGAAGGCCGGATCGCCCCAGCGGTGTGTGACCCAGGCCGCGTGGTGCAGCATGCGCAGGGCGCGCAGTGGCTCGATGAGGCGCAGCTGTGCGAAGTCGAAATCCGCGAACTGCCGGTAGCCCTCGGCGAGCTCCTGCCACTGGCGCTGCTGCTCATCGGCCGAACCCGACAGCATCATCCACAGGTCCTGCACGCGCGGCCCCGAGGCGCAGTCATCGAGGTCGACGAACACCGGTCCCTGCTCATTCCAGAGGATGTTGCCGAGGTGACAGTCCCCGTGCAGGCGGATCTGCGCCACGGGGCCGACCGCCGTGAAAGTCGCCTCGACCTGCTCCAGCAGCGCACCGCTCACTGAGACATATCGCTGGTGCAGCCGCTCGGGCAGCAGCTCGCCGTCGAGCACCTGCTCACGCGCCGCCCAGCCGAGCCGCTCGATGCTGATGCTGGGGCGCACCTCGAATGGCCGCCGCGCACCCACCTGGTGCAGCCGCGCGAGCGTGCGTCCGAGCATCTGCCGTGCCTCGGGTGCATCCAGCTCCGGGGCATGCCCGCGCAGGAAGGGAAAGGCCGCGAAGCGGTAGTCACGAAAGCGCAGCAGCGTGGTACCTGCCACGGCGAGGGGGGCTGCGACCGGCAGCTCCTGCGCGGCCAGCTCCAGGGTAAAGGCGTGCTCCTCCAGGATCTGTGCGTCGCTCCAGCGCTGCGGGCGGTAGAACTTCAGCACCAGCGCGCGCTCGCCGGCGCCCAGCTGATAGACGCGGTTCTCGTAGCTGTTGAGGGCAAACAGCCGCCCGTCAGGCTCAAGCCCCGCCCAGGCGGCGGCATCCAGCACCAACTCGGGTGTCAGTCCTGCGAAGGGCTGCACAGTGCCGGCGTGTGTTTTGTTTATCATCGCCTCTCCATGGAGCACGGCAGCATATTAGTCACCGGCGGGGCGGGCTATATCGGCTCGCATGTCGCGCTGCAGCTGAGTGCGCGCGCCGAGCGCGTGGTCATCCTGGATGACCTCTCGCGCGGCTTCCGTGAGGCGACGCTCGGGGCCCCGCTGGTCATCGGCAAGGTGGGTGACCGCGCCACGCTGCTGCGGCTGCTGCGCGAGCATGAGGTGGACACGGTGATGCACTTCGCCGCCTACACCATCGTGCCCGAGTCGGTGCAGCAACCGCTCAAGTACTACGCCAACAACACCTGTTCGACGCGCACGCTGCTCGAGTGCTGTCTGGAGAGCAACGTGCGGCACTTCGTATTCTCCTCCACCGCCGCCGTGTACGGCGTGCCTGCCGATGGCTTCGCGGAGGAGAACACCCCGACGGCGCCGATCAATCCCTACGGCACCTCCAAGCTCATGTCGGAGTGGATGCTCGCCTCGGTGGCGCAGGCCTCACCGCTGCGCTATGCGGCACTGCGCTATTTCAACGTCGCCGGCTCCGATCCCGCCGGGCGCATCGGCCAGGCAACGCCCAACGCCACGCTGCTCATCAAGGTGGCCTGCGAGGCCGCGGTCGGCAAGCGCGCGCAGGTTGCCATCTTCGGCACCGACTACCCGACACCCGATGGCACCGGCGTGCGCGACTACATCCACGTCGAGGACCTGGCGCGCGCGCACCTGGATGCGCTCGCCTACTTGCGCGCCGGCGGCGCCTCGACCACGCTCAACGTCGGCTACGGGCACGGCTACAGCGTGCGCGAGGTGCTCGCCAGCGTCGAGCGTATCAGCGGCCGCACCCTCAAGGTGGACGAGCAGCCGCGCCGCCCCGGGGATCCGGGCTCCCTGGTGGCACGCGCCGAGCGCATCAAGAGCGTGCTCGGGTGGCGGCCCCGCCTGAACGACCTTGACACCATCGTGCGCAGCGCCTACGCCTGGGAGCAGCGGTTGCTGCGCGAGCCATGGTCGAGCGCCGCCGCCGGCTGATGACCCGATCAGCGCGCGGCCACACTGATCGCTAGGTAGAATGCGCCTCCATGCGTTGGGGGCGTCCCAAGTCATTGAGCGGACTGATGCTGGTCGGCCTGGCCCTCATGGCCGTGCCGCTGTTGGTCGCCATCCTGATCGCGGTGCTGCAGATCCGCGACCTCTCCGACACCGGCCAGAAGCTGGTGCTGCAGGGGGTCACGAATGCGCGCGCCAGCCAGGCGCTGTTCGGCCAGATCGCATCCCTCGAGCGCACCGCGCGCCTCTACGACGTGCTCAGCGACCCGAAGCTCCTCGAGCCCTTCCGCACCCAGGACGCGCTGCTGTCGCAGACGCGCGCGCAGCTGCATCGCCAGGCCGGTCCGGTCGCGCGCGCCACGCTCGATGAGATCGGCCAGCTGCAGCAGGACCTCCGGGCCGCCGTCGCCCGCGGGCCCTCCCCCAAGGACGCGGCCGCGCAGGCGAGCCTGAACGAGCGCTTCACGCAGCTCACCGCCCTGGTGGAACGGGTGGCGCAGGAGAGCAACGCGGAAGTCGACGCTGAGGTGGCGGCACTGCAGGCGCGCACGCTCGAGGCGCGCAAGCACCTGTTCTGGACCGGCGCTGCGCTCCTGCCGCTGGCGGTGGTGGCGATCCTGCTGCTGACGCTGGGCATCGGGCGCCCGCTGCGCCAGCTCGACCGCGCCATCAGCGAGCTCGGCCAGGGCAACCTCACCAACCCGATCGCGGTCGCCGGGCCCCAGGACCTCGAGCGCCTCGGCGGGCAGCTCGAGTGGCTGCGCCAGCGGCTGCTCGAGCTGGCGCACGAGCGCAACCGCTTCCTGCGCCACATCTCACACGAGCTGAAGACCCCGCTCGCTAACATCCGCGAGGGCACGGAGCTGCTGATGGACGGCGCGGTTGGCGAGCTCGATCCCAACCAGCGCGAGGTGGCGGCCATCCTGCGCGAAAACGGCATCAAGCTGCAGCGCATGATCGAGAACCTGCTGTCCTTCAGCGCCTGGCAGACCTCCAGCGTGGGCCTGGAGGCGACCGAGTTCCGCCTGCGCCCGCTGGTGAAGCAGGTGCTGGAGAACCAACAGCTGACGCTTCTGTCTCAACGCGTGCGGCTGGATGTGCACGTCGAGGACGTCGTGCTCGTGGCCGATCGCGGCAAGATCCGCCTGATCCTCGAGAACCTGGTGTCCAACGCGGTCAAATACTCGCCCAAGGGCGGCACGATCCACCTGATGGCGCGCACCAGCGGCGCGCAGCTGGTGCTGGATGTGGCGGATGCCGGTCCCGGCATCTCGGCCGAGGACCGCGTACACATCTTCGACGCGTTCTATACCGGCCGGGCGGCCAAGAGCACGCAGGTGAAGGGCACGGGCATCGGGCTCTCGGTGGTGCTCGAGTTCGTCGCCGCGCACGGCGGCGCCGTGCAGATGATCGACGGCCAGTTCCCGGGGGCGCATTTCCGCATCACCATGCCGATGCGCGCCAGCTCCGGGGGCTCGGGTCGCACCCGCAAGGCGCACGCGCATGCGGCCTGAGGCGCGCATCCGGGGGGTCGCGGCGGTGGCCCTCGTGCTGCTGCTGGGCGGCTGCGCGGCGCTTTCCGGCCAGCACGCGCCCGCCCCCGCCCCGCCGGTGAATCCGCAGGCCACCGGCGCCAGCATCCTCAGCGGCTATCTGGAGATGCTGCAGAAGCTCATCAGCGGCCAGCCGGCCGAGCAGGCCGAGATCGTGGCGAACGCCCAGCACGACTTCGACCTGGCGCCGACCCCGAGTCACCAACTGAAGCTCGCCCTGATCCTCGGCACCCCGGGCCATCCGGCCACCGACCGGGCCCGGGCCCAGGGACTGCTGCGCGAGCTGATGGCAAGCCCGGAGATGCTGCTGCCGCCGGAGCGCGCCCTCGCCTCCCTCGAGCTTTCGCAAATTGACGACCATTTGACGCTCGAGGCGGAAAATCGCAGGCTGCAGCAGGAGGCGGTGCGGGCCGATCACGAGCGGATCGCGAACGCCAACCATCGCCTGCAGGCGGAAATGGACGAGAATGCCCGCCTGCGCAAGGAGCTCGACGAGGCGCGCGCCAAGCTCTCGGCCATCGCCAACATCGAGCGCTCGCTCAATGAGCGCAAATCCGGCACACCGAACCGTTAAGGCTGCCGCGCGAGGGACAGGAGCTTGAATCAGACCGGTAAACGCAAGGCCCGCATCCTGGTGGTGGACGATGACCCCGGACTGCTGCGGCTTCTGACCATCCGCCTGCGCGCGGAGAGCTACGACGTCGAGGCCGTGGAGAGCGCCGCGCAGGCGCTGGCGGCCTCGAGCCGCTTCCGGCCCGACCTGGTGATCACCGACCTGCGCATGGACCAGATGGATGGCATCGGCCTACTGAAGGAGCTGCAGACCCGCTGGCCGGGCCTGAAGGTGATCATCCTCACCGCCCACGGCACGATCCCCGATGCAGTGCAGGCCACGCAGATGGGTGCGTTCGGCTTCCTCACCAAGCCGGTGGACAAGCAGGAGCTGCTCGACCAGGTGCAGAAGGCGCTGCGCATTTCCGGCTTCGGCGCCTCCGACGAGGACTGGCGCGCGGAAATCATCACGCGCAGCGCCGCGATGGAAGAGAAGCTCGCCCAGGCGCACATGGTGGCCGGGACCGATGCGCGCGTGCTGATCACCGGGGAGAGCGGCACCGGCAAGGAACTGCTGGCACGCGCCATCCACAAGGGCAGCCCCAGGCGCAACAAGCCCTTCGTCGCCATCAACTGCAGCGCCATGGCCGAGGACCTGCTCGAGTCCGAGCTGTTCGGCCACGAGAAGGGCTCCTTCACGGGAGCGACGCGCGCGCACCGCGGCCTGTTCATGGCCGCCGACGGTGGCACGCTGATGCTGGATGAGATCGGCGACATGCCGATGCGGCTGCAGGTGAAGCTGCTGCGCGTGCTGCAGGAGAACGTGATCCGCCCGGTGGGCTCGACCGATGCCATCGCCGTCAACGTACGCGTGATCTCGGCCACGCACCGCGACCTGCAGCAGCTGATGGCCGCCGGCCAGTTCCGCGAGGACCTCTATTACCGCCTGAACGTGGTGCACATCGAGATGCCCTCGCTCAACCGGCGGCGCGAGGACATCCCGCTGCTGGTCGCGCATTTCCTGGCGCAGATCGCCAAGGAGTCCGGGGTGCGCAAGATCTACGCCCCCGAGGCGGTGGAGCTGCTGGCCACCGCCGACTGGCCGGGCAACATCCGCCAGCTGCAGAACGTCGTGCGCCAGAACGTGGCCTTGTCGCAGACCCCGATCGTGCCGGTGGAGCTCGTGCAGCAGTCACTCGGGGGCACCCCCGGCCGGCTGCCCTCCTTCGATGAGGCCCGCGACGAGTTCACGCGCAGTTACCTGTCGCAGATCCTGCAGATCACCGGCGGCAACGTGAGTCAGGCGGCGCGCCTCGCGCGGCGCAACCGCACGGACTTCTACAAGCTGCTCGCGCGCCACCAGCTGACGCCCGAGGAGTTCAAGCAGCGCTAGGCCGCCGCGCTCAGGCGCGGCCGAGCCAGCCACGCACCCGGCTGCGCCAGCGCGGGCCGAGCGCCCCGCCGGCGAGCCGGCGCACCCGGCTCTTCGCCGCCGCGGCGAGCACCGCGCTGCCATCGCTGACCGGCACCTCGATCAGCGTGACGGCACGCTCGCGCACGCAGCGCCCCAGGCACTCGAGCTGCTCGTCTGCGAGCGCGTAGCGGGCCCCCACCGCCGCGGCCAGCGCCTCGAAGTCCAGCCGCGGCAGGGTCACGCCGTAGCTGCGGCCGCTGTCGGCGAGCTGCTGCAGGCGGATCTGGTTCAGATAGCCGTCGTTGAAGACCACGGCGGTGAGGGCGAGGCACTCGCGCACGGCGACCGCCAGTTCCAGCGCGCTCATGAGCGCACCGCCGTCGCCGAGCAGCGCCACCACGGGGCGCTCCGGCGCGGCGAGGCAGGCGGCTATGGCTGCCGGCAGCCCGAAACCCATCGCCTGCAGGTCGGTCGGCAGCAGCAGCCCGTGCGGCGAGCGCACCTCGAAGTAGCGCCGCGCCAGCACCTGGTGCAGGCCGCTGTCGGTCACCACCAGCGCCTCATCCGGCAGCGCGCGGCGCAGCGCCGCGAAGAACTCCGCCGCCGGCCGCTCGCCGTAGCGCGGCTCCGCACCCGCGAAGGCGGCACGTCCCACCGAGGCGCGCCAGGCGGCCAGCTCCTCGTTCGTCCAGGCGCTGCGCGGCGTCGTGGCCGCCTCGGGCATCGCCAGGAACTGCGCGGCATCCGCCACGGCACTGAGGTTCGCGGGGTAGAACGCATCCAGGTTCGCCGCGCCGGCATCCACGTGCAGCAGCCGCTCGCGCGGCAGCTGCAGCGCAAAGCCGGCGGTGCCGTTGTGGGCCAGGCGCGCACCCAGCACCAGGATCGCATCCGCCTGCGCGAGAAACCCATTCATGGCCGCGGTGGTCTCGCGCAGTGTGTCGTAGGGCAGCGCCCAGGGCGAGTCCTCCGGCACTATGCCGCGGCCCGAGGCCGTGGCAAACACCGGCGTGCCGGTACGCTGCACGTAGGCCCGCAGCGCACTCGCCGCACCGGCACAACCCTGGCCGATGAAGAGCACCGGTCGACGTGCCGCCTGCAGCCGCGCCCACACCGCCCGCGCGCCCGAAAGATCAGCCGGCGCCGCCGCCGGAGGGCTCGCAGCGCTTGCCGCGCCGAGCTGCAGCAGCACGGGTCCCGGCTCGCCCGAGCGCGCGGTCTCCCAGGCCGCACCCAGCACCGCCCCGATCTGCTCGATCGCCGTGACCCCGAAGATCGCCTTGGTGACGGGGCGCGCGAGCGCCACCTGATCCAGGCCCTGATGCGTCAGGCGCAGGGGCGTGCCTGTCGCGGGAGCGCTGACGATATGCACGAGCGGCGCGGAATCGAGCCATGCCTCAGCGAGCCCCGGCAGCGCGTAGGCGAAGCCGGGACCGGGGACGGTCAGCAGGAGCCCGGGGCGGGAATCGATGCGGCCGAATGCTCCGGCCATGAAGGCGGCCGCGAGCTCGTGCGTCGGAACCACGAGGCGTGTCGGGCTCGCGCGCAGGGCCTGGAACAGCACTTGGTTGGGGCTACCGGGCAGGCCGAACGCGACCGGTGCGCCGAGGCGTGCGAAGCTCGCGCACAGCGCTTCGGCCGCGGCCCGGCCGCTGAAGACACTCATGCGCGCTTCACCTGTAGCGCCCGCTTCAACCGCCCGGCGGCGGCGCGCGGCAGCCGCGCGGCCTGCTCCAGCGCGCTCACGCCGCGGTGCCGCCAGGACGCCGGCGAAGTCAGCACCAGCGCGGTCTCGAGCGTGCCGCCGAGCTGCGCCTTGAAATGCGTGACGGAATTGAGCGCCGCATCGGTGAGGTCATTGCCGACGTAACCCTGCGCGGCGAGTGCCTCGAAGCCGCGCCAGCGCAGGAAGGCGGTGGCGCCGAGGCGGCTGTAGGCCGGATCCATGCCGGCACAGGCGGTGTGACAGACCGGGTGAGCGCCGAGCAGCACCAGCTGCGAGGCGATGGCGGTGCCATCGGGCAGCCGCGCGTGCTGCAGGCGCGCCAGACCGGCGCCGTGCAGTTGTGCGAAGAACCCGCGGAAGGCCTGCTCGGGCAGATAGGTGTGCACGCCGCGGCGGCCGAGTGTCAGGGCGTGCAGCCGGAAGAAGGCGCTGAAGTCGGCGTCCTCGGTGAAGGTCAGCCCGTCGTTGTCGGCGCAGCGTTTGATGAGGCGGCGCAGGTTCGACTCGACGCGCTGCCATTGCTGCCGCATGTCCGTCAGTGGCACCACATAAGAATAGGCCGGCGCGGCGCTCCAGCCGGCGTTCACGAAGGCGCGCACGTCGGACACCGTGGCGCGACTCTTGAGGATGATGCGGTCGTAGCGCTGCGCGCGCAGCGCCTCGAGCAGTGCGTCCGCCACCTCCAGTTGGCGCGCGGTGCGCTGCGAAGGGTAGCCGCCCTGGTACGGCGCGTAGAGCGGCCCGTGGTAGTACAGCAGCAGTCGCGGCGCGGCGCACCGCCCGTGCAGCGTTGGCGGGGGCTCGTACAGGGCCACGCCGCCGACCACCTCCCCGGCGCGCCGCACGGCAAGGATGCGGAACGTCGCCTGCGTCACGGTCGCGAGCGCGCCGAGATATTCCGCCTGGGCGTACACGCAGCCATCCGGGGAGCGTTCGACGAACGCGCGCCACTCGGGGTATTCGGCGGGCGTGAGGACGCTGACCTCGAGTGCGCTCATGGCACCGGCGGGCCACGCAGCAGACGGCGCACGATGCGCCCCATCAGGGCCAGCCACTCCGACAGCGCCGGCCGCGGATCGGTCCAGTTGAAGAGCGGCTGCTGCGCGCCCAGCCAGGAGCGCGCCCAGCCGAGCAGCGACAGCTCTCCGTGCGACCAGGCATGGTAGGCCGCGGCGATGTCGATCTCGGGTGACACCAGCCGCGCACCGCTGCGATAGGGGCGCGGCTGCAGCGGCGGCAGCCCGAGCGCATCGCGATAGGCCATCAGGCATACGTCCACGCCGCAGCGCGCCGCGAACTCGACGTAGATCCACACGCGCGCGTTGATCTCCAGGATCTTGAACAGCCCGTCGCGCTCGTCACGCTTGAACTCGGCGCTGAAGATGCCGCGGTAGCCGATGGCCTCGAGGATGCGCCGCAGCGAGCGCGCCGCGCCCTCCACCTCGGCGAGCGGCACGCTCACCATGTAGGAGCTGTTGCCGAAGTCCGGCGGGTACATGCGCATGCGGCGCCGGGCGAACAGGGCCTGCACCTGGCCACCCGCGCCGGCAAAGCCATCGAGCAGGTAATGGGCCGATGCCGGACCGGGCACGTACTCCTGGGCGATGATCGCGACGCCATCGGCCTGCAGGCGCTCAAGCTGCGCGCAGCCATCCCTGAGGTCGCGGACGCGGCAGCCCTTGACCCCGTAACGGCGCATGAAGCTGGCCGAGTCGGCCGGCTTGATGAAGAGGTGCTCGAACCTGTCGCCCGCGAACTGCGCCAGGGTGCGCGCATCGGGCGCCACCAGCGTGCGCGGTGCCGGCACCGCGAGCCGCTCGAGCAGGTGCGCAAACTGCGCCTTGTCGGTCAGCTGCAGAGCCACCTCCAGGGCAGGCGTGCTGCTCGGAAAACGCGCGGCGAGCAGCGGTGGCAGCTCGCAGACGGCGCGCAGCAGCGCATCGCTGGTCGGCAGCAGCACGGCACGCTCGAGGCTGCTGTTCTCGAGAAGCGTCGCGAGCGTGCCAGCGGCGGCAAGCGTGCCCCGGGCGCCGGGCACGGGACGCAGCCAGCGCGAGCGCGACTCGTACATCGGCGCGGCGGGCAGCAGGTAGGCCGGCACCCGGGCGCGACGCAAGCGCCGCAGTGCCCCGAGCGCACCGACGCCGGAGCCGAGCACGACCGCAGGCGTGGCAGCCACCGCCGAGCCAGCCACGACCCTGGGAACCCGCAGGAGGAGCGCGTCCGACAAGGGGAGCCTATTCGAGCGGCGGCGGAGCACCGGGCAGCGGCGCGACCAGCGCGCCATGCTCGGTGCTGCTCATGTGCGGGCCGTTCTTGCCGAACTGTGCGGCATCGATGCTGTGCTTGCCGAGCAGATCGTAGAGCGTCGGGCGGGTGACGCCGAGCAGTTCCGCGGCGCGGGACAGATTGCCGCGTGCCACGGCGAGGGACTGGCGCACCGCCTGTGCCTCGGCCCGCTGGCGTGCGACGCGCAGGTTCAGGTACTCCGGGTCATCTCCCGGATCCTCGAGCCCGAGGTCGGCTGCCGTCACCACCACGCCCTCGGCCATGATGACCGCACCCTTGATGCGGTTCTCCAGCTCGCGCACGTTGCCCGGCCAGCGATAGGCCTGGATGGCGCGGATGGCATCGGGCGCGAGCCCGCGGGTGGGCTTGCCGAAGCGCTCGCCGATCTGCTGCAGCAGGAACTGCGCCAGCAGCAGGCTGTCGCCCTGGCGGTCGCGCAGCGGCGGCACGCGGATGGTGACCTCGCTGATGCGGTAGAACAGGTCATCACGGAAGGCGCCACTGCCGATCAGGGTGTCCAGGTTCTTGTTGGTGGCGCACACGATGCGCAGCTCGAGGGCGAGCGGCACGCGCCCGCCGATGCGCTCCACCGTGCGCTCCTGCACCACGCGCAGCAGTTTCGCCTGCAGCGAGGCGGGCATCTCGCCGATCTCGTCGAGGAACACGGTGCCGCCGTCGGCGGACTCGAGCTTGCCGGCGGTGCGCTTGGCGGCGCCGGTAAAGGCGCCCTTCTCATAGCCGAACAGCTCGCTCTCGAGCAGCGTGTCGGGGATGGCGGCGCAGTTGATGGCGACGAACGGCTTGTGCGAGCGCCCGGACAGGCGGTGCACGGCGCGCGCCAGCAGCTCCTTGCCCGTGCCGCTGTCCCCGAGCAGCAGCACCGTGGCATTGGTCGGCGCCACCTTTTCGATGGCACGGCACAGGCTGCGCATGGCGTCACTGACGCCGATGATGCCCTCGAGCGCCATGGCGCCGGTGCGCTCGCGCAGCCGCCAGTTCTCCTCCTCCAGCTCACGCATGCGCAGCGCCCGCCGCACCACGATCGAGAGCACGCCGGCATCAAGCGGCTTGTGGTAGAAGTCCGCCGCGCCCAGGCCGACCGCGGAGACCGCCAGCTCGCGCGCGTCGTGCTCCGTCATGGCGATGATCTTGGTGTCGGGCGAGATGTTCAGGATCTGCCGCAGCAGCTCCAGGCTCTGCGCGGCCACCGCCGGCACGCGGGCGTTGCCCAGGTCAAAGAGCACCACGTCCGGCTCGGTGCGGCGCACCAGCGCCAGCGTCTGCTCGGAGGCCTCGGCGGCGGTGACCTCGAGGTCGGAGAACACGGTCTCGAGCTCGCGCCGCAGGGCGCGGTCGTTTTCCAGGATGAGAAGCTTGCGTCGCTGCATCGTCGCGGCCATCAGCGTGCCCCCTTGCCGAGGAGCACCACCTCGGCCGTCTGCACCAGAATCGCCAGGTCGAACAGAAGACTGTTGTTCTTGATGTAGTACAGGTCGTATTGCAGCTTCTCGAGCGCATCCTGCTCGGAGGAGCCGTACGGATAGCACAGCTGCGCCCAGCCGGTGATGCCGGGCTTCACATAGTGGCGCTGCACGTAGTAGGGAATCTTCTCCGCCAGCTCCGCCACGAACTCCGGACGCTCCGGCCGCGGGCCAATGAAGCTCATGTGGCCACGCAGCACGTTGAACACCTGCGGCAGCTCGTCGATGCGCAACTTGCGGATGACGGCGCCGACCCGGGTCACGCGCGGATCGCGCTGCTGCGCCCACACCGCCCCGTTGCTCTCGGCGTCCTGGCGCATGCTGCGGAACTTCAGCACGTTGAACTCCCGGCCGCCCAGGCCGACGCGTCGCTGGCTGTAGACCGTCGGGGCGCGGATGCCATCCTCGACCTTGATGGCGAGCACCGTCAGCAGCATCACCGGGCAGGAAACCGCGAGCACCAGCAGGCTCGCCATCAGATCGAGCATGCGCGCGGAGAACAGCCGCACCGGGTCGCGCCTGAAGCCCTGCCCGAAGATCATCCAGCTCGGGTTCAGCACGTCCAGGCGCACCCGACCGGTCTCGCGCTCGAGGAAGGTCAGCAGCTCCGTGACGTCGACCCCGGCCAGGCGGCAGTCGAGCAGCTCGCGGATCGGAAAGCCGCGGCGGCGGTCATCCATCGCCACCACCACCTCGGTCACGCCCAGCCCCTCGCACAGGGCGCGCACGTTTCCCTGCGAGTCCAGCACGCGTTCGGCGGGCACGGCGCGCGACTCGCCGGGGGGCTGCACGAAGCCCACCAGGGTGAAGCCGCGACGGTCGGAGGAGCGGCGCAGCGCGGCCACGGCGCCCGCGGCCCCGCCGGCGCCGTAGACCAGCACGCGGCGCTTGAAGATCTCCTGGTTCACCGCGCGCTCGAAGACCGCGCGCGAGATCACCAGCCCGACGCCGGTGATCAGCACCGCCAGCGCCTCGACTCCGCGCCACAGCTGCAGGCTCGGCAGCAGGTAGAAGATGGCGGCGAGCGCACAGGTGGCAATCACCAGCGCGGCCACCACGCGCACCATCACGCCCGAGATCTGGGCACGCTGGCGCGCGCTGTAGAGTCCGAAGGCCAGCAGGCACAGCACCACGATCAGCGCGAACATGACGGCCCGCGGCCACAGCGGCCCGAGCTCCAGCTGCAGGCTGTTCAAGTGGCTGAGGGGGGTGCGGTAGCGGATGCAGGCGGCGGCGTACACGGCAAAGAAGGCGATCGCGCCCTCGACCAACGCGAGGACGGCAATCGAGATCGGTACGTGTTGTCCGAGGACCCGGATGCGCATGAAAACCTGTCTTTACAACGGGGCCCCCGAGCGGCGCTCCGGACTTTACACGACAGTGTAAAGACGCGGTCTCAGGGCACTGTGAATAGGATCACAGTTGTCGCGGGGGCTGGAAAATTGTCCCGAAACTACGACGCAGTGGACGTTTGGGTTCACCCGGCAGCGCTGCAGCTGTCGCTGGGGCGCGCGTTTAGCCCAGGTTGAGCTTGCGGGCGCAGAAACCCTCGGCCCAGCCGCTCGCGCAGCCTGATTCGATGCCACGCAGACGCAGGAGCCCCTCGAAGGTCGCGGCGCTGAACCAGGGCTTGCGGCGCTGGCTCGGGTAGCTGGCCAGCAGCGCACGGGTCTTCGCGGTGACCTCACGCCGGCTCAAGGGCACGTAGGCGTTCGGACAGGCGAGCTGACCGTCGTACTTGGGAATCTCGTATTCGAGCACCAGGTGGGCACGGAAGGCGTTCCAGGTCAGTTCGCCGATCAGCCGGTGGTCCTGGTGCCACTCTTCGCACTGGTGGGTGAAGATCAGATCCGGTTCGGGCAGACGCTTGAGCGCGGCAAAGCTGTCCTTGATGGGCCCGTACTGAGCGGGAAAGTAGGCGTCCCGGAAGCCGTGCGTGATCAAGCGGGTGCGGCTGGCGCGGCGCAGGAAGCGCGCCGCGCTGACCCGCAGCTCGGCAGCACGGCCCGCCTCGGCTGCGAACACCACCCAGGTAACTTCCCATGCGCCGCCGCGCGCGAGCAGCTTTAAAAGCGTACCGCCGCAGCCGATCTCGATGTCATCGCAATGCGCGCCAAGACACAGGATGCGCGTGGCACGGCGCGATGCGGCGGGCAGTGTTAGTTCCAGCATGCAATGCTTGGCCCGTGGCTCTTCGCTGCGACAGTTTGTCAAGTCGCGTGGCGTTTGACCATTGCCACTTGACCGCACGCGGGGCCGCAAGGATCGTTGTCGCGTGAAACGAGCCAGGATCGCCGTCGTGACCGGCGCCACCTCCGGCATCGGGGCCGCGGTGGCGCGGGCCCTCGCGGTTGCCGGTACGCGCGTGTATCTGGTCGGGCGCGACGAGGCCAGGTTGCGCGCCGCGCGGCGGGCGCTCGGTGCCCGTCGCCTCGCGGGCGTGGCGCGCGTCGATCTCGGCTCGCTGGCCGAGCTGCGCACGCTGCTGCGGGGCCTGCGCGCGCAGCTGCCGCGCATCGACCTGCTGGTGCACTGCGCCGGTGCATACCAGTGGACCCAACCCGGACGGCTGGATGCGCAGCTGTTCGCCGAGCTGTTCGACGTCAACGTGCGCGCCCCCTATCTGCTCACGCAGGGCCTCATGGCACCGTTGCGCCGCGCGCGCGGGCAGGTGGTGTTCCTGAACTCAAGCGTGGTCAGGCACCCCGGGCAGGGGCTGGCGCTCTACAAGGCCACGCAGCACGCGCTGCAGGGCTTCACCGACAGCCTGCGTCAGGACCTGAATCGCCACGGCGTGCGCGTCAGCACCCTCTATCCGGGCCGCACCGCGACCCCGCGCATGCGGCGCATCTACGCCCGTGAAGGCAGGCGCTACCGGCCGCAGGCGCTGTTGAGCGCCGCGGACGTCGCCGCGCTGGTGCTGCAGCTCTCCCGGTTGCCGCCGCGGCTCGAAGTCACCGACGTGCACCTGCGCTCGGTGACGCGCTATTGAGCCCGCGGCGGCGTACGTCGCGACAGCGTCGCGACCCGGCTCGCCAGGCTGTGCACGAGCCCTGCGGGATTCGCAAGCCGCCGCGCGACGTGCCGCGCGATCGCCGCTGCCAGCCGCGTGCGACTCAGCGGCTGACCGATGAGGCGCAGCATGCCGCGATGAAATGCCCAGAAGTCAGCGCCGCGCAGCTCGACCGCAGCAAGCGCCAGCCGCGCGTAGTACTCCTCCATGCGTTGCCGCAGGCGGGCCTGCAGCTCAGCGGGCTCGAGGAACACCGGACCGTACTTGGCGAGAACGTAGACGTGACAGCTCTCGAGCGCGAACAGATGAAAGTTGGCCGCCGTGTGGCTGCCGGCATGCATGCGCACCCGGCTCAGCGGGCGGTTCACGAAGCCGAAATCGCAGTCGCGCAGCAGCGCGTAACAGGCTTCCTCGTCGGCCTGCAGGTTGTCCGGGTTGTAGAAGGGCACGCGTGCGCGGATGAGGTCGCAGCGCAGCAGCTGCGTCGTGGGCGAGCCGAAGAAATAGCGCTCGCCGAGGAGTCCGCGCCGCGCGGCTGCGCGTCCCGTGAGGTAGCTGAAGGGCGAGTCGGCGCGCGGATCGCAGTCAAAGAGCACACGTTCCGGTCCGATGCGGGTGCTCGAGCACACCAGGCCCACCTCGGCCCGTGCCAGCGCGCAGCGCACCAGCAGCTCGACACACTCCGGGTACAGGCAGTCATCGGCCATGAGTGGCTTGCAGTAACGGCTGTCGGCCTCGATGAGGGTCAGGGCGCGGTTGTGGTTGTCGATGAGCGGCAGGAAGCGCGGGTTGCGCACCACGCGGATGCGGGGCTCGGCTGCGGCGTAGCGCGCGGCGATCGTGGCGGTCTCGTCGGTGCTGCAGTTATCGAGAATCGTGTAGCGCCAGTTCGGGTAGGACTGGGCGCAGACGCTCTCGATGCACGCCGCCAGGAACGCGGCACCGTTGTAGACCGGAGTGACGATGCTGACGAGTGGAGCGGTTGATGTGGCCACGGTGCGGCGGTTCACTCTGGCGGGCGCATCTATTGGCAGTTTGTGCGCTTAGCGGGCGCCATGGTACGCAGGCCCGACAGCCGCTGATGGCCAGCGGGCGAGAGGCATGACCCTAGTGCGTGTGCTGTTCATCAATCCGAAAGCCTATCTGCCGCAATTGCTCGGCGGCGTCGAGACCACGACCTGCGACCTGGCCGAGCATCTGGCACGTGCCGGTCACAGCGCCGCGGTCATGTGTCAGCTGGCGCGCCACGACTGGCTGTGGGCGCGTAATCGCTTGGCCTCGCGGCTGCGCGGGCTGGCCTTTCCGGCCGATGAGTACCGCGGCGCCCGCGTCTACCGCGGCTA
>DATJVL010000061.1:0-170215 GCA_035501795.1 Steroidobacteraceae bacterium
CACCCCTTCCGGCAAGCGCGGCCGCTTCCCCCTAGGCACGCCGCTGCTGCAGGCGGCGCGCAGCCTCGGCGTCGACGTCGACTCGGTGTGCGGCGGGCGGGCGCTGTGCGGGCGCTGCCAGGTGCTGGTCATGGAGGGCGAGTTCCCCAAGCACGGCATCGCTTCCAGCGCGACCCACCTCTCGGGCTTCTCCGAGACCGAGCAGAACTTCGCGCGGCGCCGGCCGCTCACCAGCGGACACCGCCTCTCCTGCCAGGCGCAGATCCAGGGCGATTTGGTGGTGGACGTGCCGCCTTCCAGCCAGGTGCACCGCCAGGTGGTGCGCAAGGCCGCGGAGGCGCGTGCCATCACCCTCGACCCGCTGGCGCGCCTGTACTACGTCGAGGTACACGAGCCGGACATGCACGACCCGTCCGGGGACCTCGAGCGGCTCGCGAAGGCGCTCGAGAGCGAATGGCAGCTTAAGGGCCTCAAATGCGACCTCGCGGTGCTGCAGGGCCTGCAGCCGGCGCTGCGCGCCGGCGCCTGGAAGGTGACGGTCGCGGTGCACGACGCGCAGCAGATCGTGGCGGTGTGGCCGGGCCTGCACGAGCACATCTACGGGCTCGCGATCGACGTCGGCTCGACCACGATCGCCGGTCACCTGTGCGATCTTGAATCCGGCGAGGTGGTCGCCTCCGGCGGCCTGATGAACCCGCAGATCCGCTTCGGCGAGGATCTGATGAGCCGCGTGTCCTACTCGATGATGCACCCGGGCGGGGCACGGCAGATGACCGAGGCGGTGCGCGAGGCGCTGAATGCGCTCGCGGCGGACGTGGCCCGTACCGCGCGGATCGCGGTCACCGACATCCTCGAGGTTACCGTGGTGGGCAACCCGATCATGCACCACCTGGTGCTCGGCATCGACCCGGTGGAGCTCGGCGGCGCCCCGTTCGCGCTCGCGACCGACGAGGCGCAGCGGCTGTGCGCGGCGGATGTGGGCCTGAAGCTCAACGCCGGCGCACGCTTATACACGTTGCCGTGCATCGCCGGACACGTGGGCGCGGACGCGGCCGGAGTGATCCTCGCCGAGCGGCCGGACCTCTCCGACCGGCTCACCCTGCTGGTGGACGTCGGCACCAACGCCGAAATCGTGCTCGGCAACCGCACGCGCATCCTCGCCTGCTCGAGCCCCACGGGGCCGGCCTTCGAGGGGGCGCAGATCTCGAGTGGCCAGCGCGCCGCGCCCGGGGCGATCGAGCGCGTGCGCATCGATCCGCACACGCTCGAGGCGCGCGTGCGGGTGATCGGCTCGGAGCTGTGGTCGGATGAGCCGGGATTCGAGGCCGCCGTAGCGCGCACCGGGGTCACCGGCATTTGCGGCTCCGGGATCATCGAGGTGATCGCCGAGATGTACCTGGCCGGCATCATCAGCCAGGACGGCGTCATCGATGGCGCCCTGGCGGCCCGCAGTGCGCGCATCATCGCCACCGGGCGCACCTTCGCTTACACGCTCTACCCGGGAAGCACGCCGCTGCTGATCACGCAGAACGACGTACGCGCGATCCAGCTCGCCAAGGCCGCGCTCTATGCCGGGGTGCGCCTGCTCATGGATCACCTCGGCGTCAGCACGGTCGATCGCATCCGGCTCGCCGGCGCGTTCGGCAGCCATATCGACGTCAAGTACGCCATGGTGCTCGGCATGATCCCGGACTGCGACCTGCGCGAGGTCTCCTCCGCCGGCAATGCGGCCGGTACCGGTGCGCGCATCGCGCTGCTGGACCAGGGCTCGCGCCGCACGATCGAGGAACTGGTACGGCGCGTGGAGAAGATCGAAACCGCCATCGAGCCGAAATTCCAGGCGCACTTCGTCGAGGCCATGGGCATCCCCCATTCGACCGCGCCGAGCCCGCACCTGCGTCAGGTCGTGGCGCTGCCGCAGCCCAAGGCGGCGCCCGCGCGCGGCAGTGCGCGCCCGCGCGGACGGCGTCCGAGCAAGCCGGGTTAGGCAGCAGCGGTTAGTGTGGGGGCCGTGCTTCGAGCGCGTTGCGGTCGCTCGAGCACGGATCGTCCAGGTGCAGCGAATCGGCGAGCAGGCAGCGGCCGCTCTCGCCCAGGCGCACCCGCGTATAGCGCGGCGGTGCGCAGCGCCGCTCGGCGAGGCTCAGCCAGCGATCGACGCGGTCCAGAAGGCGCTGGAGATCCGTCACCAGCGCCTCCAGTTCCGCCGCGGCCACATCTCCGTGCCTCCGGCGCGCGGCATTCCTTGCCGCAGAGGCAGCAGTCCTTGCCGCCGCGCCGGCCTTCAGGGCGTCCATACCCAACGCGAGCAATCGGCGAAAGTCACGGCAGCCAGCATCGCCGTCGGCTCATACGCGGGAGCGCCCGAGCAGCAAGGTCACCACTGCGCCGAGCAGGAACACTACGAACAGGATCTTCGCGATCCCTGCCGCACCTGCGGCGAGCCCGCCGAACCCGAACACGGCCGCGATCAGGGCGATGACGAAGAAAACCGCAGCGTAATGCAACATGCGAAGCGTCCTGTCAGTGACCGGGCTGCGATGAAACTGGGCGTGCGTACTCCACGCTCCTAGGTTGCATCGATGACTTGAGCGAGTCGGTCGGGGCGCGCACGCAGGTACTGTCAGATTCAGACTACGCCGTTGTCGCGTTGCACCATCGACAGCCGCGCGCCACGCGCCACCCTGACTAGTGACGCACGCGCGTGTTACTGCCGCGTGAAGCTCGAGGTGGGCTTCACACGTTGGAGTCGGGGAACGAGGCCTTGCGGCGGTTGATGTAGTCGAGCAGCGCCTCGTCGACCGCCGCATCCAGCGGCGGAGCCTCGTACTCGGCCAGCTGCTTTTTCCAGGCGGCATTGGCACGCTGCGCCATGTCCTTCGCGCCTTCCGCTTCCCACTGTTCCACGCTGTTGTTGTCCGCGAGCGGCGAGCGGTAGAAGGCGGTCTCGAAGTTGGCGCGCGTATGGGCACAGCCGAGGAAGTGCTTGCCGGGGCCGACCTCGCGGATGGCATCCAGGGCCTGGCCGTTCTCGCTCAGGTCCACGCCGGCGAGCATCGTGTGCATCATGCCGGCCTGGTCGGCGTCCATGATGAACTTCTCGTAGCCCATGGCGAGGCCGCCCTCGAGCCAGCCAGCCGTGTGCAGCACGAAGTTGACCCCGCCGAGGCAGGTGGGCAGGAGCGTGTTGGCCGACTCGTACGCCGCCTGGGCATCGGCGATCTTGGCCGCGCACAGCGAGCCGCCCGAGCGGAACGGCACGCCCAGCCGCCGCGCCAGGGCGGCCATCACGTACAGCACCAGCGCCGGCTCCGGCGTGCCGAAGGTCGGCGCACCGGACTGCATGGAGAGCGAAGAGGCGAAGCTGCCCATCACCACCGGCGCGCCGGGATTGACCAGCTGCGCGAGCGTCATGCCGGCGAGCGACTCGGCCAAGGTCTGCGCCACCGTGCCGGCGACCGTGACCGGCGACATGGCACCGGCGAGGATGAAGGGCGTGACGATCGTGGCCTGGTTGGCGCGCGCGTAGGTCTTCAGCGCACCGAGCATGGTCGCATCCCAGGTCAGGGGAGAGTTGGCGTTGATGAGGCTGATGACGCAGGTGCGCGGCTTGCCGGTCGCCGGATCCAGGTACTGCTCGCCGAAGAGGATGCGCGTCATCTCCACCGTGTCGGCGGCGCGCTCCGGGTGGGTCACCGAGCCCATGTAGGGTTTGTCGCTGTACTTCATATGGGTGTAGACCATATCGAAGTGGCGCTTGTTGACCGGCAGGTCCACCGGCTCGCAGATGGTGCCGCCGGAATGGTGCAGCGAGCTCGCCATGTAGGCGAGCTTCACGAAGTTGCGGAAGTCCTCGATGCGCGCGTAGCGGCGCCCCTCATCGAGGCTGCGCACGAAGGGCGAACCGTAGGCGGGCGCGAACACGGTGCGGTTGCCGCCGATGACCACGTTGCGCGCCGGGTTGCGGGCGTACTGGGTGAACTCGCGCGGCGCACTGGCGCGCACCAGCGTGCGGCACAGGCCGCGCGGGAAGTGCACACGCTCGCCCCGCACGTCCGCACCGGCCTGCCTGAGCAACTGCAGTGCCTCGGCGTCGTCGCGGAAGTCGATGCCGATCTCTTCCAGGATCGTGTCGGCGTTGTGCTCGAGCAGCTCGAGCCCCTCGCTGCCCAACACCTCGTAGTAGGGCACCTTGCGCGTGATGTACGGGACGATGGTGCTCGAGCGCGCGGTGCGCGCGGCGATCTTCGCCTCGCGGCCGCTCGGGCGGCGGCCGCGGGTGCCCGGGCTCGACGGTTGCGGCGCATCCATTGGCGAATCCCCGAAGCCTGCATCAGGCGATGCGCAGCATTATCGGTCAGCCGTCACGCAGCCAACTGACCCGATTGCGGCATGCACTTCTCCAGCCGCGCCACCGGAAAGGCAGGGCTCACGCTGCCGCAGGCCCCGCGCCCGGCTGCGGGGGCGCTCAGGGCTGCTCCACGACCGGCAGCTCGATGGCACTGGCCTGCGTGCCGCTGCGGAATATCCGCTGGGTGGCCTTGCGGTAGTCCTTGGGCCCGGCCTCGAAGATGTTCTCGACATAGGTCTGCGGGTTGCGGTCGTAGAGCGGGAACCAGCTGGACTGCACCTGCACCATCAGGCGGTGCCCGGGCAGGAACACGTGGCTCGCCATCGGCAAGGCGAAGCGGTAGTGCACCACCTGATTCGGGGTCAGGGCGCGCGGGTGCTCAGGACTGTCACGGTAGCGCGCGCGGAAGATGTCCATGCCGATCGGCAGCTGATAGCCGGCCAGGGGCGGCTCGGAGGCGAGCTCGTCCGGGTAGACGTCGATCAGTTTCACCACCCAGTCGCTGTCGGTGCCGCTGCTGGCGGCGAAGAGCTCGACCACCGGGGCTCCGGCGATGTGCAGCGGAGTTGCGAGCGGGGCGCTCACGTAGGTGAGCACGTCCGGGCGGTCGGCTACGAAGCGCTGATCCTCCAGCAGCCAGCGCTGCCAGGCCGCGGCGTCCGCGAAGTGCACCGGGCGCGGCGCGTTGGGCACCGGCCTGGCCGGATCCGAGACGTAC
Source organism: Steroidobacteraceae bacterium (assembly GCA_035501795.1). Lineage (GTDB taxonomy): Bacteria > Pseudomonadota > Gammaproteobacteria > Steroidobacterales > Steroidobacteraceae > 13-2-20CM-66-19. The sequence goes on from DATJVL010000061.1 coordinate 5,070, forward strand.
TCATCGAAACCCGCCGCGGCGCGCGGCGGCGCGCTGAAGGCGAGCCCGAAGTCAGGCTGCAGGTACAGCCGGCGCGCCGCGAACGGGCAGCCCGACGCGCACGACTGCGGCCAGCGGTTCAGGCGGTGCCAGCTGTTGCTGCCGGTCTCGTACACCAGAACCGGCGGCGTCGCCGCCGCCGGCGCACCCTCCTTCAGGTGCGCATCGAGGAAGGGGCGCATGACGTCCCGGCGGAACTGCAGCGCCGTGTTGCCCTCGAGCTTCAGCGGCCCGAGCGTGGTGCCGTCGTAGTTGACGCCGCTGTGGCGCCAGGGGCCGAGCACCAGGAAGTTCAGGTCGTTGCGCAGGTCCTGGGGCTCGCTGGCCGCATACGCGTGCACCCCGCCGTACATGTCCTCCTGGTCGTAGAGCGCATCCACGTACATGGTCGGCACCTTGAGCGGCACGCGCCCGAGCAGGGTATCCAGCGCCTGCGCCTGCCAGAACTCGTCATAGGCGGGGTGCTCGAGGATCTTGCGCCAGAAGGGCAGCTGCTGCAGGCCGAAACGCCGCGCAAAGGCGCCCGCCGATCCTGACTCGAGGAACAGCTGGTACTCATCGTAGACCCCGGTGGCGATCTCGCTCCCCTCGGCGCGCTTGGTGGTCTGCAGCGCGAGGTAGCGAAAATTGGACTGGCGGAACGCGCCATTGTGGAACCAGTCATCGCCCTTCCAGCCATCCACCATCGGGCACATGGGTACGGCCACCTTGAGCGCCGGATGCGGCTCGAGCAGCGCCATGAGCACGGTGAAGCCCTCGTACGAGGAGCCGATCATGCCGACGCGGCCGTTGCTCTCGGGCACATTCTTCGTGAGCCACTCGATCGTGTCGTAGGCATCAGTGGTGTGGTCGACCGTGCCGATGTTGAGCGGGCCGCGCGGCGGACGTGTCATCACGTACTCGCCCTCGGAGTCGTACTTGCCACGGACGTCCTGGAAGACGCGGATGTAGCCCTCCGGAACCAGTAGCTCATCGCCCATGGACAGGGTCGAGAGCATGTGCGGGCTCATCATGCGCGTGGCGCGGTTGGCGGCGTGATACGGGGTGCGCGTCAGGATCATGGGAGCACCGCGGGCCCCCTTGGGGATCACGAGGACGGTGAACAGCTTGACGCCGTCGCGCATCGGAATCATCACCTCGCGGCGCTCGTAGTCGTAGGCCTGGGTCGGCGCACTGAAGTTGGCGGGGATGTCCGGGGTCATGGGCGGTGTCTGCGCGGGCGTCCGCCCGCACAGCAGTGCCGCCGCCAGCGTTCCCCACAGCCACAAGGTGCGCATCGCAAGCTCCTTTTGTTGTTCTGCCACCGTCGGCGCGCGCGCCGCTGGCGGCCAAGCCTAGCAGAACTGTGCCGCGTCTTAGCCGCCGCGCCACCGTGGCCGCGCGGCGCGTTAGGATGGGAACATGAGCACCGATATCGTGGCGGCCCTGCGTGCCGTGCTGCCGCCGGACGGCCTGCTGGCGGGTGAGGAGGAACGGCGCGCCTACGAGTGCGATGCGCTCACCACCTTCCGCACGCTACCGCTGCTGGTGGCACTGCCGCGCACCGAGTCGCAGGTGCAGGCGGTGCTCCTCACCTGCGGCCGCCTGGGGGTGCCGGTCGTGGCCCGCGGCTCGGGTACGGGCCTGTCCGGCGGCGCCACGCCGCATGCGGCTGGCGTGCTGCTCTCGCTCGCCCGTCTGGACCAGGTCCTCGAGATCGACCCACTGGCGCGCACGGCCCGGGTTGCGGCGGGAGTGCCGAACCTGCGCATTTCAGAGGCGGCGGCCGTCCACGGGCTGTGCTACGCCCCGGATCCGTCCTCGCAGGTGGCATGCTCGATCGGCGGCAACGTGGCGGAGAACTCCGGCGGCGTGCACTGTCTGAAGTACGGCCTCACGGTGCACAACGTGCTGGCCGTGCGCGGCTACGGCATCGACGGCGAGCGTATCGAGCTCGGCGGCGCAGCCCCGGATTCACCGGGAATGGACCTGCTGGCGCTCAGCATCGGCTCCGAAGGGCTGCTGATGGTGGTGACCGAGGTGCTGGTGAGGCTCATGCCGCGGCCGCCGTGCGCACAGCTCTTGATGGCCTGCTTCGCCGACGTGCAGCAGGCCGGCGCCGCCGTCGCCGCCATCATCGCCGCCGGCATCATTCCGGCGGCGCTCGAGATGATGGACCGCAAGGCCAGCGCCGCGGTCGAGCCGTTCGTGCACGCCGGCTACGACCTCACGGCGGCCGCGATCCTGCTGGTCGAGGCCGACGGCAGCGCTGCGGAGGTGGCCGAACAGGTCGCGGACATCGAGCGCGTGCTGCGCGCGGCCGGCGCCAGCTCGCTGCGTGTCGCGCAGGATGAGGCGGAGCGCGCCCGGCTGTGGTCGGGACGCAAGAACGCCTTCCCGGCGGCCGGGCGGCTGTCGCCGGACTACTACTGCATGGACGGCACCATCCCGCGCAAGCACGTGGGCTCGGTGCTGCAGGCGATCGAGCATATGGAGGCACGCTACCAGCTGCGCTGCATGAACGTCTTCCACGCCGGCGACGGCAACCTGCATCCGGTGATCCTGTTCGATGCCAGCGAGCCGGGCTCCTGGGAACGCGCCGAGAGTTTTGGCGCCGAAATTCTCGAGCTGTGCGTGGCGCTCGGCGGCACGATCACCGGCGAGCACGGCGTCGGGCTGGAGAAGATCAACTCCATGTGCGTACAGTTCTCGAGCGCCGAGCGCGCCGCTTTTGCCGCGGTCAAGGCGGCCTTCGACCCGAATGCGCTCCTCAACCCGGGCAAGCTGATCCCGACACTGGCGCGCTGCGCGGAGTACGGCCGCATGCGCGTGCACGGTGGGGCCCTGGCGCACCCCGAGCTGCCGCGCTTTTGAGCCGAACGCATGCACGCAGCCGCTGACTCAGACCGCCAGCTCGGCGAGCGCATTCGCGCGGCGGCGGCGCGCGGTGCGCCCCTGCGCCTGCGCGGCGCGGGCACCAAGGACTTTTTCGGCGAGAGCCTCGAAGGCGAGGTCCTCGAGCTGCGCGCGCACAGGGGGATCGTGCACTACGAACCCTCGGAGCTGGTGATCACGGCCCGCTGCGGCACGGCGCTGTCCGAGCTCGAGCGCACCCTCGCTCGCGAGGGCCAGTTCCTGCCGTGCGAGCCGCCGCGGTTCGGCGCCGACCCCACGGTGGGTGGGATCATCGCCGCGGGATTCTCCGGTCCGCGCCGCATGTATGCCGGTGCGGTGCGCGACTTCGTGCTCGGGGCCCGCTTGATCGATGCCCGGGGCGAGCCGCTGCGCTTCGGTGGCGAGGTGATGAAGAACGTCGCCGGCTTCGACCTCGCGCGTGCGCTGTGTGGCTCACTCGGCATCCTGGGCGTGATCAGCGAGGTCTCGTTCAAGGTGCTGCCGTTGCCGCGCGCGGAGGCGACGCTGTGCCTGGAATTGGATGCCGCGCAGGCGGTCGCAGCCTTCAATCGCTGGGCCGGCCAGCCCCTGCCCCTCTCGGCGGCCGCCTGGCACGAGGGAATCGCCTGGGTACGCCTCTCCGGCGCCGCCGCCGCGGTCGGGGACGCGTGCGCACGCATCGGCGGCCAGCGGCAGGACGCTGAGCCGGCGCGCTCCTTCTGGAGCGGACTGCGCGATCTCACCCTGCCGTTCTTCGCGCGCGCGCCGCTGTGGCGCGTGTCGCTGCCGCAGACCGCGCCGCAGCTGCCCGTCGCGGCCACGCCGCTGATCGACTGGGGCGGCGCAGTGCGCTGGTACGCCGGGGTACCGGAGGCCAGCGACGTGCGCGCCCAGGCCGCGCGACTGCACGGGGGGGCCAGCTGCTGGCGCGGCCCCTGCCAGGGGCCGCGGCTGTCACCGCTGCCGCGCGCCAGCGAGCTGCTGCACCGCCGCCTCAAGACGCACTTCGATCCGCGCGGCATCTTCAACCGCAACCGCCTGCTGCCGGGCTTGTAGGATCCTCAGACGCGCACTGACTCGGCCTGGTGCGCCTGCGCAAACTCGGCCAGCGTGTGAAAGCGGAAGTTGTAGGGCGGCAGCTGCGCGGGTGTACGGGTCGCTCCCGAGCCCGCATACGCGCGCGGGCGGTCGATCCAGGCGCTGGCCAGTCCGGCCTTCTGTGCCGGAGCGTGGTCATGGAACAGGCTCTGCGCGGTGTGCAGCACCTCGTGGGGCTGGACGCCGAGACTTGCGAGCGTGGCGATCAGATAACGGAAGTTGCGCGGATCGGGCTTGTAGGAGCCGATGTCCTCGGCGGTACAGATCGCATCGAACTCGACTCCCAGGCGCGCGTTGCTCGCCTTGAAGCTGGCCCGATCGACGTTGGAGAGGATGACGAGCTTGTAGTGGCGCTTCAGGTAACCCAGGGCTGCGGGTGAATCGGCGAACGCCGGCCACTGCGGCACGGAGGCGCCGAAGCTCTCGTGCGCCGCCTCGGCAGGCTCGAGGCCCCAGTCGCGCGCCAGGCGCCGATGCACCGCCGCGAGCAGCCGTGGGTAGGGCATATCGGGAGTGCGCTCCTGCTGTGCGGACTCGTGGCGCCCGAACTGGGCGAGCGCTTCGGGCGGCGCAGGCGCCCCGCGCGCGGCCTGCAGCAGCGGCGCCAGCGCAGCGAGCAGGCCGGTCTCCCAGTCGATCAGCGTGCCGTAACAGTCGAACGACAGCGCCTTGAAGTCGTGCAGCCGCATCGAGCCTGACTCACAGGGTAATGGTGCCGCGGCCGAGCTCGAGCACCTCGCCGCTCACCAGTATCTGGCGCTCGCCATCGACCTGCAGCCGCAGCGCCGAGGGGCGCCCGACGTACTCGCCCTGCGAGATATCGAACTCGCACGGCAGCGCGCGCCCCATCGCCAGGCACCACCCGCCGAGGTTCGCGGTGGCAGAGCCGGTTGCCGGATCCTCGGCGAGGCCCGCGCCGACCGGGAAGAAGAACCGCGCCAGCAGCCCGGTGCCCGCGGGGGCGAACACGTACGCCATGCTCTTGCCCTGGGCGCTCGCCAGCTGGGCCAGCAGGTCGGCGCGCACGCGCACGCGGCGCACCGCGGCCTCGCTCGCCAGTGGCACGATCAGCTGCTCGGTACCCACATTTACCCACAGCGGGCGTTCGGCGATGTCCTCCTTGTCCACTCCCAGCACCTGCGCCAGCGTGAAGCGCGACTCCTCGACCTCGCGCCAGCTGGGCTCCTTGGCCTGGAACGTCCAGCGATCGCCGCTGGCACGCACCGGAATGATGCCCGCGGGCATCTCGAGGGTCAGGCGGTCGCCGCCGAGCCCGAGCGAGCGGCACACATGCGCCGTGCCCAGCGTGGGATGCCCGGCAAAGGGCATCTCGAAGGCCGGCGTGAAGATGCGCACGCGCGCACTGGCGCGCTCCGAGGGCAGGATAAAGGTGGTCTCGGACAGATTGAACTGCAGCGCCAGCGCCTGCATCCTGGCGGCATCGAGCGATGGCGCGCGCTCGAACACGCACAGGGGATTGCCGCTGAGGCGCTCACGCCCCTGTGTGAAGACGTTGACCAGGCGATAGGCATAGGTGGGCATGGGATGATGAGCTCTGACTGCAGCCTACGGGCATCATAAGCCATGGCGACGGAACTGCTGTTTCGGGACGACGCCTATCTCAGGCAGGCCAGCGCGCAGGTGCTCGCCGTCGGTGAGCGCGGCATCGAACTGGATCGCACCGTGTTCTACCCGCTCGGCGGCGGCCAGGCCGGCGACAGCGGCGTCCTGCTGCGCGCAAACGGCGAGCGGGTGCTCATCCAGGACACCCGCAAGGCTGAGGGCGAGCGGGTGCTGCACCTGCCGGCGCCCGGCGCCCCCACGCTCGTCCCCGGCGAGACCGTCACGCTCGAGATCGACTGGGAACGGCGCCACCGCCTCATGCGGCTGCACACTGCGCTGCACCTGTTGTCCTGCGTGGTCGTGGCCCCCGTGACCGGGGGCAACATCGTCCCCGACAAGGCGCGGCTGGACTTCGACATCGAGCTCAGCCAGCTCAATGCCGAGCACATCGAGCGGGAGACCAACGCCCTGATCGGCTCGGCGGTGGCCACCGAGACCGTGTGGGTCAGCGATGCCGAGCTCGAGGCGCAGCCCGAGCTGGTGAAGACGATGAGCGTGCAGCCACCGCGCGGGGCCGGGCGGGTACGGCTCCTGAAGATCCCGGGCATCGACCTGCAGCCCTGTGGCGGCACGCACGTCGCCAACATCGCCGAGATCGGCGCCATCAAGGTGCTCAAGATCCGCAGCGAGGGCAAACACAACAAGCGCGTCGAGATCGCGCTTCAGCGGTAGCGGCTCACCTCGAGCCCGTTGCCGATCGTCAGCAGCACCGAGCTCATCCCCGCCGCCGCGCGCACCCGCGCGCGGTAGGCTTCGGCGTCGGCGCGCGCGGCCGGCGGATACAGCATGTTGTCCGCGACCACGATGGCCCCGGGCGCAAGCTTGGCGTGCAGTCGCTCGAACACCGGGACGTACAGGTCCTTCCACAGATCGATCAGCACCAGGTCGAACGGCCCGGGCAAGGCTGCGAGCGACTCGAGCGCATCGCCGATACGAAACTCCACGAACTCGGCAAGCCCGGTGCGCTGCAGGCGTGCGCGCGCGTACTCGGTCTTGGGTGCCTGCAGCTCCAGCGAGATGACCCGCCCCCTGACTGCGCGCGCGCCGTCGGCAAGCCAGTGGGTGGAGTAGCCGTAGGAGCTGCCCACCTCGAGGATCCTCTTCAGGCTGCCCTCGCGAATCAGCATGTCGAGGAAGATGGCCGCGGCGCGGCCGACCGTCAGCAGCATCTCATCGCGGCGCTGCATGGCCTCGGCGGGACTGAGCTTCTCGAACAGCTCCTGCTCGCGCGCGGCGCGCGTCTCGTATTCCTCGATGACCGCGCGGAAGGCGCTGTCGCTGAGCGGATCCTGCATGCGCAGCTCCCTGTGTCTAGGTGGCGCCGGAGAAATATTCCTGGAGCGAGGCAACTCCGAGGCGCTTGGCCTCGAACAGGCTCTCCAGGTGCTCGCGCGAGTTGACCAGGCCGCGGGCGCGCAGCACCCCCTGCTCATCGATCAGCGCCGCAAAGGGCAGCCGGCTCACTTGGTAGGCCAGCCCCAGGGCCGCCGATACCACGTACGGCAGCCGCTCCAGCCCTTGGGCACGCACGAACTCGCGCTGCTCGGTGAGGTCGCCGTCGCTGGCCAGGATCACGTCCAGCCACCGGCGCTCCTCCTTGCCGCTCGATTTCACCGCCGGCAGCAAGCTCTTGCACACCGGGCAGGTGGGCGAGACGAACAGCAACAGCGTGCTGCGGCCGTCCCCGCGTGCCGCCCCCACCGCATGCGCCTGACCGTTGAGGTCGGCAACCTGCACCAGGGGCGCGGCCTCCCCCACTTTCAGCCCCTTGTTGAGCATGAGCGCGCCAGCCGGGGCGATGCGCTCGTGCAGCACACCCAGCTGCCGTATCAGGGCCAAGACGACGGCGCACAGCGCCAGCACCAGCACCCACAGCACCAGGTTGGACACCGCCAGCGCGCTCACGAGTGCTCCCGCCACGCCTGCGTGCGCGGCATGACCCGCCCCAGCAGTGCGTCCGCGCTCATATATAAGAGGGAGGCCACGGCGATCCCCGCTGCGACCGTCAGCAGGTCGACCGCCTGCAGGGGCCGCGCGCTCACCGGCAGCGCCGCCGCCGCCAGGAGCAGCGCCAGCAACAGGTTGCGCGTCACCATCCAGGCTGCGATCGGGCGGCGCTCCTCCGGGCCACCGCAGCCACAGGAAAGCTCGCGGCGGCCGCGCAGCAGGTTGAGGGCGATGGCAGCGGCGTATAGCAGCAGAAGGCCCAGGCCGGCCAGTGAGGCGGCCGGACGGCTGCGCGGCAGCAATAGCCCGCAGGCCACCAGAGTCTCGGTGAGTGGCACGAGAAAGGCCAGGTAGCGCGCCCCCGGCAGCACGCGGTAGGCCGCGAGCAGCTCGGCAAAGCCGCTGAGGTCGCGCAGCTTGTGCAGGGCGGCGCTGGCAAACAGCAGGGCAAAGGCGCCGCCCAGCAGCGTCCCGAGGGCAGGATCGATCATGCGGGCATGATAAACCATCGCCCGGGTCAGCCCGCGGCGAGGACGGCGCCGCTCGTGGGTACGCCGGGGCCAGCCGTGACCAGCACGTTCTCGACGCCCGCCACCTGGTTGACCGAAGTGCCGCGCACCTGGCGCACGGCTTCGGCGACGCCGTTCAGCCCGTGTATGTACGCCTCGCCCAGCTGGCCTCCATGCGGATTGACGGGGAGGCGGCCGCCAAGCTCGATGTGTCCGTCGCGGATGAACTCCCGCGCCTCGCCGCGCGCGCAGAACCCGAAGACCTCGAGCTGCGGCAGTACGAAGGGCGAGAAGTGATCGTAGAGAATCGCCGTCTGGATGTCGCGCGCGCCGAGGCCACCCATCGCATACAGCTGCGCCGCGACCAGCTGCATCTCGGCGAGCGAGCCGATGTCTTCGCGGTAGAAGCTGGTCATGTTCATCTGTTCGTCCTGGGCCCCCTGGGCCGCGGCGCGGATCAGCGCCGGCTTCTGGCGCAGGTGACGCGCACGCGCGGCGCTGGTAATGACGAGTGCCACGGCGCCGTCACTCTCCTGGCAGCAGTCGAGCAGGCGCAGCGGCTCTACGATCCAGCGCGAGGCCTGGTGGTCAGCGAGGGTGATGGGCCGCCGATAGAACCACGCGCGAGGGTTGCTTGCGGCATGGCGCCGGCAGGCGACCGAGACCCGCCCGAAGTCCTCGCTCGTGGCGCCGTACTGGTGCATGTAGCGCCGCGCCGCCATGGCCACCCACGCTGCCGGAGTGACGAGGCCGAAGGGCACGGTCCACGCCCAGTTGGCGCTCTCGGCGTTCGCCACCGGCGGCGGTACGAACCCCTGCCCGAACCGGTACTGCGAACGCTCGTTCATCGCCCGATAGCACACCACCACCTGCGCCACGCCGGCGTGCACCGCCAGCGCCGCCTGCAGCAACGGCGCGCAGGCCGCGCCGCCCCCGTACTCGGTGCGCGCGAAGAACTTCAGCTCCCGTCCGCCGAGGTTGCGGAACACCTCGATCTCGGGGTTCCTGTCCATCGCATAGGTGCACAGGCCGTCGACCTCGGCGGCGCTGAGACCGGCATCGGCGAGCGCAGCCGTGATGGCCTCGAGCGCCAGGCGCAGCTCGCTGCGCCCGGAGTCCTTGGAGAATTCCGTGGCGCCGATGCCGACCACGGCGGCCTGATCGCGCAGTGCATGGCTCACGGGAGCGCCACCTGCACGGTCGCAGCGACGTGCTCGCCCAGAGCGTTGCTGCCGGTGACGGCGATCTCGATCAGCGGCTCGGCCGCGGAGTCGGACTTGGCGCGCACCAGCCCGCTGAGGCGCAGCGTGTCGCCGGCGTAGGTGGGCACCCCGAGGCGGATGCTGACCGAGCGGATGCGGGATCCGGGCCCGGCCCAGTCGTTCACGAAGCGCTGCACGTAGCCGTTGGTGGTGAGGATGTTCATGAAGATGTCCGGCGTGCCCCGCGCACGCGCCCCCGGAACATCGTGGTGCACCGGCTCGAAGTCACCGCTCGCCATGGCGCCCGCGACGATGAGCGAGGGAGTCACGTGCAGCGTGAGCGGCGGCAGCCGGTCCCCGACCTGCACCTGGGAAAACTGCACTTTCGCTTGGGGCACCGCGCTGCTCCTGATACTCAGGTGAAAGGCGCGACTTGGCCCAGCGCCAGTTCCGCACCGAGTGCCGCCAGGGTGGGCGCCGCGCCCCCCAGGCACAGCTCCACCTGCTTCGCGGCCAGGAAGTAGGCGTGCACCGGATACTCCAGGTCCGACCCAAGGCCGCCGTGCACGTGCTGCACCGCGTGACTCACGCGATGGCCGGCCTGCGCACTCCACCACTTGGCCGCGAGCACCTCGGCGCGGCAGGCGACTCCGGCATCGAGCGCCCACACGGCGCGCAGGTAGCTCGAGCGCAGTGCCTCGAGGTCGATGAAGCAGTCCGCCAGCCGCTGCTGCACCGCCTGGAAGCTGCCGAGCGGACGGCCGAACTGCCGGCGTTCGCTGACATAGGACGCGGCGCGAGCCAGCGCTGCGCCGAGGATCCCCAGCTGCAGCGCCGCCAGCGCCACCTGGGCGCGCTCGAGGGTCCAGGGCAGCACCCGCGCAGCCTCCGTTGCACCCAGCCGCGCCTCCGGGCCGAGGCGCACCCCACGCAGGTCGAGTTGCACCTGGGGCTCGGCGGATGTCGAGTGCTGCGCCTGAAGCTGCAGCCCCGCGACTCCGGCAGGCAGCAGGAACAGCCCCGTCTCCGCGTCACCCGTGTGCGCGGACACCAGCAGGTAGGCGGCCTCGGCGCCGTAGGGCACGCAGCTCTTGCGTCCCGTGATTTCCCAGCCCTCGCGACTCGCCACGGCGCGCGTCTGCGGTGCCCAGGGCACGCCGCCCTCCTCCTCCAGCGCGCCGCTCAGCAGCAGGCTGCCACGGCCGACCTGCTCGAGGAGCGCACGCTGCGCCGGGGTGCCGAAGTGCTGCAGCGGCAAAGCACCCAACACCAGCGTGGCAAGCAGGGGCACCGCGGCGAGCGTACGACCCTGCGCCTCGAGCACCAGGCCGAGCTCGCTCAGCCCGAGGCCCGAGCCACCGTGTGCCGGCGCGATCGCGGCGCCGAGCACGCCGGCGTGCGCCAGCGATTGCCACAGCGTCACGTCGTAGGCGCACCTCGAGCCGCGGAAGCGCTTGCGGAAGTCATCGTTGAAGCGCTCGCCGCACAATCTTCCGGCCAGCTCGCGCAGCGCTTCCTGCTCAACGCTGTAGCGAAACTCCACGTCAGCCTCCGGCCGCGCCGCGAAACGCATAGAGCGCGTAGCCGGGCTCGACCTCGCGGAACTCGACCTCGACCGGCATGCCGATGCGCACCGCCTCGGGGGCGACATCACTGAGGTTGCCGACGAGACGCACTCCCTCGGCCATCTGCGCCAGCACTACCGGCAGCGGATAGGTGAAGCCCGGCAGCTGCGGCTGATGCACGACGACGTAGCTGTGCACTACGCCGCGGCCACTGAGCTGCAACGTGTCCCACTCGAGTGAACGGCAGCGCGGGCACATGGGCCCGGGCGGATGATGCAGGTGCTGGCAGCGCGTGCAGCGGCGCACCAGCAGCCGCCGCGCGGCCAGGCCCTCCCAGAAGAAGGCGCTGTCGCGCGTGATCGAGGGTCGCGGACGGGCGGGCTTACCCGGCGCAGCGCCGGCCGCGGCGGCCTGCGCCGCCGGGCGGAACTTCAGGATGCGGAAGTTCATGCGGCCCACCAGCTCGCCGCGCTGATCGGTGAACTCGTACCGATAGTCAAGGAAGTGCCCGGGGCCGAGCGCCGTGCGCTTCTCGTCCGAGACCTCGACCAGGAAGACGCGCTGCGTGACCCGGTCCCCCAGGCGCAGGTAACGCAGGTATTCCTGCTCGAGATTGGTTGCGACCGTGGCCGTGAAGCCCGCGGCATCGAGCGCCGCGATCCCGCGCAGCGGGGCCTGCGCCGCGTCTGCAAAGCGCGGCATCGTCCACACCTCGAGCATCGCCGGTGGCGCCACGATGCCGCCGTACTCACCGGCTGCAGCGAATGCTTCGTCCAGGTAGAGCGGATTGCGCTCGCCCATCGCCTCACACCAGCGACGGATCATGGGCAGGTTGACGGCATCGGGGGCGAGGCGCGGCGCACTGGCCTGCGCACCGCGTGCGGCACGCAGCTCGAGCAGCCATTCCGGCGCCGGCGTGCCCATCAGGGGTTCTGCGCCCGCGGCAGCCCGAGGGCCATCTGCGCCACCATGTCGCGCAGCACCTCCGTGGCCCCACCGCCGAAGGTGTTGATCTGGCAGCGCCGGTACTCGCGCTCCAGGCGCCCGTTGAGGAGCGCCCCGGCAGAGCCCTGCCGCAGCAGCCCGGCGGAGCCGGTGATCTCCAGCAGGAGGCGCAGCACGCGGATGTAGGTCTCGGTGCTGAACACCTTGCAGGCGCTCGCCAGCTGCGCGCGGCTCTCGCCCTGCGCCACCTCCCAGGCCACGCGGTTGCCGAGTACCCCATATGCCTGCAGCAGCACGTAGCACTCGGCGAGTGCGCCCTGCACCCAGGGCTGTGACATTAGGCTGGCCCCGCCGGCTGCCGTGCTCTCCCGTGCCCAGGCGAGCGTGGCGTCGAAGCAAGCCTGCGCGCCGTAGGCGAGCGCCGCCAGCCCGATGCGCTCGTGGTTGAGCTGCTCGGTGATCAGCTGCCAGCCCGCGTTGAGCTCACCGACCAGCATGCTCACCGGGACGCGCACGTTCTCATAGAAGGTGACGTTGGTGCGCACCCCGCCGACGGTATGGATGGGTGCGAGCGCAAAGCCCGGCAGGCGCGTGTCGAGCATCAGGATCGAGATACCGCGGTGGGCCGGCGCCTGCGGGTCGGTGCGCACCGCGAGCCAGATGTAATCCGCCCCCTCGGCGCCGCTGGTGAACACCTTCTGGCCGTTGACGATGAACTCATCGCCGTCGCGCTGCGCGCGCGTGCGCAGGGCGGCCAGATCCGTGCCAGCCTGCGGCTCGCTGTAGCCGATGGCGAAGTTGAGCTCGCCGCGCGCGATGCGCGGCAGCAGCTCGCGCTTCTGTTGCGCAGTGCCGCGCCGGATCAGCGCCGGACCGATGGTGTTCACCGTGACGAAGGGAAACGGGGCCTCGGCAAGCCACAGCTCCTCGAGCAGGATCTTCTGCGCGAGCGGATCCAGGCCGCGGCCGCCGTACTCGCGCGGCCATCCGGGCGTGAGCCAGCCGTCCGCCCCCATGCGCCGCACCACCTGGCGGAAGGCGGGACTGCTCTCACCGTCCAGGGTCGCGGCGCGCACCGCCGGCGTCAGGAGCGCCTGCAGGTAGGCGCGAAACTCCTGGCGCAGCTGCAGTTGCTCGGTGCTGTGGGCGACGTGCACTTGGGGCTACTCCGGCGCGAACGGCGCGATGCCGAGCGCTGCGAGGGTGGCGGCGCGCAGCGGGCGATAGGTGTCCGCGCGCGCGTCGCGCACGTACAACGGATCCGTGATCCGCTGGGGATCGTAGCCGGCACGCTGCAGCTCGACCTTGCGCAGCTTGAAGGTGGAAGTGAGCTCTGCCTCGGCGGACACCCGCACGAACAGCGGGACCGCGTAGTCGGCCAGGTGGGCGGAGGCGAACCGATGGAAGGCCTGCGGCTCGAAACGGCCGGGATCCGCATAGGTCAGCGCGACCATGCCGGCGCGTCCTTCGGTGCCCGGGACCCGCACGCCGTAGACGTTCACCACCGTCGGCCCGGGGAATTGCGCCAGCACGGCACCGACTTCCTCCGTGGAGACATTCTCACCCTTCCAGCGGAAGGTATCGCCCGCCCGATCGACGAAGTAGAAGTAGTCGTCCGCGTCGAAGCGCACCAGATCCCCGGAGCGCACCCAGCGATCGCCCGGCCGGAACAGGTTGCACAGGAGCTTCGCGTCCGTGGCGGCGCGCGAGGTGTAGCCTTCGAAGAAGCCGGCCGCCCCGGGCCCGTCGAGCACTTCTGCGATCAGCTCTCCCACCTCACCCGCCGCGCACAGGATCGGCGCCCCTTCGGGGGTGCGCGGGTACGCGCCGCTGTCCGCATCGTAACGCACGACGCGGATGTTACTGTGGGACGGATACGGCAGCCGTCCCACCGAGCCCACCTTGTTGTCGACGTTGGTGAGGCCGTAATTAGCCTCGGTGGCACCGAGGCCCTCGTAGATCTGTTCGACGCCAAAGCGCTCCTGGAAGGCCCGCCACACTTCGGCCTTAAGCCCGGCACCGCTCATGCGGCGCAGCGTGTGCACGCGGTCGTCGGCGCGCGGCGGCTGCCTGAGCAGGTAGCGACAGATCTCCCCGATGTAGTACCAGGCCGTCACGCGATGCTGGCGGACGTCGCTCCAGAACTCGCTGGCGCTGAAGCGACGCCGCAGCACGATCGGGATGCCGACCTGCAGCGCCGCCGACACCACCACCATGCCACCCGCCCCGTGATAAAGCGGCAGCACGTTGTAGAGCACGTCTTCGCGGGTGAGCTCGAGCAGTCCCGCGATGACACCGCCGGCATTCAGAAAGCGCAGGTGGCTCATGAGCGCCGCCTTGGGCAATCCGGTGGTGCCGGAGGTGTAGATGTAATAGAGCGGATCGCCGAGGCGCACGGCGTTGCGGTGCGTGCGCGGCGGGTCGTGGGCCGCAGCAGCAGCCATGGCGCTCGCCAGCGGCCGCGACCCGCTCAGCGGGGGCGCCTCCCCGGCGCCCTCGGAGAGCTCGAAGCACACCGGCGGCAGCTCGGCGCGCGGCAGGCTGGCGATGCGCTCGCGGCACTCCGAGCCGAAGATCAACGCGTCGGGCTCGGCCTGGCGCAGCGCGTGCCGCAACACGGCGCCGCGCGCCGAGGTATTGAGCAGCGCGGTGACGATGCCGAGCTTGGCGAGCCCCAGCCAGATCAGCGGGTACTCGGGGCGATTCTCCATGATCAGGGCCACCACGCTGCCGGGCGTGAGGCCGACGGCCAGCGCGGCATGCGCCACGCGGTTGGCCTGCGCATTCATCTGCGCGAATGTCAGCGTGCGCCCTTCGAAGATGATGAAGGCACGCTCGGCCGCATCGGTGGCGCGCTCCTCGAGCAGGTCGGCCACGCTGTAGGACTGCTCGCGGGTGTAGCCCATGATGCGCTGGTAGCCGCGCATCAGGCGCTGCTGCGTTACCTCGCGCGCCACGACCTCGTCGGTGCTCAATGTGCCCTTCCGCTGCCGGCCCCATCCGCAGCTGCAGCACGTGAGGTTAGCACCGGCCCGCGCGCTATGGGGTCCCCAAACTGAAGGAGCCACTCGGGCGTCGCGCCACCTGAGACTGGCCGCGGAATGCCTCAGTTAATAATGGCTTAGGCGCACGATTGCCCGTAGCATCGCGCACGATGAACAGCGCACGCCTCGAAGCCTTTACCGATGGGGTGATCGCCATCGTGATCACCATCATGGTGCTGGAGATCCACGTGCCCAAGGGCCAGGACCTCGCGGCGCTGAAGGAGGAGCTGCCGCTGCTCATGGCCTACGTGCTCTCGTACGTGAACGTGGGCATCTTCTGGAACAACCACCACCACATGCTGCACCTGACCGAGCGCGTGGACGGGCGCGTGCTGTGGGCCAACCTGGGGCTGCTGTTCTGGATCTCGCTGGTACCGTTCGTGATCCGCTGGATCGATGAGGCGGGCTTCACCACCGCCCCCGTCGCCGCCTACGGGGTGGTGCTCTCCGGCGCGGCCATCGCCTACGTGATACTCGAGCGCGCCATCATCGCCGTGAATGGCCCGGAATCGCGTCTGGCCACAGCCGTCGGCTCTGACTACAAGGGGCGGGTGTCGCTGGTGCTGTATCTGGGCGGCATTGTCTGCGCCTTCGTGCAGCCGTGGGTCTCGATCGCGCTCTACATTACCGTCGCCACGATGTGGTTTGTTCCCGACCGGCGCATCGAGTCGGTCGTGCGGCGCTGAGAGCGCCTACCTCGTCAGGAAGTTCAGGACCCAGTTGGCGAAGGCTCCGAAGGGTGGCCACAGCAGCCGCATGCCAGAAAGGCGCGCCTGGTAGAAGACCGGGCGCAGTTTAGAGAAGGTAAAAAACCCCTCGCGCCCATGATAGTGGCCCATGCCGCTCGCCCCCACCCCGCCGAAGGGCAGATCGTGCTGCGCCACGTGCCACAGCGCATCGTTGACGCACACACCGCCGGACATGACGTGCTCGAGCAGATAGGCAATCGTCGCAGGCCGCCGGCTGAAGGGATAGAAGGCCAGCGGGCGCGGGCGCGCGCTGATGAACTCGACAGCCTGTGACAGCTGCTCGTAGCTGAGCACCAGCAGCACCGGCCCGAAGATCTCCCGCTGCATGAGTTCGCAGCCGGCCGGTGGATCGATCACCAGGTGCGGGCTGATCTTGCGGGTGGTCGGGTCCCAGGCCTCACCGGGCAGCAGCTGGATGACGCGTGCGCCGCCGGCGCGCGCCTCCTCGATGGCGTGCGTGATGCGCGCGAAGGCGCGTGCATCGATGATCGAGGTGTAGTCCGGGCTGGCCGTGTCGGGATAGCGCGCCGCCGTCACCTGCTGGGCCAGCCGCGCGAACTCCTCGAGGCGCGCGCGCGGCACGAACACGTAGTCGACGGTGGTGCAGATCTGCCCGGCATTGAGCAGCTTGACGAACATGATGCGCTCGACCGCCGTGCGCAGCGGGAACTCCGCATCGATCAGGGCCGGGGACTTGCCGCCGAGCTCGAGCGTCACCGGGCTCAGGTTGGCGGCCGCGGCGGTCATCACCGCGCGACCCGTCTGGGTCGAGCCGGTGAACAGCAGGTGATCGAACGGCAGGCGTGAAAACTCCACGCCCACGCCCCCGGTCTCATCAAACACCGCCAGTTTCTCCGCCGGGAAATACTTGGGCAGGCTGCGCAGCAGGAATGCGGCCAGGTGGCGCGAATTCTCCGACAGCTTTACCAGCGCCCGGTTGCCGGCCGCGAAGATCGAGGTCAGCGGCGCGAACATGAGGTTGACGGGGAAGTTCCAGGGCACGATGACCCCGACTACCCCGAGCGGCTGCGGCACCACGCGGTTGCGTGCGCCAGGGAACAGCAGCAGGTCCACAGCGCGCCGCTGCGGACGCATCCAGGAGCGCAGGTGCCGCAGGGTGTACCTGATGCCATCGAGCACCGGCACGAACTCCCCGAACAGTGTTTCGTGGCGTGAACGGTTGCCGTAGTCGAGGTTCACCGCCTCGATCAGCGCTTCCCGGTTCTCGCGCAGAAAGCGCCGCAGTGTGCGCAGGTCCCGGACGCGCTCGGCGTGGCCGGGCACGGGCGCTACGGCGTAGGCGCGCCGCTGCGCCTCGAACGCGGCCGCGAGGCTCGTGCGCACCGCGTCGGTGCCCCCCGCACTCTCCTGCAGCTGCGCGCTCATGGCTTGCTCCTCCCCGAAATCCTAGAAGTGTACCCCCACTTCGGCGCCCCAGAAGCGTGGCGCGGTGATGTTGGTGAAGGGGGTACCCAGCGTAGTCGCGCTGATGGTCTGGATTCCGGTGGCGTATTGCTTGTCGAACAGGTTGTTCACGTACAGCGCGAGCGTGACCGGATGGCGCGCGTGCGAGGTCCAGCCGAGGCGCGCATCGGTGCGGTTCTGCGCCTCGCCGACCGTGAACGACCCGCTGAAGCAGCCCCCGGTGGCCTGCGAATCCGCGTTGCAGCGTGCCGCGCCGCGGTAGGCGTCCTGCAGCGTGAAGTCGAGGTCGCCGCCGACGACGTCACGCCACAGGTAATCGATGCCGCCGGCGAAGGACCACAGCGGCTCGCCCACGGCCTGACCGGACAGATCCGTTCCATCCGGTGCTACGTAATTGCGATAGGTGAGGTCGATGTAGGCCGCGATGAGCTTCACGCTCAACGCATCCGTCGCCTGCCAGTGCGTCTCGAAGTCGACTCCGGTGGCGTGCTGGTCGCTGACCGTAACCTCGTACTGCGGCAGCGCACCGTTGCCGTTGGAGACCAGGGACAAGGACTGCAGGTTGGAGTACAGGAAGTAGTACACGGATGCGTTCAGCAGCAGACGATGATCGAGCAGCTCGCTTTTCACCCCCAGCTCGTAGTTGCGCACGTTCTCCGGATCGTACTTGGCGCCCGGCTCGAGGGCGTTGAAGCCTCCGGCCTCGTAGCCGCGCGCGACCGACAGGTAGTACATGGTGTCGCTGCGCGGCTTGAAGTCGAGGACCACGCGCGGGCTGGTGTCGGTCCAGTTGTTGTTGACGCGGTACGGCGCGGCGGTCGAGATCGGGGTGTTGAACACCAGGTTCTGATCGAAGGGGAACGGCGGCAGCGGGATGCCGAAGCCGGTGAGCTGCGCCAGGCTGGAGTCGAGCTCGCTCGCGGTGCGCGGGGGGTTGTACCAGCTGAAGTCGCGCTCGTCGCGTGTGAACCGCACGCCGGTGGTCAGGTTCCAGCGCGGTGCCAGATGCCAGATTACGTCGCCAAAGGCGGCGTAGGCGCGCGCATACCCGTGGTTGATCATGTTCTCCTGCCACGGGTCACCGAGCAGCGATATGCCGGTGAACGGCTCGACCGCCGCCGTCAGCGGCCCGTAAATGCCGCCGGGAAGCGTGCCGGTGTTATTCAGCAGCGTGTCGATGCTGTCGGTATAGACGTTGACCTGGCTGGTCTGACGAGCATCGTCGTAGTAGTAGCTCAGGCCTCCGACCCAGTCGGCCAACGTGGTCTTGCCGGCGAGCGTGAACTCCTGCGAGTAGCTCGTGTTCTGCTCCATGTTGACGTCATCGAAGTACAGGTCGATGCGGTTGGTGCCGTCCTGGTCCTCGCGGTTGAACGTATTGAAGTGGCGGTAGGCGCTGATCGAGGTGAAGTCGCCGAACGAGAACGGCTGCTCGATGCGCACGGTCACGCCGTCGAAGGTGCGCGACTCGCGCCCGTTGACGACGTCGTTCGTCACCGGCGCGCCGAAGGGGCTGAACCAGCTGCCGGGCACCGGCGGCACCGGCGGCTGCTGCGGGGCCGGCGGCAGCGGCACGATGCCGATCGCCGGCCGGGCCGGCTGGCCAAGCTCCTCGTGCTCGTAGATCACGCGCACCTTGGTGTCCGTCGGCGCCCGCCACAACAGCTGGGCGCGCAGGCCCCAGTCCCCGTCACGGTCGTAGCGCGCGCCGGTCGCGGCATCCCGCAGCCAGCCGTCGCTGTGGTTGTCGACGAAGTTCACGCGCGCAGCCAGGTCATCGGTAAGCGGCGCATTGAGCATGGCGTCGTAATACTGGCTGCCATAGTTGCCGAAGCGCGCCTTGGCCGCGGCGTCCCAGCCGAAAAGCGGCTCGTTGCTCACCACCGAGATCGCTCCGGCGGCGCTGTTACGCCCGAACAGCGTGCCCTGGGGGCCCTTCAGGACCTCGACGCGCTGCACGTCGTTGAACAGCAGCAGCGCCCCGCCGGTCTTGCCGGTGTACACGCCATCTTCGTAGATGCCGATGGGAGAGTCGGTGCCGATGCCGAAGTCACTCACCGTGATGCCGCGCAGCGTGTAGCCGGGCTGCGTGGGCTGCTCGCCGCTCACGTCCAGCCCGGGGACGTAGCCGTTCATGCTGGCGAGGTCGGTCGCCGCCAGCTTCTCGATCTGCGTGCTGGTGACGACCTGCAGCGCGATCGGCACGTCCTGGGAAGCTTCGGCGCGTCGCTGCGCAGTCACCGTGATGGTCATAAGCTCGGCGTTGTCCGAGACCGCATCCGCCGTTGCGACCGTGCCGGTGGCGTCCGCCGCGGCGGCAGCGGCCGCGCTACTCGCAGCCAGGGTCGCCAGCGAAAGAACGAGGAAGGGACGGCGAATGCTCATCAGCTGCTCTCCAGTATGAATAGGCTCAGGCTCCGCACTCACCGGGTAGTGCGGCTATCCAGTCTCGGATGAGGGCCAGGCCCTCGCGATGCACGGTGCCGCGCCCCTGCTCGGGCATCATCACGCCCGGCTCGCGCGAGGCCATACGGAACGGCAGGATCGAATCGTCCGGATGTCCCGGAACGATGTCGTAGAAGTGATCGCCGGTGCCACGCCCGGCCGCGACCGGCGGCTTGCACACGCCGAGATGCCGATCAGGCGGCGTCTCGATGTCGAAAGTCAGCGCGGTCGTGTCCGCCGGCCCCTTGGGGTTGTGGCAGTGGCCGCAGTTGACGTCCAGGTAAGCACGTGCCCGCGCATCAAGCGGCTCACTGGCATCGCGCCAGTCGGCGTTGCGCGGTACCGCAGCGAGCTGCGGCAGCCCCGTGAGGTAGCCGATCTTCGCCAGGTGCGTGAGCTGGTTCTGTGCACCACCGGCGTAGGGGTAGTCGCGATTGAGGTGGCGCGCCTTGGGGCCGATCGGTGCGATCGCCTTGCTCTTCAGGTCGGTCACGTGGCAGCCGGCGCACTGATTCTCGTTTGGTACGACGTAGGTGAAGGCCTCGCGCTCCCCGTCGTCGCCCACCAGCTCCAGCGCCATCTGGTCTCCGGTACGCGCCAGCTCGGCGTCGGTCTGTTCCGCGTTCCACACGTAGGGCAGTGCTTCCCAGCCGTGCTCACGCCGCACCAGCAGTCGCGTCTCGATGAGCCGCACCTGGCTCAGATCCAGGCCGCCACCGGAGGAGAAGTCACGCCCCTGATCGTAGGTGCGCGCAACCTCGTTGAGCGCGTTGCCGGCGCGTGGGTAATAGAACGTCTTGCTGATGATGGTGCCCACCGGGAACTCGAAGGTCGCGGTAGCGGAATAGCGCGCCGCAGTCCCGGGTGGCATCCAAAGGGTGCGGAACTTGTGTGCGTAGTCACTGAAGAGCGGGGTGTTGAGCTCGTAGGGCAGAACACGCTCGTTGGGCAGGAGCTGCCCATGACGACGCCCGCCCTCGCGCAGCAACACGCTCCAGTCGCTCAGGTGCTCTGGCCGGCCGCTTGCAAAGAACTGCACGGGTTGGGGGGCGCGGCCGCAATACACCAGCAGCACGGTACTGATGAACGCGGCGCCCAGGGCGAGCCGCCAGCGCGCCCGCAGGAGGAAACGCATGAGCTGCCCCCTTAGCTGCGTCCCGGCAACTCGACCGGCGGCAGTTTCGGCAGTTCGCACTCGAACGGCTTGATGTCCGTGCTCGGGTTCTTGTACTTGTGCGGACCGTCCGCGTTGAGCACGCCCACGGCGCCATTACGGACACAGATGCGCTCCCCGGCGGGCGGCAGGTTATTGACCAGGTTCTTCTCGTCGCGATAGCCGTCCCAGAGGATGTCGGGAAAGTGACCGTTGAGGCCGAAGAGCGCCGCCTTGAGCGCCTTCAGTTCAAGCCCGTCCGGGGCATCCCCGCCACCGGAGAAGCGATTGTCGTAGACGTAGATGGCGCGCGGATACGGGTCGTAGTTGGGATCGATGCCGGGCTTGTTGTAGTAGTTGGTGGAGAAATAGGCCGAGATGATGAGATTGGCAGTGCGGTGATCGGCGATGTCGTTGTCGAATATCTCCACCTTGCTGTTGGAGTTGATCACCACACCGGAGCCGGCCGGCACACTGGCCACCGCGGCCCCCTTGGCAGCGAAGTTCCCCAGATTGTTCTGCAACACGCGATTCTTGAACACGCGCGTGGAATGGCCGGGCTGGCTCAGGTTCGGCATGTTGAAAACCAGGATGCCGCCGGTGTTGCCAGTGGCCACGTTCTCGTACACATCGGCGTCGATGGTGTTCTCGATCTCGATACCGGCGACGTTCTGCTCGGCGTGGCAGCGGCGCACGATGACGTTGACCGACTGCCCGACGTAGATGCCGGCGTCCGAGGCGCCGTACGAAGAGGAATCCTCTATGAGCACGTTGCGCGAGCGCACCGGGTAGATGCCGTAGGCGCCGTTGGTGGTCCGCGGCCCGCCGCTCCAGGCGACGCGCACGCCACGGATGGTGATGTTTTCACCGTCATTGATCTTCAGACCATCACCCTTGGTATCCTCGATCGAGAGCTTCTCGATGGTGAAGTCGTTGCCGTAAACGAGAATGCCCTCGGGACCGGAGACCTCGTCCCTGAACGACAGCACGCTCTGCATGCTGCCAGCACCGCGGATGGTCACGCCATTGGCACGCAGCGTCAGCACGCGATCGAGTGCATGACGGCCCGCGGGGATCTCGATCACCGTGCCGGGCTGCGCGTCGAGGAGCTGCTCCTGCAGATGCTTCTGGAAGGCGGCGTCTGCCGCACTCAGGCCGGAGGTCGGTGCAACGCCGGCATGTCGCGTGCACGCCACGGCACTTAGACACAGTACAGCGATGGCGAGTTGACGCATCGGTCTCTCCTGCTGGAATCGCGACGGGAGAGCGAGGCGCGTGGCCAACCCCCATCCGCAAAAGGGGCCGAAAGATAGCACGCCGGGCGGTGCTTGTGCGCGAATTACGGGCCGATGGTTACCTAAAAACGACCGTTCGTCCGCCGTTGAGAAACACCCGGTGTTCGGTGGCGTAGCGCAGCGCCGCAGACAGTGCGCGACGCTCCGAGTCGCGTCCCGCCGCCACCAACATCTCCGGTGTGTAGCCATGATCGACGCGCTCCACGATCTGCTCGATGATCGGCCCCTCATCCAGGTCGTGGGTCACGTAATGCGCCGTCGCGCCGATCACCTTGACGCCCCTGTCGTACGCCTGGTGATACGGCTTGGCCCCCTTGAAGCCGGGGAGGAAAGAGTGATGGATGTTGATGGCGCGGCCACGCAGCTGCGTGCACAGCTCGTCCGAGAGGATCTGCATGTAGCGCGCCAACACCACCAGCTCCGTGCGCGTGGAGTCAACCAGCTCCAGCAGGCGCCGCTCCTGCTGCGGCTTGGTGGCGGCACTGATGGGCAGATGGAAGAAGGGCAGATTGTGGCGTAGCGCGGTGGGCTGCAGGGTGACGTGATTGGAAACCACCGCCGTCACCTCCATCTTCAGCTCGCCGGTGCGATGCCGATAGAGCAGATCCTCCAGGCAGTGATCGAAGTTCGACACCATGATGAGTACCCGCATACGCTCGCGGGTATCGTGGATGCGCCACTCCATCTCCTCGGCCGCGGCAACGGGGCCGAATTCGGCACGCAACCGCGCCAGGTCGACCGCCTCGCCCTGCACAGCACAGAAGGTGATGCGCACGAAGAAGCGCTGCGAGATCGTGTCATCGAACTGGTGCATCTCCATCAGGTAGAAGCGGCGCGCCGCCAGAAAACCCGTGATGGCGGCGGTGGTGCCCATGCGGCTCGGACAGCTGGCGGTCAGCACATAAGGGTGGTCGGTGGCGAAGTTCACGCACGGCTCCTGCGGGCCGGAAATTGGCAGCCGCAGCCTGACAGCGGGCGCAGCGCCGCTCTAATCCAAATGGGACCGCAGCCGTCTCGTACGCGTCATGGCACGCACTCAGCCGCGTCCGAAGACGGGCACGGCAGCCCCGGTGACCGCACGCGCAGCATCCGAAGCAAGGAAAACCACAACGTCGGCGACCTCCTCCGGGGTTACCCAGCGGCTGAAGTCAGCCTGCGGCATGTCGGCGCGATTGCGCGGGGTATCGAGCGTGCCGGGCAGGATGCAATTCACGGTCACCGCGCGGTCTTTGAGCTCTTCCGCCAGCGACTCGGTCAAGCGCTGCACGCCGGCCTTCGAGGCCGTATAGGCGCCCATCCCGGCGGCAGCCCGGGCCGCCGCCCCCGCGCCGATGTTGATGATGCGCCCGGCACCACGCCGGCCGAGGTACGGCAGGGCCGCGCTGCAGCTCACTACGGCGGTCTTGAGGTTCGTCGCGAACATCACGTCCCAGACCTCGAGGGCATGCAGGGCGAGCGGTTGCCACTGAAAGCCGCCTGCCACGTTGACGAGGACGTCGACTCCGCCGGCGGCCTCATTGAAGGCACGTACCGCATCGGCCGTGGGCGCGGCCTCGGTGAGCTCGAGTCCGCCCACCAAGTGATGCGGCGGCGTTAGCTCTTGGCGCGCCCAGTCAGGCACTGCGGCACGGTCGAGCAGGCACAGCTGCGCCCCCAGGGCCAGGAACTTGCGCGTAACCGCCGCGCCAAGAACCCCGAAGGCCCCGGTCACGACTACCGCCGGCTTCACGCTAGCACCACTGTGCCGATGCAGCGGCGGTGTCGGCGAGCCGCACGCCACGTATGCCGCACTTGGCGCGCGCCTCCGCGGGCGTGAGATCGAACACGTCCTCCCAGCGCAGGCTGTAGAGCGGATCGGAGCTGCGTCCGACTTGCGCGCCGCGCTCCAGCGCGTCGAGCACGGCAAGCCAGGTCTGCGGGTAGTGCAGCACGGCACGTGTGAGGATGCGAGTCGAGGAGAGCATGTAGAAGACGCACAACTCGCCGGCAAGCTCTGCGCTCAGGTGCACGAACAGATTGGTGAGGCGCATGTAGTAGGGCACGACCTCGCCGATGAAATCGAAGCCGCCGCCGCCGAGGATATGCTCCAGGTCGTGCGTCTGACCAGCACGCAGGAAAAAGTACTGGTAGTCGTTCTGCGGCTTGTAGGGAGGCACGATGTCCACCTGCAGGTCGTTGTCCATGAGCTGCTTGTAGAAGATGCCCGCCATGGTGTGTGCCGGGTAATCGCGCAGGTCCTCACGCTTGAAGGACGACACGTAGCCGGCACGGAACCAAGCATCGAGCGTCGGGTTCTTGCGCCGCTCGGCGGCGAATAGCGCGTTGATGTGCTCGATGTCTTGCACCTCGCGCAGCGCCAGCACCAGAGGCATCGGGTCCGAAGGCGTCGGGGCATCGGGACCGTTCTTGCGCAGCAGATGCGTCGCCACCCAATCACGGATGCGCGGATCGTTCAGATACCTCGAGGAGCTCACGAGCGTGCTGCTGTTGGTCGCGACCCGTGTCAGTCCCTTCATCAGATAGGAGTAGTCATTCACGCGGAGCAGCCTCCATGAGCTGGAATCGGAGCAGTCGCGGCGGCACGCGCCAGGTCCGCGGGTAATGCGACCGGAAAGCGCAGCAGCATCTGCCCCATGCCTTTGGCGGCCGGGTCAAGTTGCGTGCTGGCGTTGATGCCACCTTCCAGGGCGTCGTCGACTACGAAGTTCAGCGCGTGAAATCCGGGCGCCTCGTAGCGTTGCACACGCGGCGCGCCGGCGGTCCGCAGGTGACGGTACCAGTCCCCCACGGCAGAAGGAGTCAGCGCGGCACGCAGCCAGGGCAGGTAGTGCGGGTGGCGTGCGATGACGGCGACGTTGAACAGCCGTCCCTTGTCGCCGCTGCGCAGGTACGCGAGTTGCTGCAGCGGCACTGCCTCCGTGTGTGCGGGCAGCGTTGCCTCCGGCCCGGCCGGGTTGGGCCGCAGGACCGGGGACTCGCTGCCGGGACGGTCGGGCAGGACTTGCGTCTCGCCCTCCATGATCAGGCGCGGCGCCAGCGCGCTCTTGGGAATCAGGCACAGGAACAGGCCAGTCACCGGCAGCACCTGCGTCGCCAGGTTGATGGAGGTGCCGACCGACATCCCGGAGATCGCCATCCACTGCTCGCGCGCGAACACTTCCGCACCGAGCTTCTGCGGGTGGTCGGCCACGAGCTTGCAGATGATCTCGCGGCCACCGCCCGGTTGTGCATGCGCGCCGAAGCTGCGCTCGGCGCCGATGACCAGGCAAGAGGTGGCGGTGAAGTCGCCCAGCTCCCGCATCGCCAGCAACCGGCGGGCCCGTGCGAACAGCGCCCTCGCCTGTCGCTCGCTCTTGGCGGCGGCCTGCTCACCGATGAGCGGCTGATAGGCAATCGCGCGCCAACCGGCCTCGTGTGTGATGCACACCTTGTAGGTGGCGGTGGGTGCAAAGCCGCGCGCGCCCGTGACGCGCACGCGTTCCGGCGCGAGCTGCTCGAGCTTCACGCCCGTGAAGTCACAGCGTACATCGGTCACGATGTAGTCAGCCGGATCGCTGACCTCATAGAGCAGCTGCTCTGCCACCGTGCCAACGCTCACGAGGCCCCCGGTGCCAGGTGCCTTGGTGATGATGAGCGTGCCATCCGCGTGGCACTCGCCAATGGGAAAGCCGATGTTCTCCCAGTCGGGCACGCTCTCCCAGTCCGTAAACGTGCCGCCGGTGACCTGCGCACCGCATTCCAGCAAGTGACCCGCCAGGGTGCCCGCGGCCAGCCGATCGTAGTCTTCCACCGCCCAGCCGAACTCGTAGATCAGCGGCCCCAGCGCGAGCGCACTGTCCACGACGCGACCGGTGATGACGATGTCAGCGCCGCGTTGCAGCGCCGCTGCGATCGGGAAGGCCCCAAGATAGGCGTTGGCGCTGATGATCGGCTGTTGCGGCAGTGGCGCGCCGCTGAACATCTCGGTGAATGCCGCGGCCATCCCGGGCAGCCGGTCCCGCAGGTCATCTCCCTCGATGTACGCCACCCGCAGCGTCAGGCCCAGCTCGCGGATTTTCGCTTCGGTAGCCGCCGCCAGGGCACGCGGGTTCAGGCCGCCGGCGTTTGCGACCACGCGGATTCGCTGACTAGCGATCTGCCTCAGGTACGGGCCCACATGCACCGTGAGGAAGTCCGTGCCGAAGCCGCCCTGCGGATCCGCGGCCTGCATGCGTCCGAGCAGGCCCATCGAGCCTTCGGCGAGATAATCGAAGATGAGATAGTCGAGCTGCGGCGCGCCCAGCAGCTGGGGCACGGCCAGGGCGCTGTCGACCAGGAAGGCCGACGCCCCGCCGATGCGAATCACCTTCTGCTCACCCGGCGATGCATTCACGATCGTAGCTGCCCTCGCGGCACAGCATCGACTCTAGTACGAGCAGTTGCTTTCAAATGTCACCGCAGTTACTTTTTGAACATGGCGATGCGACGCGACAGCGCGCTGCGGGTGCTGCGGCGCTGCGAATGGCTACGCGAGGAGCCCGCGGCGCTGGCCGAGGCTCTGCTGGCTCACGGACGGCTGCTACAGCTGCCTGCCGGAACGTGGGCGCAAGCGGAGGGCGACGAGCAGCGCGGCCTCCTGGTCGTGATCGCCGGCCTGGTACACGTGTTCTGCCAGGCCGCGGGCAACCGCAATGTGCTCATCGGGCACTGCGAAGCGGGGGCGATCCTCGGCCATGCCACACGCTATAGCGGCGGTCCGCGCCTGGTGACGGCGGTGTGTGCCGAATCGAGCGTGCTGCTGGCCATTCCGGAGCGTGGCCTCGAAGAGGTGGCGGCCCGCTGGCCGACGCTGTGGCGTGCGCTGGCTGCTTCCGCGTACGCATACACGCGCCGCACTGTGCGTGCCCTGGCCGAGCTCATCGGGCTGCCGCCCCGCCAGCGCCTGGCTGCGCGTCTGTTGCTCATGGCCACGACCGAAGTCGCCGGGGAGCCAACCGTGCACCTGACGCAGCATGCCATTGGCGAAATGATAGGAGTGACTCGCAAGACCGCGCACACCCATCTGGCCGCCTTCGAGCGCGCCAGGCTTCTCAGGACGCGCTACAGCCGCATCGTGCTGCAGGATGTGGAGGGCCTGCGCCGCATTGCCGAGAGTTAGCCAACGCGCGAATCAGCCGCCAGCCCGATCACGTGAAGCGTCGTCGCCTCCGAGAGCAGCGCGCAGCGATGCGCGCCGCGTAACGACAGCGCATCGCCCGCCGCCAATGCATAGCAGCGCCCCACCACTGTGACCAGCTGCGGGCGCGCGGCGAACAGCAGCGTGCGCGCGGCGCCGACCTCGAACTCAGCTGGGCCACGTACGTGTCTGACCTGCGCCGTGAAGGCGCCGCGCCGTACCATGACGTTGAGATCCGTCACCAGGCCCTGCGGAACGGCCTGCACCGGCGCCTCACCTGGAAACTCGAAAGGCGGACTCTCCTCGTGCAGCACGACGGGCGCGCGACCCGAGAGTGACAGCCGCAGCACGCCCGACAGCACACAGAGGGTGCGATCGATCCCGGGAAAGCTGGAAAAGGGTCCGGCACTGCGAACTTTGGCACTGCTGACCCGCCAGTCAAACCCGTCCAGCCCCGCTCCGGGCGGCGAGGCGGCAATCTCGTAGGTCACGCCGCCACCGTTCTTCCATGGCGTCGCGCAGCGCGCCGCGGCCGCAAGCGCCTCGACGCTGGC
The DNA here is from genome assembly GCA_035501795.1 of Steroidobacteraceae bacterium. Taxonomy (GTDB): domain Bacteria; phylum Pseudomonadota; class Gammaproteobacteria; order Steroidobacterales; family Steroidobacteraceae; genus 13-2-20CM-66-19. The sequence goes on from DATJVL010000061.1 coordinate 32,692, forward strand.
CTCTCCGCCCGTCACGGCGCCGGCAGCGGCACGTCGAAGTTCCCGTCGGCCACCTGTGGGACGCCAGGTTCGATCTGATAGTAGCTGCCCTTGTCGGCGACGTGGATGTGGCAGGCGGTGGAGAGCCCGCTCGTTTCATCCAAGGTCCCGGCGGCGATGCTGAGGTAGTCACGGCCCACTGGCTGCCAGAAGAGAGTCGACCCGCAGTTACCGCAGAAGCCGCGCCGTGCCAGCGGCGAGGCCTCGAACCACTTGAGGCCTGCGTCCGAGAGCAGCCGGAAGTTGCGCGTGCGCGCGGCGGTCGCCGCTAGGTAATGACCCGTCATGCGACGGCACTGAGTACAGTGACAGGCGACCACCGGACGCAGGGCACCGGTCACCTCGTAACGTACCGCAGCGCACTGGCAACCGCCTGTGTGCCGCGGCGGATGCTCACTCATGGAAGCCTCCGGGCGCGAGCTTCTGCTTCAGGTACACGAAGCTCAGCGCCCACATCTCCGCGGCCTGCTTGTGGTCCGCCGCCGCGGCATGGCCGCCGTCGGTGTTCTCATAGAACAGCACGTCATGGCCCTGCGATTCCATCAGGGCGGCCATCTTGCGGGCGTGCACCGGGGTGACGCGGTCATCGCTGGTGGCAGTCACGAACAGGACCGGCGGGTAGCGCCGCTGCGCGCGCACGTTTTGATAGGGCGAGTACTTGAGGAGCCAGGTTCGATCCTGGGCCTGCTCCGGGTCGCCGTACTCCGCGGCCCAGGAAGCTCCAGCCCCGATCTTCGTATAGCGCAGCATGTCGATCAGGGGCACCTGGCACACGACCGCACCGAAGAGCTGCGGGGCTTCCACCATGTTGGCACTCACCAGCAGGCCACCGTTGGAGCCGCCCATGATTCCGAGCTGCTTCGGCGTGGTGATGCGGCGCGTCAACAGATCGCGCGCCACTGCCTGGAAGTCATCGTAGGCCTTCTGGCGGTTTGCAAGCAGGGCCGCCTGGTGCCAAGCGGGACCATACTCACCGCCGCCGCGGATGTTGGCGACCACGAAGACCCCGCCGCGCGCCAGCCACAGCATGCCGAAGTTGGCGGAGTAGCTGGGCGTCATCGAGATCTCGAACCCGCCGTAGCCGTACAGCACGGTGGGCGCCGGAGCGCTGCGGCCACGGGTGCGCGTTACGAAGTACGGCACGCGGGTGCCGTCGCTGGAAGTGGCGAAGAACTGTTCCGTGACCAGATGTGAGGCGTCAAAGCGCGGCGGTAACGACTTGATGGGCAGCGGCGGCCCGTCGCCGGCGAACTCGTACAGAGTCGTCGGTATGGTGTAACTCTCAAAGCGCAGCAACGCCTGCGGTCCGAAGGCGTTCGCAGACACGATGTGCGTTGAGCCGCTCGCCGGCAATGGCAGTACCGTATCGGACCAGCCCTGCGCCGCCGGCGCCAACGCGTGCACGCTGCCGGTGACGTCGCGATAGATCGAGGCGAACACTGCATCCCGTCCGACCGCCACCTCATCGATGGCGCTCTGGGCATCCGGAGTCACGAGGACGCTCACGGCGCCGGCGGCGGGCCCGTCCGCGCCCTCCAGCCGCAGCGCCGCAAGCGAGCCCTTGGCGATTGCAGCGCCGCCGCCCGGCTGCCAGTCCTCGCGCAGGCTGAAGATGAGCTGCCGGTCCAGCACGCCCTTGAGATCGGCACCCAGCGGTAGTGGCAGCTGCCGCAGCGAGCGGTCCGGTCCGAGCAGCTGGTACTCGGTCGTGAAGAAGGTGAGCGCGCGTTCGAGCACCGCGACCGCGCCTCGCGCGCCGTGGAACACCGCCGGGGTGACGCCGACGTCGGTCTCCTTGCCTTCGAACAGCGTGCGCGCCTGCAGCATGGGCTGGCCGCGTTGCCACAGTTTGACGATGCGCGGATAACCGGAGGCGGTCATCGAGCCCGGCCCGAAATCGGTGCCGAACAGTACGGTGTCCTCATCGAGGTAGGTGATGTTGGACTTTGCCTCGGCCAGTGCGAACCCGTCGCCGACGAAGTTGCGCGCGCCGAGATCGAATTCGCGCACCACGATGGCATCACCGCCGCCACGCGAAAGGCTGAGCAGGCAACGTTTGAGCGCCGGGGAACAGTCGGCACCCTCCCACACCCAGTTCTCGTGCTCGTCCGCGGCGAGCTTGTCGAGATCGAGCAGAAGCTCCCAGCGCGGGTCCGGCCGTGCGTACTCGAGCACGCTCGTGCGGCGCCACAATCCCTTGGGATGCTCGGCGTCCTGCCAGAAGTTGAAGACGTAGTCGCGCTCCAAGGCACCGTACGGAATGCGGTCGTTGGCATCCAGCACGTGCAGGATGGCCTCGTAGTCCTTCTGGTAGTCCGGGTCCGCCTGGAGCACGGCGCGCGCGCGGGCATTCTGCTGCTTCACCCATTCGAGCGGCTTGGCGCCATGCACATCCTCGAGCCACAGGTAGGGATCCGCGTGCCCCGCACTCGTGGCTTGTTCTTTATTCACGCTGGTTGCTCCCTGCCCGACCGCGCTTACGGCGGCGGCTGTGATGGATACCATCAGAACGATTGTGCGCATGCTCATACGACTCACCCCGCCATCCTGCGCACGTGCCTAGTGGCGCGCCGTGTATTTGAACTTCTGTCCGGCGACCGCCGCCGCCACCATCGCGCCGCCCTTGACGATCGTGAATACCGCCACGCCCTTGTAATAGCGGCCCGCGGTGTGCGCATCCTTCATGCCCCCGCTCGCCGCGGCGTTGGCGCCTGTGGTGCCGACCTGCCCGGAAGCGCCGGCCGTTATAGCCACGGCAGTGGCGTCCGCGCCGAACTCAAAATTACCCCCGGTGAACTCATCAAAGGCGCGCTTATCCTGGAGAAAAATGATCATGCTGTAACCGCGGCCACCGATCTGGAATCCGAGGCTGAGCTGCGTGACCGAGACATCGCCAACGTACTGCTCGTGCTCGTACACCCGCCCCTGTCCGTACGCCCCGCCGAGCATGAATGCCCCCTGCCCGACCGTCGGAAAGACCGCGTACCCGTAACAGTTGCTGAAGAAACCAGCACTGGTGCCGGCATTGCGGAACAAGGCGATGGTATCGCTGTCCGGAGTGGTGTCCGCGCGCGCCGCGGACAGCGTCAGGACGGCGCTCAACGTCAATGCCAGCAGGCGTCGCATGCTCTCGTCTCCTTCAGTTTGCGGTGAACGCAAATCCCCGTTGCGCTCCGCACCGGGAGGGCAGCGCACACAGGGGCAGCTGAGCTGCCCCATTTAGCATCCGCGGCGGCAGGCGGCAAGAGCAGCACCGTGCCCAAGCGGGCGACCGCGGAAGCTGCGGGTCAGGTTGCCGCCGGTGCGAAGACTCGCACCGTGTACCCGGAAAACAATCCCGGAAAGGCCAGCCGTACCAGTGGCGCGAGCCACGGCAAGCCGCGATAGCGGAAGGCCTGGGCGGCGATGGAGCAGCTCGCGAGCTCCCGGTAGCCGGCGCGCTCAAAGGGTTGCGCCGGATCATCTGCGGGAATCATCTGCGCTCCCAGTTGCGCGATGATCGCCCGGATGCTCGCACCATAGCGGTCGAGGAAGGCCCGGGTCATCAGGTCCGCGATCACCTCGTGCCGCGGCACGCGACGCTTGAGCGCCTCGAGCGTGGTGCGCAGCGATTCGGGGCTTACGTACATGCTCACGCCCTCGATGATCACGACCGCCGCTCGCTCGCTCGCGAGGCCGCCGAGTTTGTCCGCCAGCGCCTCCGTTGCAAAGTCGATCGCAATACGCTGCAGTCGGTTGGGACACTGCGCCGGCGGCAGGCGCGCATTCTTGTACTCAATCAACGCGGGCTCATCCAGCTCGAACCAGGAGCCCCCCGAAAGCCGGAACGCCCGGCTGTCAAAGCCGCAGCCGATCAACAAGACCTGCAACTGCGGGTCGGCGGCCAGGCGCACGCGCAACAGGTCATCGATGTAGCGGGCGCGCGCGACGTTGCTGACATTGGGACCACGCTCGCCGGCAAACCGGCGAAAAATCTCCATCCCCTGCTCGTTCATGAACAGCTTCGCAAACTGGTCACCGCAGATTGGCCGCGGACCCTCGGCATCGCGCATGCGGATGCCGCAGCAGTAAAAGGCGGTATTGGAGATGGGCTTCAAGGACGACCTCGCGGGCGCGGGCGACAGGCTCGCATACTGGAACGGCACGCCGCTACCGGCAACCGCGCCGGGAACATGCTGCACTTGAAGAGGCTTGGCGGGCGTACCGCAGCAATCTGCCGGACGATCAGCTAAATTGCGGAGCCAGAGTGGTGCGACGAGGTGTCCCGGTGCGCGTTGACAAGTGGCGCGAGTGGCTGTTGGGTTTTGCGGTCCTGGGCTGCACGGCGTTGCCGGTCTATGCGGTGGACCTGGTGCCCTTCGGCGGCTTCCGCTTCGGCGGCGACGTCGCCACGCAGCCGACTGGCAGCAGCACCCCTACTTCGCTCTCGATCAATGCGGGCGCAAGCTACGGCGGGATCATCGACATTCCTCTCTATGACCCGCGCCGCCTCGAGATCTACTACAGTCGCCAGCCGACCCACCTGTCTGCGGGCCTGACGCCGCAAGCCGGTTCGGACGTCACCGTAAGTGTGCTGCATCTGGGTCTGGCAGATGCCCTTCCCGGGGATGACCCGCGCCTCACCTGGCTGCTTATTGGCAGCGCCGGGGCGACTGAACTTTCCTACTCGGGCGGCGGGAACGTCACGCGCTTCGGCATCGGCCTCGGTGGCGCCGTGGTGTGGATGCCGACGCCGCACTTCGGCATACGGGGCGATCTGCGGGCGCTCATCACTTTCACCGGCAATGGCAGTGGAGTGGTCGCCTGCAGCGGTGGCTGCACGGCAGCCTTCACCAGCAGCGTACTGGCGCAGGGCGAGGCCACTATCGGTCTCGTTGCCCGCTTCTGATAACACCACGGCACACGACCGTCTGAGTCGACTTGCGCGATCCTGCATGATCCGCCCGGCAGCGGGCACCAGTTGCGTCGCCCTTGCGCAGCCTGTAAGAGCCGCTGCCCCGATTGGCGCAAATTGATGAAACCGGTTGCGCTCGCAGCGCACCGCATGAGTTTCGGGTACAGTTTCCGCGAGGGCAGGACTTGAAGACAGGGGGAAAAGTGCAGCAGTTGCGTCCGGCTTTACTGATCGGATGTCTCGCGTGCGGAGCCATCGCGCCCGTCGCGCAGGCCGTGGACCTCGTCCCTTTTGGCGGCTATCGCTTCGGTGGCATCATCGGAACGCAGAACCTCGGCGCGCTCGGGCCGACGTCGGTGTCTCTGGACTCTGCCGTAAGCTACGGCGGGATCGTCGACATCCCGTTTGGTCAGTCGCGCGCGATTGAGGTCTATTACAGTCACCAGCCCACTTCCCTGTCCACCGAGTCGCACGCTGCGCCGCCCATTCATGATGTCTCCATGGATGTGCTGCACCTCGGCGTTGCCGAGACGCTCCCCTCGGCTGATGAGCACCTGTCCTGGCTGCTGGTGGGCACCCTGGGGGCGACCGAGCTGTCCGGCGGCGGTTCGAGCGCAACTCGTTTCAGTATCGGTTTGGGCGGTGCATTTGTCTGGATGGCCACTGAGCACGTGGGATTGCGCGGCGATCTGCGCGGTCTGTTCACGTTCGGTGGAACGGGCGGCGGCTCCATCTACTGCGGCGGCGGTTGTGCCGTGAGCATGTCAGGGACGCTGATCGCGCAGGGCGAGGTGAGCCTCGGCCTGGTGGCGCGCTTCTGAGGCAGGGCAGTCCTCAGAGCGTTACAGATTTCCCTCGATCGGCAGGATTGCCAGAAACCCGAGCCACATCCGCCGCCAGAACCCGGCGCCCGGCTCGTCCCCAAGAACTCGGGGTTCACCTTCGCCCGGCGCGCGATCCAGCCAGGTAAGATCGCCTCGGTGGTCGAGCTCAACCTGATAGGCCACCCTCGGCACGACGTCCTGGAACGCCTGCGACAGCGCTGTTGCAAGCGCGACTGAGTCGATCACCAGGCCGATCTCGGTATTGAGATTTGCCGAACGGGGATCGAAGTTGAAGGAGCCGACGAAAATCTGCGCACGATCGATGCCGATCGTCTTGGCATGCAGGCTCTCGTCCGCGCCCTCTTCCCCTGCCGGCGTTTCGCCTCGCCCCCGATGCTTGAGCTCAAACAGGTTCACCCCACCCTGAAGCAATGACTTGCGATAGCTGCGATATGCGGCAAATGCGGCGGCCACGTCGGCCGACTCCGCACCGTTGGTCAGCACCTTTACCTTGACCCCACGCTGCCTCAGATCGAGCAGCATCTCGCGCCCAACCGTGCGCGGCACGAAGAACGGCGAGACGATCAGGAACTCGGTCGCGATGCGGTGCTCGAGCTGCTGCTCGAATTGGTGCAGCAGCTCATCGCCCTTGGCCGCCTTGCCAAGTCCCTTGGCCGCATCGTCGACGACCAGGTGCGCGGCGGCCCATTCAAGCTGCAGCTCGCGGGAAGCAAGGTCGCGGACGAGCTGACTCGAGCGCACGGCTGCGGCGTAGCGTGCCGCAGCCGGCTCCTGACGGGCGGACTCCCACATCTGCGCACGCTGTGCGGCCGCTTGCGGACTGGCTGGTTCAAGCAGCTGCCCGGCCGGGTAAGCCGAGTCGCTGCGCCAGAACTGGTCGAAAGAACGCGCGACCTCGGGGACCGCCGCACCCACCGCAAGCACGTCGAGATCCACATAGCCGAAGTCCGTTGCTGCCTGAAAGTATTCATCCGCGATGTTGCGGCCGCCAATGACGGTTGCGACTCCGTCAACGGTAAGGGATTTGTTGTGCATGCGCCGGTTAAGACGCGAGAAGTCGGTAAGGAATCCCACGCTTCGCAACGTGCGCTGCTTGAACGGATTGAACAGGCGTACTTCCACTCCCGGAAACGTCATGAGAGCGGCGAGGCTCTGGTCGAGCCCACCGCGGGTGGTCAGGTCATCGAGCAGCAGGCGGACCCGGACGCCGCGTTCTGCGGCACGCCGCAGGGCGTCGAACATCAGGCGGCCGGTCAGATCGTCATGCCAGATGTAGTACTGCACATCGACACTGCTGACGGCAGCGTTGATCAGAGCCACTCGGGCGCCGAACGCCCCGGGCCCGTCCTTGAGCGGGTAAATGCCCGTCAGCGTCGGATGCGCCGCCGCAAGGGTATCGATACCGGCGCGCAGTGGGCTATTGACCGGCGCTTCGATGGCGTGGCTGACGCTGCGATTGGTCGGCGGCGGCAGTGAACCGCAGCCGCAGAGCACCAGCGCCGCTGCCAGCGCAGCTGACACCGGCGCGTAGCCGCTGACCGCGCGAGGCACCTCTAATCGCCGGAGGCGTCGGGTGGGCGTCAGGTGCCCGGGCTCACTTGCTAGGCGCAGCCTTGTACTTGAACTTCTGTCCGGCGACGGAAGCCTCATACATGAGGCCTCCCTTGGCAACGGTGAAAACGGCCATGCCCTTGTGATACTCACCGCGCGTGCTGGCATCGTTCTTGCCACCGCTCGCGCCCGCGGAGGTTCCGGTGGTGCCTGCGGAACCGGAAACTCCTGCCGTGATGGCTACCGCGCTGACGCCGGCGCCAAATTCGAAGTTGCCGCTCGTGAACTCGTCGAAAGCTCGCTTGTCCTCGAAGAATATGATCTGACTGTAGGCCTGCCCGCCGGCCTGAAGTCCGATGCTCAGCTGCGTCATCGACGTGTCACCGACATACTTTCCCTGCTGGTACACCTTGCCATTCCCGTGTGCAGCTCCGACCCCGAGACCGCCTTTGCCGATCGTCGGAAACACGGCGTAGCCGTAGCTACTGGCAAAGAACTGGGCGCTTTGGCCCGCCTTCTTGAAGGTATCGACCGTATCGGAATACTCATCCGCCCGCAGGACGGAGGCGCTGAGCGCCAACACGCCAAGCAAAAGCGCAGTGATGACTCGTGGCACGATGACTCCCTCCTCAGTATCTTGGTCCGGAATTCTCAGCCGCGTGCCCGCTGCACCGCCGGTCGGCGCACGCGCAGACGACCGCGCCGCACCATACCATGCAAGCGCTTGCGCGCCGAGCCGGCCGCCGCGCGCCGGGCGGCGCAATAGCCCACAGCGACCGCCACAGGCTGCAATAGGGAGCATCTTGGGCTGCGGCTGCGCGGTAGTGGTTCCACTTGCGATGCAACATGGAAAATCCAGTGCATCGCCGAGATGACCGGCGTATATGTCACGCTCGCTCATCGCTGCAGGGGGGACTCAAAAATGCAGTTCGTCTGGTTTGTTCTAGTCGGGTTGGTTGCAGGGTGGCTTGCAGGCATGCTCGTCAAAGGCGGCGGCTTCGGTGTCGTCGGCGACATCGTTGTCGGTATCGTCGGAGCGCTGATCGGTGGGTTCCTGTTCAGCTCCCTCGGCCTCGGCACAGGCAGTGGGCTGCTCGGCGCAATCATCGTCGCGACGATCGGCGCAATCGTTCTCATTTTTATCCTGCGCTTGATCAAACGGGCCTAGTCCGCTCTGGCCAGCAAGAGGCACGGCAGGGCCGCTGGCTCGCCGGCGGCCCATGCTGGTCATCGCGCGATTAGATCTGGGTGGCGGTGGGGGTGGGATTCGAACCCACGGAAGGCGTGAGCCTTCGGTAGTTTTCAAGACTACTGCCTTAAACCACTCGGCCACCCCACCAGTCATCGCGCCCGGTCAGCGGTCGACGCAATCGTAGACCGTCTCGCCCTCGACTCGTTTGGCTTCTGCGCGCTTTCCCTGGCTGGCGCAGTCGGCTTCCGCCTGCTCAAGTTCACGGGCCTCAACTCTTTGCTCGCCACCGGGCCGCATGGTTGCCGGCGCGGAGGGATAATCCATCGGCGGTGCGGTGCTGCAGGCGCCAACCAATGCCAGGGACGTGGCGGTTACCCACTTCATGTGTGCGCTCCCTCGTTGGCGGGGCAGTTTAGTGCCCGGCACGTTTATAGCGCCAGTGCGCGCGGCTCAGCCAATCGCGTCGAGGAACTCAACGGAGCGCTCCAGCGCCTGTCTGGCTGCCGGAAGCCGCAGATCAAACTGGTACTCGTGCGCCAGAGGTGGCCCCTGCAGGTGGTCGAAGAATAACGTGTCGACCTGCACGCCCAAGAGCCGCAGGGCACGCGCCAGCTGGTACGACTGCGCCGCGAGCGGATCGGCGTCGCCAACCGAGATGAAGCTCCTGGGAAACTGCGGTGTCACGAAGTTCGTGATGCGCAGCGTTGGCAGCAGTGGATGGAGCCCGAAGTCCCGGCGTCCCATATAGGACTCAAGGACCGCGTGCCCGAACCACCCCGGGGAACGACCGCTCCCCACCCCCACATCGTACGGTCCGCAGTACAACACCACCCCCCGCAGCTGTCGCGCCAGCACGGCCGGGACGATATTGAGCATCCGGGCGTAGCGCGGGTCGGTGATGAGATTGGCGAGCTGGGCTGCGATCAGTGCGCCGGCTGAGTCACCGGCGAGCACGATTCTGGCGGGATCGACGTGCAAGCGCTGCGCCTCCCGCCCGAGGTAGGCGAGCGCGCCGTTGACCTCGCGCAGCGGTGTCGGGTAGGTCGCCGAGGGCGCGAGCGAGTAGTCGACCGCTACTACGGTGTAACCGTGTGCGGCGAGGATCTTCGCATAGTTGGCCACCTGCGCCCGGCTGCCCGCTACGAAGCCACCACCGTGGATCCAGACGACGGTGAGCAGCTGCTGGCCGCCCTGGCGCGCCGTGCTGGGAAAGTAGGCGTCCAGGCGCAGCTCAGGATTGTCCGGGTCGTAGCGCTGCCCTGTCTCGCCAGTGACCTCCGCGGGCACCTGCCCGGCGAGCAGGGCGTTCATGCGTACGCCGCCGATGTCGAACACGGCGCGGATCGCCAGTGCGGATGGCCAGGGACTCAGCCACGTCCAAAGCCATACGCCAGCGGCGAGCGCCACCCCAAGTCCAAGCAGTCGTAGCCGGCGGCGCCGCAGAAACGTTCCCCTCGCGCGCTTTAAACCCTACCGCGGGCAAGCACGTCCAAGAGAGCGTAACACCCCCGAGCTCTGTGGCCGCGCGGGGTCCCTGTGGGGACGAACACGTTGGCCGCGAGGATGGGCCCGTTATCCGGCTGCTGACCGGGACGGGGGCGGAGGTGTCTCATATACACATCGGATCTTGACCGGGAGGAGAAATTTATGAAGACCACGACAGCAGTTGGAGTCCTGGGTTCGCTCGCTATCAACGTGCTGCTGGCCGCGGCGGTTGCGAGCCTGTTCAGCGTCACGCCGGCCGCGCAGGCGGGCGAAGTCGCTCATTGCGCAGCCAAGCAGACCGGACAGGTCGCCGCCCAGGCGGCGCCCGAACATGCGCACGGCGGCGGCCACCTGGTCGCCGTCCGCATGGGTTGGGAGGCGGGCTGATTTCGAGCGTGGCGGCCGGGCCCCGGACCGTTAAGACGGAGCCGGGGCCGCGGCGCGGGACGCGTATGCCGAGCGCAGCATCGAGACGGCGGCGTAGCTGACCACGATGATGATGAGCCAGCGCATGGTAGTAAGCGGCAGCTGCTTGACGATGAAAAAGGCTACCAGGGCACCACAGACGCCGCCCATCGTCAGCCCGAGCGCCGTGCCGTGCGAGAAGCGCCCTGAGCGAAAGAAGCCGAGGCTGGCAACCGGCTGCACCAGGCCGTCGCTGCCGATCATGATCGGGAACGCCGCCAGCGGATGCATGCCCAGGAGCGAGAGCACGATCACGCTCGGGGCGTAGTTGCCGATGCCGATGCACATCAGGGCCCCGAGGAAGAAATTCACCACCACGGCGACCGCGAAGCGCCAACCGCTCAGCGCAAACGCCGCGCCGCCCTGGGGGAACCAGCCCAGATTGCGCATGACGAAAAATATCGCGGCAATCAGCAGCGCGATGCCCATGCAGATCTGAATTGTCCGGCGTGGCAGCCGGCTCACGATGCCCGCCCCGAGCCACGCACCCACCGTGGCGCTGCCGATCGCGCATGCCAGGAGTGCCGGCTGCACCGCCACCGCGGTGACATAAAGCATCGTTTCGAGGCAAGCCGAGGCGTTATGGCCGACGTTGAGCGTGCCCGGAATCAGCTCATCCGCGGGTCGCCCACGAAATTTGAACAGCGCAGTCGTCGGAGCGAAAGATCCGATTCCGAGCGTGTCCAGAAAGTCTGTGAATGCACCGATGGCGATGTCGCCGGGTGTCGGCCCTCCGGTCAGCCGATGACGCCGCGCCGCCCACAGCCAGCCGAAGACGAACACCACGTTGATCAGCGCCACGAGGCTCAGCAGTACGGTCTTGGTGCTCATGGCGGGCTGGCTGTACTTAAGAGTGTGAGCGGGTCCAGGCGTCCGCCAGGCGCAGATACTGTACCGCGACACGCACTCCGAGGCGGCTGAAGGCGTGCAACGGCAGGGGCCGCACTGGCGTAACCGGGAATCCCAAAGTCCCCGGGGCCTCGCCCAGGACCCAGCGGGCCAACAGCCGCCCCATCACCGTGGCCATGGCCACGCCGCGGCCATTGTAGCCAAGCCCCGCCAGCAATCCCGGCGCGAGCTGATGCAAGTGTGGCAGGTGATCCTTGGTGAGGGCGACATAGCCGCCCCAGTGATACTCGAAAGCTACCCGTGCCAGCTGCGGATACAGCTCCCGGACCGCGCGGTAGTGGTGGCGAACGGTGAAGGTGGTTGGCGTGCGCGTGTAACTGCCACGCGTGCCCATTACGAAGCGGCCGCTGGCATCGAGACGGAAATAGCGCAGCAGGCGGCAGGTATCCGAGGCCGCTTGCCCCTGCGGCAGGATGCCGGCGCGCAGCTGCGCGCTCAAAGGCGCGGTGGCCACCTGGAAAGAGGGCACCGCTACCACCGAGCGTCGCAGCGTCTCGGTTAGCGCACCGGTATAGGCGTTGGTGGCCACGATGACCCATGGCGCGCTCAGGCTGCCGTCCGGAGTCTCGATCCGGTAAGTATCGCCGTTGCGTGTCAGGCGCGTCGCCGGGCTGCGGCTGTAGAGCTGCGTGCCCTGGGCGAGTGCTGCGTGAGCCAGGCCGCGCAGGTAAGCCAGCGGTTGCACCGAGCCGCCGCGCCGGTCGAGCAGGCCGCCACAGTAGCGATCGGTGCCGGTGAGGCGCTGCACGTCCTCGCGCGACAGCATCTCCACCGCGGCACCGCGCTCTTGCCACTGCCTGGCGCGTGAGTTCTGCGCCTCAAGCGTTGCCGCGGAGACGGCCGGCTGGATCCAGCCGACGCGGCGCGCCTCGCAGGGGATGTTGAAGCGCTCCACCAGATCGAAGACGACGTCGGGGGCCGCAGAGACGGTGTCGATCACCGCGCGCCCGAGCGATGCGCCCAGCAGGCCTTCGAGTTCATCGGGATCGTGCTTGAGCCCGGCGATGACCTGACCGCCGTTCAGGCCGGAGGCCCCCGCGCCGAGGTCGCATGCCTCGAGCACGACCACCGCACGCCCGGCCTGCGCCAGATGCAGCGCCGCGCTCAACCCGGTGTAGCCGGCGCCGATGATGGCAACCTCGGCCTGCTGTGCGCCGCGCAGCGGCACGCACTGCGGTCCCGGGGGCGCGGTGGCAGACCACAGCGACTCAAGCGCAAGGGCCGTCATCAGGCTCTATCGATTATCGATTTTTTTGAATCGTGCGGTAGCCGGACTCTACGGCAGACGGTCACCTCGGTCAAACCAGCGGCGGCCGCGGCGTCCCACCTTTCGCCGCCATCGCCGTTGTGCCAGACTCATTACAAAGCCGCCGTCATTGGGCCCAACCCGAGACCAAAAAACGCACTTAGCCAGCGTTGGCCGGCTGCGGGGAATTTCGATGCGATCACTACCTCTGGCTGTAGCGCTAATCGGTCTGTGGGCTTGGGGCGCGCTCGCCGCCACGCCGCCCGCACCGCTGCCGGCCGAACATCTGACGGTCGAGAAGCTCGCTGCGCCCAGTCCGCACTGGATCTACGTGTTTGATGCGGCGTTCGACAACGAGATCGATCAGCGTGTGCGTCTGTACGACGGCGACACGCACCGGCGTCTCGGGCAGATCGATGCGGGTTTCACGCCCGGCTTCAATCTCTCACCTGATGGCGCCAAGAGTGTTGTTGCGACCACCTACTACTCACGCGGCAGCCGCGGCACCCGCACCGACGTCGTCGAGTTCACCGACAACGCCACGCTGTCCCCGGCCGGCGAGATCGTGCTGCCCAACAAGCGCGCCATGACCGCGCCGAACCCCTTCAGCGTCGCCTACAGCGAAGATGGCCATTTCGTATATGCCGCCTATATCACTCCGGCGGCCTCCTTTGGCGTCCTCGATCCGGTGCACCTGAAGGTGCTGAGCGAGATTGATACCGCCGGCTGCGTACTCGTGATCCCCGGCGGAGCCAACCGGGTCTCCTCGCTGTGCGAGAGCGGCCGCCTGCTGACCGTGAGCCTCGATGCGGAGGGTCACGATAGTGGCCGCAGCATGTCCGAGCCGTTCTTCAACCCGGACAACGATCCGGTCTTCGTGCAGGGGATCCGCAATAGTCGCGGCTACACGTTCCTGTCCTTCCTCGGCGAGGTCCACGAGGTGGATTTCTCGGGCACGCAGCCGAGCTTTGCACCGGTGTGGTCGCTCGTGTCCGCGGCGGAGAAGGGACACTGGCGTCCTGGTGCCGAGCAGGTGGGCGCCCTGCATCGCAAGCTTGGACGGCTCTACGTGCCGATGCACGAGGGCGGGGAAGGCACGCACAAGGACGGCGGCACCGAGGTCTGGGTATTCGATGTGGCGAGCCATAAGCGCGTGGCCCGCTGGCCGGTGCAGGGCGCGGGGCTGAAGAATGCACTGGCGCTGCAGGTCTCGCAGGACGATGCGCCGTTGCTGTTCGTGGCGACTGCGAACTCGGACGTCGCCATATTCGATGCGCTGACCGGTCACCTCAAATACGTCGAGAAGCATCTGGGCCAGACGCCGTGGATGCTGCTCAATCCATGAACATACGGGGCACCTGATGCGTCCGCTTGATCGGCTGGTTGAAGATTCGGCACGCGCCCTGGCGCGGCGCAGCTCGCGGCGCAGCGTGCTCGCGGTGCTCGGGCGAGCCCTCACCGGCGCGGCGCTGCTGCCGCTGCTGCCGATCGACCGCGCCAGCCGTGCGCACGCCGCGGAATCCAAGCCCAAGGCTGCCGGGCCGGACAGCTGCGATTACTGGAAATACTGCGCCATCGATGGCTTCCTGTGCGCCTGCTGCGGCGGCACGTCCACTTCATGCCCGCCGGGGGCTGCGCCCTCGCCCATCACCTGGATCGGCACCTGTCACAATCCCGCCGATGGCCGCGATTACATCGTGTCCTACAACGACTGCTGTGGTAAGACCAGTTGCGGCGACTGCGAATGCAACCGCAACGAGCGCGAAAAGCCGCCCTACCGGCCCTCGCGCAACAACGACCTCAATTGGTGCATGGCGAACGCCGACTCGAACTACCACTGCTCGGTGTCAGTGATCCTCGGGGTCGCGGAGAAATGATCCCACGGCGCTGCGGCGTCGGCCTGCTCTTGGCAGGCAACCTCCTCGGTGCCGGTGGCGTTGTGTTCGCCGCGGGCGAGTCCGCGCCGCAGTTTCCGGAGGGCGCCGCCAGCTTCCAGCAGAATTGCGCCGTGTGCCACGGGGCGAGCGGTGCGGGACTGCCCTCGTTGGCCCCCCCTCTGACGGCGTACCCCGCGCACTATGCGGCCAGTGCCGAAGGACGCCGGCAGCTGGCGATGACCGTGCTCTACGGACTCTTCGGCGAGATCGCGGTCGCGGACAAGCGTTTTGATTTCAAGATGCCAGACTTCGCCCGCCTCGATGACGCCACGCTTGCCGCCACGCTCAACTTCGTCGTGTTCGAGCTCGCACACGCACCCGCCACTGTCGCACCCCTCACTGCCGCGGAAATCGCCGCCGAGCGCGCGCATCCGGCCGATGGCGCGGCGGTGCGCGAGCATCGCAAAACGGTCGTTCCCGCGACCCCCTGACGACGATGCAACGCGTTCTTCGCCTCACGCTCGCAGCCCTGGCGGCGCTGGCGGTGCTCCCCGTCGAGGCCGGCGGCGCGGCGCAGGACTACATGCTGTACTGCATGGGCTGCCACGGCGATGCGGCGCAGGGCGTGGCCGGCAAGGTCCCGCGTCTGGCCGGCAATCTGCCTCTTTACATGCGCACGGCCGCGGGGCGTAACTACGTGCTGCGTGTCCCTGGCGCGGCCAACTCGGTACTTCCGGATGAACGCATTACCGCCGTGCTCAACTGGCTGGCCGTCACCTACCCGGCCGACGGCGCTGCGCCGCTGCCGTTCACCGTCGCCGAGGTCACTGCCGCCCGTCATACCCCGCTCACCAACGTGCAGGAGACGCGCCAGCAGGTCGTGCGTGCGCTGGCGGCCTCGGGTCCGGCACCGGCCGTTGACTACTGACACACACGGCCGCGTGGCGGCCGGCATGTGGTTTTGGGTTCGTATGATGCTGGGTGGCGGCCTGTTGCTGCTCGGCCTGCTGCGCGTAGCGGTGGGGGCGAGCCCAGCCGACCTGGTGGTGCGCAACGCCAAGATCTACACCGTCGATGCACAGCGCTCGATCGCCCAGGCGCTGGCCGTCAAGGACGGGCGCGTGGTGTTCGTCGGGACGGCCGCGGAAGCCGCGCCCTGGATCGGGGCGGCTACGCACGTGGAGGATCTGCACGGTCGCCTGGTCCTGCCCGGCCTCATCGATGCGCATATCCACCCGCTGGACATTGCGGATCTCGACCTCTGCGACCTGAATGATCGCGAGCTCACGCTCAAGGAGCTGTCGAAATTCGTCGCGGCGTGCCTGGAGCACTATAAGACCCCGGAGGGCGGAACGCTGCGGGTGTTCCAGTGGAACTGCACCGCCGGAAACCAGCCCGACGCACAGCATCAGACGCTGCGCGCCGCCCTCGATGCAGCCTCGACTACGCGCAAGATCGAGCTGCTGGGCGAGGACGGGCACCACGGCGCCTTCAACAGCCTGGCACTGGCACAGGCCCGCAACGCGGCCGGGCAGGTGGTTGGCCTCTCCAAGGCCACGCTGGCGAATGACTTCAGCGCCTACAAGGCCCTCGTAGGCGTCGACGCCCAGGGGGAGCCGAACGGCGCCGTCAATGAGGATGCGCGTACCGCGATCAGCCAGCACGGCATGCTCTACCTGGCGCTCGATGAGGTGGTCAAGGTCCCGGAGCGCATCACCGAGCGGCTCAACGGCGTTGGCATCACCGGCGTGCTCGATGCCTTCGCCGCCCCGGAAGGCCAGGCGGTGTACGACAAGTTGCTCGCCATGGGCAAGCTCACGGTGCGGGTCGAGCTCGCGCAGTTCTTTGATCCCTCGGCAACCCGCAAGGGCGACGGGCAGGTCGACTATGACCGTATCCTCGCGCAGGCCAATGCCATCCGTGCCAAGTACGCGACCAGCCCGCTGGTGCGCGCCGATGCCATCAAGATCTTCGCCGACGGCGTCATCGAGGGTAATCCGCTCGCCATTCCGCCCACGCTCCCCAATGGCGCGAGCCTCAGACCGTGGCTGCAGCCGATCTTCGCCATCGATCGCGGGGGGCTGCTGACCGTGAGCGGCTATGTGGATACCGGCACGGCACTGTGTCAGCAGGCCCGCGAGCATCCGGAGGATTACAACAGCGCCGATGCGGTCGGCACCTTCATGCGGGTGCACGGCTTTCATCCGGGGCAATGCGCCGTCTCCGACGGCCAGCTGCAGCACGAGCGTGCCATCATCCTCGAATACGCCAAGCGCATGCACCTCGCCGGCTACGCGCTGCACATTCATGCGATCGGGGACCGTGCCGTGCGCACGGCCATCGACGCCATCGAGGCCGCGCGCGCGGCGGATGGCGTCAGCAGCACCCGCGATGCGCTCGCGCACGTGCAGCTCGCAGACCCTGCGGACGTGGCGCGCATGGGTCGCGACCACCTGTACGTCGCCTTCACTTACGCGTGGATGACGACGGATCCCGAGTACGACCTGACCGTGATTCCCTTCGTGCAGGTCGTGCAGGGCAACAGTTTCACGGCTCTGCATCCCGCCGGCAGCTATTACGAGAGCAACGCCTATCCGGTGCGCGCGGTGAAGGATGCCGGCGCCATCATCACCGCCGGCTCCGATGCACCGGTCGATACTCGCGATCCGCGGCCGTTCGTCAACATGGCCACCGCGATCACCCGCCACCTGCCCGGCGAGCCGGCGCTCGGGCCGCAGCACCGCATCACGGTCGCCGAGGTGGTCGAGGCTTACACCATCAACGGGGCCCGCATGCTCAACATCGCCGCCGACGCCGGTTCACTCGAAGTGGGCAAGTCGGCCGACTTCGTGGTGCTCGACCGCGACATCTTCGAGCTGGCCGACGGGCATGCGGACGACATCGCCAAGACGCGGGCGCTGGCGACCTACTTTCAGGGGAGGCAGGTCTACAAGAAGTAGCAGCGCGGCCAGTCAGAGCGGCAGCAGCTCGCGCACTGCCCGGTGCGCCTGGTCGATCGCCGCGTCCGTGTACGCCGCAGCGCCCGCGTCCGAGTTGGCAATCGCGATCGGACCGAAGGTCCGCCGCCCCACTACCTCGGGCCGCTCGTGCGCCGGCAACCACGGGTCGAACAAGGAGTTGAACTCCGAAGCGTAGCCATGCGGCCAGCGGTTCACCGTGATGCCGGTAATGTCGCGCTCCGCGTCGAAGCCACCGGCGCGCAACAGGCGCGTGAGCTGGGCCCGGATCTGCGCCTCGAAGGTCGCGAAGGAGGTGGCGAGCAATTCGGCGCGGCCGGCGCGGTTCTGCTCGTGCTCGCTCAGGCCGGGTCGGCACGGCGCGCGCTCCAGACGCAGCACGGTCGGCTGCCCCGGGTCAGTGGCGGTGCGATACGTGCCGATGTTGACGACTGGATTGAGGTAGAGATTGCTGAAGTAGCTGCCCGGGGCATACACCTCGCTCACCCCCAGCGCCTGAAATGCGCGCCAGTCACGCAGCGCGACATTGGCATACACCAGCGGCGCCTTGACCAGCGCGCGCAGGGCCTGCTGCTGCACGGCCGGCAGCTGCGGGCACAGGTAGGGAATCATGACGTTCCAGCAGGCGAGTACGCAGTGCCGGGCGCGCACTGCGTGCGTCGCGCCGGCCTTGACATACGCTACCTCTACGCCACCGTCGGCTGCCTCCGCGAGGCGGCGCACCCGCACCACGGTACTGTTGAGCCGCAGCCGCACGGAAGCGGAGGACTCGTCCAGACGGCGGTAGTCGAAGCGTGCGCTCACCACGTCCTCGACGGTCGTGCCGGGAGCGACCGCCGGAATGAGTTTGCGCACCAGCAGCCGCGCGATGGTGGCGTTGCCATCCGGTAGGTGGCAGTGCACGGAGCCACCAGTCTCGAGGTAACCGGCGGCGGTGGCGCCCATGTAGGGCGTGGCCCGGCGCGAGAGCTTCAGGCCGCGGAAGCCGGCGAAGCCGTAGCCCCACAGATCCAGTGCGGAGACGGCATCGATGCCGACGCCCCACTCTCCGTGCGTGAGTCGCTGACACACCTGCAGCGCCTGCGGATCGAGCTTGACCAGATCGCGCAGGAACTCGAGGTAACTCATGCGTGCCAGGCGTTCCTTCTTCTGCGCCTCGGTCAGCCCAGGTAGATAGTCGGCCGCATCATCCTCCAGGCGCGCCAGGTCCGCGCGCGCACGCTCTGTCAGGGGCGCCGTCTGCAGCAGCGTGTGCAGCGGCAGCGAGCGCCAGCCAGGCAGCAGTTTGTCGCTGCCGAAGGTCTCGGCATCGAAGAAGATGCCGCTGCGCAGACCATGCTGCGCGTAGTAGTGGCGCTGCTCGATGCGTCGCGCGAGGGGCGCGGCGTCGATGCCGAGCTCGCGCAGCAGCGCGCTCGCGACCGCGCTGTAGGGCCGCGGGCTGTCGATGTCCAGTGTGCCGCCGTTGATCAGCTGCAGCCGGCCGCCGAGCACGAACTCGTTGCGCTTGGCGTGGCCGCCGAAGTCATCGTGGTTGTCCAGAATCAGGACCCGGCGTCCCGCGGCGGCGGCGCGGTAGAAGTGCGCGGCCGCCAGTCCGCTGATGCCGGCGCCGACCACGACCAGGTCGTACGCTTCCTCAGCGACCGGCACCTCGGACGCAACGCTACCGTCGCGCAGTGCGTGCGCTGTCTCGAAAGACCCCACGTGCGCCCCGCGCATCCCCTGCAGTGCCGGAGGGTAGTCGTCAGTCGCCGCCTCCCCACCCTCCCCGGCGACCGCCCGCAGCAGCGCGCCGCTGAGGGTCGTGCCCGCGGCCAGCAGCGCTCCCTGGAGAAAGTCGCGTCGCGGAATGCGGCTCGAGACTCGCGGCGGACGCGCCGCGCGCGCGCCGCCGCCCCTGCTGCCGCTGCGCTTTCCCGAGCCCATCTATTTCCTCAGTATGAAGGTCAGCCCGTAGGTGCGCGGCCGCCAGGTGTACTCGCGCAACAGCCTCGAGCCGCTGCTCTGGTTGCAGGCGGTGGTGGTGACGTCGTTCGGGCAAATGGAATTGTTGTAATCGATCACCGGGTGTAGGTTGGCGATGTTGTCGATGAAGGCACTCACCTGCCAGCTGCCGAACTCCATGCCCGTGCGCATGCTGGTATACACCGTGCCCGGCAGGACGAAGTTGCCGGTATCGTACTGCAGCGTGTTGGCGGTGCCGCCGAGGTCGGTCGGGGTGCCGTCCAGCCCCGGGGTGGTCCACTTGGCGCGCGCGTAGTACTCGGCATCGCCGCGGATGAAGGCGGGATGCGCGAAGGCGGTAAACCGATACTGCAGCCCCAGGGTGGCCGTGAAGGGGGCGTTCGGCTGTCCGCCGCCGGTCTCGCTCGAGGGTCCGGTGATGGCGTCGCCCTTGGCGACGATCGGCGTGGTCTCGGCCGAATTCAGCTTCGAATCCTGTGTGTAGCGTGCGTCCGTATACGCGGCCGACAGCTCGATATCGAACTGCTCGGTAAGCGCAATCTCCGCCTGGATATCAGCGCCCTTGGACTCGGCCTGGCCCAGGTTGGCGATGAAGGAGATCTGGCAGACCGGTGGAATCACGGTCTGCTGGATGTTGTTCCACTTGATGTAGTAGATGCTGCTCGCCAGGCGTACGCGGCCGCCGAAATTGTTCTTAGCGCCGACCTCGAAGCTCTGCACCGAGTCCGAGCCATAGGTGGGCGGGGCCTCGGTGATGTGGAAGTTGGCGAAGTCCTCCGCGCAAGCAAACGCCGGCAGCGGGTTGTTCGCGCCGCCGGGCCGGAAACCCTTGGCCCAGGTGAAGTAGAAAAGATTGTTGGGATCGACCTGGGCCTGCAGCCCGATACGGGGCGTGGTCGCGTTCTCCGAGTTGCTGCCCGTGCCCACGCGCGGCTGGCTGAAGAGCTGCGGCCCGCCGGTGTAGCTGTCGAAGGAGTACTCGTTCTTCGAGAAGCGTATCCCGGCGATTCCCTTGAGCCAGTCGGTGAAGCTATAGGTCACCTCGCCGAAGGCTGCGTACTGCTTGTCGGTGGCATGTGTGCGCAGGAAGTAGGAGTCATCCGGGTATTCCGCCACGAAGGTGACCGGGTTGCCATCATCGTCGGTGAACGTATCGGTGTACGGCGCGCCGGTGAGCACCAGGGTCAGCTGGTTGAGCATCGGATCGTGGATCTGCTCGAGGTAGGTCTGGCGGTTGACCGTGACGAACACCCCCGTGGTCCACAGCAGCTTCGCGCCCGGATCATGTGACTGCAGGCGGAACTCCTGGGTGATGTTCTGCTGCGTGTTGTCCACGCTCGAGGGCGAGGTGTAATCGAGGGCGCCCGCCGGCAGGTGCACGCCGGCCGCGTCCAGCAGCGTCATCGAGCCCATGAAGGTCTGATAGTAGCCGAGGTTGTAGAGCGTGCCCTCGTAGCCTGTCTGCTCCTTGCGATGGAAGTAGGAGGTGTTGGAGATGAAGTCCGCGAAGCCGACATCGCCCTGCACCTTGAATGCGGCCAGGTAGAACTTGTCCGGCACGCGCCGCTGAGTCGGATCGGCATTGACGAAATTGCCGCTCGAGGTGTCGGAGTAGATCGGCCAATAGTTGTCGATGTCGTTGCGCTTGGCATCCTGGTAGTACAGGCTCGGCGTGAACGACCATTTGTCGTTCGGTGCCCACAAGGCCGCGAGCCGCAGCAGCAGCGTGTTGCGGGAGTTGGCGTTGTCCTCCACCGTCTGGCCGGTGACCGGATTGATGTCATCGATGTAACCGCCGTCGTGGCGGTAGGACACCGCCACGCGCGCCCCGAGTACCCCCGGCACCAGCGGGCCGCCCACGGCTGCACCGGCCTCGTAGCTCGGTGCGCCACCTTCGGTGTCGGCAATCTCCTCGCGGCTGTAGATGGAGGTGCGGGTCAGGCTCGGCTGGGTGGTGATGTAGCGCACCGTGCCGCCCTCGGAGCCGGCGCCGAACAGGGTCCCCTGCGGACCGCGCAGCACCTCCACACGGTCGATGTCGAAGGATTTCGGCAACGCCTCATCGGGATTGAAGGCCAGGGCACGCATCTGGATCGGCGTGTCGTCGAGGTAGATACCGGTCGTACCCGCGCCGCCCGTGCCGGAAATGCCGCGGATCGAGATGTTATTGGTGCCGGAGTTGTCGAAATTCACGCCGGGCGTGAAGCGGGCAATCTCCTGGAAATCCTTGACGCCGCGAAAATCCAGGTTTTCCTGCGTCAGCGCGGTCACGCTGATCGGCACCTTGCTCAGCGATTCCGCGCGCCGCGTGGCGGTCACGGTGACCTCCTGCAGCGGACCCGCGATAGCCTCCGTGGCCGCGCTCTGTTCCTGCGCCGCGGCAAGCTTACCGCCGAGCAGCAGCACCGCCGCGACCATGGACCATGAACCACTCACCTGTATCCGACGCAACCGGCTTATACGCCTCATGACACTCGCTCCCCCGCAACCTCGTATTGTCCGCGGCACGTCCGTATGAGGGCACGCGCCCGCCAGCCCTGCCTCGTGAGCCCTAGGCGTCGCTGATCCAGCTGCGCAGTGCGCGCACGGCGCGCCAGATTGTGGGGTTGGGGTGCTTCATGTTGGCGCGGAACGGGTGCCGGCTAGGCGGCGGGCCCGGCGCCACGAGCTGAGGATCTCGTACGCGCCCAGCGCCACGCCGAGCGACAGCAGGCTCGCCTTCAGGTCGGGACGCATATCGGGCGTGAAGGCCATCGCAACCAGAACGGCGACCATGCCGGCGAGCGCCGCGTAGTTGAGCCAGGGGAACAGCCACATGGTCAGGGGCGGCGTGGCAGCGCCGCTTGCCTCGCGCTGGCGCCGCACACGCAGGTGCGCGAGTGCGGTCATCATGTAGACGAACACCATGAGCGCACCGGAGGCATTTACGAGGAAGGCAAAGACGGTCTGGGAGTGGGCGGTGGCAGCCAGTATCCCCAGTACGCCGGCGAGGCTGCCCATCCACACCGAGCGCGTGGGCACGCGCCGCGGATTCAGCTGCACCAGCCACTGCGGTGCATCGCCATGCTCGGCGAGCACGAACAGCACCCGCGAGCACACGTAAAAAGCCGAGTTGAGGCACGAGAGCACCGCGGTCAGGATGATGATGCTCATCGCGAGGCTGGCCCACTTGAAGTGCATGGTGCTCAGCGCCAGCGTGAACGGTGATTCCCCGGCCTTCACCTGCACCCAGGGGACGACGGTCACCGCGAGCAGTATCGAGCCGGCATAGAAGGTGAGGATCCGCAGCAGCACATTGGTCCCGAGGCGTGCCACGGCCCGCGCGGGCTCGCGGGACTCGGCCGCGGCGATGGTAGTAATCTCCGCCCCGGTCATGGAGAAGTACACCGTGACCGCCCCCGACAGTACCTTCACCGCCCCGTAGGGTGCGAAGCCCCCGTAGTCGGTGAGGTTCGCGAAGGTATTGCCGCCGGGCGAACTGAGGCCGAACGCGTAGGCGGCGGCAAGCGCGATGAACACCAGGATCGCCGCGACCTTGATGGACGCGAACCAGAATTCGAATTCCCCGTAGGAGCGTGCCGACATGAGGTTGACCGCGGTCATGACCGCCATGAGGATCAGCCCGAGCAGCAGCGGCGAGACCTCGTGCGGCTGCAGCCACGCATGCAGGATGTTGGCACCGGCGATCGCCTCCACCGGCACCACGATCATCCAGAAGTACCAGTACAGCCAGCCGGCCACGAAGCCACCCCGGGAACCCAGCCCGGCGCGCGCGAACTCCGTGAACGAGCGCACCTTGGGGAGTGTCATCGCCATCTCGCCCAGCATGCGCATCACCAGCAGCACCAGAGCGCCGGTGATCAGGTAGCTGATGACGATGGCCGGGCCGGTGGCCATGATCGCCGCGCTGCTGCTGACGAACAGCCCCGCCCCGATCATGCCGCCGATCGAGATCATGGTGATGTGCCGCGGCTGCAGTGAGCGGCTCAACTCCGGCCTGGCGGTGTCCGCGGCCGCGTTCATGCGGTACGCAGCAGTGACTGGCCGAGCGAGGCCGCACGCGCGGTCTGCAGCAGCAGCGGCGCGAGCTTGTCGCGCATCTCCGCGAGCGTCCAGCGGCTGGTGGGCGCGGCGATGTTGATCGCAGCCAGCGGCTGGCCGTCGATACCGAGGATGGCGGCACCGATGGTCTGGTCGCCGCGATAGCACTCCTGGTCTGCCCAGGCGTAGCCCGCCTCGCGCGCCTCCTGGATGCGGCGCAGGATGCGCGCCGGATCGGTCAGCGTGAAGGGAGTCAGCGCCTTCAGCTCCGAGCGCCGCACGAGGCGCTGCGCTTGCGCCGGCGGCAGCGCGGCCAGATAGGCGCGCCCGGAGGCGGTGCAGTACATCGGCAGGCGCCGGCCCACCGGCATATGGATGTAAAAGCGCTTCAGGCTATGGAAGCGGGCGATGAAGATCATGTCCGTGTCCTCGGGCTCGGACATGCTCACCGACTCACCGCACGCCTGGTTCAGATCGATCAGGTGCGTGGTGGCCTGCTCGAGCAGCGCGTGACCGGACAGGTAAGCGTGGGCAAAGGCCAGCGAGCGGGGTGTCAGCACCCAGCGTTTGACCCCCGGGTCACGGCGCAGGAAGCCAAGCCGCACCAGCGTGTGCACGCAGCGCTGCGCGGAGCTGGTGGTCATGCCGACGGCCGCGGCCAGGTCCGCGAGGCTGAGCGCGCGCCGTTCACCGCCGAAGGCTGCGAGGATCGCCAGTGCCTTCTCGACCGAGCGGTTGAACAGCGGGTCGCGTGCGCGCGCCGGAGTCAGCTTGCGCGGCGTTCGTTTCATTGTGAAAAGCAGTATATGGCTATCGATTATCGATAGTCTACGGACGCAGCCGGGCCAGGCCTCCCAGATAGGGCTGCAACACGCCCGGGATGTCGACCGAGCCGTCCTCCTGCTGAAAGTTTTCCAGCAGCGCGACCAGCGTGCGCCCGACTGCCAGCCCGGAGCCGTTCAGCGTGTGCAGCGGCTCGGGCTTGCCCCCCGGTGCCCGCCAGCGTGCCTGCATGCGCCGCGCCTGGAAGGCGGTGAAGTTGCTGCAGGAGGAGATCTCGCGATAGCGCTCCTGCGAGGGCAGCCAGGCCTCCAGATCATAGGTCTTGCTGCTGGCGAAGCCGGTGTCGCCCGCGCACAGCAGCACCTTGCGATAGGGGATCTGCAGTGTGCGCAGCACCGCTTCGGCGTGTCCGGTGAGTTCCTCGAGCGCTGCCGCCGAGGTCTCCGGCCGCACCAGCTGCACCAGCTCGACTTTGTCGAACTGGTGGTTGCGGATCATGCCACGCGTGTCTTTGCCGGCCGCCCCCGCTTCCGAACGGAAGCACGGCGTGTGCGCGACAAACTTCAGCGGCAGTGCCTCGGCCGGAACGATCTGGTCGCGAGCCAGGTTGGTGACCGGCACCTCGGCGGTCGGGATGAGAAAGAAGTCCTGCTCCCCGGCGAGCGCGAACAGGTCCTGCGCGAACTTCGGCAGCTGCCCGGTGCCGATCAGCGCTGCCCGCTGCACCAGGTAAGGCACGTACACCTCGACGTAGCCGTGCTCGCGCGTGTGCAGGTCGAGCATGTACTGCGCTAGCGCGCGGTGCACGCGTGCCACCCCGCCGCGCAGCACGCTGAAGCGCGCCCCGGAAATCCGTGCCGCCGCCTCGAAGTCGAGCCCACCGAGACGCTCGCCCACTTCGACGTGGTCACGCGCCCGGAAGGTAAAGCGCGGCAACTCCCCCCAGCGTGCCACCTCGCGGTTGCCGCTCTCATCGCTGCCATCCGGCACCGAGTCATCGAGCAGGTTCGGCAGTCCGAGCTGCCACTGCTCGAGCTCCTGCTGCACCCCCGCCAGGTCGCTTTCCGCTAGGGCCAGGGCCCCGGTGAGCGCCTCACCCCTGACGATGAGGGCGGCGGCATCCTCGCCCCGGCCCTTGGCCATCCCGACCGCCTTGGCGTTGGCGTTGCGTTCGGCACGCAACCGATCCACCTCGACTGCCTGGGGCTTGCGCTGCTCCTCCAGCCGGCGCAGCGCACCGACATCGAGCACAAAGCCGCGGCGCGCCAGATTGCTCGCCACCGCTTCCGGATCAGCGCGCAACAGCTTCGGGTCGATCACGACGCTCCTTTCGAATCGTTCTTCGCGCGCAGCCGTGCCAGCGCCTCGGCGATCTTGATCTCGAGGCCACGCGCGACCGGGCGGTAGTATCGCCGATCGGGCATGCCCTCCGGCAAATAGCGCTCCCCGGCGGCGAAAGCGTCGGGCTCGTCGTGTGCATAGCGGTAGTTGCGTCCGTAGCCGAGCTCCTTCATGAGCCGGGTGGGCGCGTTGCGCAGCTGCAGCGGCACTTCCAGCGTTCCGAACTTGGCGACGTCCTCCATGGCCTCACCCATCGCCACGTACACCGCGTTGCTCTTCGGAGCGCACGCCAGGTAGACCACCGCGGTGGCCAGCGCCAGTTCGCCCTCGGGGGTACCGAGCCGCTCGTAGGTCTCCCAGGCCTCGAGGGTCAGGCTGCAGGCACGCGGGTCGGCCAGCGCGATGTCCTCGAAGGCCATGCGCACGATCCGCCGCGCCAGGTAGATCGGGTGGCAGCCGCCATCGAGCATGCGGCACAGCCAGTACAAAGCGCCATCCGGATCAGAGCCGCGCACCGCCTTGTGCAGCGCCGAGATCTGGTCGTAGAACTGCTCGCCACCCTTGTCGAAGCGCCGGTGGCCCCCGCCAGCGACCTCCTGCGCAATGGCGAGCGTGAGGCGACGCGCACCGGGTCCCGCCTCGACCAGGCCGGCGGCGAGCTCGAGCATGTTGAGTGCGCGGCGCGCATCACCGTCGGCGGCCAGTGCGAGCAGCTCGAGCGCCGCATCCTCGACCTCGAGCTGCAGGCTGCCCAGACCGCGCTCGCCGTCGCTGAGCGCCCGGCGCAGCAGCCCGGTCAGATCCGACACCGTGAGCGAGCGCAGCACGTACACGCGAGCCCGCGACAGCAGCGCGCTCACCACCTCGAACGAAGGGTTCTCGGTGGTCGCCCCGACGAAAGTCAGGGTGCCATCCTCCAGGTAAGGCAGGAACGTGTCCTGCTGAGCCTTGTTGAAGCGGTGCACCTCGTCCAGGAACAGCAGCGTCGGGCGTCCGTCGCGGGCGCGCGCGCCGCGCGCCGCCTCCACCGCCGCGCGGATGTCCTTGACCCCGGCCATGACCGCCGAGAGCTGGATGAACTGCGCGTTCGAGGCCTGCGCGATCAGCCGCGCCAGCGTGGTCTTGCCGGTGCCCGGCGGCCCCCACAGGATGAGCGAGTGCAGCCGCCCGGCCGTGATGCTGGCGGTGAGGGGTTTGCCCGGCCCGAGCAGATGCTGCTGGCCGACGAACTCATCGAGCGTGCGCGGCCGCATGCGATCGGCGAGCGGCCGCAGCGGATCCGCCGCCGCGAACAGGTCGCCCGCGCTCACGGCAGCGCCGGCGGCACGCTAGGAATGCGGGGTGCCGATGACATCGACGTCCTTCGGCGGCGTGAAGCTCACATCGCCCGGCGCCACGGGGGCGTTGCGCACCACTTGCTGGAACATGATGGTCGCCGTCTGCCCGAGCTTGTCCTCGACGATCATGCGCTTGAGCTCGCTGCCATCGAAGCCAAACAGCGCACGGCGGAAGTCGGCCTCGGCGCTGGTCGGTTCGACCAGCACCCACTCGAGGCCGGCACGGTGACCGGCGGCGCTGATCGTGAAGTTCTGGCGCAGGTCCGTGGCGCCCGACAGCAGCATTGCCGGCGTCGCGCTCAAGGCGGCATCGACCGGCTTTACGGTCACCTGCTGCAGGTCGCGGTCAAAGAACCACAGGTTGGTGCCATCGCACACCATCAGCTGGCCGGCACCGCTGTTACCGCCCGCCGCGGCCTGCGGGTGGATCTCCCAGCTGAACTTGCCCGGGCGCTGCACGATCAGCGTGCCGGTGGCGCGATCGATCTCGCGACCGTGCGTATCGGCCAGCGTCTGCAGGAAGCTGGCGCGCAGTGTCTTGAGGTTGTCCAGGTAGGCATCGAGCGGCGTGGCCGCCGCGCACAGCAGTGGCGCCCACAGCAGCAATGCGGCACCGAGCAGGCGGCGCGCGCGTGCGCGCAGCGGCGTGGCTGGGTGCATCGCGACGTCAGTCCTCGGGCGGCGCCGCTGCCAGCACGTCGCGCGCACCGTTGGCCTGCAGCGGCCCCACGAGGCCAGCGATCTCCATCGCCTCCAGCAGCCGCGCCGCGCGGTTGTAGCCGATCTTGAGGCGGCGCTGCACGTAGGAAATCGAGGGCTTGCGCTCGGTGGTGACGATGCGCACCGCCTCGTCGTAGAGCGGGTCCTGCTCGGCACTCTCCGCGCCGCCGGCGGCTCCGCTGCCCTCGCCCTCCTCGCCTGCCAGTCCCGGGATCGGCGTCTTCGGACCGGAAAGCACCTCATCGATGTAGCTCGGCGGCGTGGAGGTCTTGAGCGCCTCCACGACGCGATGCACTTCCTGGTCGGAAACGAACGCGCCGTGCACGCGCGTCGGCAGCGAGGTCCCGGGCGGCAGGTACAGCATGTCGCCATGCCCGAGCAGCGTTTCGGCTCCCATCTGGTCGAGGATGGTGCGCGAGTCGACGCGCGCGGAGACCTGGAAGGCGATGCGGCACGGGATGTTGGCCTTGATGAGGCCGGTGATCACGTCCACCGAGGGTCGCTGGGTCGCCAACACCAGGTGGATGCCCGAGGCGCGCGCCTTCTGCGCCAGGCGCGTGATGAGCTCCTCGACCTTCTTGCCGACGATCATCATCAGGTCGGCGAGCTCATCCACCACCACCACCACGTAGGGCAGCGGGATCAGGTCTTCGATCTGGCGCTGGTCGATGCTCGGATCGTTCGCGGCCCGCAGCATCATGACCGGGTCCTTGATCGGCTTGCCGGCATCAATCGACTCTTTGACGCGACGGTTGAAGCCCGTGATGTTGCGCACGCCGAGCGCAGCCATCAGCTGGTAGCGCCGCTCCATCTCCGCCACACACCAGCGCAGCGCGTTGGCGGCCTGCTTCATGTCGGTCACCACGGGCGCCAGCAGGTGCGGGATACCCTCGTACACCGACAACTCGAGCATCTTCGGGTCGATCATGATGAGGCGCACGTGCTCGGCGGTCGACTTGTACAGCAGCGAGAGCACCATGGCGTTGATGCCGACCGACTTGCCCGAGCCGGTGGTGCCGGCGATCAGCAGGTGCGGCATGCGCGTCAGGTCCGCCACCATCGGCTGGCCGCCGATGTCCTTGCCGAGCGCGAGCGCCAGCGGCGAGTGCAGCTCGTCATACGCCTTCGAACGGATGATCTCCCCGAGCGTGACGACCTCGCGCTTTTCGTTGGCGATCTCGAGCCCCATGACACTCTTGCCGGGGATCACCTCCACCACGCGCACCGAGAGCACCGAGAGCGCGCGTGCCAGGTCCTTGGCAAGCGCGGTGATCTGGCTCGCCTTCACTCCGGGGGCGGGGCGCAGCTCGAAGCGCGTCACCACCGGACCGGGCTGCACCGCCACCACCTCGGCGTCTATGGCGAAATCCTTGAGCTTCATCTCCACTAGGCGCGAGAGCGCCTCCAGCGCCTCGGACGAGTACAGCGGCTCGCGCGCCGGCGGGTCGTCCAGCAGCTTCAGCGGCGGCAGCTCGTTCGCCTTGGGCGGCTCGAACAGCGGCACCTGCCGCTCACGCTCGACGCGCGCGCTCTTCTCCGGCACGGAGATCGGCGGCTCGATGCGCGGCGGCGCCCGCGTTGCCGCCTTCTTCTGCGAGCTCTCCACGGCCTCCTTGCGTGCCTGGCGGCGCTCGCGTCCCTCGGCCGCGTCCCGGGAGGAAGACAAGCGTGCGCGCAGCCAGGCGATGCCACCCCAGGTGAGCGCGCCGAGGCGGTCCATGACCGTGAACCAGGAAACGCCAAAGGCGAGCGACAGGCCGGCCATCCACGCGGCGATCAGCAGCAGCGTCGCGCCCAGGAACTTCAGCCCCGCCGCGAGGCCGTTACCGACCAGCGAGCCCACCACCCCGCCGGCCGACTGCCGCAGTGCGCCCGGCTGCCAGTGCAAGGTGGTGAGTGCGCAGCTGGCGATCAGCAGCAGCACGAATCCGGCAATGCGCACCGCCGTGTTGGCGCGCGAGGCGCTCTCGGCGCGGATGCGGCGCTGTAGCCCGAAGCAGGCGAGCCCGAGCATCACCGGGAACAGGAAGGCCGGGCGTCCAAAGAGAAAGAAGAGTACGTCCGCCAGCCAGGCGCCGATCACGCCGATGCGGTTGTGCACCGGGGCGGCGTTGCCGGTAAAGGAGAACCCCGGGTCCTCCGGGCTGTAGCTGGCGAGCGCCATGAGCAGCACGACCGCCACGATCGCGATGCCGATGATGGCGCTCTCGCGCAGACCGCGGCTCACGGCCGCCGTGAAGCGCGCCCCGTTGCGCGCCGACGCCGAGGATTCAGCCAACCCGTGGATCTCCGTCGTAAGATAGACGCCGCCATTATAGGGCTTGGGTACCATGCGTGAGTCTTTGAATCCATTGGGATGCCCATGACGACCAGGCACAGCCGCCTCATCATTCTCGGCTCCGGGCCCGCCGGCTACAGCGCGGCCGTTTATGCGGCGCGCGCCAACCGCACCCCGCTGCTGATCACAGGGCTCGAGCAGGGCGGCCAGCTCATGACCACCACCGACGTGGACAACTGGCCGGGTGATGTCGAGGGACTGCAGGGACCGGCCCTGATGGAGCGCATGAAGCAGCACGCGGCGCGCTTCAACACGCAGATCATCAACGATCACGTGCACAGCGCCGACCTGTCGGCGCGGCCGTTCCGACTCACCGGCGATGCCGGCAGCTACAGCTGCGATGCGCTCATCATCGCCACCGGCGCCACCGCCAAGTACCTGGGGCTGCCCTCGGAAGAAGCGCACCGCGGCCGCGGCGTCTCAGCGTGCGCCACCTGCGACGGCTTCTTCTTCCGCGGCCAGCGGGTCGCCATCGTCGGCGGCGGCAACACCGCGGTGGAGGAGGCGCTGTACCTCTCGCACATCGCCGCGCACGTGACGCTCATCCACCGCCGCGACAAGCTGCGCGCGGAGAAGATCATGCAGGAGCGGCTGTTCCGCGAAGTCGAGGCCGGCAAGCTGTCGGTCATCTGGAACCACACCGTCGCGGAAGTACTGGGCGATGAGCACGGGGTCAGTGGCGTGCGCATCAAGAGTGTGCCGGCGGATGTCGAGCGTGAGCTCGCGGTCACCGGGCTCTTCATCGCCATCGGGCACGTCCCCAATACCGCCCTGTTCGCCGGGCAGCTGGCGATGCACGAGGGCGGCTACCTGGCGATCAAGAGCGGCCTCGAGGGCGGCGCGACCGCCACCAGCGTGCCCGGGGTGTTCGCCGCCGGCGACGTCGCCGACCACGTGTACCGCCAGGCCATCACCTCTGCCGGCGCCGGCTGCATGGCGGCGCTCGATGCGGACCGCTACCTCGAGGCGCTCGATACGCACACTGGCGCTTAAGGCCCGAGTGCGCGCACATGCCCAGGGACACGGCAGCGATCCACCAGAGCATCCAGGGCCTCGAGCCGGCGGCCTGGAATGCGCTTGCGGGCGCGGGCCATCCGTTCGTGCGGCACGAATTTCTCAGCGCGCTCGAGGCCGAGCAATGCGTCGGCCACGACAGCGGCTGGCGGCCGCGGTATGTGACCTTGAGCGATGCCCGCGGGCTCAGCGCCGCCACCGCTGCCTACATCAAGACGCACTCCTACGGGGAGTTCGTCTTCGACTTCGCCTGGGCGCGCGCCTATGAGCGCATCGGGCGCCGTTACTACCCGAAGCTCACGGTGGCGGTGCCGTTCACGCCCGCCACCGGACCACGCCTGCTGACGCGGGCGGATCGCGACAGCGCACCGCTCAGCGAACAGCTGTTGCAGGAGCTCGAGGCGCTGGCGCAGCGCCAGGGACTGTCGAGCGTGCACGCACTGTTCATCGAGGAGCCGCTGCGCGCGGCCTGCGAGCATCGCGGCTGGCTGCTGCGGCGCGACTGTCAGTTCCACTGGCACAACCGCGGCTACGCCAGTTTCGAGGACTACCTCGCCAGCTTCACCGCGGAGAAACGCAAGAAGGCGCGGCGCGAGCGGCGGCGCGTGGCCGAGGCGGGCGTGCGCTTTGAGACGCGCCGCGGCGGGGAGCTCGATGAGCAGCTGCTCGACCGCATCTACGAGCTGCACCGCGACACCTTCCTGCGCCATGGGCACGAGCCCTACCTGACGCGCAGCTTCTTCGGGGTCATCGCGCGCACTCTGCCCGAGGCGCTGATGGTTAAGCTGGCCATGCACGGCCGCACGGTAGTGGCGGCGGCGATCTTCTTCGTCGGCAGCGAGACACTCTACGGGCGCTACTGGGGCGCGGCCGCCGACTACCACAGCCTGCACTTCGAGACCTGCTACCACCAGGGGATCGAGTTCTGCATCGAACAGCGCCTGCGACGCTTCGAGCCTGGTACCCAGGGGGAGCACAAGGTGAGCCGCGGCTTTGAGCCGACCCTCACCTGGTCAGCGCACTACATCGCCGATCCGCAGTTCCGTGCCGCCATTGCCAACTACCTGGCCCAGGAGGGCGCAGCGGTCGAAGCCTATGCGCATGAGGTGCAGGCACACGTCCCCTATCGTGGACGGCGCACCCTCGGGCAGCCGGCATGAGAAGCATCACTTGGCTCTCCCCGCACGATGCGCCGGAATGGTTCCCGCCGGCCGAGCAGGCGCTGGAGGAGCCGGCGGGGCTGCTCGCCGCCGGCGGAGATCTCTCGCCCGAACGGCTGCTCGCGGCCTACCGCCGCGGCATCTTCCCCTGGTACTCGCCCGGTCAGCCGGTGCTGTGGTGGTCCCCTGACCCGCGCGCGGTGCTGTTCCCGGAGGAGTTCCGCCTCACGCGCAGTCTGGCGAAGACCCTGCGCAACGCCGGCTTCAGCCCCTCGGTCGATCGGGACTTTGCCGCTGTCATCGACGGCTGCGCCGCCCCGCGCGCCGCCAGCCCGGGCACCTGGATCACCCGCGAGATGCGCGCCGCGTATCTGCGCCTGCATGAGCTCGGGCATGCGCACAGTGTGGAGGTGTGGCACGGCGGGCAACTCGCCGGCGGGCTCTACGGGGTGCGCCTCGGCGGGGTGTTCTTCGGCGAGTCGATGTTCAGCGCCATGCGCGATGCCTCCAAGGCCGCGCTTGCGCATTTGGTGGCCGTTTGCCGCAGCCACGCGCTGGCGGTCATCGACTGCCAGCTGCCCTCGCGGCATCTGGAGAGCCTCGGCTCGCGCAGCATCCCGCGCAGCCAGTTCCAGGCGCTGCTGGCCGAGCACGCACACGGCGGCAGTGCGGCGCTCACGCCACCCTGAAGCCGCGCCCGCACCTTGAGCCGCGCAGCGGGCACGCAAATTGCCAGAGGCGCGCGCTTTGTGCTCCAATTCGCGCCCCCGGCAGCATTAGGGTTCTATGTCGAAGGAAGACGCGATCCAGATGGAAGGCGAGGTCACCGAGACCCTGCCGAACACCACCTTCCGCGTGAAGCTGAAGAACGGCCATGTCGTGACCGCGCACATCTCCGGGAAGATGCGCAAGAACTACATCCGCATTCTCACCGGCGACGCCGTCACCGTGGAAATGACGCCCTACGACTTGACCAAGGGCCGCATCATCTATCGCGGCCGCTGAGGCTGCGTCCGCTCCCGAACCACCCGCCCTGACGTGCGCGCCGGCTAGGCCGGCACGGTCGGCAGCTGCTGCGCCGGCTCGCACTCGAGCGTGAGCTGCGTGCCGTCGGCAGACACCGAGACCTTCACATGGCCGCCGTTTGCCAGGCGCCCGAACAGCAGCTCCTCGGCCAGCGGTCGCTTGATGTACTCCTGGATGGTGCGCGCCATCGGCCGTGCCCCCATCTTCGGGTCGTAGCCGTGCTCGGCGATCCAGCGGCGCGCCGCATCATCGAGCGTGATCGCGACGCCCTTGGTCTCGAGCTGCGACTCCACCTCCATGATGAGCTTGTCCACCACGCGCTCGATGGTGTGCGGCTCGAGGGCGGCGAACTGGATCACGGCATCGAGGCGGTTGCGGAACTCGGGAGTGAAGATGCGGCGAATGGCCTCCATGCCATCGCTGCTGTGATCGGAGTGCGTGAAACCGATCGAGGCACGCGCCATCTCCTGCGCGCCGGCGTTGGTGGTCATGACCAGGATGACATGGCGGAAGTCCGCCTTGCGGCCGTTGTTGTCGGTCAGGGTGCCGTGGTCCATGACCTGCAGCAGCAGGTTGAACACGTCCGGGTGCGCCTTTTCGATCTCATCGAGCAGCAGCACGCAGTGCGGATGCTTGCTGATCGCCTCCGTGAGCAGCCCACCCTGATCGAAGCCGATGTAGCCGGGTGGCGCGCCGATCAGGCGCGAGACCGTGTGGCGCTCCATGTACTCGGACATGTCGAAGCGCAGGAACTCCACGCCCATGGCGATCGCCAGCTGGCGCGTCACCTCGGTCTTGCCGACCCCGGTGGGACCTGCGAACAGGAAGCTGCCGACCGGCTTGCGCGCCTCGCCCAGGCCCGAACGCGCCATCTTGATGGAGGCCGCCAGCGCCTCGATGGCCTTGTCCTGGCCGAAGATCACGAGCTTGAGGTTGCGCTCCAGGTTCTTCAGCACCTCGCGGTCGGAGGTGGAGACGCTCTTGGCGGGGATGCGCGCCATGCGGGCCACGACGTCCTCGATGTGGCGCACCTCGACGGTCGGTTCGCGCTCGGCCACCGGCTTCAGGCGCTGCCGGGCGCCGGCCTCGTCGACCACGTCGATGGCCTTGTCCGGCAGGTGCCGCTCGTTGATGTGGCGCGCGGCCAGCTCCGCGGCGGCCTTGAGCGCATCGTCGGCGTAGGTGATGCCGTGGTGCTCCTCGAAGCGCGGCTTGAGGCCGAACAGGATCTCCACGGTCTCGGCCACCGAGGGCTCGACCACGTCGATCTTCTGGAAGCGCCGCGCGAGCGCGTGGTCCTTCTCGAAGATGCCGCGGTATTCCTGGTAGGTGGTCGAGCCGATGCAGCGGATCTCGCCGTTGGTGAGCACCGGCTTGATGAGGTTGGACGCATCCATGACGCCGCCCGAGGCCGCCCCGGCGCCGATCACGGTGTGGATTTCGTCGATGAAGAGTATCGCCCCGGGGAGCTTCTTCAGCTCGGCAATGACACCCTTCAGGCGCTTCTCGAAGTCGCCGCGGTACTTGGTGCCGGCGATCAGCGCACCCATGTCGAGGGCGTAGATGGTGCAGTCGGCGAGCACCTCCGGCACCTTGCCCTCGAGGATGAGGCGCGCTAACCCTTCGGCGATCGCGGTCTTGCCCACGCCGGCCTCGCCGACGTACAGGGGGTTGTTCTTGCGGCGGCGGCACAGGATCTCGATGGTGCGCTCCACCTCGAGCTTGCGCCCGATGAGCGGGTCGATGCGCCCGTCCTGCGCCATGCGGTTCAGGTTGCTGGTGTACTTCTCCAGCGGGCTGCCACCCTCGGCGTCGCGCTCTCCCTCGGCCGCGGACTCCTCCTTGTCGGTCTTCTCCTCGGCGATCTTCGAGAGCCCGTGGGAGATGTAGTTGACGACGTCGAGGCGCGTCACGTGGCGGCGGTTGAGCAGGAACACCGCGTGGCTCTGCTTCTCGCTGAAGATCGCCACCAGCACGTTGGCGACCCCGACTTCCTTCTTGCCGCTTGACTGCACGTGGAACACCGCCCGCTGCAGCACGCGCTGGAAGCCGAGGGTCGGCTGCACTTCGCGCTCCTCGCCCTCCTCCAGGCGCGGGGTCGACTGGTCGATGTGCTCCTTGAGCTCCTGTTTGAACTTGGCCAGGTCCGCACCGCAGGCGCGCAGCACCTCGCGCACCTTGGGCGTGTCGAGGATCGCCAGCAGCAGGTGCTCGACCGTCAGGTACTCGTGGCGCGCCTCGCGCGCTTGGTGGAACGCATCGTTCAGGCAGTATTCGAGCTCGTTGGAAAGCACTTAAGCAAACCTTTCAGCGACAGCTTCCAGTGGCAGCCTCGTTACAGTAAAGACCCTTCTCACTTCAGACACAGTCAGACGGCACCGCGTTCAGGCCTCCTCGAGCGTGCACATCAGCGGATGCTGATGATCGCGCGCGTAGGTGGTCACCTGCGCCACCTTAGTTTCCGCGATCTCGTATGTGAAGACCCCGCACACCCCCTTGCCCTTGGTGTGTACCTCGAGCATCACGCGGGTCGCGGTCGGACGATTGAGCGAAAAGAACTTTTCCAGCACATCGACGACAAACTCCATGGGCGTGTAGTCATCATTCAGCAGGACCACCCGATACAGCGGCGGCTGTTTGACTTCCGGCCGCGCCTCTTCGACAACGACGCCGGTTTCAGGGCGGACCGGATGAGGATCGGGCATGGCAGTCTTTATAGGGGTCGCGAATCGGCAACACAAGCCTGCCTAAATGAGTAGTAGTTACTCCTGCAGAAACAATCGCTTGAGAGCACAACCGGGCGACGCTTATGATGGCGGGCGCTTGAGGCGTAATGTCGCTCGCTGCAGGCGCGCGGCGGGGGTGTGCAGGCGGGCCTGAGGGTGCGATTTAAGCTCATGCTGATTTGCCCATGAACGCGGTTTCCTGGCTGGAAACTCTCCCGGCCCAGGAGCGCTGGCGCGCGCTGCTGCTCAAGGAGGGACCGCGCATCGCGACCGGGGTTCTTGGCGTCGCGCTGTTCGCGCAGGCGGCGCTCATCGTGACTGATCTGGCCGGCGGCGGCGCGAAGCCTGCGGCCGCGCATACGGCTGCGCCCGCCTCCCATCCGCTTGATGTGAACGCCATCACCGCCGCGCAGCTGTTCGGGGCGACGGTGCAGGATCCAAACGTGGCGCGCCCCACCACGATTCCGCTGGTGCTCACCGGCGTCATCGCCGGCGGCACCCCGCAGAGCGGCCTGGCCATCATCGGGCAGAACGCTGCGGGCACGAGGGTGTATGCGGTCGGCGACATGATCGTCGGTGGCGTGAAGCTGCACTCTGTATACAGCGATCACGTGGTGGTCGACCGCGAAGGACAGCTCGAATCGCTCGCCCTGCCGCGCCAGGTGAACCCGGCCATCGCCCCGCTCCCCTCCACCGCGATGCTGCAGTCGAACGCCCCCAACCCCTCCTTCGAGCGGGTGCGGCGCATGATCAGCGAGCAGCCGGGACTGATCGGGGACGTGCTGCGGCCGACCCCGGTGGTCAAGGGCGGGCGCATGGAGGGCTTCCGCGTGTTTCCCGGCCGCGACCGCAGCGCCTTCGCCCGCCTCGGGCTGCATGCCGGGGACCTAGTGACGGCGATCAACGGAACGCCGCTCGACGATCGCGATCGAAGCGAGCAGATTCTGCGCACGCTCTCCAGCGCGAGTGAGGCACGCGTCACAGTCGTGCGCGGCGGACAGCCGCAGGATCTGGTGTTGAACATAGCCCAGCTGGTGCAGGAAGCGGACAATCTGGCGACCCAGGGCGGCGGCGCTCCGGCGGGCGCGCAGCTGCCGCTCCCCCCACCCGGGGCAGGTGTGCCGCCGCCGCCCGTCTCCGCACCTCCGCCGGCGCCCGAGGGTGCCGCGAATGAGCCGGAACCGCCCTCGACGGCGGACAACTCCGGTCCGTAGGACGCGGCGCGCCATGGCACACGCGGGAGACAGATTGCGAATGACCGGTTACCGCTCCTTCTTCAGCTGCACGCTCGCGGTGCTGCTCGCGGCGAGCCTCGCCAGCGCGCAGCAGCCGCCGCCGCCCGCGCAGGCGCCGCAGGCGCAGCGCATCACGCCGAACTTCCGCGACGCGGACATCACCCAGATCGCCGAGGCCGTCTCCGCCGCCACCGGCAAGACCTTCATCATCGACCCGCGCGTGCGCGCGCAGGTGACGATGCTGTCCTCGACGCCGATGAGCCCGGCGGCCTTCTACGAGACCTTCCTCTCCATCCTGCAGGTGTATGGCTTCATCGCCGTGCCCTCCGGCTCGGTGGTGAAGATCCTGCCGGATGCCAACGCGCGCCAGTATCCCTCCAACGATCTGCCGAACCGGGTGAGCGGCACTTCGGATGAGATGGTGACCCAGGTGCTCGAAGTGAAGAACGTGAGCGCCGCGCAGCTGATCCCGATCCTGCGCCCGATGGTGGCGCAGTACGGCCACATGGCCGCCTACCCGGCTTCCAACATCCTCATCATCTCGGACCATGCGAGCAACGTGAGCCGCATGATGCGCATCATCAACCGCATCGACCAGGCAAGCGGCACGGAGCCGGAGATCGTGCAGCTGCAGAACGCCTCGGTGTCCGAGATCGTGCGCGTGGTCAACTCGCTCTATACCGGTGGCAACGCCGCCGAGGGCGGCCTGGTGAAGGTGGTCGCCGATGAGCGCACCAACAGCGTGCTGATCGCGGGCGAGCAGTCGCAACGGTTGCGCGTGAAGGCGCTGATCGCGCATCTGGACACGCCGGTCGAGGCCGGCGGTGACACGCGCGTGCGCTACCTGCACTACGCCGACGCCGAGAAGATCGCCCCGAAGCTCAAGGAGCAGATTACCGGCATCGTGCAGGCCACCGCGGGCCCGGGTGCCGCCCCGGGCGCCCCCGGCGGCGGGGGCGGCCCGGCCGGGGCGGCCGCCGAGCGCAACGCCATGGTGTGGGCCGACCCGCAGAACAACGCGCTCGTCATCACCGCGCCGCCGCGCATCATGCGCGCGGTCATGGACATCATCGACAAGCTCGACATCCGCCGCCCGCAGGTGCTGGTGGAAGCCATCATCGCCGAGGTGGACGTCGACAAGGACGCCGAGCTCGGCATCAACTGGGCAGCCTTCTCCGGTGGCAGCAACTCGCTGCCGGCCGGCTCCTTCGTCTCCCCGGTCGGCGGCACCAGCATCGTGGACCTGGCGCAGGCGGTGCAGAATCCGGCCAACGCCTCTACCACGCTGCTGCAGGGAACCACCATCGGCATCGGCCGCATCGCCGGCACCGGCGTCAACTTCGCCGCCATGCTGCGCGCCATCCGCGGCGACACCAACACCAACGTGGTCGCCACGCCCTCCGCGGTCACGATGGACAACCAGGAGGCGGAGCTCAAGGTCGCGCAGGAAGTGCCGTTCGTCACCGGGCAGTTCACCAACACCACGGCGGTGACCGGCGGTACCGTCAACCCGTTCCAGACCATTCAGCGCGAGGAAGTGGGCACGATCCTCAAGGTGACGCCGACCATCTC
Organism: Steroidobacteraceae bacterium; assembly: GCA_035501795.1. Lineage (GTDB taxonomy): Bacteria > Pseudomonadota > Gammaproteobacteria > Steroidobacterales > Steroidobacteraceae > 13-2-20CM-66-19. The sequence goes on from DATJVL010000061.1 coordinate 71,434, forward strand.
CCCGGAGGGCTCGGCGGTCATGCTCAAGATCTCCATCGAGAGCTCGAGCATCGGCCAGAAGCCGGCCGGCGCGGTCGACCTGGTGACCAACAAGCGCACCATCACCACCGCCGTGCTCATCGAGGACGGCGGCATCGTGGTGCTCGGCGGCCTGATCGAGGACAACAGCGTCAAGGGCGAGCAGCGCGTGCCCTACCTCGGCAACATCCCGCTGCTGGGCATGCTGTTCAAGACCCGCAATGCCACCTCGACCAAGAATAATCTGATCCTTTTCATCCGCCCGAAGATCCTGCGCGACCAGGCGCAGGCCGCCTACGAGACGGACCTGAAGTACAACTACATGCGCGACCAGCAGCGCTCGCTCGACCAGAAGGAGGCGCTGCCGCTCCTGCCCGGCGTCTCGCGCGGCACGCTGAACGAGCTGCCGCCCGCCCCCGTGCCGCCGGCGCAGAAGGTGGCGCCGGGCGCCCCGCCGCCGGTGCCCTCGGCCCCCGGGCCGACGATCCCCAACGCACCCTCGGGGATCCCGGCACCCACGGACAGCGCCGAGCCGCACCCGAATGCGACCTCGGCCTCCCCGGGGCAGCCGTGAACGCCGTCACCGCCCCGGAAGCCCCCGCGAGCACCGAGGAGCTCGAGAGCCGCCGCCTCTCCTTCGCCTTCGCCAAGCGCCACGGGGTGCTGGTGAGCCGCGTCGTGGAGGGCGTGGCCGAGTGCCTCTACCGCGAGAGCGCCACCCCGCAGGCACTCGCCGAGGTGCGCCGCTACCTGCGCCGCCCGCTCAGGCTCGAGCGCGTGCCGGATGGGGATTTCGAGCTGCGGCTGCGCCGCGCCTACGAGGCGGGCTCGGACGCCATGCAGGCGGTGGAGGGGCTGGACGACAACACGGACCTGGCGCACCTGGCGCAGGAGCTGCCCGAGCAGGCGGACCTGCTCGACAGCGAGGACGATGCGCCCATCATCCGCCTCATCAACGCGGTGCTGACCCAGGCGGTCAAGGAGAACGCCTCCGACATCCACATCGAGCCGTTCGAGAACCGCCTGGTGATCCGGTTCCGCATCGACGGCGTGCTGCGCGAGGTGCTGCAGACCAAGCGCGCGGTGGCCGCGCAGGTGGTGTCGCGCGTCAAGGTCATGTCGCGCCTGGACATCGCCGAGAAGCGCCTGCCGCAGGACGGGCGCATCAGCCTGAAGATCGCCGGCCGCGCGGTCGACGTGCGCGTCTCGACCATTCCCTCCGGCCACGGCGAGCGCGTGGTGCTGCGTATCCTCGACAAGCAGGCCGGGCGGCTCGACCTGAATTCCCTCGGCATGGATGCCAGGACCCAGGCGGCGATGGATGAGCTGATCCACAAGCCGCACGGGATCCTGCTGGTCACGGGTCCCACCGGCTCGGGCAAGACCACCACGCTCTACGCAGCGCTCGAGCGCCTCAACGACAACACCCAGAACATCATGACGGTCGAGGACCCGATCGAGTACTACATCGACGGCATCGGCCAGACCCAGGTCAACACCAAGGTGGAGATGACCTTCGCGCGCGGGCTGCGCGCCATCCTGCGCCAGGACCCGGACGTGGTGCTGATCGGTGAGATCCGTGACCTGGAGACCGCCCAGATCGCCGTGCAGGCCAGCCTCACCGGCCACCTGGTGCTGTCCACCCTGCACACCAACACGGCCGCGGGCGCCATCACGCGCCTGCGCGACATGGGCATCGAGCCGTTCCTGCTGTCCTCGAGCCTGATCGGCGTGCTGGCGCAGCGCCTGGTGCGCGTGCTCAGCTCCGAGACCAAGCAGCCCTTCACCGCGGGCGAGTACGAGCGGCGGCTGCTGAACCTCGGGCCCAACGACCCGTCCCCGACGCTCTACCGCCCGGGACGGGATGCGACCGGTGGTTACCGCGGGCGCTCGGGCATCTACGAGCTCATCGTGGTCGACGATGCGATGCGCACCATGATCCACGATGGCGCCTCGGAGCAGGAGATCGAGCGGCACGCGCGCCTGCTGACGCCCTCGATCCGTGACGACGGCCGCGCGCGCGTGCTGCGCGGCGAGACCACGCTCGAGGAGATCCTGCGCGTAACGCGCGAGGACTGAAGGCTTGGGCGCCTTCGAATACACCGCCCTGGACGCCGCCGGCCAGGAGCGCAAGGGCATCCTCGAGGGCGACACCCCGCGGCACATCCGCCAGCTGCTGCGCGAGCAGCAGCTGCTGCCGGTCACCGTCGCCGAGGTCGCGCAGCGCGAGGCACGCCGCCAGCAGTCCTTCAGCCTCGTGCGCCGGGTCTCACCGGGCGATCTCGCCCTCTTCACCCGCCAGCTGGCGACCCTGGTGCGCGCCGGGCTGCCGCTGGAGGAGTCGCTGCTCGCGGTGTCGCAGCAGACCGAGAAGCCGCGCGTGCAGTCGATCGTGCTCGGGGTGCGCGCCAAGGTCATGGAGGGCCAGAGCCTGGCGGCCGGCTTTGCGGAATTTCCCCGCGTGTTTCCCGAGATCTACCGCGCCACGGTGGCCGCCGGCGAGCAGGCCGGGCACCTGGACAGCGTGCTCGAGCGGCTAGCCGAGTACACCGAGAGCCGCGAGCAGATCCGTCAGAAGGTGCTGGCCGCGCTGCTGTACCCGATCGTGCTCACGGTGCTGTGCTTTGCGATCGTCTCCTTCCTGCTGGTGTTCGTGGTGCCCAAGGTGGTCTCGGTGTTCGAGTCCACCAAGGCGAAGCTGCCCCTGATCACGCGGGCGCTGATCGGCACCAGCGACTTCTTCCGCCTCTACGGCATCTACGTGCTGATCGCCGCGGTGCTGGCGTTCTGGCTGTTCCGGCGCTGGCTGCGCCACCCCGACGCGCAGCGCCGCTTCCACAGCTGGCAGCTGCGCGTGCCCGTGCTCGGCAAGCTGGTGCGCGGCTTCAACACCGCGCGCTTCACGCGCACTTTCAGCATCCTCTCCGGCAGCGCGGTGCCGGTGCTGGAGGCGATGCGCATCGCCGGGGAGGTGGTCACGAACCTGCCGATGCGCGATGCGGTGACCGAGGCCGCCGCGCGCGTGCGCGAGGGGGCCCCCATCGGCCGCTCGCTCGCGCGCAGCCGCCTGTTCCCGCCGATGACCATCCACCTGATCTCCAGCGGCGAGTCGAGCGGGGAGCTCGATGCGATGCTCGAGCGTGCCTCGATCAGTCAGGAGCGCGAGCTCGACGGCCTGCTGGCGGCCATGGTGGGCCTGCTCGGGCCGGCCCTGATCGTGCTCATGGGCGGCTTCGTCATGGCGATCGTGTTCGCGATGCTGCTGCCGATCTTCGAGATGAACAACCTGATTCACTGAAACGACGGGGTGAAAGTGGCCGGGGTTCACAAAGCGCACCCTCGAGATTGCAGTCGCCGCCGCTTGTGATTTAATTTCGCGCCGTCCAATTCCTGCCAGGCCATGAGTGGGCATGAGCGAGAAGCCGGAATCAGACGAATTTGAGGACGAGGAGGCCGATGAGCCCGCCGTCGAGGACGGCGACGTGGACCTGGACCAGGTCATCAAGGACCTGGATCTGGCCAAGCGCCGTGGGCAGAAGGCCGGCGACCCGGCCTGGCGGCGCCTCGAGCGGCTGCTCGAGGACAAGCATACGGCCGAGCTGACCAGCGATTTCGAGGACTACGAAATCGGGGATGAGGGCGCGAGCGGGGGGGTCAAGCCCGCACGCAAGCCACGCGCCGGCTGACCGGGCACGGGCGTATCCGCCACCACGGAGAAGCCGTCCGTGCAGGTGCCCGCCGGTGTTCTTTTTATATGCAAGGGCGGCCCGATAAGTTCACGGTCAGGCTAGCCGCAGGCATGACAGGCCCGGAAAAAAGCTCGGCACCGTCAACGGGTCGCATCTGAGAATGCCCCTGCGCGGGGCGCGCCAGGGCTAGTGAAAGTCGCGGGAGCGCGTAACGAGTTGCCCGAGCAGCACCGTGCGGTCGATCAGACGGCGGGCGATGAGGTGGCACACGCCTTCCTGATGCTGCAGCTCCCCGTGGACTTCCAGCAACCGTGAGCCAAGGAGCGCTGCGCGCTGCTCCTGCCCTACCCGCTCCCACACGATGACGTTCACCTGCCCGCTCTCATCCTCGAGGGTGAGGAAGGTGACCCCGCCGGCGGTCGCGGGACGCTGCCGCATGATGACGATGCCAGCGGTGCGTACGCGCGTGCCGTGGCGGGCCTGCAGCAGGTCGGCCGCCGTCAGCAAGGCAGAGGCTGCCAGCCGCTCGCGCAGCAGGGCCAGTGGGTGGCGTCCCAGGGTGAGGCCAACGGATGCGTAGTCCGCCACGAGACTCTCGCCCTCACTCGGTGCGCTCAGCAGCGGACGGCCCTCGGGTATCGGCTGCTCGGTGAGGGCCAGCGGCAACGCGCGCTCGCTCCCGGCCACTTCCCAGAATGCCAGGTGCCGGTTGCCGCTCAGGGAAGCCAGCGCTCCCGCGGCGGCGAGGGCCTCGAGGTCGCCGCGCTCGAGCGCGCCGCGCAAGCGCAGGTCCTGCACGCTCAGGAAGGGCTGCGCCGCCCGCGCCGTCATCAGGCGCGCGGCGCCCGCCTCGGTGAGTGACTTCACCAGCCGCAGCCCCAGGCGCAGGGCCGGCTCACCATCCGCACCCGGCTCGAGGCTCGAGTCCCAGAGGCTGATGCAGGCATCGACCGGACGCACCTGCACGCCGTGCGCCCGTGCATCGCGTACCAGCTGCGCCGGAGCATAGAAGCCCATCGGCTGGCTGTTGAGCAGCGCGCACGCGAAGGCCGCCGGCTCGTAGCGCTTGAGCCATGCAGAGTCATAGACGAGGAGCGCGAAGCTCATCGCGTGCGAGTTATGCACGATGAGATGGTTCGCGAGGAAGTTGTGGTTCCCCTCGATCTGCAGATCGTAGGTGGCCTCAGGTCCGAGCGCCTCGAGTGCCACGACCTGCTCCCAGCATGCCCGGGAGCCGGCGAGTTGCGCGGCCGGGACCTGCGGGGCCGCCGCTACCACATCAGCCACCCGCAGATCCTTGAGCGCGCGCCACCCCTGCGGGGTGAGGAAGGGATGCTCCGCCGTGGCGGCGATCGCATGACCCGCCGCGGTACGCAAGCGCCAGACCGGTTTTATCCCACTAGCCCGCACGGCGAGGACCCGGCGCGCTCGCAAGCGCAACTGTTCATCACATGCCAGCGTGACTTGCAGCTGCTCCTGCCCGGATACAATGGCGTTGATGCTGAGCCAGCGTCCCGAATCGGCATCCAGGACGCGCGTCTCCCCCACGACGCACTCCGGAAAGCCATATTCACCAAAGCCGAGCATCTGCTCGTAGATGCGCTGCGCGAACTGCTGCGGGTAACCCCGCTCGCGCATGCCGCCGAGCAGCCGCTCGCGGAAGGCATCCAGTCCGCCCGTCCTCTTCCAGGCGCCCATCGCGCGGCGCAGCGCATCCGCCTCTCCTGCAGAGAAGCCGGCGGCCACGATCGCCAGCTGCATCACCTGCTCCTGGAAGATCGGCACGCCGAGCGTGCGCTTTAGTACCGCGCGCACCTCCTCACCGGGGTAGTCCACCGGTTCCGCGCCGCTGCGCCGACGCAGGTAGGGATGCACCATGTCCCCCTGGATCGGCCCCGGGCGCACGATCGCGACCTCGATGACCAGATCGTAGTAACAGCGCGGCTTCAGGCGCGGCAGCATGGCCATCTGCGCGCGCGACTCGATCTGGAAGACCCCGATGGTGTCGGCACGGCACACCATGTCGTAGACCTGCGGATCCTCGGCGGGCAGCTCGCCCAAGGCATGGCGGCTGCCGCGATACGCGTTCACCAGCGCGAAGGCGCGCCGCAGCGCGCTCAGCATGCCGAGCCCGAGCAGGTCTACCTTGAGCAGTCCCAGGTCGTTCAGGTCATCCTTGTCCCACTGCACCACCGTGCGCTCAGGCATGGCGGCGTTCTCGATGGGCACCAGCTCCTCCAGCAGCCCTGCGGCGATCACGAAGCCGCCGACGTGCTGCGACAGGTGCCGCGGGAAGCCGGGGAAGGCGGTCAGCTCCTGGGCGAGCGGCAGCAGCGCCCGCAGCCAGGGACTGTCGAGCGCCAAGCCGGCCGCCGCCAGGCGCTCGCCCATGGCGGTGCTGCTGTCCCACCACTGCATCACCTGCGCCAGGCGCGCGCTGTCCGCAGCGCTCAGGCCAAAGACCTTGCCCAGGTCGCGCAGCGCGCTGCGCGCGCGATACATGATGACCGTGGCGGCGAGCGCGGCGCGCTCGCGCCCGTACTTGCGGTAGACGTACTGCAGCACCTCCTCGCGCCGCTCGTGCTCGAAGTCGATGTCGATGTCGGGAGGCTCGTTGCGCTCGCGCGAGATGAAGCGCTCGAACAAGAGCGCCGCGCCGCGCTGCGGGTCCACCGAGGTCACGCCGAGGCAGTAGCACACGCGTGAATTGGCGGCCGAGCCACGCCCCTGGCACAGGATCCCCTGGCTGCGGGCATAGGCGACGATGTCCTGCACGGTGAGGAAGTACGGCTCGTAGTCGAGCTCGGCGATGAGCGCGAGCTCGTGCTCGATGGCGGTGCGCTCGCTCGCGGGCACGCCCTGCGGCCAGCGCCAGCGCGCACCCTCCTCGGTGAGCTTGCGCAGGTAGCTGCGCGGGGTCTCCCCGGCTGGCACCAGCTCGCGCGGGTACTCGTAGCGCAGCTCCTCGAGTCTGAAGTGGCACTGCGACGCCAGCTGCACGGCATTCGCCAGCAGCGCCGGCGGATACAGCCGCGCCAGGCGCCGCGGCTCGCGCAGGTAGCGCTCGCCGTTGCGGTACAGCCGCGAGCCAACTTCAGTAAGTGGCAGACGCAGGCGGATCGCGGTGAGCGCATCCTGCAGGCGCCGCCGCGTGCGCACGTGCATGTGCACGTCGCCCGCGGCGATGAGCGGCACGCCGTGACGCTCCCCGAGCGATGCCAGCTGTGCCAGGCGCGCACCATCATCACCCTCGCGCAGCAGCTCGACCGCGATGCGCAGCCGCCCGGGGAAACCTGCCGCGAGCCACTCGAGCTCCTCGGGCTGCGGCATGGGGCCCGGGAGCCACAGGATGAAGCAGCCCTCGGGCGCCCCGCCGGCCAGGTCGGCCCGCGTGAGGTGGTAGCTGCCCTTGTCGCTGGCGCGGCGGCCGCGGGTGATGAGCCGGCACAGCGCCCCATAGCCGCGCCGGTCGCGCGCCAGCGCCACCAGCTTCAGTCCGCAGCTGAGGCGAAACTCCGCGCCGACGATAAGCTTGAGTGGCTGTCCCCTTGCCGCCACGTGGGCGCGCACCGCACCGGCCACCGAGCACTCGTCCGTGAGCGCGAGCGCGCGGTAGCCGAGGGCCACGGCCTGCCCGATGAGCTCATGGGGATGGGAAGCCCCGCGCAGGAAGCTGAAGTTCGAGAGGCAGTGCAGCTCGGCGTACTCCGGGCCAGCTGCGGTGGCGGCCGCAGTGCTCATCCGAAGATGCCATGCAGGAACCAGCCGTGCGGCGCACGGCGTTCGCGAAACACCCATAGCCGCACGCCGTGCCGATCGAGCGCGGTGTAGTAATCGCGTGCCACGTCGCGCCCGTCCCACCAGCCGCTCTCGATGCGCTCCGGCTCGCTCACCAGCTGCAGCGCGCCGCGCCGCCGCGGCCGGCCGGCACGCACCGTGAGCGGCTCGGGCTCGTTGAGCAGCCACAGCGGCCGGCGCACCGGCACTGCGCCGCACGTCACCGGCGCCTTGCCGCGGCGCGGGGACGGCGGCGGCGCGAGTGCCCAGCTGCGCTCGGGCCGGTGATCATCGAGCAGCGTCAGTCCATGGATCGCCCCCTCCCCCAGGTGCGCATGCAGCCGCTCGATGAGGGCGTGGGCCTCGCTGCCGGCGCCGCCGCCGTGCTCTCCCGGCTGCCACAGCTGCCCACTGGCGAGCGACAGTGGCAGCAGCGTGCCGGCGCGCAGCTCGAGTGCGCGCACCGGCTGCGGCAGCACGCAGCGCTCGAGCTGCGTGGCCAGGAGCGCGCGCAGCTGCGCGGCGGCTGCGGCCGGGGCGCTCAGCTGCAGCCGGCACAGCGTGGCAGGTGCGGCGCGGTGCAGCAGCTGGCACTCGAGCCGCATCACGCCCGCCTGGCGCGCCCTGAGGAAATCCTCCAGCTCCTCAAGGAGCGGCGCGAGCGCGCTGAGCAGTTCCGCGTGATGCTCGGCCTCCCAGGCGAGCTCGCGGCGCCGCCGGAAACGCGCGCGGGGCTGGAACAGCGCGCGCACCTCGGGGGTGCGTCCCGTGAGCCGGTCGAGCAGCGCCAGCTGCGCCACGCCGAAGCGGCGCGCGAAGCCGCCGCGCGGCAGGCGCAGCAGCGCCCCGAGCGTGCGCACGCCGATGCGCTTGAGGCGCTCGGGCAGCGGCGATGGCCAGCGCAGTACGGCGAGCGGCAGCGGCGCGAGCGCTCCGATGAGCGCGGCACGCTGCAGGACGGGAAGCTGCGCGCCGGCGCGGGCGAGCGTGAGCGCTGCGAGCGGCGTCGGTGCCAGGGCCACATGCAGCCGCTGCCCGAGCGGCGCACAGGCCTCAAGCAGTGCCTGCCGCAGCCGCGACACGCCGGCAAACAGGGCGAGGCTGCCGCGCACCTCGAGCAGCACCGCATCCGGGGGCTCGAGGCTGACGCGCGGCGAGAAGCGCAACGCGAGCTGCGCCACCTGCGCCAGCAGGCGCGCGTTGCCGCCCTCGAGCAGGTGCACCGCGAGCCACAGTTCGCCGGGCAGTTCCTCGAGGAGTGCGGGCGCTGCGAGGCTCAGGGCCGACGCGGATGGCGACGGCAGGCCGGGCGCGGGGCTGCGCGCGGGGCGCATGCGGGCGTGGTTCTTCATGGCAGCACGCACGCAAGCTCCACCACGCCGCGCGCACCGTGCCCCTTCAGCAGCGTCACGCGCACTGCCCCGGCGCTGCTGGACACACTCAACCGCAGCAGCGCGGGCGAGCTCTCACGGGCCGCGCGCTGGGGGCGAAACAGCACCCCCAGGGTGCGGCCGCGCTCGGCCGCGAGCTGCAGGCGGCGGATGTCGCGCGGCTTAGGCTCTCGGCACCAGGCGAGCGCGGCCTCGCAGGCGCCCGAGCGCAGCACCTGCTCGAAGGCCCATAGCGGCCGGGCGCCGCCCACCACCGCGATGCGATCGAGCCGCAGTCCCTGCGCGAGCAGGGCCGGAGCGAAAGGCAACAGCGGAGGTGCCACCCACACGCACCAGCGCGCGGTGAGCGCGCGCGTGAGCGCGGCGAGTGCCGGCAACAGCAGCGCCAGCTCGCCGCTGCCAAAGCGGCTCGTGAGGATCTCGATCAGCCCGCAACGCGGCCAGCCCCCGCCCGGCAGCGCGGCATCGAGGGCCGCGAATCCACTGGGACATACCTCAAGGGGTGCGCTGCTGCGGCCGCGCCAGATGGCCGGATGCTCGAGCAAGCGAGCGATGCGCGGATCGTCCATGACGGCCGGACAGCAAACAGAGCCAGGGCCTCGGGCGGCAAAGGCGCGACGTGCGCGGCGCGCCTCACATCGCGGCGACGGAGCGGCCGCGCCGCACCACGCCCACCACGATGCCCTCGATCAACAGCGGCTCGGCCTTCAGATCCACCTTGATGGGCTCGAAGTCCGCGTTCTCCGGCAGTAGCCATACGACCGAGCCCTCCTGGCGGTAGCGCTTGACCGTGACCTCATTCTCCAGGCGTGCCACGACGATCTGGCGGCTGCGCACCTCGCTCGTGCGATGCACGGCAACCAGATCACCATCGAGGATGCCGGCATCTTTCATGCTCATGCCGATCACCTTCAGCAGGTAGTGCGGACGTGGCTGGAAGATGGCCGGATCGATCTGCAGCCGTGCCTCGAAATTCTCCTCGGCGAATATCGGCTTGCCGGCGGCGACCCGCCCGATCAGCGGCAGGCCGATCTGCTCGCGGATCGTGTCCTTCAGCTGGATGCCGCGCGAGGTGCCCGGGACCAGCGCGATGACGCCCTTGCGGGCCAGAGCCCGCAGGTGTTCCTCGGCGGCATTCGCGGAGCGGAATCCCAGCTCGTGGGCGATCTCCGCACGCGTCGGCGGCATGCCAGTTTCGCCGATAAATCTCTGTATAAGACGCAGGATCTGGGTCTGGCGCGGCGTGAGATCGGACATGGCAGTGACCTGTTTATATATACAGTCACTGTGATTATATCCAGATCAGGGCACTCCACAAGGGGCAGCCGCCGCGTGACTGAATTTTCAGCTCGAGCTTCACCTGCTGCTGCAGCTTGGTTCAGCCACAGTTCAGTCAGCGCAGAAGCTTGCGACTCGCGCGCGCATCAAGCGCACGTGCATACGTACTCCTCGCGATTACGAAGCGCCGCATTCCTCAGGTACAACACGTTCGGTATGCGACCTTGGCCGCGACGTGTCTGACTTTGCTGCGCTTGTGCTGTCGCGGCGAGAAGACAAGTTACGTGTTTGGAGTTGCATTCCCTGCATAAATTTGATGCAGTTGCGACCCGGCGAACGACGGCGGAACTTGCCCACCGGAGTCGCTTTGGTATTTTCAAGACTCCCGAATTAACAACCCAAAGGGGACGATTTATGAAGTGCGCGAGTATTCTGACGGCAGCCGCTGCCGTGGCAGTGGTAGGTCTGGCGGGCTGTACGGATCTGAAGCCCCTGCAGGCTCAGGTTGATGATCTGAAGTCGCAGCTGGCAAAGGTACAGGGCGATGTGTCCGGCGCCAAGAGCGCGGCTGACTCGGCCAACAGCGCTGCCGCTTCGGCGGGTCAGGCTGCCAGCGGTGCGCAGAGCACTGCCAACCAGGCGCTGGCCGCTGCTCATGCCAGCCAGTCCTGCTGCGACGCGACGAACGAGAAGATCGACCGCATGTTCAAGCGCTCGGTCTCCAAGTAATCGACTGCTCTTAAGTCGATGCAGCAAAACGCCGCGCTCCTGCGCGGCGTTTTCTTTTCCGCCCCTGATTGCGCCGCGCGTGGCCGCGCGCGGTCAGTAGCGCACCAGCGCCGAACCCCAGGTGAAGCCGCCGCCGAAGGCCTCAAGCAGCAGCAGTTCGCCGCGCTTGATGCGGCCGTCGCGCACGCCCACGTCCAGTGCCAGCGGCACGGAGGCCGCCGAGGTGTTGCCGTGGTCCTGCACCGTGACGATGACGCGCTCGAGCGGCAGCTCCAGCTTCTGCGCCGTCGCGTGGATGATGCGGATATTGGCCTGGTGCGGCACCAGCCAGTCGATGGCGGCGCGGTCCAGGCCGTTGGCGGCGAGCGTCTCGTCCACCACCGAGCCGAGCTTTTGTACCGCGACCTTGAAGACTTCCTTGCCCGCCATGACGATCACGGGCGGCTTGGAGAAGCCGGTGGAGACCCCGGTGGCGCAATAAAGCATCTCGTGGTAACGGCCGTCGGCATGCAGGTGTGTGGAGAGGATGCCGGGGGTGCTGGCGGGCTCGAGCAGCACCGCGCCGGCGCCATCGGCGAATAGCACGGCGGTGCCGCGGTCCTTCCAGTCGGTGATGCGCGAGAGCGTCTCGGCGCCGATCACCAGGGCGCGCTTGGATTCACCGCAGCGCACGTACTTGTCGGCGATCGAGAGCGCGTACATGAAGCCGGCACAGGCGGTCTCGAGGCTGAAAGCCGGGACGCCCAGGCAGCCGAGGCGTTTCTGCAGCAGCACCCCGCAGTTGGGGAAAATCAGATCCGGCGTGGTGGTGCCGACGGCGATGAAATCGACGTCCTCGGGCGCCACGCCAGCCGCCTGCAGCGCGCGTCGCGCGGCCTTCTCCGCCAGATCCACGGTGGTCTCGCCTTCGGCAGCCACGTGGCGGCGCTCGATGCCGGTGCGCGTGCGGATCCACTCATCGCTCGTGTCGACCATCGACTCGAGCTCGCGGTTGGTGACGACCCGCTCCGGCAGATACGACCCGGTGCCGCTGATACGCGAATAGATCAACTGCCGGCCCCCTGTGCCTGCATCGCCTGCGCGATGTGCTTGGTGAGATCCTGGCGCACCGCGAGCGCCGCGGTGCCGATCGCCCGGGCGAACGCCACACCGTCGGCGCGACCGTGGCTTTTTACCACGATCCCGCCGAGCCCCACCATGCAGGCGCCGTTGTAGCGCCGCGGGTCCAGGCCCGCGGCGGCGCGCCTGAGCACCGGGCGGGCGATCGCCCCGGCCAGGCGCGCGAAGGCGGAGCTGTCGAACTCCGCGCGCAGCCGCGCGGCGATCAGGGCCGCCAGCCCTTCCATGGTCTTCAGCGCCACGTTGCCGGTGAAGCCGTCGGTGACCACCACGTCGACGTCCCCGGAGAAGATGTCATCGCCCTCGACGAAGCCGACGTAGTTCAGGCCGCTCGCCGCCAGCAGCGCGTGCGCCGCCTGCACCACCTCGTGGCCCTTGATGTCCTCCTCGCCGATGTTGAGCAGGCCGATGCGCGGGCTGGCGAGGCCATACACGTCGCGCGCGATGATCGCGCCCATGGCGCCGAACTGGCGCAGCTGCTCGGGGGTGGCCTTGGTGTTGGCGCCGAGGTCGAGCATCTGGGTGAGCCCGTGCGCGGCAGGCAGCGCCGAGATGATGGCCGCGCGCTCCACGCCCGGCAGTGTCCTGAGTACGAAGTGCGCGATGGCGGTCAGCGCCCCGGTGTTGCCGGCGCTCACCGCGGCGCTGGCGCGCCCCTCGTGCACCAGGTCGATCGCGATCCGCATCGAGGAATCCTTCTTGCGGCGGATCGCTTCGCGCGGCTTCTCGTCCATGGAGACCACCTGGGAGGCGGGCACGGGCTGTGCGCGCTCGCGCAGCGGCGCACCCCAGCCGGCGAGCTCGGCCTCGAGCAGCTTCGGCTCGCCGACCAGCAGCAGGCGCAGCTGCGCATCGTCGGCCAGGGCGCGCTGCGCCCCGGCAACGTACTCGCGCGGCTCGTGGTCGCCGCTCATCACATCGATGGCGAGTGGCAGCACGCAGGCCCTTCAGGTCCGGCGCCGAGGATGCGGGGACGCTATTCCTTGTCTTCCGATTCGGCGCGCTTCTCGAGCACGCGCCGGCCGCGGTAGAAGCCATCCGGGGTGATGCGATGGCGCAAGTGCGTCTCGCCGGACTGCGGGTCGGTCGACAGCGCCGGCTTGGACAGGCGGTCGTGCGATCGGTGCATGCCACGACGCGAGGGCGTCTTGCGGCTCTTTTGAACGGGCATTGCCTTGGCTCCTCACTCGAATCCGGGTCACGGTCGTTTCAACAGGTCCGCCAGCTGCGCAAAGGGCCGGTGCGTCTGCACCGGCTGGCTCGGCGGGGTCGCCGGCGACGGCGCGACACCGCAGTGCGCCGCCTCGTGCAGCGGCACGAGGGGCAGACTCAAAAGCAGCTCCTCCGTGATGAGCTCCCCGAGGCTGAGCTTGCCGCCGCTCGCCAGCACCGGCTCGAGCTCCGGCGGCACCCGCGCCGCCTGCGCCTCCGAGCTCAGCAGCGCGAGCCGCACGCGCGCCTGCAGCGGAAACTGCAGCGGCTGCAGGCAGCGCTGGCACTGCAGCTGCGCGGCGCCCTCGAGGGCAAGCTCCGCCACCGCCAGGCCCCGCTCGCGCGTGAAGTGCACACGCCCGCGGACGCTGCCGCCCACATCCGGCCGCTCCGGACGCAAGCCGGACAGCTCGGCGAGCGCAACGGCAAAGTCGACATCGGCTCCGCCATCGGCCAGCCGGTCGATTTCCAGCGGCCTCGACCAGGGCGGCGACATGGGGCGCGTATAATAGGTATCGGGTCTGCCCAAGTCAAAGCCGCTTTTGCTCCTAAGCCCTTGTTTCTCGAAGCTGAATCGGGAGCCGACGTGAGCGGCGCCCCACCCCTGATCCTCGCCTCCACTTCCGCCTACCGGCGCGAGCTTCTCGGCCGGCTTAAGGTCGACTTCACATGCGAGCCGCCCGGGGTCGAGGAGACCGTGCTGGCGCAGGAGCTGCCGATGGACCGGGCGTTGCGCCTGGCACACGCCAAGGCGCACGCGGTGTCCGCGCGGCACGGGCACGCCTGCATCATCGGCAGCGATCAGGTCGCGGTCCTCGGCGATCGGGTGCTGGAGAAGCCCGGCAGCGCGGCCGCAGCCCGCGCGCAGCTCGAGCGCCTGAGCGGCGCCAGTGCGCGCTTCTACACCGCCTGCGTGGTGCTCTGCCCGCAGGGGGGCCTGCGCCTTGCGCACCTGGACACGACGGTGGTCAGTTTCCGCGCGCTGCATGCCGCGGAGATCGCGCGCTACGTGGCGCACGATGAGCCCTATGAGTGTGCCGGGGGCTTCAAGGCTGAGCGGCTCGGCGTGGCACTCATGGAGAGCATCGAGAGCTTCGACCCGACCGCGCTCGTCGGGCTGCCGCTGATCTGGGTGGCCGCCGCGCTGCGCCGCGCCGGCTACCGCGTGCCCTGAGATCTCCCGCGCCGCCCCCCGGGCAGGGCGAGCTGCTCGAGCAGCGTACCGAGCTCGGCGGGCAGCGGTGCGCTCAGGCTGAACTCCCCGCCCTGCGGCCAGGAAAAGCTGAGGCTGCTCGCGTGCAGGAACATGCGCCTGAGGCCGAGCGCGGCGAGCGTCGCATTGAAGCTGGCGTCCCCGTACTTTTGATCCCCGGCCAGCGGGTGACCCGCGTGCGCGGCGTGTACCCGGATCTGGTGGGTGCGGCCGGTCTCGAGCGTCACCTCCACCAGCGTGGCGGTGCGGCCGAAGAACTGGACCGGACGAAAATGGCTCACCGAGGCCTTGCCATCGGTCGCGACGCGCACGGTACGCTCCCCGTGCACCCGGGTGTCGGTGCGCAGGGGCAGGTCGATGCGCTTCTTGCCCAGCTCCCACTTGCCCTTGAGCAGCGCGAGGTAGCGCTTCTCGAGGCTGCTGGTGCGCATGAGCGCGTGCAGCTCGCGCAGCACCGCAGCCTTGCGGGCGATGAGCAGGCAGCCGCTGGTATCGCGGTCCAGGCGGTGCGCCAGCTCCAGCGTCTCCCCGGGCCGCAGCGCCCGCAGCGCCTCGATGACACCGTAGCTGGTGCCACTTCCCCCGTGCACGGCGATGCCCGCGGGCTTGTCCAGGCCGATGACCCGTGCATCCTCGTACACGATGGCCGCCCGGATGCGCTCCAGCACGCCGGCCGGGGGCTGCGTCGGATCGGCAGGGGCGCTGAGGCGCAGCGGCGGAACCCGGATGCGGTCGGCGGCACTCAGGCGCGTCTCCGGGCGTGCGCGCTTGCCGTTGACGCGGACTTCGCCCTTGCGGATCAGGCGATACAGGCGGCTGCGCGGCAGAGTCCCCAGACGCCGGTGCAGGTAGTTGTCCAGGCGCTGCCCGGCCTCAGCGGCACTCACCTCGAGGTGCTCGACTGGCGTGCGACGCTCCGGGCTCGGGGAGGGTGGCAAGATCATCTTGTGTAAGGCATTGTTTCTACAAAGATCTGGAGTATACTTTGGCGGCGTCCGCCGTGCGGACGCACCAGTGGTTGGTAGTCTTTCCGAAGGCCGCCGCCCGTTTTAGTTGGACCTCTTGTTACGAGGCCATCGCATTGGGCCGCCAGGATCGCGCCAGCTGCGTCGAATCTCGCAAGTTCCGAGACCTCCGCAGCCGGTGCCGTCGGTCGAGTTCACCGAAGGTTTCCATGCCAAGCCGCGTGTCACGCGGCCCTCATCAAACGTGACCAACGAGATTCGCTCTCTTTCGCCACCTTTTGGGAATCTTCGCCGCTGCGGGCGCGTACGTCCGTGGCCTCCCGCCGTCTTGCCGGCCCTTCACCTGACAGTAGGGGCACATGAAGAGAATGCTAGTGAATGCAACTCAGGAAGAGGAGTTGCGCGTCGCTCTGGTTGATGGACAGAAACTGTTCGACCTCAGCATCGATTTACCTTCCCGCGAACAAAAGAAAGCCAACGTCTACAAGGCCAAGATCTCGCGCGTCGAGCCCTCGCTCGAGGCGTGCTTCGTCGACTACGGCGCTCAGCGTCACGGTTTCCTGCCACTGAAGGAAGTCTCCAAGGAGTACTTCCGCCAGCAGCCCCAGGGCGGGCGCATGAACATCCGCGAGCTGCTGCAGGAGGGCCAGGAACTCATCGTGCAGGTGGAGAAGGAGGAGCGCGGCACGAAGGGCGCAGCCCTCACCACCTTCATCAGCCTCGCGGGACGCTTCCTGGTCCTCATGCCCAATAACCCGCGCGCCGGCGGAGTCTCGCGCCGCATCGAGGGCGAGGACCGCGACCAGATGCGTGAGGTCATGAGCCAGCTGCAGATTCCCGACGGCATGGGTGCCATCGTGCGCACCGCCGGGGTCGGGCGCTCCGCCGAGGAGCTGCAGTGGGACCTGGACAACCTCAAGGTGCAGTGGGAGCAGATCGATGCCGCCGCCAAGGAGCGCTCGGCGCCCTTCCTGGTATTCCGCGAAAGCGATGCCGTGACGCGCTCGATGCGCGATTACCTCTCCGATGACATCGGCGAGGTACTGGTGGATGACCAGGGCGCCTTCCAGAAGGCCCAGGAATACATGCAGCGCTTCATGCCGGCGGACGCGCAGCGCAAGCTCAAGCTCTACAGCGACGACATCCCGCTGTTCACGCGCTTCCAGATCGAGAGCCAGATCGAGTCCGCCTATGCGCACAAGGTGCAGCTGCCCTCCGGCGGCAGCATCGTGATTGACTACACCGAAGCGCTGGTCTCGATCGACATCAATTCCGCGCGCGCCACGCGCGGTTCGGACATCGAGACCACCGCCACCAATACCAACCTCGAGGCCGCCGATGAGATCGCGCGCCAGCTGAGGATCCGCGATATCGGCGGCCTGATTGTGATCGATTTCATCGACATGGAGTCGGCCAAGAACCAGCGTGACGTCGAGGACCGGCTGCGCGACGCCATGAAGATGGACCGCGCGCGCATCCAGATCGGGCGACTGTCGCGCTTTGGCCTGCTGGAGATGTCACGCCAGCGCCTGCGCCCCTCGCTCGGGGAGTCCAGCCACATCGTCTGCCCGCGCTGCGTCGGCATCGGCACCATCCGCAGCGTCGAGTCCATGACGCTCGCCGTGCTGCGGCTGATCGGCGAGGAGCTGCGCAAGGACCGCACCGCGCGGGTGATCGCGCAGGTGCCGGTGGCGGTCGCGACCTACCTCATCAACGAGAAGCGCGAGTGGCTGCGTACGCTCGAGGACAAGAGCACCGCCGAGCTCATCATCGTGCCGAACGAGAACATCCAGACCCCGGAGTACTCGATCAAGCGCGTGCGCGATGACGAAATCGACCTGGCCGAGAACAAGCAGGCCACCTATCTCATGCCCGCGGCCCCCGAGCTCCTCGAGCCGGGCAGTGCCCAGGACAAGAAGCCACAGCCCGAGGCGGCGGCGGTGCAGGCACTGCTGCCGGCCACGGCCGCGCCCCTGGCGGCCGCTCCGGTCGCGCCCGCGGGGGCACCGACCGTACCGGCCACGCCGGGCGGTGGCTTTTGGTCACGCTTCAAGAAACTGCTCGCCGGCGAGGCTCCCGCCGCCGAGGCGGCCGCACCGGCGGCGCCAGCCCCGGCGCGCGCGCCGCGCCGCGACGAGGGGCGGCATGAGGCTCGCCGCGAGCGCTCCCGTCACGGCCGCGGCGATGGCGCGCGGCGCGAGCGCGGCGAGCATCGCCGCGACGGACGCGACCGTGATCGGGATCGCAGGGGTGAGCCGCGCGCCGATCGCGACCGCAACCGCGAGCGCGATGGTGGCCGGCGGCACGAGCGCTCGGGCGAGCGCGGTGCCGGGCCGCGCAACTCCTCCGAGGCCGCGCCGGTCACGCGCGAGGCCCAGCCGCCGCGCGAAGAACCCGCCGAAGCCACCACCGGCGCGCCCGCGACGGGTGCCGGGCCCCAGACCGAGGGTGCGCGCACGGAGCGCAGTGGCCGCGGACGCCGCGGGCGGCGCCGCGGCCGGCGCGGTGGCGGCGGCGGCACGCGCGAGCCCGCGCTCGGTGGGGCGCCGGGGGCACCCGCGATGCGCGAGGCCGGGGCGGAGGCTGCGGCAGCAGCCAGCGCGCCCGAGGGCAACGGCAACGGACACCACAATGTCCCCGAGCCCGCGCGCGAGTATCACGCCGAGCCGCGCGAGGTCCCGCATGAGGTGGCGCACTTCGAGCCCGCGCCACGCCCGGAAGGCGCCGGCACCGCAGAGCACAAGCCCTACGTGGTGTGGTCCTCGGTGCCGGCGGATAAGCCGAGCGGCGGCGGCGGCCGCGGCCCGGAGGAATAACGCCTAAGCCGCGCGGGCGCGCTGGCGCAGGTATGCGATCAGACCCCGCGCGGCCTCTTCGACCAGGTCGAGCACTTCCTCGAACCCGTTCGGCCCCCCGTAATAGGGGTCGGGAACTTCACGCACCTGCGCTGCGGGTGCGAACTCCAGAAACAACCGCAGCCGCTCGTGCGCGTGCGCCGGCGCGCGCCGGCGCAACACGCGCAGATTCTCCGCATCCATGGCGAGGATCAGATCGAAGCGCTCGAAGTCCGCCGGCTCGAGCACGCGCGCACGCAGCGCCTCGAGCGTGTAGCCACGGCGCAACGCCGCGGCACGCGTGCGCGCATCCGGCGGCTCGCCCACGTGATATCCGGCCGTGCCGGCCGAGTCGATCTCGAGAGTGAGCTCCGGCGCCTCGCGCGCCGCCAGCTCGCGCAGCACGCCCTCTGCGGTCGGCGAGCGGCAGATGTTCCCCAGACACACGAACAGAATGCGCATAGGCGGCGGACTCACGCTACTGGCGCGTGACCTTCGCAGAGGGCGGCCGATGCGGTCAAGGGTGCCGCCGAGGAGCGACGTCAGCCTCTTCGGACGGCGCTTGCGCCGCCTCGCTCGCTTGCCGCTCCCGGCGGGCTGATCGATGATCGGTGGCCACGTGTGCGCTCCAGATCGTCGCGCGGGGCGCCGCCGGAGGCACGTGCAGTGAGCCACGCTTCCGCCATCAGCAAGGAAGGCCGCCATGTATGAGTCGAGCACGCCGGAGGTGTGGGACCGGCTCGCCCCTGATTACGACGAGACCCACGATGACCCGGTGTACTGGTCCTGCATCGTGCAGGCGATCGAGGCGCTGCGCCCGGCGGGCAAGGTACTCGATGCCGGCTGCGGCACCGGCACCACGACGCGACTGCTGCTGGGCAGCTGCGAGCGGGTCGAGGCGCTGGATTTCTCCGCCGGCTCGCTCGAGATCCTGCACAGCAATCTCGGCGCGCACGACAACCTCGAGCTGGTGCAGGGCGACGTGCGCGAGCTGCCCTATCCGGACCAGAGCTTTGACTGCGTGCTGTGCGCCAACACCCTCAACTGCCTGACGCCGGACGTGCAGCCGCAGGTCGCCGCCGAGCTTATGCGGGTGCTCAAGCCCGGCGGCCGCTACGTCGTGAGCGTGCACCACTACAGTCGCTACAAGGCGCGGCGTCGCTGGGTCAAGGAGGGTCGCCCCGGACAGGCGGGCGTCGACTACGTGTTCCGTTTCACGCGCGAGGAGCTGCTGCGGCTGTTCCCCGGCGCCAGCATCCGCGCCGCGGGCTTTTACACGCTGCCGGCGCGCGTGCAGAACCTCGCCGCGCGCTGGATCGGCCGGCCGCTCGGGGCCATGAAGATCGGGCACGTGCTGATCGTGAGCGGGGTGAAGGCGGCACGCCTGCACTGAAGCTGCCTGGCGCTCCTAGCGCACGCTGTAGCCGCGGCCCTCGAGGCAGGCGCGCATCGCACGCTGGTAGGCCGCGCGCGCATCGCCGCTGGCGCCGCCGCCGTTGGGCTGCGTGGGATCGAAGCCTGACTGCCCGGCCGCCCAGTGGTGGCACTCATACTGGTCGCTCGCCTGCTGCTCGGCCGTCTGGCCGTTCTGCGGATAGCTGAAGAGCGGCTCGCTTGGCGGCGCCCCCTGCGGGCTCGGCGGCTGCGTGCTCACGTCCGCCCCCTGCTGGCCCGGCGGCGGCACGACCTCGTAGCCGTTCTGCCCGGCGTCCCACTGGTAGTAAGTGTCGTTGGCGTAGTAGTACGGCGCGCCGCCATACCAGACGGTCGTGTAGTACACCGGCAGCACCGGCACGAACACGTGCACCGGCGCCGGCACCACGACGTAGCGCGGGCCGCTCGGCCGATACCACACGCCGCCGGTGTAGTAGTACGGGCCGCCCGGGTGCTGGATCACCACGGGCTGGTGCGGCAGCGCGCTCACGGCCGCTCCGGTCGGCGGGTAGTAGCGATTGTGGCTGTAGCGGCTGTCGTAGTGGGTCGGGTAGCTCGGCCCGCCGGCGCCGTGCGCGTGCGGCGGCGACTGGGCGAGCGTGACGGCGCTGCCGAGCAGCAGCGCGAGCGACAGCAGCCGGACCGACAGGGCGCGCATCAGCGCACCGTGTAGCCGCGCGCGTCGAGGCAGGCGCTGATGGCGCGGCGGTAGTTGGCGGCCTGCTGTTCCTGCGCGGCCTGCGCGCGGCGGTCCTGCACCAACACCGTCCGCGGCTGGGAATTGGCCTGTTCGGCCGCGGTGCCGAGCGCCCCGCCGACGATCGCGCCCGCGAGCGCCGCGGGCCCGGCGTTCCACGGCCCGGCCACCGCGGCGCCGATGATCGCACCGCTCGCGGCGCCGACGGCGGTACCCGCTCCGGTCGGCGGCGGCCCGGGCACGATCTGCACGCGCTCGTGCGGGGGCACCCCGGGCGCGCTCGGATCAAAGCCGGTCTGCTGCGTCGCCCAGGTGCTGCACTCGTAGTGATCGCGATCCTGCTGCTGCGCGGTCTGGCCGCGCTGTGGGTAGGCGAACACCTCGCTCGGCGGCGGCGGCAGCGGCTGTTGTGCCTGCGGTGGCGGCGGCGGATGCCGCGGCGGCGGCGGCTCGGTGACGCACGCGCTCAGGAGCGCCGCCAGGGCTGCCGCGAGGGACAGGCGCAGAGTCGTTTGGTTGCGGTTCATATTCGGGACGTTCCGTAGCCCTTCGCAGGCACCTGCTTCTCAAAACGCCGGCTGGCAGGGGCCGTTGACACTGCTAACTTCCTGCTGCCGCTGCGAATTCTGACCAGAACGGCGCACGCGAGTTCCGGGCCATACGCACGGGTGCACCCGCTCGGATGTCAGCAATTGTGACCGCGCAGCCGCGGTGCGCCGCCAGCGGCGCAAGTCTAGCCGGCCGCGCCCGACTGCTGTTGGATCAGGGCTTCGACACGCTCAAGATCTGCGAGCGTGTTCACATCAGGGCCGGGAGCCTCGAGCGCCGTGGCCACCTGGATGTGCAGGCCGTGCTCGAGGGCCCGCAGCTGCTCGAGCTTCTCGCGTTGCTCGAGCTCGCCGTGCGGCAGCCGGGCGAGCCGCAGCAGTGCGCCCGCGCGGTAGGCATAGATGCCGATGTGGCGGCGCGCGCCGCTCCAGTCGCTCTGGCTGGCGAGGCCCGCGGCAGCCCCGTCGCGGTTCCAGGGCAGTGGGGCGCGGCTGAAGTACAGCGCCCGGCCGGCGGCATCGCTCACCACCTTGACGGCGTTCGGATCGAGGTACTCCTGCAGCGCCAGCACCGGCGTGGCGAGGGTGCCGAGGTGCGCATCGCGATGCGACTGCAGCAGCTGCGCGACCTGGCGGATGAGACTCACCGGGATGAGTGGCTCATCCCCCTGCACATTGACCACGATGTCCGCCTCCGCCCAGCCGCGCACGCGCGCCACCTCGGCGATGCGGTCGGTTCCGGATGCGTGGCTGGCCGCGGTCATCACCACGGCGGCGCCGAAGGCGCGCGCCGCCGTGGCAATGCGCTCATCATCGGTGGCGATCAGCACCTCGGCCGCCTGCGCGGCCGTGGCGCGCTCGTGCACCCACTGCAGCATCGGCTTGCCGGCAATCAGCCGCAGCGCCTTGCCCGGCAGGCGCGTGGAGGCATAGCGGGCTGGTATGACGACCCGGAACACGCGCGGGCGCTGAAGGCTACCGGTCCAGCAGCGGATCGTCCGCGCTCAGCTGCCGCGCCTCTTCCTCGAGCATCACCGGCAGGTCATCGCGGATCGGGTACGCCAGGCGGTCGAGGCGGCACACCAGCACACGCGCCTCGCGCTGGTACTTCAGGGTGCCCTTGCACACCGGGCAGGCGAGGATCTCGAGCAGCCGGGCTTCCATCAGCATTCAACTCCCGCGTGGCGTAGGCGGGTACGCAGCACCTCAAGCAGCCGGCGGGCATCAGCATCCGCGAAGCGGGCCGTGACCGGCACGTACCAGAGGCGCGCGTCCGCGCCGTGCGGGCATTTTACGGCATCCTTCTCGGTCATGAGCACCGGCAGCTCATCCGCGAAGTCGAGCTCGGCGCGCGTCAGTGGATGATGGTCCGGGAAGGGGTGCTCGAGCACGGTCAGCCCGTGGGCGCGCAGGCTGGCAAAGAAGCGCTGCGGGTTGCCGATGCCGGCCACGGCGTGCACCGGCGTGCCGCGGAACTGCGCGAGCGCGCGGGCGCTGGCGGTCCCGGCCAGCGGCAGTGCCTGCTGCGCCTCGAGGTCCATGCGCAGCAGCGCCCCTTGCGCGGCGAGTGCGGCGAGCGAGGGATGCCGCGGGGCGCCGTTGACGATCAGCGCATCGGCGCCCGCGAGCGCCCCGGGCGGTTCGCGCAGCGGGCCGGCCGGCAGCAGCCGTGCGTTGCCGAGCCCGCGCTCGCCATCGAGCACCACCAGCGCCGCGTCGCGCTCGAGTCGCAGGTGCTGCAGGCCGTCATCGCAGAGGATCACCTGCACGCCCTGGGCGGCGAGCTGCTGCGCGCCCGCCACCCGGTCGCGCGCCACCAGCGTCGGACAGGCGCTGCGACGCGCGAGCAGCAGCGGCTCATCACCCACCGCGCGCCAGTCATCATCGGCCCGCACCGCGCGCGTGGCGCTGCCACGGCGGCCGTAGCCGCGCGAGAGGATGCCGACGCGCAGCCCCTGCGCCTGCAGCTGCTGCGCGATCCACAGGGTGAGCGGGGTCTTGCCGGTGCCACCCACGGTGAGGTTGCCGACGATGACAACCGGGCGCGCGACGCGCTGCACGCTGCGCCAGCCGCGCCGGTAGGCCGCGCGCCGCAGCGCCACCACCACACCGTACAGCCAGCTCAGCGGCGTGAGCAGCGAGGGCCCGGCTTCCGGGGCGTACCAGCGCGCGAGCAGCCGTTGCGGCATCGCTGCGGCGCGCGGCTCAGTCGGAGAACTGCAGCCGGTGCAGCTGCGCGTACAGACCGGCGCGCGCCAGCAGCTGCTGATGCGTGCCGCTTTCCACGATGCGGCCGGCATCGAGCACGATGATGCGGTCGGCCTGCTCCACCGTGGAGAGGCGGTGGGCGATGACGAAGGTGGTGCGGTTGCGCACCAGCTGCGCCAGTGCCGCCTGGATGGCGCGCTCGGCCTCGGAGTCCAGCGCCGAGGTCGCCTCGTCCAGGATCAGGATCGGCGCATCCTTCAGCAGCGCGCGGGCGATCGCGATGCGCTGGCGCTGGCCACCGGAGAGCAGCGTGCCGCGATCGCCCACCAGCGTGTCCAGGCCCTCGGGGCGGCTCCTGATGAACTCCAGGATGTGCGCGGCCTCGGCGGCGCGCTCGATGGCCGCATCGGGCACGTCTCGGCCGAAGGCGATGTTGTTGCGGACGGTGTCGTTGAACAGCACTACGTCCTGGCTCACCACCGCGATCTGCTCGCGCAGGCTCCCCAGGGCGTACTCGCGCACGTCATTCCCATCGATGCGCACGCAGCCGGCGGTGACGTCGTAGAAGCGCGGCAGCAGGTTGACCAGGGTCGACTTGCCGCTGCCGGAGCGCCCGACGATCGCCAGGCTCTCGCCGGCGGCGATGCGCAGCGAGACGTCCGCGAGCGCCGCGACCCGGCGCGCCCCTGGCTCCTGCGGCAGCGGCGCCGCACCGTCGTAGCTGAAGGAGACGTGCTCGAACTGCACCTCGCCGCGCGCGCGCAGGATGGTGAGCGTGCCGCCCTGCGGCTCGAGCGGCTCGTCGAGGAGCTCGAACAGGCTCTGGCCGGCGGCGATGCCCTGCTGCAGCGAGCCGGAGACCCCGACCAGCTCGCGCAGCGGCTGCGCGATGCTCACCAGCGCGGTGAAGAAGCCGAGCAGGTCGCCCATGCTCATGCGCCCGTGGATGGCGTCCGCGATCGCGATCGAGAGCACGAACGACAGGCCGACCGCGGTCACCAGCTGCACGGTGGGGTTGGAGAGGCCCTTGGTGAGCACCAGGCGCATGTTGGAGCGCAGGTTGTGGGCGTTCACCTGATCGAACTGGCCGTACACGTGCTGCTCGGCGTTGTAGACCTTGATCAGCCGCGGCGCCTCGACGCTCTCCTTGGCGACGCGCGTGACATCGCCCATCGAGTCCTGGATGCGGCGGCTGTAGCGCCGGAAGTAGCGGTTGATGACCGAGACCAGCCAGCCGACCAGTGGCCCCATGGTGAGGGCGATCAGCGCCAGGCGGGCATTCATCCACAGCAGGTAGCCGATGGAGGCGATGATGGTGAGGGCGGAGCGCACCGCGATGATGATCGAGTCGGTGGTGGCGGTGCCGATCTGCTCGGTGTTGTAGGTGAGGCGCGACAGGAGCGCCGCGGCCGACTGGCGGTCGAAGTAGCTCACCGGCAGCATGAGGATGCGGCGGAATACGTCGCCGCGCACCTGGCTCACCACGTGCCGTCCGACGTAGCCCATGAAGTAGGTCTGGGTGAAGTCCCCCAGGCCGCGCAGGATGAACAGGCCCACCACCGCCAGCGGCACCCACACGATGGTGCGCGGATCGCGTTGCTCGAAGGTGCCGTCGCCGAACTTCTTGGCAAACAGCGCGAAGCTCGCCATGGTGAGCGCGAACAGGATGCCGCCGACGATGCCGAGCGCAAAATAGCCGCGGTAGGGCCGGATGTAGCCGAGCAGGCGGCGGTAGGCGTGCAGCGCGCTGCCCGAGGCACGCGCGCTGCGCGCACCGGCAGCCGCGGCTCGGGGCGCGTCGTTCAAGGCTTGCCCGCCGTCTCGTCCTTGACGGTCGCGATGTTGACCTCGGCGAAGCCGAGGCGGCCGAGCACGTCCATGGCGGTGATGACCGACTGGTGGGTGGCGCGCGCGTCCGCGCGCAGCGTCACGCGCATGCTGCGATTGCTGCCCGCCTCCTTCAGGAGCGCGGCGCGCAGCGTCTCCGGGCTGGAGTTGATCAGCTCGTGCTGGTTGACCAGATAGGTGCCGCCCTGGGTGACGCTCACCACCAGCGGCTCGCTGGCATTGCGCTCGCTGGGCACCGCGCTGGCCTGCGGCAGGTGCACGCGCAGACGCCCCTCGTCACTGAACTTGGCCGAGAGGATGAAGAACACCACCAGCAGCAGCACGACGTCGATCAGCGAGACCACGTTGATCTCGGGCTCCTCGAGGCGGCGGCCGGGACGCAGGTTCACGGCTGGCTGGCCCGCCGCGCGCCGCTAGGCCGCGGCGGCCGGTGAGGAAGCCGCGCCGCGCTCGCGCAGCGGCGCCGCCTCGAGCGCATCGGCCATGCGGATCGCGTGCTTTTCCATCTCGAGCACGATGCCCTCGACGCGCCCGCGCAGGTAGCGATAGGCGATCAGCGCCGGAATGGCGACGCACAGGCCCGCGGCGGTGGCGATCAGGGCCTCGGCAATGCCGCCGGAGAGGGCGCGCGGATCGCCCATGCCACCGGCCTGGATGGCGTTGAAGGCGCGGATGATGCCGGTGACGGTGCCGAGCAGCCCGAGCAGCGGCGAGATGCCGGCTATGGTGCCGAGCATGTTGAGGAAACGCTCGAGCTCATAGACCACGTGGCGGCCGGTGTCCTCGAGGCGCTCCATCAGCACCTCGCGCGGGCGGTTGCGGTTGGCGAGACCGGTGGCCAGCAGCCGCCCGAGCGGGGAGTTCTGCTCTAGCGCCGCGATCACCTTGTCGTTCACCTGGTTGGCCTCGATCAGCTGCCACACGCGCTGCGGCAGCTCCTGCGGCAGCACGCGCTTGTCCTGCAGCGTCCACAGCCGCTCGAGGATGATCGCCGCGGCGATGATCGAGCACAGGATGATCGGCCACATCAGCGGGCCGCCGGCCCGCACTATTTCCCACATCCGAAGCGACCCCAAGGACCGGTTGACTGCGAAGGCGGCATCATACCGGAGGCGCCCCGGGGCTCAAGGTAACTGCGTCGCAGCCCGGTGGGCGCGTCCGCTTGACCGGCACAGCCTTCTGCTAGAGTCCGCGCCTCGATGCCGCGCCGGCTACTGCAAAAGATCACCCCCGACCCCGCGTCGCTGCGCGAGCTGTGGTTCCTGCGCCCCTTCGCGCAGCGCCTCACCGACCCGCAGCTGTGGACCCCGCACCGCCGCAACGTCACCTACGCGTTCGCCGCCGGGCTGGCGATCTGCTTCATCCCGCTGCCGGTGCACCTGGCGAGCGCCTGCGCGGTGGCCCTGCTGTGGCGGCTGAACCTGCCGGTGATCTGCGGCACGACGTTCCTGCTCAACCCCTTCACTGCCGTGCCGGTGTATTACCTCGCCTACCGCGTCGGCGCCGGGCTGCTGCCCGGGCCGCGCCACCATTTTCACTTCGTCGCCAGCTGGCACTGGTTCACGCACGAGCTGACGCCGGTGTGGCGCCCGTTCCTGCTCGGGTGCCTGGTGTGCGGGCTTGTGTGTGCCGTGCTCGGCTGGTGCGTGCTCGAGATCCTGTGGCGCTGGCACGTGGTCTCGCGCTACCGCGCGCGCCACGCGGCCCCGAGCGCCTGACGGCGGCCCTCAGGGACGCACGCGCAGCATGCCGCCCTCGAGTTCGTAGACGCGCTCCATGCGCTGTGCCAGGCGCAGATCGTGGGTCACCACGATGAGGCTGGTGCCGCGTTCGCGATTGAGCTCGAGCATGAGCGCGAACACGCTCTCGGCATTGGCGCCGTCGAGATTGCCGGTCGGCTCATCCGCGAGCACGATGCGCGGCTGCGTCACCAGCGCACGCGCCACCGCGGCGCGCTGGCGCTCGCCGCCGGAGAGCTGATGCGGCCGGTGCTGCAGGCGTTGCCCCAGGCCGACCCGCTCGAGCAGCGCGCGCGCGGTGCTGCGGGCCGAGGCGATCGGCGCGCGGCGCACCAGCAGCGGCATGGCCACGTTCTCCAGCGCGGAGAACTCCGGCAGCAGGTGGTGGAACTGGTAGACGAAGCCGAGCGCCTGGTTGCGCAGCACGCCGCGCTCGGCCTCGGCGAGGGCGTGGATGTCGCGCCCCGCAATGCGCACTTCACCGGAGCTCGGCCGGTCGAGCCCGCCGAGGATCTGCAGCAGGGTCGTCTTGCCGGAGCCGGAAGCCCCGACGATGGCGACCCGCTCGCCCGCGCGCACGCTGAGCTCCACGCCCTCGAGCACCGCGAGCAGTGCCGGGCCCTGGCGGAAGGACTTCTTCACCGCGCACGCCTGCAGCACCGTCTCACTCATGGCGCAGCGCCTCCGCCGGCGCCGTGCGCGCCGCGCGCCATGCCGGGTAGATCGTGGCGAGCGCGCACAGCACGAAGGCGACCGCGCACACCTTGAAGACGTCCCAGCCCTCCACGTAGGCGGGCAGGTCGCTCATATAGTAGACGCGCGCATCGAGAAACTGCGTGCCGAGCAGGTGCTCGAGGCCCGCCACCAGCTGCTGCAGGTTGTCCGCCAGCAGCGTGCCGAGGCTGGCCCCGAGCAGCGTGCCGGCGAGCCCGATGAGGATGCCCTGGATGGCAAAGGTCAGCAGGATGTTGCGCGGCCCGGCACCCAGGGTGCGCAGGATGGCAATGTCGGTCTGCTTCTCCTTCACGATCATGACGAGCGTCGCCACGATGTTGAAGGCCGCCACCGCCACGATCATGAGCAGGATCAGGAACATCATGGACTTGGTGATCTCGATGGAACGGAAGAAATTGGCGTGGTTCTGGGTCCAGTCATCCACGTAGTAGCCCGGGCCGCCGAGGGCGAGCGCCGCGGCGCGCACCTGCGCGGGCGCGCGCAGCGGCTCGGTGAAGGCCAGGCGCAGCCCGGTGACACCCGCGCCGGTGCGGAACAGCAGCGCCGCGTCCGCCAAATGCACCAGCGCCAGCCCACGGTCGAACTCGTACATCCCCGACTCGAACACGCCGACCACGCGGAAGCGCCGCATCCGCGGCACCACGCCGGTGGGGGTCGCGCTGCCCTCGGGCGCGATGAGGATCACGCTGTCCCCCACCCCCACCTGCAGCTCGTGCGCCAGAGCACTGCCGAGGATAGTGGTGAATGAGCCGCTCTTGAGCTCATCGAGACTCCCCTGCGTGATGCGCTGCGCGAGGCCGGTGGCGTGCCGTTCCTCCCCGGGCAGCACGCCGCGCACGCTGGCGCCGGCCATGCGCGTGCCGTGCATGAGCATCGCCTGGCTCTCGATGTAGGGCACCACCGCGGCGACGCCGGGCCGCGCCTGCAGCCGCCGCTGCAGGTCCTGCCAGTCGGTGAGCGGTCCCTCGACCCCGGAGATGGTCGCATGAGCGGTGACGGCGAGGATGCGGTTGCGCAGCTCGCGCTCGAAACCGTTCATGACGGACAGTACGACGATGAGTGTGGCCACCCCGAGCATCAGCCCGCACACCGACATCAGCGCCACGAAGGAGACGAAGCCGCGCCGGTGGGTCGAGCGCAGGTAGCGGGTGCCGATCAGCCACTCGTAGGCGCTCATCGCTCACTCGTAGCGCAGCGCTTCCGCCGGCGCGGTACGCGCCGCGCGCAGCGCCGGATAGACCGTGGCGAGCGCGGTGAGGGTGAGCGCCGCCACGGCGATCACCAGCACGTTGCTCCAGTGCACCTCGGAGGGAATCGCGGTGATGTAGTAGACGTCGGCGTCCATGAACTGGAAGCCGAAGGTGTGCTCGAGGAAGGGCACGATGGTGGCGACGTTGAAGGCCAGGGCGAGCCCGAGCGCGATGCCGCTCAGCACGCCGAGCCAGCCGATCACCAGCCCCTGGGTGATGAAGATGCCCATGACGCGGCGCGGCGCGGCGCCGAAGGTGCGCACGATGGCGATGTCGGTGCGCTTGTCGGTTACCACCATCACCAGCATGGCGACGATGTTGAAGGCCGCGACCGCCACGATCAGCAGCAGGATGAGCGACATCATGGTCTTCTCGATGCGGATGGCGCGAAAGTAGTTGGCGTTGTCGCGCGTCCAGTCGCTCACCTCGAACAACGACGGCGGCAGCCGCCGCGCGAGCTGCGCCGCCACCGCCGGGGCCGTCAGCACGTCGCGCAGGCGCACGCGCAGGCCCTCGCTCGCGGCACCGGCGGCCCCCAGGGCGCGCACGTCCTCGAGGTTGGCGAACACCAGCGAGCCGTCGTGGTCCTGCAGCCCGACCTCGAACACGCCCGCGACCGTGAACTCGCGCAGCTTCGGGCTCGGCGCCCCGCCCTCCCCGACGCTCGGCAGCAGCACGGTGATCGGGTCGCCGGCCGAAAGTCCCAGCCGCTCCGCGATGATGGCGCCGGGGATGACGTGCCCGGAGCCGGCGGTGAGCTCGCTCAGGCGCCCCTGGGTCAGGGCGCTGCCCAGGTCCGAGCGGCTCGCCGGCGCCTGCGGATCGATGCCGCGCAGCAGGATCGGGACCATCTCGGGCTGGCGCACCGCGAGCGCCTGCAGCTCCGCGTAGCGTGCCACGTCACGGATGCCGCCGGTCGATTCGGCCAGGCGCAGTGCGGCCTCCCAGTCGGCCGGGGTCGGCTGCGCCCCGGCGCGGGCGCTGACCCGCACCGGCGCGCTCAGTGAGAGCAGCCGGTCGCGCAGCTCGCCCTCGAAGCCGTTCATGACGGACAGAATGACGATCAGCGCGGCGACGCCGACGCAGACCCCGACGAGGGAAGCCCAGGTGATGAAGGAGACAAAGAACTTGTGCGAGCGCGCCCGCACGTAGCGCAGGCCCATCCACACGGACAGCGGATGAAACATCGTCGCGATTTAACCACAGTTGGGCGGGAATTCAGACGCAGGTCACAAATCGGCGCGCCGGCGGCGCGGGTTGCTTTGACAGATTGATGCCGGTGCTATAGTCGAGCGCGTTTGCTGGAGGAACGCCGCATGCTGACCCGCACTCTCGCCGCGCTGCTGTTGGGCTGCGCACTGGCCGGCACCGCCGCCGCCGAGACCATCGTGGTGAACGGCGCCGTCGCCGTGGCGCCCTCGCAGGTACCCACCCCGAAGCGCGGTTCGACCATGGGCGATGTCGAGAAGCGCTTCGGCGCGCCGGCCAACCGCCATCCGACCGTCGGCCGGCCGCCCATCACGCGCTGGGACTACAGCGGCTTCTCGGTGTTCTTCGAGGGCGACCGCGTGATCGACTCGGTGGTCACCTCCGGCTGAGCGCCGCGCGCCCTCTTCTTATGGGCTTCATCGTCGCCTTCCTGCTGTTGATCTTCTGGCTGGTGCTCGCCTGGCGGCAGTTCGAGCGTGGCGACATAACCATGGCCACCCTCTTCCTCGCGGTCGGCATCGCCCTCACCGTCTACCGCTTGCGCACCCTCACCCGCCCGCGCAGCGCTCCGGACGCCTCCAAGCCCGCCCCCTAGATCCGCTCCAGGCACTGCTGCCCGGGGGGTCCCGGCAGCGGCGCCTTGGCCGCTGCCGCCGGGTAATCTCCTTATGGTAGGCTCGCCCTCAATAACGAATAAATTCCGGGGAGTATGTGTCGGAGGACGAGCTTCTCAGGGCTCATATCGAGGCCCTACTGCGCGCTGGCGCGCTCCGCAAAAAGACCGCCGCGACTGAGCTCGAGGCGGAAATCAGGCGCCGCGAAGAGGTGCTGCGGCAGACCTTTCGTCGCTACGTATCGCCACGGCTCGCGGACAAGATCCTAAACGATGCCCAGCTGCGTGACGCGCTGCTCGCGACCGCGGATGCACGCGCCCACGCGGTGGTGCTGTTCGCCGACCTGCGTGGCTTCAGCAGCATCTCCGAGCAGCTGGAGCCGCAGGCCGTGGTGCCGCTGCTGAACGAGTATTTCTCACTCCTCACCGAGATCACCTTCCGTCACGAGGGCACGGTGTTTCACATGGCCGGTGATGGCCTGATGCTCGCCTTCGGCGTGCCGCTCGTGCAGGCGGACTGCGCGCAGCGGGCGGTGGCCGCCGCGCGCGAAATGCTGGTCGGGTTCGGCGAGCTGGCGCGCTCGTGGAAGGAGCGCTATGCGGTCGAAGCCGGCCTCGGCATCGGCATCAACGAGGGCGAGGTCGTGGCGGGCAACATCGGCTCGGCCTCCTACATGAGCTACACCATCATCGGCGACACGGTCAACATCGCCGAGCGGCTGTGTCAGCGCGCCCGCGCCGGCGAGATGCTGTTCTCCAGCGCCCTCAAACGCTCACTGGATGCGCAGGGGATGGATGTGGGCGCCACCGCGCTGCCGCCGCTGCAGCTGCGGGGCCGCAGCCACCCGATCGATATCTACTGCGTGCCGCTCACCTCGCGACTACAGCTGCCGACCGAGTTTGCCGCCGCCTAGGCGCAGGTGCGCGCGGCGTGCGCCCGCGCGGCCCGCCCTCAGTTAAGCTCCGTTCTTCCCGATCCCCTCATTTACAGGCCGCGCCCGGCATGCCCCTGTCTTTGCTCCAGCCACCCGTTCCGACGCCCTCGCAGCCGCAGCTGCGCTGGCACCAGCTCTACGGCAGCGCCGCGGCGCTGGCGCTGGCCGAGGCGCTGGTGGCCGACCGGCGGCTGTACGTGGTGGTGGTGGAGGATGCCCGCGAGCTCGAGCGACTGAGCGCGGAACTGCAGTTCTTCGCCGGGGCCGCGCTGCCCCTGCTGCGCCTGCCGGACTGGGAAGTGCTGCCCTACGATCAGTTCTCGCCGCACCCGGACATCGTCTCCGAGCGGCTGCGCACGCTGTTCGAGCTGCCGCAGGCAAGGCACGGCTGCCTGATCGTCTCGGCCGACACGCTGCTGCAGCGCCTGCCGCCGCGCAACTACGTGCAGGGGCGCGCCTTTGAGCTTCGCAAGGGCCAGGCGCTCTCGCTCGAGCCCTTCCGCGCACGCCTGGTGGAGGCCGGTTACGCGAGCGTCAGCCAGGTGGTGAGCCCGGGGGAATTCGCGGTGCGCGGCTCGCTGCTGGACGTGTTTCCCATGGGCAGCACGGCGCCGCTGCGCATCGACCTGTTCGACGAGGAGATCGAGGCGATTCGCCGCTTCGACCCGGACACGCAGCGCTCGCTGGACGCGCTGCCCGCAGTGCGGCTGCTGCCGGCACGCGAGGTGCCGCTGGATGAGGCGGCGGTGAAGGAGTTCCGGCGCCGTTACCGCACGCGCTTCGAGGGCGACCCCACCAAGTCGGCGATCTATCGCGGCGTCAGCGAGGGACTGGCCCCCGCCGGCATTGAGTTCTACCAGCCGCTGTTCTTCGATGCCCTGGCCACGCTGATCGACTACCTGCCGCGCGAGGCCGTCATCGTGCACAGCACCACCCTCGAGCGCGGTCTCGAGCGCGCCTGGAGCGAGGTCACGCAGCGCTACGAGGAACGCCGCCACGACATCGAGCGCCCCGTGCTCGCCCCGGCCGAGCTGTTCCTGCCGCCGCCCGAGCTCGTCCCGCGCCTGGCGGGCTTTGCCGCGATCACGCTCGAGTCGGTCAAGGCGGAAACCGAGCTGCCCGGGGCCGAGCGCGCCGGCGTGCACAACTTCGCCACGCGCGCCCCGCGCGAGCTGCGCCTCGATGTGCGCGCCGAGCAGCCGTTCGCCCCGCTCGAGGCCTTCCTGCGCGAGTTCGAGGGGCGCGTGCTGCTCGCCGCAGACTCGGCCGGCCGGCGCGAGGTGCTGGCGGAAATGCTGCGCGCTACGCAGCACGAGGTCGTGCTGCTCGAGGGCTGGGCGGCCTTCGCCGCCGGCAGCGCGCGCCTCGGGCTGACCGTGGCGCCCGACCTGCAGGGGCTGACGCTGCTCGAGCCGCCGATCGCGGTCATCTCCGAGGCGCAGCTGTTCGGCGCGCGGGCGCGCCAGGAGCGCCGCCGCAAGCGCGCCGCCGACCCGGAGGCGATCCTGCGTGACCTGCGCGACCTCAACCCGGGCGCGCCGGTGGTGCACGAGGAGTATGGCGTCGGCCGCTATCAGGGTCTGATGCCGATGGAGATCGGCGGCCAGCCCGGTGAGTTCCTCGTGCTCGAGTACCAGGACGGCGATCGCATCTACGTGCCGGTGCAGCAGCTGCACCTGGTGGGCCGCTACACCGGCGCGGCGCCCGAGCACGCCCCGCTGCACAAGCTCGGCACCGACCAGTGGGCGCGCGCGCGGCGCCGCGCCGCCGAGCAGGTGCGCGACGTGGCCGCGGAGCTGCTCGACCTGTACGCGCGGCGCAAGGCGCAGGCGGGGCTCGCGCTGCAGGCCGCGGAGCTGGACTACCAGAGCTTCGCCAGCGCCTTCCCGTTCGAGGAGACCGCTGACCAGGCGGCCGCGATCCGCGACGTGCTGGCGGACCTCGCCAGTGCACAGCCCATGGACCGGATCGTGTGCGGCGATGTCGGCTTCGGTAAGACCGAGGTCGCGATGCGCGCCGCCTTCGTCGCGGTGCAATCCGGCAAACAGGTGGCGGTACTCGCCCCCACGACGCTGCTGGTGCAGCAGCACCTGGCCAACTTCCGCGACCGCTTCGCCGACTGGCCGGTGCGCATCGAGGGCTTGTCGCGCTTTGGCACCTCGCGCGAGACGCAGGCGGTGCTCGAGGGCCTGGAGCAGGGCAAGGTCGACATCGTCATCGCCACGCACCGCCTGCTGCACGCCCAGGCGCGCTTCCGCGACCTCGGGCTGCTGATCATCGACGAGGAGCACCGCTTCGGCGTGCGCGACAAGCAGCGCCTGCAGGCGCTGCGCGCCAACGTGCACGTCCTCACCCTTACCGCGACGCCGATCCCGCGCACGCTCAACATGGCACTCGGCGGCCTGCGTGACCTGTCGCTCATCACCACCGCTCCGGCCGCGCGCCTGGCCATCAAGACCTTCCTCATCGAGTGGCACGGCGCGACGCTGCGCGAGGCGGCCCTGCGCGAACTGCGCCGCGGCGGCCAGATCTACTTCGTGCACAACGAGGTGCGCAGCATCGAGAAGATCGCCGCCGAAGTGGCCGCGCTGGTGCCGGAGGCCTCGGTGCGCGTCGGCCACGGGCAGATGCGCGAGCGCGACCTGGAGCAGCTGATGGTCGACTTCTACCATCGCCGCTTCAGCATCCTGGTGTGCACCACGATCATCGAGAGCGGCATCGACGTGCCCACGGCCAACACTATCATGATCAACCGCGCCGACCAGCTCGGGCTGGCGCAGCTGCACCAGCTGCGCGGGCGCGTGGGCCGCTCGCACCACCGCGCCTATGCCTACCTGATCGCCCCGCCGCGCGCCGCCCTGGCCCAGGATGCCGCCAAGCGCCTGGAGGCCATCGAAGCGATGGAGGAGTTGGGCGCCGGCTTCGTGCTCGCCACTCATGACCTGGAGATCCGCGGCGCCGGCGAGCTGCTCGGCGAGCAGCAGAGCGGGCAGATGACCGAGATCGGCCTGTCGCTCTACCTGGACATGCTCGAGCGGGCGGTGCGCGCACTCAAGGAAGGCCGCGAGCCGGACCTCGAGCAGCCGCTCGCCGCAGCCACCGAGGTGGAGCTGCGCCTGCCGGCCTTCCTGCCCGAGGGCTACGTGGCCGACGTGCACGTGCGGCTCTCCCTCTACAAGCGGCTCGCGGCCGCTGACGGCGCACCGGCGCTCGATGAGCTGGCGGCCGAGATCCACGACCGCTTCGGGCCGCTGCCGCCGGCGGCGCAGAACCTGCTGCGCATCACGCGTCTGAAGCTGCTCGCGCGCACCCTGGGCGTGCGGCGCCTGGATCTGGGACCGCAGGGAGGCAGCCTCACCTTCGAGCCGCACGCGCGCATCGAGCCGGCGACGCTGGTACGCCTCATCCAGCGCGCCCCGCGGGAGTACCGCCTCGAGGGCGCGCTTAAGCTGCGCGTGACGCGTGCCCTCGGCGCCGAGGGCGAGCGCTTCGAGTACGCCGGCGAGCTGCTGCGACGCCTCGGCGGCGCCGCGGCGCTCCATTAGAATGCCTGCCATGAGCGCATCCCGCAGCTTGACCCGAGGGCTCCCTGCCGCCCTCGTGTGCATGGTCCTCGCCGCTGCCTCCGCACCGCAGGCGCAGGAAGCCGCCACCACCGCGGCCGCTGCGGCCAGCGCGCCCGGCGCGCCCAGCGCGCCCAGCGCGCCGGTCTACAACGTGGAATTGATCGTGTTCCGCGACAGCAGCGCCGCGGGTGGCGCGGAGAACTGGGGCACCGCGGGTGCCAGTGCGCGCACCATCGCCGGCGATGAAGCCCCCGTCGGCGGCAGCAACCAGGTCGGACGCTTCGTGGCCGCCCTGCCCGCCTCCAGCTATCAGCTCGGGGAGCTCGAGAACCGCCTGCGCGCCAGCGGCGCCTACGTTCCCGTGGCTCATTTTGCGTGGTCGCAGACGGCCAGCTCCTGGGGTACGCGGGCCGGCTTCTCCCTGCAGCGCCTCGGTGTCGACATCGAGGGGCTCTCCGGTACGGTGTTCCTCGAGCACGGGCAGTTCTTGCACCTCGGCATGACGCTCAGCTACGCGATCGCCCAGCCGCCGCCGGGGCTCAATGCCCCGCCCGGCACGGTGTTCAGCATCAACGAGAGCCGGCGCGTGAAGTACTACGACCGCAACTACTTCGACAACCCGGCCTACGGGGTCATCGCGCTGGTCACCCCGGCGCAGGGCGCGCGCGCACCCGGACGCTGAGCGCCTGAGGGGGGAGTCCCCCCCGCGCAGCTGACGCGCTCAGCTCGCGCCGCCCAGGAGCTGCGCGGCGGCAAACTCCCAGCCCTCGCCCCCGCCCCGCTGCGGCACGCAGCGCACGCGCTCGCGGCCGGCGGCAATAAACCAGGTGTGCGCCTCGCGTGGCCGGCTGCGCCCGAACACCGCCGGGGTGAGCACGGCGACGCAGGCACCGTGCTGCGGATCGCGCACCGAGCTGTAGCGGATGCACTGGATGCCGGCCGCCCGCGCGGCGGTGGCGAGCGCCTGGGTGCGGGCGTAGTCGCTCGGGTGCATCCACGCGGCGCGCTCGCGCGCGAGCGGCTCGCGGGTCAGATCGAGCGCGACGCGCGCGCGCACCGCGGCGCAGAAGGCGGTATGCGGCACGGCCTTCAGCTCCGGGGTGCCGGGGGAATCGAGCAGGAAACGCAGCCGCCAGTAGCTCTTCTCGGCGAGCGCCGTGCGCAGCGCCTCGGCCGCATACCACACGCCGCTCTCGAAGGCGGCGCGGAAGCGCGAGCCGAGGTGCGGGCGGTAGCGAAACGGCGTCGCCAACAGATAGTGCAGCGCTCGCGCCGTGCCCGGCAGCGCGGGCTTGCTCTGCTCGAGCACGGACTCGAGCAGCGACTGCTCCTCGAGCGAGTCCGCCAGGCGCATGGTGGAGGCCAGGTGCTGCGCCTCCACCACGCGGTGCAGCGTGCGGGCGTAGCCGCGCGCCTCAGATGCGAGCGCGGGCGGCGTCCAGGTAGTCAACCGTGCGCACCAGTCCGGCGGGCTCGCGGATCAGCTCGAGCGGCACGCCGCCGAGCGCCCCGTTCTCGCTGCGCAGCCAGGCGCGCGCCGCCGCATCGTCCGAGCCCACGATGGCATCGAGCGAGCGGAACAGCCGCACGAACAGCGCCGCGAGCTGCCAGGCCTTGGAGCCGGACTCCAACTGCTTCTGCCCGTTCGCCAGGCGCGACAGCGTGGCTCCGCTCACACCGATGACGGCTGCCAGCTGGGCCTGCGGGATCTCGAGCAGTCGCCCGGCGCGCACGAAGGCGCGCGACAGCACCCGGCCCGCGGCCGGCCGGATCCGCCTGGATTCGGCTGCTTTCATTTCAGGTGAAATTATATCCCTTTGTTCTTCCAATGGAAAACAAGGGCCGGGATGCCCGGCGCGCCCGGGTGAGCGCTGCCTAGGCGCTGAAGTCGCCGGATTCGGCGACGACGATCGCGTCCTTGCCGTTCTTCTTGGCGCGCTTCATGGCCGCCATGCAGGCCGCCAGCAGTCCCTCGAGCGACAGCGCGCGCGGCGGCACGAGGCTCGCCACTGCGGCGCTCACGGTGACGTAGCGGCCCGCGCCGGCGGTCGGATGGTGCATGAGCAGCTCGCGCACGCGCTGCGTCACGATCTGGGCGTACTCCGCGGCGCGTTCCGCCGCATCCCCCTGGGTGAGGACGGCGAAGCACCCCCCGTCCCAGCGGCCCACCAGGTCCCCGCCGCGGCGGTAGGAGGCGCCGATGACGCGCGACACGCGCCGGATGCAGGCATCGCCCGCGGAACGGTCGAACTTGTCGTTGTAGGCCCCGAGGTCATCGATGTCGAAGAGCGTCAGGCTGATCTCGTGCGAGTCGCGCTGCGCGAGCGACCAGTCCCGCTGCAGCAGCTCCTCGAAGTAGGCGCGCGAGTGCAGTCCCGTGAGCCGGTCTTCGCGCAGCCAGGAGGGCAGCCCGCTGCCGCCGCCGCGCTCGGCGCTCTTCAGCCGCTCGCTGGCATCGCGGTGATAGCCGACGTAGTGGGTGAGCTCGCCCTTGGCGCCGCGCACCGGCTGCACCACACACTCGTTCCAGAAGAGGCTCCCGTCGGGGCGGTAGTTGCGCACCAGCACGCGGGCGGGCTGGCCCTTGGCCAGCGCCTCCGCCAGGCGCACGCGTCCCTCCTGGTCGCGGTCCGTGCCCTGCAGAATGCGCAGGTTCGATCCCATGAGGGTCGCCACGGGGTAGCCACACAACTGCGCGAAGGCATTGTTCACGAACATCACCGGGTGGTCCTTGGCCGTGGCATCGCAGATGACGATGCCCTCGGGGGAATGCTCCACGACGCGTTGCCAGGCCTCGAGCGACCAGTTGTTCACGTCGGGGAGCCCCCGGCATCCAGGGTCAGTTCGGGGGCCTCGCTGACCTTGGCCAGCAGCTCCTGGGCCTGGGTCCACTCCGGCAGGGCCGCCAGGGCAGCCCGTCCCGGGGCCCCGGAGCGCCCGTGCAGACGCACCAGGCGCAGGCTGGAGGCCGGCTGCGGTTCGCAGTCGAGCTTATCCAGCAGTTCGATGACGCTCGGCCGATGGTTGCAGACCGGTAGCATGTCACAGCCCGCCATGAGGGCCTGCCGGGACCGGGACAGGATGTCCCCGAAGGCAGCTGCCCCCTTCATTGACAGATCATCGGCGAACACTACCCCCTGAAACCCCAGCTCTCCGCGTAATACGTCGCGAATCCAGACTCTGGAGAGG
The DNA here is from genome assembly GCA_035501795.1 of Steroidobacteraceae bacterium. Lineage (GTDB taxonomy): Bacteria > Pseudomonadota > Gammaproteobacteria > Steroidobacterales > Steroidobacteraceae > 13-2-20CM-66-19. The sequence goes on from DATJVL010000061.1 coordinate 109,630, forward strand.
CTGGCGGGGGCCTGATCCACGGCCGGGAAGAGGATATGGGCCACCATGACGGCCGGCAGCCCGTTGGCAATCAGCCGCCGGTAGGGGGTCAGTTCCGGGGCCAGGTCGACCAGGGGCCGCCGGTCAACCGGCAGCGCCAGGTGGGAATCGGCCGTCACCGCCCCGTGTCCGGGGAAGTGTTTGGCCGTGGCCGCCATGCCCGCCTCCCGCATGCCGTGCATCCAGGCGCCGGCCAGCTGCGCCACCGCCTCCGCGCCCGGGTGGAAGGCCCGCTGGCCGATGGCCTCGTTGACCCCATAGTCCAGGTCCACGCACGGGGCAAAGGAGAGGTCCACCCCATGGGCCCGCAGCTCGGCAGCCATGAGCCAGCCGAGCGAGCGCGCCAGCGCCAGGCCCGTGCGGGCATCCAGGTCAAACTGGTGGCCGATGCGCCGCGCCGGCGGCAGCCGTGCGAACCCCTGGCGGAAGCGCTGCACGCGTCCGCCCTCCTGGTCGACCGCGACGATCAGCGGTGGGGAGCGCGCGGCGTGGATCGCAGCTACGAGCGCCGTCAGCTGCGGTGGGTCGACGTAGTTGCGGGTGAAGAGGATGACGCCGCCGACCAGCGGATGGCGCAGCAGCTCGCGCTCCTCGGCGGACACCTCGGTGCCGACGAGATCGATCATCAGCGGCCCCAGGCTCATGCGCCGGAGCGGCTCTGCGCTGGCAGCGCGGACAGCAGCGCCACGGATTCCACGTGCGCGGTGTGCGGAAACATGTCGACCACGCCGGCCGCCTCGAGTCTCATGCCGTGCTCGTGCACCAGCACTCCCAGATCCCTCGCCAGACTTCCCGGATGGCAGGAAATATACAACAGCCGCCGCGGGGCCAGCCGCGCCAGGGCGCCGAGCAGCTCGCGTGCACCGGTGCGCGGCGGGTCAAGCAGCACGTGGCTGTAGGAGGCGCGCATCCAGGGTAGCTCGTGCACCGCCTGCGTGAGGTCGGCCACGTGGAACTCGGCGTTGCCGATGCCGTTGCGCTGCGCGTTCGCGCGCGCGCGCGCGATGAGGGCCGCCTCCCCTTCCACGCCCGTCACCTGCGCGGCGTGGCGTGCCAGCGGCAAGGTGAAGTTGCCAAGCCCGCAGAAGAGATCGAGCACCCGCGAGGTGGGGGTGAGCTCGAGCAGCTCGAGCGCACGCGCCACCAGCGCGGCGTTGACCGCGGCATTCACCTGAATGAAATCCGTGGGTGCGAAGCCGAAGGTGAGGCCGAAGGCCGGCAGCGCGTAGGTGAGCTCGGCCGCCTGCGGCTCCAGTGGCGCAACCGAGCCGACCCCCGCGCGCTGCAGATAGAGCTGCACCTGGTGCGCGGCGGCGAAGGCGCGCAGCTGCGCGAGGTCCGCGGCCGTCGGCTCCCTCAGTACCCGCAGGACCAGCGCGGTGGCGTTGTCCGCCACCGCTACCTCGATCTGCGGCAAGTGCTCGCGGATGCTGAGCGCACCGACCAGCGCGGCCAGCGGCGCGAGCAGCGCCCCGGCCGGGGCGGCCAGTACCTCGCAGCCCGTGAGCTCCGCCACGTACGGTGCGGCGCGCTCGCGGAAGCCCACCACGACCCGCGCCTTCTTGTAGACGAAGCGGGCGCCGAGGCGGGCGCGGCGGCGGTAACCAAAGGAGGGGCCGCTGAGGGGCGCGAGCCAGCGTGCCGGTTCGACGCGCGCCACGCGGGCGAGCGCTGCGCGCAGCTGCGCATCCTTTGCCGTGACCTGGGCGCCACCCTCCAGGTGCTGCAGCACGCAGCCCCCGCACACGCCGAAATGCACGCAGCGCGGCGAGACCCGCGCGGGCGAGGGCTCGAGTACCTCGAGCAATTCGGCCTCATCATGCTGGCGCCGGCGCGCGCGGCGCCGGAAGCGCACCCGCTCCCCGGGCAGGGCACCGGCGACGAAGGCGGTCTTGCCGCCGTGCACGACCCCCTCCCCCTCCTGGGTCAGGCCGCTGATGCTGCCGGTTTCCTCGGCCGCCGCGGCACCGGCGCGGCGGTCGGCGCGGCTCACCCGGGGGACTCCCAGGCGCGCAGGAACTCACCGAGGTGCGCCTCCGGCGCTGCGCGCAGGTAGGCGCGCACGCGCTCAACCTCGGCCCCGTGCGCCTCGGGCGTGAGCTCGCCGCGCAAGTGCGCGAAGCGCAGCCAGATGAGCCAGGTATTCAGGACGTCGGTCTCGCAGTAGGCGCGGATGCGCTCGAGGTTGCCCGCCAGGTACGCCTCCCACACCTGGCTGCCGTCGAAGCCGAGCTTGCCCGGCAGGCCGAGCAGCAGCGCCACGTTGGCGAGCGCGGCGCCGCGGCGGTTAAAACCGGCCAGCACGTCCATCAGGTCGCAGTGCCGCCGGTGGTAGCGGTTCTGGTAGTTGTTGTAGCGGAATTCGCGGTCGGAGTCGCCGGTCTCCCAGTAGCGCGTGGCACGCACCCCGTGCCGCAGCGCCCGGTAGGTGAGCACCGGGAGGTCAAAGCCCGAGCCGTTCCAGGAGACCAGGTCCGGTGAGTACTTCTCGATGCCATCGAAGAAGCGCTGCACGAGCTCAGCCTCGCCGCTGCCGAGATCCCCGAGGCTCCACACCCGCAGCCCCTCCTCCCCGCTGCGCAGCACGCAGGAGATGGCCACCACGCGCTGCTGCTCGGGCGGCAGGAAGTCCCCGCCGGTGTCCTGGCGGCGCAGGGCGAACATCGCCTTCGCGACCTGCGCATCGCTCAAGCCCTCCAGGTGGTAGAGGCGCCGCCCGAAGGCCACGTCCGGCACGGTCTCGATGTCGAACACCAGCGTGTTCACGCCGGGGCCTTCATGAGCACGGCGACCGCGACCACGAGACTTCCCTCATCGGTGAGTGTCACGTGGCCGTCGCCGATGCCGAGCTTGCGTCGCAGCGCCTCGCCGCGCGCTGAGAACACCACCTCCGGCTTGCCCCAGGTGTTCTGCACCACGCCGACGTCGCGGATCCACACCCCGTGCGCGAAACCGGTGCCCATGGCCTTGACGATCGCCTCCTTGCCGGCGAAGCGCATGGCGAGGAAGCGCTCGCGGCGCTGCGTCTGGGCGAACTGCGCCAGCTCGGCCGGCAGCAGCAGGTGCTCGACGAAGCGCGAGCCGAAGCGCTCGAGGGTGCGCGCGATGCGCTCGCGCTCGAGCACGTCGACGCCGATGCCGTAGATCATGCGCGCGCCGCGAGCATCAGCGCCTTCATCTCGCGCACCGCCTGCGCCAGTCCGACGAACAGCGCGTGGGCGATGATCGCGTGCCCGATGTTGAGCTCGACGATGTCGTTGAGGGCCGCGACCGGCTGCACGTTGTGATAGTCCAGGCCGTGGCCGGCGTGCACGGTGAGGCCGAGCGCGCGCGCGCGCCGCGCGGCCGTGGCCAGGCGCGCCAGCTGCAGCGCCTGCGCGCCGCCCTCGGCCTCGGCGTAGGCGCCAGTGTGCAGCTCGATCACCGGCGCGCCCACCGCGAGCGCTGCTTCCAGCTGCGCCTCGTCCGGGTCGATGAACAGCGACACGCGGCTGCCGGCGGCGCTGAGCGCGGCGACCGCGGCGCGGATGCGCCCGACGGCGCCGGCAACGTCCAGGCCGCCCTCGGTGGTCACCTCGGCGCGCCGCTCCGGCACCAGGCACACGTCCGCCGGGCGCACCTCGCAGGCGATGCGCAGCATCTCCTCGGTGACCGCCATCTCGAGGTTCATGCGTGTCTTGAGCAGGCCGCGCAGCGCGCGCAGGTCGTGGTCCTGGATGTGGCGACGGTCCTCGCGCAGGTGCAGCGTGATGCTGTCGGCGCCCGAGGTCTCGGCGGTGAGCGCGGCGTGCACCGGGTCCGGCAGGCGGCCGCGGCGCGCCTGGCGCAGCGTCGCCACGTGATCGATGTTGACGCCGAGGGCGAGCGGGCTCTTCACGGCGCCGTCCGGCCGTGCAGCGCGCGCGCCACCGTGCGCGTGCTCAGCTGGCGCCCCTCAAGACAGGCGGCGAGCGCCGAGTGCAGCAGGCGCCGCGCGTCGGCGAGGGCGCGCTCACTGCCGAGCTCCTCGGCCGCGAGCGCCAGCAGGGAATCCCCGCTGAGCGTACCCGTGCGCACGTTGCCGGCGGTGATCAGCCCCTGCGCCGGGCGGAAGTGGTAGTAGCCCTGCGCCCGGATTGGGCGGCCCGAGTAGGCCTCGCTCTTGAGGTCGAGCCCGTAGCCGAGCACCTCGAGCAGGCGCTTCTCGAAGATGCGCAGGCACGGCTCGAGTGCCGCCCCGGAGCGCAGCGCGCGCAGCGTGGCATCGTAGTGATCGTAGAGCTGCGGCAGCGGGTCGTGGCGCGTGGTGAGCTTCAGCAGCAGCTCGTTGAGGTAGAAGGCCGCCATGAGCGTGGCGGCGGGCAGCGTCGCGGCCTCGCCGCAGCGCTCGGCCGCGGTCAGCTGCGCGGCCTCGCCGCGGCCGCTGAAGGACAGCAGCAGCGGCTGGAACGGCTGCAGCACCGGGGCCAGCCGCGCCCGCGGCCCGCGCACGCCGCGGGCAAAGAGGGTGAGGCGCCCGTGCTCGCGCGTCAGCACCTCGAGGATGCGGCTGGTGTCGCGCCACGGGCGGTGGTGCAGCACGTAGCCGGGCGTGAGATCGATGCGGCGGGAGCTGCGGGTCATTCCAGTCCGAGTTCCTTCAGGGCGCGGGCATTGTCGGCCCAATTCTCGCGCACTTTGACCCAGAGGTTCAGGTGCAATCGCTCCTGCAGCAGGCCATTCAGCGCCAGCCGCGCCGCGGTGCCCACGCGCTTCAGCCGCGCCCCCTTAGCGCCGATCACGATCGGCTTTTGCCCCTCGCGATCGACCCAGATGGCCGCGTCCACGCTCAGCTGCCCGTCCTCGCGCGCCAGGCGCTCGACCTCGACCGCGATGCCGTAGGGCACCTCCTGGTTCAGCTCCAGGGTGAGCTTCTCGCGGATCATCTCCGCGATCCGAAACTGCACGCTGCGGTCGGTGAGCTCGCCGGCGGGGAACAGCACCGGCCCGGGCGGCAGGTGGGCGCGGATCGCCTGGCGCAGCGCCGCGACGTTGTCGCCCTTCTGCGCGGAAACCGGCACCACCGCGAGGAAGGGGTGGCGCGCGGCGAGCTCGGCCAGATAAGGCAGCAGCCGCGCGCGCGGGCGCACCTGGTCGACCTTGTTCACCGCGGCGAGCGCGGCGCGGCCGGCGAGCCTGATGCGCTCGAGCGCCAGCTCATCCTCCGCACCCCAGCGCAGCGCCTCGAGCACCAGCACCACCACGTCGGCATCCGCGAGTGCGGCGTTGGCCGTGCGGTTCATCGCCTTGTTCAGGGCGCGGTTCGCCTCGCGGTGCAACCCCGGGGTATCAACGAAGGCGATCTGCTCGGTGGGTGAGGTGTAGATACCGAGGATGCGGTGGCGGGTGGTCTGGGGCCGCGGCGTAACGATGCTCAGCTTGTGCCCGACGAGGGCATTCAGCAGCGTCGACTTGCCGACGTTCGGGCGGCCGACGAGCGCGGCAAAGCCGCTGCGGTGCGCGCTGTCCTGCGGAATGCTCACCGCCGGGATACTAAACGCTGCCGGGCTCGAGCGCGGCCAGCATGTGCGCGGCGGCGGCCTGCTCGGCCCGGCGCCGGCTCGAACCCTCCCCCTGCGTGAGCTTGCCGAGCGCGGCGATCGCGCAGCTCACCGTGAAGAGCTGCGCGTGCTCCTCCCCCCGCACCGCGACCACGGCGTAGGTCGGCAGCCCGAGCGAGCGGCCCTGCAGGTACTCCTGCAGGCGCGTCTTGGCGTCCTTGAGTGTCTCGGGTGGCGGCAGGGAGGCGAGGCGCGCGCCGAACAGCTGCTGCACCGGCGCTTCCACGGCCGCGAGCCCGCCATCCAGGTAGATGGCGCCGAACAGCGCCTCCAGGGCATCCGCCAGGATCGACTGGCGGCGGAAACCGCCGCTCTTCAGCTCGCCCGAGCCCAGCTGCAGCGCCTCCCCGAGTGCGAGCCCCGCGGCAATCTCGGCGAGGGGCTCGCGGCTCACCAGCCGGGCGCGCAGCCGGCTCAGGTCCCCCTCGCTGGCCGCCGGGTAGGCACCAAAGAGCAGCCGCGCGATGATGAGGTTGAGCACCGCATCGCCGAGGAACTCGAGCCGCTCGTTGTTGGCACCCGCGGCGCTGCGGTGGGTGAGCGCGGCACGAAACAGCGCCACGTCGCGGGGATGGTAGCCGAGGTGCTGCTGCACCCAGCGTTGCGGCCAGTCGGCCGCGTTCATGGGCGGACCGGCCGGCCGGTCCGGCGGCCGCAGTGGCTGCTAGTCACCGCCGCCGATGCGCACCTGCTTGTCGAACTCGAAGTGCAGCGAGATGTTGGAAAACAGCGGCGCATCGTCATCGTACTGCGCCTCGACCAGCCAGGCGCCCTCGTCGCGGCTGATCTTGAAGTCCTTGGAGGTCGGATAGTTGACCATGTCGATCTCGAAGTGCTTGTCGATCGCGGTGAGGATGGAGTTGGGGTTGGCGCCGCTCTTGAGCTCGCCCGCGGTGCCCTCGAGCGCGCGCACCACCTTCAGGTAGTTCAGGTACACCGGAGCTGCGCGGATGCCGGCGTAGATGACGATGGCGAGGGGCGTGAGCAGGAACAGCCAGCCGATCGCCGTGACCCCGAGTTGCCGTCGAAGACTCATCGCTACCACCCTCCCGTGACAAGAGCACCGCGCGCCGGCGGGCCCGGGACCGCTTCAGGGGATCGCCGAGCCGATGCGGCTCCACATCGGACCCCCCGAGCGCCCCCAGTCCCAATTGAACCAGATCCGGCTCGCCCTGCCGACGAGATTCTCCTCCGGAACGTAACCCCAACTGCGACCGTCTTCACTGTTATCGCGATTGTCACCCATCATAAGGTAGTGCCCGGGGGGCACCACCCCGTCAAAGGGGGGGATGCGCCAGTTCCCGGGGGCATCCTCGTCCCCGCACACGTAGCCGGTGATGCCGCGGCGCCGGCAGGTGGGCAACACCGGGTGCCGGTCGATGGCCACCGGGCAGAACATGGCGTTGTGCTCGTGGTGCCCGAGCTGCTCGTCGACGAGCGTGAAGTTCACGTAGCAGCCGTCGTTGAAGCGCTGCGCGGCGAGCTTCGCCTGCACCGGCTGGCCGTTGACGTAGACGTGGTTGTCGCGCACCTCGACATGGTCCCCGGGCAGCCCCACCAGGCGCTTGATGAAGTTGACCTTGGGGTTCGGCGGGTAGCGGAACACCACCACGTCGCCGCGCTGCGGCTCCCCGACCGGCACCACCTTGTTGTTGAGCACCGGCAGGCGCAGCCCGTAGGCGAACTTGTTGACGATGATGAAGTCACCGTCGAGCAGCGTCGGCATCATCGAGTCGGAGGGGATGCGGAAGGGCTCGAAGATGAAGGCGCGCAAGAGCAGCACCACGAGCGCCACCGGAAAGAAGCTGCGCGCATAGTCGACCGTGCCCGGCTCGGGGATGAGCGCGGGGTCACGCGAGGCGGCGCGCGCCGCGGCCATGCGCGCCGGCCGGAACAGCAGGCTGTCCACGCCCCACACTACCCCGGTGATGACGGTGATCGAGAGCAGCACCGCGGAGAAGTCGAGCGTCTCGGACATGATCATGCGCAGCACCGCCGCCAGCACCAGCACCGGCAGTGCGGTGTAGAGGAAGGTCATCCACGGGGCATCGGGAGCGTGCTGCGCCCCCGGCGCGGCGGCGAGCGCGCGCCGCGGACGCAGGAACCAGTCATCGATGATGCAGATCAGGCACACCGGCAGCGCGAGCCAGGAGAGCAGATCGATCAGGGGTTTGATGCTCTGTAGCATGGTTCTCTCTAGTGTTTGCGGCCGACCTGCAGCACGGCGAGAAAGGCCTCCTGCGGGATCTCGACGTGGCCGAGCTGCTTCATGCGCTTCTTGCCTTCCTTCTGCTTCTCGAGGAGCTTGCGCTTGCGGCTGACATCGCCGCCATAGCACTTGGCGAGCACGTTCTTGCGCAGCGCCTTGACGGTGGCGCGCGCGATCACGCTGCTGCCGATGGCCGCCTGCACGGCCACCTCGAACATCTGCCGCGGAATCAGCTCCTGCATCTTGTCCACCAGCTCGCGGCCGCGCTGGTAGGCGCTCTCGCGGTGCACGATGATCGAGAGCGCATCGACCTTGTCGCCGTTGATGAGGATGTCGAGCTTCACCAGCGGGGCGGCCTCGAAGTGGCTGAACTCGTAGTCGAAGGAGGCGTAGCCGCGGCTCACCGACTTCAGGCGGTCGAAGAAGTCGAGCACCACCTCGGCCAGCGGCAGCGCGTACTGCAGCGACACCTGCGTGCCCAGGTACTGCATCTTCTGCTGCGTGCCGCGCTTGTCGTTGCACAGCTTCAAGACCGCGCCCACATGATCCGGCGGCACCAGGATGTTGGCGATGATGATGGGCTCGCGGATCTCCTCGATGTCGTTCAGCGGCGGCAGCTTCGCCGGGTTGTCCACGTACTCGAGCTCGCGATCGCGCTTGAGCACCTCGTAGACCACCGTCGGGGCGCTCGTGACCAAGGTGAGCTCGTACTCGCGCTCGAGCCGCTCCTGCACGATGTCCATGTGCAGCAGGCCGAGGAAGCCGCAGCGGAATCCAAACCCGAGGGCGCTGGAGACCTCCGGCTCGTAGTGCAGCGCCGAGTCGTTCAGGCGCAGCTTGGCGAGCGCATCGCGGAACTTCTCGTAGTCCTCGGAGTTCACCGGGAAGAGTCCGGCGAACACGCGCGGCTTGATCTGCTTGAACCCCGGCAGCGGCGCCGCGGCCGGACGGTTCTCGAGCGTGATGGTGTCACCGACCGGAGCGCCGTCGATCTCCTTGATGCCGGCGACCACGAAGCCGACGTCGCCGGCGCCGAGCTCGCGCTCCACCACGGGCTTGGGGGTGAAGCGCCCCAGCCGGTCCACCAGGTGGGCACGCCCGGTGGAGAACACGCGGATCTTGTCGCCGGTCTTCAGGCTGCCATTCACCACCCGTACCAGCGAGACCACCCCGACGTAGTTGTCGAACCAGGAGTCGATGATCAGCGCCTGCAGCGGTGCGGCCGGCTCGCCGCGCGGCGGCGGGATGCGCCGGATCAAGAGCTCGAGCAGCTCCGCCACGCCCTCGCCCGTCTTGGCGCTGACGCGCGCCGCGTCGGTGGCCGCGATGCCGATGATCTCCTCGATCTCGTGCGTGACGCGCTCGGCATCGGCCGACGGCAGGTCGATCTTGTTGATGACCGGCAGCACCTCCAGGCCCTGCTCGATCGCGGTGTAGCAGTTGGCGACGCTCTGGGCCTCGACCCCCTGGGAGGCATCCACCACCAGCAGCGCGCCGTCACAGGCGGCCAGCGAGCGCGACACCTCGTAGGAGAAATCCACGTGGCCGGGCGTGTCGATCATGTTCAGCTGGTAGCGCTGCCCGTCGCGGGCCGCATAGTAGAGCGTCACGCTCTGCGCCTTGATGGTGATTCCGCGCTCGCGCTCGAGCTCCATGGAATCGAGCACCTGCGCCTGCATCTCGCGCTCGGCGAGACCGCCGCACAGCTGGATGAAGCGGTCCGCCAGGGTCGACTTGCCGTGATCGACGTGCGCGATGATGGAAAAGTTACGTATATGCCGCATGCGACCTTAAGCGTGGCGAGCGTAGTGCCGCGCCAGGGGGTCAAGCGGGCGGGCGGATTATATAGGGAAAAACGCGGACTTACGGCGCGCCGTGGGTGCCGGCGCGGTCCGGGCGCAGCAGCCGCTCAAGTTCGGCGCGGTCCAGGCGGTGGCGGCATACGACGCTGCCCTCCAGCAGCAGCACCGGCACGTTCAGGCCGTAGCGGCGCGTGAGCTCGGGGTCGGCATCCACGTCCACGGTGTCGATGGGGGGGAGCGCGCGCTCGCGCCCGAGCCGCGCCAGCTCGTGCGCCATCTCCTCGCACAGTTCGCAGTCCTGGCGGCTGACGAGCGTCAGGCGCATGCGCGCCTCAGTTGTGGGCGGTGGCGCCGCCGCCGGTGCTGAGCGCCTGCGCCTTCACCTGCGTGGCGATGAACTGCACCGTCTGGGGTGGCACTTCGCCGACCGCCGTGACCTTGTGCCCGTCCACCATGGTGGAGAAGGCGGAACTTGAGCCGACGGTTGTGACCTCGGGGCCCGCAGGGGCCTGCTGCGCCGCGACGTCAGCCGCTGCCGACGCGGGCGCACCGCTCACGGTGGTCTCGCGGTGCTCGACGAACACCGACACCGAGGCGACACCGTCGGTGAACACCAGGTGGTCCACCACCTGCGTGGAGCCCGGCAGCGTCTGCGCCGCGCGCAGCGACAGCTGAAAGCCAGGCGGCAGATGCAGCGCATTCCAGGCCGGCGAGTCCGCCGCCGGCGCCACCAGCGCCGCCTTGGCATCGCGCACCCACTGGAAGCCGTCGGTGGAGAATGCCGGCCGGAAGGCGGCATCGGGAATCTTCGCCGCCAGCGTGAGGCTGGCGAACACGATCTGCTCGATCACCTGGCCGTGGGCATCGCACAGCTGCGTCTTCAGCGGCATGGCGGTGGAGTGATCGATCCACAGCCGGTAGCCGTAGCGGAACTCGTCCTTGGGGATCACGTTGATCACGTGCGTGTCGCGCTGGTTGAAGCGCACCCGCGCCACTTCCTTGATGGTGTAGTAGTCGGCCGGCTGCGCGGTGATCGCCGGGAAACCGACCAGCGAGCGCCCCTGCGGGCGCTGCTGCACCACCACCGTGCGCTTGTCGGGCAGGTAGCAGGCGAGGCTGGCGCCGGTGCGGATGAATTCGCGTCCCGAGCCATCGAGCGAGGCGAGCCGCTCGGAGACGGTGCCATCCTGCACGCGGTGCACGATGCGCAGCATCTCGACCTGGCCGCCCTGCCAGTGCGAGAAGGTGCCGTCGTAGTTGCGCGTGGTGAGCGCCTGGTCCATGCGCGCCAGCCACTGCGCCGGCTCCTGCGCCGCGGCGCTGCCGAGGGCCAGGCAGCCCAGGGCGAAGCCGGCGAGGGTCTCGCTACGGCGCAGCGCGTGCGACATGGTCGGCGGCCTGCCCGGCTTCGGCGGCGGGTTCGCTGGTGATGAACGCGGACAGCAGGTTGTGCCGCGCGACGGGCGAGGAAACCATGCTGTGCGCGACCACGTAGTTGGCCAGCTGCGTGCTCGGCACCAGCATCGGGCGCGCCGCCGGCAGCGGCGGGGTGACGTAGCTGGTGTTGCGCAGCGGGCCGCTGGTCACGTTGACCACCGGGGTGACCACGGCGCTGGGCAGGGACTGGGCGGCGAGCGGCGCGCCCGCGGACGGGGCCTGCGCGCGCATGAACAGGATGGCGCCCGCGGCCACCGAGGCGGCCAGCGCACCGCCGGCCAGTGGCTGCCACCAGCGCACCCGCGGGGCGCTGGCGCGCGCCGGCACGGCCGTGGCCCCGAGCGCAGGCTCCGCGCTGATGGCGACGTTGACGCGCCCGGCCAGCGCGGCATTCAGGCGTACGCCGCGCTCGGCACGCAGCACCGCGCCGATGACCGCGTAGCGCCCCCAGCGCGCCTTGAGGGCCTCATCGCGCGACAGCCGCCGGGCCAGCAGCTCGCACTCGGCCGGTGGCAGCTCGTCGTCGAACATCGCGGACAGCTGACTGTCGAGTTCCTCGTTCATCCCAGTTCCTCTGCGCGACCGAGCCCGCCTTCGAACACTTCCCGCAGCCGCCGGTCGATCGCCTCGCGGGCGCGGAAGATGCGCGAGCGCACCGTGCCCACCGGGCAGTCCATGGCGGCGGCGATCTCCTCGTACGACAACCCCTCGAGCTCGCGCAGCACGATGGCGGTGCGCAGGTCCTCCGGCAGCGCGTCGATGGCGGCGTTGACCGTGGAGCGGATCTCGTCGGTCAGCACCAGGCCCTCGGGCGTCTCCGAGTCCTTCATGCGGCCCTGCAGCTCGTAGGATTCATCGCTGCTGCGATCGAGGTCATAGTCAATGGGACTGCGGTCACGTGACACGACGGCGTTCTTGGCGGTGTTTATGGCGATGCGGTACAGCCAGGTGTAGAAGGCGCTGTCGCCACGGAACTGCGGCAGCGCCCGGTAGGCCTTGATGAAGGCTTCCTGGGCAATGTCCTCGGCCTCGGCAGGGTTGCGCACATATCGCATGACCAGCTTGACGAGTTTGTGCTGGTACTTGAGCACCAGCGCATCAAAAGCCCCCTTGTCGCCGCGCTGCACGCGGCGGACGAGACTCAGATCACTTGCATCGGCGCTCATGCGCGCCCGCTACGCCCTGCCGGGGGGCCGCCGCGCCGTGCGCTGAATAGACTGTAAGCTCGCGTGAAAGTTCAGCATGCCCGCGCGCCGAGAGTGGGGTCGCCGAGGATAGCGCCGAACCCCCTCTCAAGCGACATAAGACCGGATGGCCTCGATGAGGCGGGCCGTGTGGGCCTCCCCGGGGGTCACCCCCCCGAGCAGGTAGCCCGCCAGCTGCGGATCCGGCAGCTCGAGCAGCGCAAGGAAGGCCGCCCGCTCGGCGGCCGGGCTGCGCGCCAGGCGGCCGCGGGCGAAGCGCTCGAGGAGCAGATCAAGCTCCTTGAGGCCGCGGCGGCAGCGCCACAGCGCACGGCGCAGCTCCGGATCGGGCACGGCGGCGGTACGCGCCGGCACGCTCAGCCCCGCCGCTCCAGCATCATCTTCTTGATCTCGGCGATCGCGCGCGCGGGATTGAGGTCCTTCGGGCACACGTCGGTGCAGTTCATGATGGTGTGGCAGCGGTACAGCCGGAAGGGGTCTTCGAGCTCATCCAGGCGCTCGCCGCGCGCCTCGTCGCGGCTGTCGATGATCCAGCGGTAGGCGGCCAGCAGCGCCGCGGGCCCGAGGAAGCGCTCGCTGTTCCACCAGTAGCTCGGGCAGGCGGTCGAGCAGCAGGCACACAGGATGCAGGCCGCCGGGCGATCGATCTTTTCCTGCTCGGGCTTGCTCTGCAGGCGCTCCCGGTCCGGCGGCGGCGGCGTGCGCGTCTGCAGCCATGGCTTCACGGCTGCGTACTGGGCGTAGAAGTTGGTGAGGTCGGGCACCAGGTCCTTGATCACCGGCATGTGCGGCAGCGGGTAAATGCGGATGTCGCCGCGCAGCTCCTCCATGGGCGTCGTGCAGGCAAGGCAGTTGACGCCGTTGATGTTCATCGCGCAGGAGCCGCAGATGCCCTCGCGGCACGAGCGGCGGAAGGTGAGCGTGGCATCGACCGCCGCCTTCAGCTGGATGAGCGCATCGAGCACCATGGGACCGCAGCTGGCGGTATCCAGCTGGAAGCTGTCGATGCGCGGGTTGTCCTGGCTGTCGGGATTGAAGCGGTAGATGCGCACGGTGCGCAGCGCGCGGGCCCCCGGCGGCGCGGGGTGCGAGATGCCCTTCACGGGGCGCGAGGCAGGCGGCAGGCGCAATTCGGCCATGGGGGTCCTTTAATAAGTGCGCGCCTTGGGCGGGATCGGCTCGACCTCACCGGAGAGGGTGTTCAGGTGCACCGGGCGGTAGTCGAAGCGCACCTGCCGCGGACCTGCGACCCATACCAGCGTGTGCTTGAGCCAGTTGGCGTCATCGCGCTGCGGATGGTCCTCGCGTGCATGCGCGCCCCGGCTCTCGGTGCGGTTCGCGGCCGAGGCGATGGTCGCGGTGGCCTGCAGTAGCAGGTTCTCCAGCTCGAGCGTCTCGATCAGGTCCGAGTTCCAGATGAGTGAGCGGTCGGTGACGCGCACGTCCGCGAAGGAATCGAAGGTGGCGGCGATCTTCGCCACCCCCTGGGCGAGGGTTTCGCCGGTGCGGAACACGGCCGCATCCAGCTGCATGGTCTTCTGCATCTCCACGCGGATGGCGGCGGTGCCGCGGCTGCCGGCGGCGTGCCGCAGGCGATCCAGGCGCGCGACGGCGCCCTCGCCCGCGTCCTTGCGCCAGGGCGCATGACCCTCGCCGCGACGCACGAGCTGCGCGCTGCGCCGCGCCGCCTCGCGCCCGAACACCACCAGGTCGAGCAGCGAGTTGCTGCCGAGGCGGTTGGCGCCGTGCACCGAGACGCAGGCGGCCTCGCCGATCGCCATCAGCCCGGGGACGGTGCTGTCCGGGTCGCCGCCCTTCGGTGAGACCACCTCACCGTGGTAATTGCACGGGATGCCGCCCATGTTGTAGTGCACGGTGGGCTGCACCGGGATCGGCTGCTTGGTGACGTCCACGCCGGCGAAGATGCGCGCGGTCTCGGCAATTCCCGGCAGGCGCTCGTGGATGACCCCCGGACCTAAGTGCTCGAGGTGCAGCTCGATGTGATCGTGCTCGGGCCCGACCCCGCGGCCTTCGCGGATCTCCAGCGTCATGGCGCGGCTGACGACGTCGCGCGAGGCGAGGTCCTTGGCGTTGGGCGCGTAGCGCTCCATGAAGCGCTCGCCGCGCGCGTTGGTGAGGTAGCCCCCCTCCCCGCGCGCGCCTTCGGTGATCAGGCAGCCGGCCCCGTAGATGCCGGTCGGGTGGAACTGCACGAACTCCATGTCCTGCAGCGGCAGTCCGGCGCGCAGCACCATGGCATTGCCGTCGCCGGTGCAGGAGTGCGCCGAGGTGCACGAGAAATAGGTGCGACCGTAGCCGCCGGTGGCGAGGATCGTCATGTGCGCGCGGAAGCGGTGCAGGGTGCCGTCGGCGAGGTTCAGCGCCACCACTCCGCGGCAGGCACCGTCCTGCATGATCAGGTCGATCGCGAAGTACTCGACGAAGAAGGTCGCCGCATGCCGCACGGACTGCTGGTAAAGCGTATGCAGCATCGCATGGCCGGTGCGGTCCGCCGCGGCGCAGGTGCGCTGCGCGATGCCCTGGCCGAAGTGGGTGGTCATGCCGCCGAAGGGGCGCTGGTAGATGAGCCCCTGCTCGGTGCGCGAGAACGGCACCCCGTAGTGCTCAAGCTCGATGACCGCGGCGGGGGCTTCCTTGCACATGAGCTCGATCGCGTCCTGGTCCCCGAGCCAGTCCGAGCCCTTGACCGTGTCGTACATGTGCCAGCGCCAGTCATCCTCGCCCATGTTGCCGAGCGCGGCGGAAATGCCGCCCTGGGCCGCCACGGTGTGGCTGCGCGTGGGGAAGAGCTTGGTGATGCAGGCAGTCGCCAGGCCGCTCTCGGCCAGCCCCAGCGTGGCGCGCAGTCCCGCGCCGCCGGCCCCGACCACCAGCACGTCGTAGCTGTGGTCGGTAAAGGTATAGGCGCTCAAGCAGCCGCCGTGACGGCCACCCGCAGCACGGCGAAGACTCCGGCTGCGGCGAGCAGGACGTTGGCAAAGCGTGTCAGCACCAGCAGCAGCCACCTGGGCCCGCTCTGGTGCAGGTAGTCCTCGATGATCACCTGCAGGCCAAGCTGCGAATGCCAGGCCGCCAGCAGCACCAGCAGGATCATCAGCAGCGCCGTCCAGCCGTGTGCCAGCCACGCCCTCACGGTGAGGTGGTCGAGGGCAGGCAACGCCAGCAGCGATACCAGCAGCCACACCGACAGCGGCACGAGCGCGAGCGATGTGAGGCGCTGCAGCCACCAGTGGTGCACGCCCGAGCGCGCCGGCCCGGCCCCGAGCACCTGGCGCAGCGGCGAGGACAGGCTCACGGTGCGCGCCCCAGGTGCAGCAGCGCCACGGCCAGCAGCACCGTCAGCAGCACGCTCGCGATCACCACCCACCAGGCACTGCGCTGCGACTGGGTGCGCTCAAGTCCGTGGCCCGTGTCCCACACCAGGTGGCGCACGCCGGCGCACAGGTGGTAGCAGAACGCGAACAGCACGCTGAGCCACACCAGGCGCATGAGCGGCAGCGAGAGCAGGTGCTGCGCGCGCTCCTGGCTGCTCGTGCCAGCGGCGACCGCCATGAGCCAGTACACCAGCAGCACGAACGCGGCCGAGAGCGCGATGCCGGTGAAGCGGTTGAGAATTGAAGTGGCGAGGGTGTACTTGAACTTGTACACCGTCAGGTGCGGGGAAAGTGGTCGGCTCAACATAGGCGCGTCAGAAGTCGATACAGCGCCCGTTCTTCTCCCAGTCACCGTAGCGTGTGGGCTCAGGTCCTGAAGGCCCGCCAAGCTCGCGCGGCGGCGTTCGCCGGCTGGGCGCGGCGGCGTTCGCATTAACAGAGGCGCGTTCGGCGGGGGGCGGTACCGGGGTCTTGCGATCGGTCGTCGACATACCCATTTAGTCTGCCAGAATTCGCGTCCTGCGGCCACGAAAGTGTCAGCAAAAACAACGGTCAACCTCATGCAGCTGCCCCGCGACTCGCTAGACCTCCAGACCCTCGGCGCGCTGCGCCTGCGCGGCGCCGACGTGCGCAAATTCCTGCAGGGACAGCTGTCGCAGGACCTCGCGCAACTCTCGCCCGTGCACGCGCTCTATGCCGGCTACCACAATCCGCAGGGGCGCGCGGTCGCGCTCATGCACCTGGTGCAGCTTGCCGAGGACGACCTGCTGGCACTCCTGCCGCGCGAGCTCGTGGGCGAGCTCGCCACGCGGCTGCGCCGCTTCGTGCTGCGCGCCAAGGTGCAACTGCAGGATGAGTCCGCCGACTGGAGCGTCACGGGCCTGCTCAGCGCCGATGCCGCCGCCGCACCGCTGCCGCAGGCATGCGGGGAGGTGGCGCGCATCGGCGCTGCCTACCTGTTGCGCCTGAGCGGTCCGCGCGGCCGCTTTCTGCTCCTCAGCGCGCGCGCCGCGCCCGCGGCGCTTGCGCCCGCCGCACTCCCCGCGAATGACTGGGAGCTCGCCGCCATCGAGGCGGGCGAGCCGCAGGTGTACGGCGCCACGTGTGAGGAGTTCGTCGCCCAGATGCTCAATCTGGACCTGCTCGGGGGCATCGCCTTCGACAAGGGCTGCTACACGGGCCAGGAGGTGATCGCGCGGGCCCACTACCGCGGCCGCGTCAAGCGCCGCATGCAGCGCTTCCTCAGCCGCGCCCCGCTCGTCCTTGCGCCCTCTGCCACCGGCACGCTCGAGGACGGGCGCACCTTCCAGGTGGTACGCGCCGCCACGCACGCCGACGGCCGCTGCGAGTTCCTCGCGGTGGCACCCTTCGGTGCCGAGCCGGCCGCGACGCCGGTCGCCTCCGGGACGGTCGCGGCGCGGCCACTGCCGCTGCCCTACGCACTGCCGCAGTAGGCGGAGGTACGCCTAGTCGGCCTCGGGGCGCAGCTGCGGGAAGAGGATGACATCGCGGATCGAAGGCGAGTCGGTGAAGAACATGACCAGGCGGTCGATCCCGACACCGAGCCCGGCCGTCGGCGGCATCCCATACTCGAGCGCGCGCACGTAGTCGGCGTCGTAGAGCATCGCCTCCTCGTCGCCGCGCTCCTTGCGCGCGACCTGGGCGCGAAAGCGGGCCGCCTGGTCCTCCGGGTCGTTGAGCTCGGAGAAGCCATTGGCGATCTCGCGGCCCGCGAGGAAGAACTCGAAGCGGTCGGTCAGGAAGGGATCGGCATCGCTGGCGCGCGAGAGCGGCGAGACCTCCGCCGGATAGGCGTACACGAAGGTCGGCTCCAGGAGTGAGCTCTCGGCGCTCTTCTCGAAGAGCTCCAGCTGCAGCTTGCCGGCGCCATCGGCGGCGTCGAACTTGATGCCGAGCTGCTCGCAGCGCTTGCGCAGGTAGGTGACATCGCGCAGCGAGAGCGGGTCGATGCCCGGGTTGTACTCGATGATGGCCTCCTCGAGCGTCAGGCGCCGGAAGGGGCGCGCCAGGTCGTACTCGCGGCCCTGGTAGCTCACCTTCTGCGTGCCCTCCAGCGTCTCGGCCAGCCCGCGGATCGCCTTCTCGATCCAGTCCATGAGGTCGCGGTAGTCGGCCCAGGCCAGGTACAGCTCGAGCATCGTGAACTCGGGGTTGTGCTGGGTCGAGAGGCCCTCGTTGCGGAAGTTGCGATTGATCTCGTAGACGCGCTCGAGGCCACCGACGATCAGCCGCTTCAGATACAGCTCCGGGGCGATGCGCAGGTACATGTCCAGCCCGAGGGCATTGTGGTGCGTGCGGAACGGGCGCGCCGCCGCGCCCCCCGGGATCGGCTGCATCATGGGCGTCTCGACCTCGAGGAAGTCGAGCGCATCGAGGAAGTCGCGCAGGTAGCGGATGATGCGGGTGCGCGTGCGAAATACGTGGCGGCTGCGCTCGCTCACGATGAGGTCGACGTAGCGCTGGCGATAGCGCGTCTCGGTATCCGCGAGCCCGTGCCATTTATCCGGCAGCGGCCGCAGCGACTTCACCAGCATCCGCAGCGCCTGCACGCGCACCGAGAGCTCGCCGGTCTTGGTGCGAAACAGCACCCCGCTCGCGCCGATGATGTCCCCGGCGTCCCAGCCCTTGAAGGCCTCGTAGGCGCCGCCGAGCGCCTCGGCCTGCAGGAACAGCTGGATCTGCCCGGTGCGGTCGGCGATCTTGGCGAAGCTGGCCTTGCCCATGACGCGCTTGAACATGAGGCGGCCGCCGACCGTCACCAGGGTCGGGTGCTCGGCGAGCCAGGCCTCGCTCTTGGCGTCGAAGGAGTCGTGCAGCTGCCCGGCCAGCACGTCGCGGCGGAAGTCGTTGGGGAAGGCCGGCCCGGCGGCACGCAGCTGCGCGAGCTTGGCGCGCCGCTCCGCGATCAGCTTGTTCTCGTCGGCGCCTGCTGCGCCGGTCTCCGCGCCCGTCCCCTGTTTCATGCTGTTACACGCCCGCCTTGAGCGAGGCCTCCATGAACTGATCGAGTGCCCCGTCGAGCACCGCCGTGGTGTTGCCGACTTCGATGCCGGTGCGCAGATCCTTGATGCGCGACTGGTCGAGCACGTAGGAGCGGATCTGGTTGCCCCAGCTGACGTCCGACTTCGAATCCTCGAGCACGCGCGCGGCGGCGTTGCGCTTGTTGACCTCGAGCTCGTACAGCTTCGCCTTCAGCATCTTCATGGCGGTGGAGCGGTTCTTGTGCTGGCTGCGCTCGTTCTGGCAGGCCACCACGATGCCGCTGGGCAGGTGCGTGATGCGCACCGCCGACTCGGTCTTGTTGACGTGCTGCCCGCCGGCCCCCGAGGAGCGGTACACGTCGACCTTGAGGTCCGCCGGATTGATCTCGATCTCGATGTCATCGTCGACCTCGGGGGAGACGAACACGGAGGCGAAGGAGGTGTGGCGGCGATTGCCGGAATCGAACGGCGACTTGCGCACTAGGCGGTGCACGCCGGTCTCGGTGCGCAGCCATCCGTAGGCGTACTCGCCGCGCACCTCGACGCTCGCGCTCTTGATGCCGGCCACCTCGCCGGGATTCGAGTCGATCACCTCCGCGCTGAAGCCGCGGGCACCGGCCCAGCGCAGGTACATGCGCAGCAGCATCTGGGCCCAGTCCTGCGCCTCGGTGCCGCCGGCGCCGGCCTGGATGTCGAGGAAGGCGTTGTGCGCGTCCATGGCGCCGGAGAACATGCGCCGCAGCTCCAGGTGACGCACCTCCCCTTCCAGGCGCTCGCCGTCGCGCTCGATGTCGCGCGCGGCCGCCTCGTCGTTCTCGGCCTCGGCCAGCTCGAGCAGCTCCTGCGCATCGCTCACCCCCTTGGTGGTGCGATCGATCTCGGCGACGTCGGTGCTCAGGCGGGCGCGCTCGCGCCCCAGCTCCTGCGCGCGCGCGGGGTTGCTCCACACGCCCGGGTCCTCCAGCTCGCGCGCGACTTCCTCGAGACGCTCCTGCTTCTTGTCGTACTCAAAGAAACCCCCGGAGCGCGGCCAGCCGTTCACCGAGGTCTTTGAGTTGACGCTTGAGCTGATTGACTTCCATAGCACGTCCGCAGGCCTTTGGGGGCGCGCGCAGTGAGTGCGCAGCGCGGCGCAGGATGCTAGCACCGCGCGCGCAGCTTTAGGTAGCCGCCGGCAGCAGGTGGTCGACGAGCAGCTGCAGCCGCCGCTCGCCCTGATACTCGTTGACCTCGAGCCGGTAGACCAGCTGCGCCAGTCCCTCGGGCGCGACGAACGAGCTGTCCGGGCTCACGTGGTTGAAGGCGATGGCATCGAACTGCCGCCCGCTCGCGCCCGGCTCGACCCACATCTTGAGGTGCCGCTCAGCGATCACGCGCGCGCTGCGGATGCGGAACAGGCCATCAAAGCTCGGCTCCGGGAAGGCCTGGCCCCACGGTCCCCCGGCGCGTAGCGCCTGCGCCGTCTCGAGTGCGATCTCCTCCAGGCGCAGCTCGCCGTCGGTCTCGATCGCATCCTGCGGGCCGGCAGCCTCGAGCCAGCGGCGCACCTCGGCGTCGAAGGCGCGCGCGAAGGGCTCGAGCGCCGGCGCCGCGAGCGTCAGCCCCGCGGCCATGGCGTGGCCGCCGAAGCGGCTGATGAGCTCGGGATGGGCGGCGGCGATGGCATCGAGCACGTCGCGGATGTGCACGCCGGGCACGGAGCGCGCCGAGCCGCGCAGCGTGGCCGCATCGGCGCGTGCGAAGGCCACCACCGGCCGGCGCAGGCGCTCCTTCACGCGACTGGCGACCAGGCCGACGACCCCTTGGTGCCAGTCCTCGTGAAACAGCACGACGCCGCTGCGCTGCGCCGCCCCGGGCGCCGGCTCACTCAGCAGGCGCACCGCCGCGAGCGCCTCCTGCTGCATGCGCGCTTCGATGTGGCGCCGCTCCTCGTTGAGCGCATCCAGCTGCAGCGCGAGCGCGCGCGCCTCGGCCTCATCGTCACTCAGCAGGCACTGGATGCCGATGCTCATGTCATCGATGCGCCCGGCCGCGTTCAGCCGCGGCGCCACGGCGAAGGCCAGGTCCGCGGCGGTCAGCTCCGCACGCGGGCGCTGCGCGAGCTCGAGCAGCGCGCGGATGCCGGCCACGCAGCGTCCGGCGCGGATGCGCCGCAGCCCCTGCACCACCAGCACGCGGTTGTTGGCATCCAGCGGTACCACGTCGGCCACGGTGCCGAGTGCCACCAGGTCCAGCAGGGTGGCGAGGCGGAAGTCCGCCGCGACCTCGCCACCGAGCTGCCGCGCCAGTGCCGCCAGTACGTAGAAGGCCACCCCGACGCCGGCCAGCGCGCGGCTGCCGAAGCGGCTGCCCGCGAGGTTCGGGTTGACGATGACGTTGGCCGCGGGCAGCTCGGCACCCGGCAGGTGGTGGTCGGTAATCAGCACGTCGATGCCTGCGGCGCGCGCGGCAGCCACGCCCGCCTGGCTGGAAACGCCGTTGTCGACGGTGACGATCAGGCTCGGATTACGTTCGGCGGCCAGCGCCACGATCTCGGGCGTGAGGCCGTAGCCGAAACGGAAGCGGTTCGGTACCAGGAAATCCACGTGGCCGAAGCCAAGCGCGCGCAGGGCGCGCACCATGAGCGCACAGCTGGTGGCGCCGTCGGCATCGAAATCCCCCACCACCAGCACGCGCCCGCCGCGGTGCCCGAGCAGCAGCTCCACCGCCGCCGCGATGCCCTCGAGCGTGCCGACCGGCAAGAGCCGCTCGAGCGAGTGGTCCAGCTCCCGGCTCGAGCGCACGCCGCGCGCGGCGTAGACGCGCTGCAGGACCGGGTGCAGCGCCGCACCGTAGCTCACCGGCGCTGCCGGCACGCGGCGCACGATCCTCAGGCCCATTGCAGGCTCGCAAGTCCCGCCGCGGCGCGCCGCCAGCGCCGCAGCAGCGCGTGGCGCGTCACGCGCAGGGCGCGGTCGTTGGCGAGCAGCGTGAGCTCGCCCAGCTGCCCGCGCCGCAGCGCCGCAAGTGCCGGGGCGATGAAGCGCTCGTCCAGTCCTGCCAGCGCCTGCCAGAAGGTTGCGTGCGGTGCGCGCTGCAGCGCTTCGGCCAGGGACAGCGCGACTACCGTGCACGGCGCGCGCAGTGGCAGCAGCGCCGCCACATCAGCTGGCGGGTCGGTGCACTCGAGCCCGTGCAGCCGCCACAGACCGGCGAGGTATGCCTCGCAGGCGAAGGCGGCGGGCGCCGGCGCGAGCACCCGGGCGGTCACGGGAGCCTCGCTCCCCGCGGCGCCCCACAGCCACAGGGCCGTGAGGCGCTGCAGCCCGCGCTGGGCGCGCTCGCTGTTGAGGGCTTCCCCATGCAGCCACATTTCAATCTCCGCCCAAACGCGACGCAAGGCGGGGCTGCCCCCGGGAAGCGTCCGGGCGAGCTCCCCGCCGGCGCTGCGCGCGGGCTCCGCGCCCGGCAGCGCTTCGATGCCGCTCGCGTGCAGCAGGAAATCCCCGCTCGGCAGTGCCGCGAGCTGCAGCGGCGCGCCCGCGAAGGCCCGTGCGAAGCTCGCCAGCAGGCGGCCTTGCTCGGCAGCCCCGAGCCGCAGCAGCCCGCGGTGGTCCAGGTGCACGCGCGAGAGCCCCGCGCTCAGGTGCACCGGCGCGGCCAGCCAGCAGGGCGAGTGGACGCCGCCGGCGGCCACCGCGGCGATGCGTGCCGGCGCGATGTGGCTCAGGTCAGCGCGCCCGATGCGCCCCGCGACCCAGGCGCGCCAGCCTCCGGGCAGCGCTTGCGGCGCGGCGAAGCGCCCGACCTGCTCGAGCCCCGGCAGCGCCCAGCCGGCCGGCGCGTCCGGCTGCTCGGTGCCCAGGTAAAGGTCGGTGAGGATTATGACGAGCTCGCGCACGGGCGCTATCGTAGCGCCACCGTGCAGTTCAACCTCGAAGCCGCCGCCGGCGGCAACCTGATCCGCAGCTACTCGGACTCGGAGATCTGCGTCGGTGCGCAGCGCGTGCACGGCAGCTGCCTCGTGACCCGCGAGCAGCTGCTGACCGGGTGGGGGCCGCAGGTGTATGCCGAGCTCGACGCAACGCACGCGGGAGCGCTGCTCGCGCTCGCGCCGGAGCTCGTGCTCCTCGGCACCGGCATGAGCCAGCAGTTCGCGCCGAGCGAGCTGCGGCGCGCTCTCGCGGCGCACAACGTGGGACTGGAAGCGATGCAGCTCGGCGCGGCGTGCCGGACGTTCAACGTGCTGGTGCAGGAGCAGCGGCGGGTCGCCGCGGCGCTCTTCTTGCGCTGAGTGCCTGCGCTGCCGGAAGACGATCGGCAGAAGACACAAGGGGAGGGTCAACCAACCAAACAATCATTCGAAGCTGACAGACTCGAACAATTGCACTGTTCTTCTTGTTGTCTCGAATTTTCTTGCTCTTGTTGCGACTCCCTCCTCCCTGTGTCTTCTGCCGGTCACCCTCCTGCTAGCTGTCGTCGTTAGGAGACAGGGATGGCATGTTAAGCGTGTTGCAGAAGTCCGCGCAAGCTTGCTGAGACGCAAAGGAATTTCCCCGCGCGACACGCGCGATGTTGCAACGCGTTCTGGTGAGAATTCGCCTGTTTTTCCAGTACTTTTTCGTGTGCCGCGATCCTATGGCGGATTTCAGGGTATTTTTTATTATTTGTTTTCAATCAATTATGTTTGTTTCCTAATCTAACTCCTGACTGCACATCGCGCCGCAGCAAGGAAAATCAGGCGGTTCCGCCGAGAAGCGGAACGAAAGCGACGGAGCCGAGTACCTCGCGCTCGACGCGCTGCTCGCCGCGCGTGAAGCGCACCAGCTGCTGCTCGCCCTCGGGCCCGACGGGCACGACCAGACGGCCACCGACCCGCAGCTGCTTCAGCAGCGCCTCCGGGACCGTGAGCGGCGCGGCGGCGACCAGGATCGCATCGAAGGGGGCGTGCGCCTTCCACCCGAGGCTGCCATCCCCATGCCGCAGGCGCACGTTGCGGATGCCGAGCTCCTTGAGCCGCTCGCGCGCCCGCGCGAGCAGCGGCTCGATGCGCTCGATGGTATTCAGATGAGCGACCAGGGGAGCCAGCACCGCCGTCTGGTAGCCGCAGCCCGTGCCGACCTCGAGCACGTTGTCGGCAGCGCCGCCCTCGAGCAGCGCCTCGGTCATGCGCGCGACGATGTAGGGCTGGGAGATCGTCTGCCCGAAGCCGATCGGCAGCGCCGTGTCCTCATACGCGCGGCTGCCGAGCGCCTCGTCGACGAAGATGTGGCGCGGCACGTTGCGGATGCGCTCGAGCACGGCGAGGTTGCTGATACCCTGCTCGCGCAGCCGCTGGACCAGGCGATCGCGGGTGCGGGCGCTGGTCATGCCGATGCCAGCCATGCGCGTGTCAGCCATTGAGTGCCCCGAGCCAGTGACTCAGCTGCGGCAGCGCGGCGTGCCGGGTGAGATCCACCTGCAGTGGGGTCACGGAGACGAACCCCTGCGTAACCGTGTCGAAGTCGGTGCCGGGACCGGCATCCTGCTCCGCCCCCGCCGGTCCCACCCAGTAGACCGGGCGGCCACGCGGATCCTGGGCGCGCATGACCGGTGCCGAGCGGTGGCGGTAGCCGAGGCGGCTGGCACGGAAGCCGCGCAGGGCACTGAAGGGCACGTCCGGGACGTTGACGTTGAGGATCAGCGCCCGCTCGAGCGGCTGCTCGAGCAGCTGCGCCACCAGCACGCGCGCCACTTCGGCGCCGGTCGCGAAGTGGCCGCCGCTTGCGGCCGTGGTGCACAGCGAGACCGCGATCGTGGGCAGCCCGAGGAAGCGTCCCTCGACCGCCGCCGCCACCGTGCCCGAGTAAAGCACGTCGTCACCCAGATTCGGGCCGTCGTTCACGCCCGAGACGACCATGTCGTGCTCGAACTCGAACAGCCCCGAGATGGCCAGGTGCACGCAGTCCGTCGGCGTCCCCGGCACGAAGTACACCCCGGGCTCGGCCTCGAACACGCGCAACGGCACATCGAGCGTGAGCGAGTTGCTCGCGCCGCTGCGGTTGCGGTCGGGGGCGACCACGGTCACCTCGGCCAGAGTGGCAAGTGCGGCGCGCAGCTGATGGATGCCCTCGGCGCGGTAGCCATCGTCGTTACTGACCAGGATCTTCACGTCGCTCGAGATCTGTCCACGGCCCCTGTAGATGCGCGCCCCCAGACTGCAGCAGCACCGGCACAAACCAAATCAAGCGCTTGGAAGCGTCCTGCCCCCAGGCTCTCTTGAGCTCGGAAAGTCACCGGTCCTCCGCTTATGAGGGAGAGGCGCGTGCGAGGGCGCTAGTTTACTGGCTCTGCCGCGCTCCGGGTGAGCCGTTCGCGCTGGGGTGTGGGTCCCCGTGCGGCTAGTAGGTCGCGGTCACAAAAAGCTGCAGACCCGAGTAGCCCCAGCGCAGATTGCCGTTGAAGGAGTTCGAGCTGATGCCGACATCGGTACGAAAGCTGTCCCAGCCGAGGCCCACGCCAAAGTGCCGGCTGACCATGCGCGTGGCGCTGGCCCGCAGGTCCCACAGGTGTCCGTCGTACTGCTGATACTTCAGCCCAAAGTACTGGGCACGCGCATCCAGGTACCACCTGGGATGGAACTCCCACAGACCGTGCAGGCCGAACACCGGCAGCGGCGCGGTGGTATCGGCGCTTTGCTGGCTGACCTTGCCTCCCACGCCCCCGACGGTTCCCATGCCGCTGACGCTCAGGTCGAACTTGATCGCGTGGATGCCGGCCGAGGCACCGATGTCGTAAGTCGGCCCCTGCAGGAAACTGTACTGGTAGATGAGCTCGGCGATGTCGAAGCGGATCTTCGAGCTGAGCTCGGCGTTCACCGGGTAGACCGTGTCGCGGATGGTCAGTTCGCGATCGATGGCGTGCGTGGCCGAGGAGGTATTGTCGAAGTAGAGCACCGTGAGCTGGTGACGGCGGGCGAAGCGCCAGGAACCGTCCAGGCGGAAACGGGTGGAGTCATGCAGACCGAGGTCGCGCTTGAGATCGACGTCGCTGCCCACTGTCCCGGCCGTGCCGTTCAGCCGGACCTGGGTGTCCGTGCTCAGCAGATAAGTGCCCAGCGAGATCACGAAGCGATCGGTGAGCGGGCCGCCGGCCTCGTCGGCCTGCGCGCAGGCCGCTTGAGCGCATGCGAGCATGAGCGCACCGAGACGGGCGCTAGCGAGCCCGCGGCCGCCGTAACGACTCGCATGCCACATCCTCATTCCTTCATGCAGACTCAGACGCCGGTTCCCGGCGCAGTCGGGGTGCGCCCGCGCCGCGCGCAAGGTTAGTGCACGGGTTGCCGTGGAGCCACTGTTCGTTGCCGCGGTACGCCCCTACTCTAGGGTCCTGGAGCCTCATACGCGGAGATTGAAGTGTCCTTGCTGCGATCCGCCGTGACTTCCGCAAACCGGCGCCGGGCGCGGGTGAGTAGGCTTGCCCATGGCTGACCGAAGACAGCGCCCGACCCTGCGCCGGGCCGGCCCGCGCGCGCCGGCCCCCGCCCCCGGGGGCCCCGAGCGCCAGGCGGCCGTACTGCAAGCCGAACTTAAGGCGCTCGCGGAGGATGCGAAGCTCTTTCGTGAAGCCGTCGCCGGCATCACACCGCTCACGGCGCCGGCGCCGGCGCCGGCCGTGCGCCGGCCGGCCCCGCGGGCACGCTTCGCGCGCGCCGACCGGCTTGCGGTGCTTAAGGAGAGTCTAGATTCCGCCGACGCCGATCCGCATACCGCGGCCGGTGATGAGCTGGTCTTCCGCCGCGCGCACGTGCAGCCGGGCGTGATCCGCCGGCTGCGCCGCGGCGAGTACCGGGTGCAGCGCGAGATCGACCTGCATGGCCTCACCGTCGCACAGGCCAAGCAGGTCCTCGGGGAGTTCCTCGGTCAGTGCCTGAGCGCACAGGTGCGCTGCGTGCGCATCATCCACGGCAAGGGGCTGCGCTCGGGTCACCGTGGCCCGGTGCTCAAGACCGCCGTCAGTGGCGCGCTGCGTCGCTGTGGCGCGGTGCTCGCCTACGTCTCGGCCCGGCCGGTCGACGGGGGAAGCGGCGCGCTGTACGTGCTGCTCGAGTCCTGAAGGCTTCACCCCTCGGGGAGCTCCTCCGGGGCGTGCACCAGCTCGCGCAGCAGCGCGGTGGCGAATGCGCCGCGCGGCAGGCGAAACCTGAGCCACAGCGCTTGCGGTTCCGCCTCGGTACGCAGGTCGCGCACCGCCAGACGCAGGCTGCGCCGCTCGGCACGCATGCCGGCCTGGGTGCACAGCTGCGCCGCGTGCGGCAGGGAGGCGGCGACGTGTGCCTCCAGCTGCGCCACTGCCCCGCCGCTTAGGGGTGTGCCGCTGCCCCACATCGGTCCGGTCGGGTGCACCTCGAGCGCGGCGCAGCGCGCCTGCAGGGCCTCATCCGGCGCGTGCTCGAGCGCGAAGACACTGCCGCGCCCGTCGAGGTTGACCACGTCGCCGCTCTGCAGCCGCCCCCAGCTGTCGGCCCGCACGCGCTGCGCAAGCACGGCATTGAAGATCAGGGCACGGGCGGCCGAGAGCACGAAGCCCCGTTCGACGGGCGCCAGCTCCTCGAGCGGCGTGCCGATCCGCGCCAGGTTGGCGCCGGCGCGCCCGAAGCGCTGGACGCCGAAGTAGTTGGGAAGCCCGAGTCGTTCGATCAGTGCCAGGCGCGGCGCGAGCTGCGAGGCCAGCAGCGCGCCGGAGACGGCCGGATCGCTACTGCGCACCCGGATGGCGAAGCGATTGCCGGCGAGCGCCCCGCGCGGCAGCTTGCGCGTGTGTGGCGCGTGCTCGAGCACGCTGAACTCCGCGCTGTGCACGGCGTCCCAGTCGCGCGGCTGCCGCGGCCGCGGCACCGAGAACCACTGCACCGCCACCGCACGCCGGTCCTTCAGTCCCGCGTAGCCGACTTCGGCTACCCGGCAGCCCGCCAGCTGCGCCAGCTGCCGCGCCACGTGCTGGGTATTGGCATTGATCTTGCGCACCCTGAGCAGCAGGTGGGCACCACTGCCGGCGGGCGCGAAGCCGAGCTCCTCCTCCACCTGGAAGTCCTCGGGCAGCACGCGCAGCCGCGCGTGTGCTTCGGGGACGCCGTGGGCGTGGGGCGGGGTCAGGGCCACGCCCCACGGCGTCTCCTCAGCCACCACCGTCGCCGGGCTCGCCGAGCAGCACGCTCGCCTGCGCAGCGATGCCCTCGGCGCGCCCCAGAAATCCCAGGCCCTCGGTGGTGGTCGCCTTCAGATTGACGCGCCCGAGCTCGGTACCGAGCAGCTGCGCGATGCGCGCACGGATCGCCTCGCGGTACGGCGCCAGCCGCGGCGCCTGTGCGATCAGGGTCAGATCCGCGTTGAGCACCCGCAGGCCGCGCTGCTGCAGCAGCGCCAGCACCGCGGTCACGAAGTGCGCGCTGTCAGCGCCGCGCCACTTGGGGTCGTTGTCGGGAAAGTGCTGGCCGATGTCGCCCAGTCCGGCCGCCCCGAGCAGCGCATCGCACAGCGCATGCAGCAGCACGTCGCCGTCGGAGTGCGCCCGCACGGCCGCCGTGTGTGCCACCCGCACGCCGCCCAGCATCACAAAATCCCCGGGAGCAAAGGCGTGCACGTCAAAGCCGCTGCCGACTCGCATCAAAACTCCTTCAGCGCGCCCGGGCGCGCAGGATGGCCTCCGCCAGCTGCAGGTCGGTGGCGGTCGTCATCTTCAGGTTGCTCGCCTCGCCCGCGACCAGCTGCGGGGTTGCACCCCGCCACTCGAGCGCCTGGGACTCATCACTCGGCACGCGCCCCGCGGCGTGTGCGGCGTCGAGTGCCTCGCACAGCGCGCGGTAACGGAACATCTGCGGGGTGAGTGCGCGCCACAGCTCGGCGCGCTCGACGGTCTCCGCGACCGGCGCCGACTCTTCCTTGCCCACGCCGCGCTTGATGGTGTCACTGACCCGCACGGCCAGCAGGCCGCCGACCGGGTGCCCTGCGAGCGTCGCGAGCAGCCGCTCCAGCTCCGCCGTGTCGAGGCAGGGGCGCGCGGCATCATGCACCAGCACCCAGTCCTCATCCGCGGCGCTGCCGGCCAGGGCACTCAGTGCGCTGCGCACCGAGCCACTGCGCGTAGCGCCGCCGGCTACCGTCAGGGTGCGCCCGGCGAGGGCCAGCCCGGCGAAACGGCAGTCTCCGGCCGCGAGCGCCACCACGATCCGCGCGCAGCGGACGTCGGCGACAAACGGCGCCAGGGCCCACTCGATCACCGTGCGGCCCGCAAGCGGGGCGTACTGCTTGGGAAGAGCGCCACCGAAGCGGCTGCCACTGCCCGCGGCCGGCATGACGAGCCAGTAACGCATGGGTGCTGCCGGGCGCCGCTAGCGCGCCGCGGCGGTGCGCGTGCTCGGCGGGGTGGCCGCCCGGGGACGCGGCGGTACCACCTGATAGAAGGTCTCGTTGCGGCTGATCATGCCCAGGTCGCTGCGCGCGCGCTCCTCGAGCGCATCCATGCCGGTCTTCAGGTCCCGGACCTCGGCGGCGAGTTGGCGGTTGCGCTCGGCCAGGCCGTCGTTCTCGGAGCGTTGCGCGGCCACCGCGTGCTTCAGGCGCGCGACCTCGCGCACGCCGTCCGCGGACAGCCACACGCGATATTGCAGCAGGAGAACCGAGACCGCCAAGGCGGCGGCGAGCCATTTCATGGGCATCGAAGCCTAGCAGACGCGGCGGCGCCGCGCGATGCGTGCGCGCGCCGCCGCGCCCCTAGAGCTTCACCGGAAAGGCATCGCGTCCGGCGTAACGCACGGTGCCGAGCTCGGCCTCGATGCGCAGCAGCTGGTTGTACTTGGCCGTGCGGTCCGAGCGCGACAGCGAGCCGGTCTTGATCTGCGTCGCGGCGCTGGCGACCGCGATGTCGGCGATGGTCGCGTCCTCGGTCTCACCGGAGCGATGCGAGACGACCGCGGCGTAGTGCGCGCGCTCGGCCATCTCGATGGCCGCGAGCGTCTCGGTCAGGGTACCGATCTGGTTGGGCTTGATGAGGATCGCGTTGGCGATGCGGCGCTCGATCGCTTCCTTCAGGATCCTGGTGTTGGTGACCAGCAGGTCATCGCCCACCAGCTGGATGCGCGCGCCGAGGGCGCGCGTCAGAGTGGCCCAGCCGTCCCAGTCCGCCTCGCTCATGCCATCCTCGATGGTGATGATCGGATAGCGCTCGGTGAGCCCGCTCAGGTAGGCGGTGAACTCGCTGGCGCTGAAGCGGCGGCCCTCGCTCTCCAGCTCGTAGTGCCCGTCCCTGTAGAACTCCGAGCTGGCCACGTCGAGGCCGAGATAGACGTCGTGGCCGGCGCGATAGCCAGCCTGCTCGATGGCCTGCAGGATCAGCTGCAGCGCCGCCTCGTTGGAGGCGAGGTCGGGCGCAAAGCCGCCCTCATCGCCCACCGCCGTCGACAGCCCGCGCGCGGCCAGCAGCTTCTTCAGGGTATGGAAGATCTCGGCGCCGTAGCGCAGCGCCTCGCGAAAGCTCGGCGCCCCCACCGGCAGGATCATGAACTCCTGCACGTCGAGGGAGTTGTTGGCATGCGCCCCGCCATTGACGATGTTCATCATCGGCACCGGCATGACCGGTTCGCGCTGCCCGCACAGGCGCGCCAGGTAGCGGTACAGCGGCTCGCGCGCCTCGCTGGCCGCGGCGTGCGCGTTGGCGAGCGAGACGCCGAGGATGGCGTTGGCGCCCAGGCGACTCTTGTTGTCGGTGCCGTCGAGTTCGCCCATGCGCTGGTCGAGCGCGGCCTGCTCGCGCGGGTCCATGCCAATGAGGGCCTGGCGCAGCACCGTGTTCACGTGCTCCACCGCCTTCAG
Source organism: Steroidobacteraceae bacterium (assembly GCA_035501795.1). Classification (GTDB taxonomy): domain Bacteria; phylum Pseudomonadota; class Gammaproteobacteria; order Steroidobacterales; family Steroidobacteraceae; genus 13-2-20CM-66-19. The sequence continues at coordinate 140,126 of DATJVL010000061.1, forward strand.
CACCCCCTTGCCGCCGTAGCGACGCGCATCGCCGTCGCGCAGCTCCACCGCCTCGCGCGTGCCGGTCGAGGCCCCGGAGGGTACCGCCGCGCGCCCGCGGGCCCCGGAAGCCAGCAGCACGTCGACCTCGACGGTGGGATTGCCGCGCGAGTCGATGATCTCGCGGCCGCGGATGTCCTGAATCTTGCTCATCGTGTTTTTCAACTTCCCTGCAGCAGGGACTCCTCGTAGGGGGCGCGCTTCACCGCGCGGTCCAGTTCGGCCAGCGTGCCCAGCAGGGCCGCCATGCGTTGCAGCGGCCAGGCGTTCGGACCGTCGGAGAGCGCCTGCTCCGGGCGCGGATGGGTCTCCATGAAGATCCCGGCGATCCCGGCGGCGGCCGCGGCACGCGCCAGCACCGGGATGAACTCGCGCTGTCCGCCCGAGGCGTTGCCCAGGCCGCCGGGCAGCTGCACGGAGTGGGTGGCGTCGAAGACGACCGGGCAGCCGGTGGCGCGCATGACGGCGAGCGAGCGCATGTCCGAGACCAGGTTGTTGTAACCGAAGGAGAAGCCGCGCTCGCACACCATGATCTGCTCGTTGCCGGTGGAGCGCGCCTTGTCGACGACGTTCTGCATTTCCCAGGGCGAGAGGAACTGCCCCTTCTTGATGTTCACCGGCTTGCCCTGCGCGGCGGTGTTGACGATGAAGTTGGTCTGGCGGCACAGGAATGCCGGTGTCTGCAGCACATCGACCACGGCCGCCACCTCGGCGAGCGGGCTGTCCTCGTGCACGTCCGTCAGCACCGGCACGCCGATTGCGCGGCGCACGGCCGCGAGGGTCTTCAGGCCCGCATCGATGCCCGGGCCGCGGAAGGAGGCACGCGAAGAGCGGTTGGCCTTGTCGTACGAGGCCTTGAAGATGTAGGGCATCTGCAGCGCTGCGGTGACCTCCTTCAGGTGGCCGGCGATCTCCTCGCACAGCGCCTGGCTCTCGATCACGCACGGGCCGGCGATCAGAAACAGCGGCGCGCGCTCTCCGACCTCGTGTCCGTTCAACCGCATGGGTTCAGCATCGCCTGGTTTCGTGCGCAACCGCGCCGGAGCGCGAATCCTAGCCTCTGCACGCGAACGCCTGCGCGAAATCTTCCCGGGTGAGCGGTACGCGTGCGCTTCGCCGCGCTAAGTAATGTTTTAGGAAAACTGTGTCCCATAAATAATTGAATCAAATGCATTAAATCACAAGCTTAAGCGATCATTAAGGCAGGAGTGCTAATTTACTCGCCGCACACTTCCCTGAAAGGCCTTGCTTGCCAGACCTCGAGACAACGACGCCCACGAAGGCGCCGGCCGAGGGTGCGCCCCGCATTATCGCGCGGGGCGTGCAGCGCGAGAGCACGGCCGTGTTCATGCCGGCTCTTGCCCTGGAGCTGGTGAGCAGCGTCGAGGGCATCCAGGGACTGAGCGCCGATTACGAGCGCCTCGGGCGCACGACCGGCAACACGCTGCCCTTCGCGCTGCCGGAATGGCACCTGACCTGGTGCCGGCATTTCCTCAACACGCACCCGCATTTCGAGGAGCAGCCGCTGTTCCACGTGCTGCGCAAGGGCAGCGGGGAGTGCGTGGCGCTCGTGCCGCTCATCTGCACGCGCTGGCGCGTCGGGCCGCTGCAGATCGCAACCGCCGACCTGATCGGCGCCGACCCGAGCATCAGCGAGATCCGCACGCCGCTGGTTGAGCCCGGCTACGAATCGCACACCGTGCAGGCCGTGCATGGGAGCCTGGCGCGCGAGCGCGACTGGCAGTGGATGCACTGGCGGGGCTTGAGCGGGGCGCTGCGCGAGGCGGTGCGTGCCGAGGCGGCCGCAAACTGCTACCAGGCCAGCCAGGATTTCATCCTCGACCTGCCCTCGAGCTGGGAGGAGCTGCGCGCCGGACTGCCGCGCAACATCCGCGAGTCGCTGCGGCATTGCTACAACTCGCTGCGGCGTGACGGCCACAATTTCGAGTTCGTGGTGGCGCGCACCGCCGCGGACGTCGAGCCGGCGCTCGATCGCTTCCTGCGCCTGCATACGCTGCGCGCCGGCATGAGCGGCGTCACGAAGCATCCCGACCGCTTCGCCACCCCGGCGCTGCAGTTCTTCCTGCACGACGTGTGCCGCGCGCTGGCGGCACGCGATGCCGTGCGCGTGTTCCAGCTGCGCATCGGCGGCCAGACCGTGGCGGCGCGCGTCGGATTCGTGGTCGGCGACAGCCTCTACCTCTATTACTCGGGATTCGACCCGGGCTGGGCGCGCTACAGCGTCATGACCACGACCGTGGCGGAGACGTTGCGGTACGCCATCGCCCACGGCCTGAAGAGCGTCAACCTGTCACTGACCGCCGAGCAGTCCAAGCTCCGCTGGCGCCCGAGGCTCTTCGAGTATCACGCCGCCCTCGTGCACCGCGACTCGCACAGCTCGCGCCTGGCGGCGCGCGCCTACCGGGCCGCCCTCAGCGGCAGTGGCATGCCGGCGCGGCTGCTGAAGGGGCTGCTGCCCCGGCGCAGCTGGCAATAGCGCTTCCGGGAAGCCTCAGGCGCCGGCCGCCTGCGGGAGCTGAGAGGCGCGCTGCGCGCGCGCCGCGCGGATGAAGCTGGCAAACAGGGGATGCCCGTCGCGCGGCGTCGAGGTGAACTCGGGGTGGAACTGGGTCGCCACGAACCAGGGGTGCTGGGGCAGCTCGATCACTTCCACCAGGCCGTCGCGCGAGAACCCGGAAAAGCGCAGTCCGGAGGCGCGATAGCGCTCCAGGTAGCGGTTGTTGAACTCGTAGCGGTGGCGGTGGCGCTCCATGATCACGTCGCGCCCGTAGATCTCGCGGGCGCGCGTGCCGGCGCCGAGCACCACCTCCTGCGCGCCGAGGCGCATGGTGCCGCCCTTCTCCGAGGCGTCATCGCGGGTCTGCGTGCCGAGCACCTGATCCTGCCACTCCGAGATCAGCGCGATGACCGGGTGCGGCGTGGCGCGGTTGAACTCGGTGCTGTTGGCCTCGGTGAGCCCCTGCACGTGGCGCCCGTGCTCGACGATCGCCACCTGCATGCCGAGGCAGATGCCGAGGTAGGGCACGCGCTGCTCGCGCGCGAAGCGCACCGCCTGGATCTTGCCCTCGATGCCGCGCTCGCCGAAGCCGCCCGGCACCAGGATGGCATCCATACCCTTGAGCATGTGGGTGCCGTGCTGCTCGATGTCGGTGGACTCGATGTAGTGGATGTTGACGCGCGTGCGGCTCTTGAGGCCGCCGTGCATCAGCGCCTCGTGCAACGACAGGTAGGAGTCGCGGATCTGCACGTACTTGCCGACCATGGCGATGTCGACCTGCCCTTCCGGGTTGGCCTTGGCGCTGACCACCTGGCGCCACTCGCTGAGCTCGGTGGAGGGCACCTCCAGGCGCAGCTTGTCGACGATGATGTCGTCGAGCGCCTGCTCGTGCAGCAGGATCGGGATCTTGTAGATGTCGTCGGCGTCGACCGCGGAGATCACGGCGCGCTCCTCGACGTTGGTGAACAGCGCGATCTTGCGGCGCTGCTCCTCCGGCAGGGGGTGCTTGCAGCGGCACAGCAGCACGTCCGGCTGGATGCCGATGCCGCGCAGCTCCTTGACGGAATGCTGGGTCGGCTTGGTCTTGATCTCGCCCGAGCCGCCCACCACGGGCACCAGCGTCAGGTGCATGTAGACGCAGTTGTTGCGCCCCAGTTCTACCCCGAGCTGGCGGATGGCCTCGAGGAAGGGCAGCGACTCGATGTCGCCGACCGTGCCGCCGATTTCCACCATGCACACGTCGGCGGCATCCGCGCCGAGCTTGATGCAGCGCTTGATCTCGTCGGTGATGTGCGGGATCACCTGCACGGTGGCGCCGAGGTAGTCGCCGCGGCGCTCCTTGGCGATCACGCGCTCGTAGATGCGCCCGGTGGTGAAGTTGCTGTTGTGCCCGGTGGTGGTGCGCACGAAGCGCTCGTAATGCCCGAGATCCAGGTCGGTCTCGGTGCCGTCCTGCGTGACGAACACCTCGCCGTGCTGGAACGGGCTCATGGTGCCCGGGTCCACGTTGATGTACGGGTCGAGCTTGACCATGGCGATCTTGAGGCCGCGCGCCTCCAGGATCGCGCCGAGGGAGGCGGCGGCAATGCCCTTGCCCAACGAGGACACCACGCCACCGGTGACGAATACAAAGCGCGCCATAGACAAAGCTTCTTGGGGTTCCCGTCGTGTGAGGCCGCGGCACCGCTGTTCGGTTGCGCGACGACGGGCCAGCAGACTAGCACATCGGCATCTGCCGGGGGGCGAAAAATCGGCCCGCGCCCTCAGGGCGCGGCGTAGCGCAGCCGCCCGCGCCGCCGCGTGCGTGCGCCCGCCTGCACCGAGGCGTCGAGCCAGCGATCGGCGACCGCGACCAGCCGCGCGCCGCTGAAGATCAGCGGCAGCCGCGCGCGCTCCTGCACGGGGACGCGCGCTTCCTGCAGTAAGCCCTTGAGCAGGCGGCGCGGGCCGCCGGGGCGCGGCTGCAGCCGCTCGCCGCCGCCGCGTGCGCGCACGCGCAGTACCCCGGCCAGGGCGGCGAGGTCGAGCGGGCCGTGCGGGTCTGATTCCAGCGACAGCACGCCACCGCCGGGCCAGGTGAGCCGTGGCTGCCTGCGCCAGCGCCACGCGAGCTCGGGCGCGCCGGTGCGCGCAGCCGCGGGTGCTGCGGGTAGCAGGTGCAGCAGCTGTGCCTCGCGCCGCACGCACAGCGCACCGCACAGCACCTGCGGCTGCGTGTCGGCACGGGCGTCGAGCAGCGCGCCGCCGATCTCGGCCAGTTGCGCCGCGGGCGGCGCGGGCCAGCCGGCGCGCGTGATCCAGCAGCGCAGCGCGTTGCCGCGGCGCGCGCTCGGCAGTCGGCGCAGCATGCGCGCCGAGAGCGCCGCACCGACCGCGGCGCCCGCGAGGTCGGCCGCCCCGAGCGCATCGAGCAGCTGCTGCGCCTCGGCGAGGTGGCGCGCGCTGCGGGCCACCGTGCGGGCGGCGGCCGGCCAGCGCGCGCGCAGCGCCGGCAGCACCCGCCGGCGCAGGTAGTTGCGATCGAAGCGCTCGTCGGCGTTGCTGTCATCCTCCACCCAGGCGATGCGCTGCGCACGCAGGTAGGCGCGCAGCGCTTCCGCGGGCACGGCCAGCAGCGGGCGCACCTGCAGCCCCTGCGCGAACGCCGCCACCGCGGGCATGGCCGCGAGGCCGGCCACGCCGGCACCGCGCAGCAGCTGCAGCAGCAGCGTCTCGAGCTGATCGTCCTGCTGGTGTGCCGTGAGCAGCACCTCCGCCGGGCGCAGCAGCGCGGCGAGCGCGGCGTAGCGCGCGGCGCGCGCCGCCGCTTCGAGTGACTCGCCGCGCCGGCGCGGCACGCGGATGCGGCGCACGCTCAGGGCCACGCCGAGCTCGCGCGCCAGGCGGCGGCAGTGCGCGCTCCAGCGCCGCGCCTGCGGGTGCAGGCCATGATCGATGTGTACGGCGCGCACCGTGAGACCGCGCCGGCGCAGCCGCGTCAGCGCCACGAGCAGGGCGCTGGAGTCGGCCCCGCCGCTGAGTGCCACGCAGGCGGCGAGCCGCGGGAACTGCGGCAGCAGGGCGCGCAGCTGCGCCTCAAGGAGCGCGGGGGTGAAGGCGGCGGCCGCTCGCGATGGCGCGCGACGCGCCATGGGATCAGGCCGCGTTTTCGGCAAACACGCCGAAGCTGGCGATCTTCTCCGCGCGTGCCGCGCGCAGCTGCTCGCGCGGCACGGCGTCGAGCTCATCCAGGTGGCGCACCAGCGCGCTCTTCAGGCTCGCCGCCATCGCCGCCGCGTCGCGATGGGCCCCGCCGAGGGGCTCCTCGATGATCTCGTCCACCAGCCCGAGCTTGAGCAGGCGATCGGCAGTCAGATTGAGCGCCTCGGCGGCCACCTCCTTCTTGTCCTGGCTCTTCCACAAGATCGAGGCGCAGCCCTCGGGCGAGATGACCGAGTAGGTGGCGTACTGCAGCATGAGCAGCCGATCGCAGACGCCGATGCCGAGCGCGCCGCCGGAGCCGCCCTCGCCGGTCACCACGGTGACGATCGGCACGCGCAGCACCGACATCTCGAACAGGTTGCGCGCGATGGCCTCGCTCTGCCCGCGCTCCTCGGCGCCGACGCCGGGGTAAGCGCCCTGGGTGTCGATGAGGGTGAGCAGCGGCAGCCCGAAGCGCTCGGCGAGGCGCATGAGGCGCAGCGCCTTGCGATAGCCTTCCGGCTTGGGCATGCCGTAGTTGCGGCGCACGCGCTCCTTGGTGTCGCGCCCCTTCTGGTGGCCGATCACCATGACGGCGCGCTCCTCGATGCGCGCCAGGCCGCCGACGATGGCGCCGTCGTCCGCATACATGCGATCGCCGTGCAGCTCGCTGAATTCCGAGCAGATCGCGTTGAGGTAGTCGAGCGTGTACGGCCGGTGCGGGTGGCGCGCGAGCTGGGTGATCTGCCAGGGCGTCAGGTTCGCGAAGATGCTCATGGTGAGCTGGCGGCTCTTAGCCTGCAGCCGCGCGATCTCGTCCTGGATGTTGACCTCGGACTCCGAGGTCACGTGGCGCAGCTCCTCGATCTTGGCTTCGAGCTCGGCGATCGGTTGTTCGAAGTCAAGGAAGGCGACGGCCATAAGCGCGCAAGGTTACCTTATGTCAGCGGCCGTCGGCGAATGAGGCGCCGGGGGCGGGGCTGGGTGCGCCGTAGATCACCTGCACCGCGCCGCGGCCGAGGAGCGCCTCCAGCTGCTCGAGCAGCTCGCGCGAGGCGCGCACGTTCCACTCGCTTCCCAGGTTGAGCGCGCCGCTCGCCTCCACGCCGGTGTACTCGAGCGTCACCGGGCAGCCCCCGCCGCGCCAGGGCGTGAGCAGCGCCGCCAGCCGCTCGGTGAGCACGCGCGCCTCGCGATGCGAGCAGCGCAGCAGCAGCCGCCGCGCTTCCTGCTCGCGCACCTTGTCGAGCTCGCTGATGCGCCGCGCGGCCAGACGCCAGGCATCGCTGAACTCATCGAAACGCAGCAGTCCCTCCACCAGCACCAGCGCATCCTTGCTCACCAGTTCGCGGTGCTTCTGGTAGGTCTCCTCGAACAGCATCGCCTCGATGCGCCCGGTACGGTCATCGAGGGTGAGGATCACGCGCGGGCCGCGTTTCTTGACCTCATCGATCAGGCCGGCCACGGTCACGGGGCGGCCGCCGCCGAAGCGCGGCGCCTCGAGTCCCGCCACCGGCCGGTCGCTCACCAGGTCGGCGATGCGGTGCGAGACGAAGCGCGGCAGCGCCGCCTCGAAGCGCGCCAGCGGATGCCCGGTCAGGTAGAGCCCGAGGGTCTCGCGCTCGCCGGCCAGGCGCACCGCTTCGCTCCACTCCGGCAGCGGCGGCGGTGCGGCGCGCGGCGCCTCGTCCGGCCGCGTCTGCTCGCTCAGGCCGAACAGGTCGTTCTGCCCCGCCGCGTGCGCGCGCGTGTTCTGATCGCCGAGCTGCATGGCCGCGCCGAGCCGCTCCATCAGCGTCGCGCGGTTGACGCCCAGCGCATCGAGGCTGCCGCTGCGCAGCAGCGCCTCAAGCACGCGGCGGTTCACCTTCTGCAGGTCCAGGCGACGGCACAGGTCCTCGAGCGCCGCGAACGGCCCGCCGCGGCTGCGCTCGCCGATCAGCGCCTCGACCGCGGCCGCCCCCACGCCACGCACCGCGCCGAGCCCGTAGCGGATGCTGCGCTCGCCGCAGGCGGTGAACTCGTACACCGAGGCATTGACATCCGGCGCCAGCACCGCAAGCCCCATGTCGGCGCATTCCTTGATGAGCGTCACCACCTTGTCGGTATGCTCCATGTCCGCCGACAGCACCGCGGCCATGAACTGCGCCGGGTAGTGAGCCTTGAGGTAGGCGGTCTGGTACGAGAGCAGCGCGTACGCGGCCGAGTGTGACTTGTTGAAACCGTAGCCGGCGAACTTCTCCATGAGATCGAAGATGTGCGCCGCCAGCTGCTCGCGTACCCCGCGGGCCACCGCGCCGCCGATGAACACGGAGCGCTGCTGCGCCATCTCCTCGGCCTTCTTCTTGCCCATCGCGCGCCGCAGCAGGTCGGCGCCGCCGAGCGTGTAGCCGGCCAGCACCTGCGCGATCTGCATGACCTGCTCCTGGTACAGGATCACCCCGTAGGTGGGCTTGAGCACCGGCTCGAGGCTCGGGTGCAGGTAGTCGATCGGGCCCTCGCTGCGGCCGTGCTTGCGGTTGATGAAGTCATCCACCATCCCCGACTGCAGCGGCCCGGGACGGAACAGCGCCACCAGCGCGATGATGTCCTCGAAGCAGTCCGGCTGCAGGCGCCGGATCAGGTCCTTCATGCCGCGCGACTCGAGCTGGAAGACCGCGGTGGTGCGGCAGGACTTCAGCAGCGCATAGGTCGGCGCATCGTCCATCGGCAGCGTGCCGATCTGCAGCGGCGACGTGCCGGGCGCCCGGGTGCGGTTGATGAGCGCGGCGGCGCGGTCGATGATGGTGAGCGTGCGCAGGCCGAGGAAGTCGAACTTGACCAGCCCGGCGGCCTCGACGTCGTCCTTATCGAACTGGGTGACGATGCTGCCGCCCTGGGCATCGCAGTAGAGCGGGGCGAAGTCGGTGAGCACGGACGGGGCGATCACCACGCCGCCGGCGTGCATGCCGGCGTTGCGCGTCAGGCCCTCGAGCGAGCGCGCCAGGTCGATGAGGTTGCGCACCTCGTCCTCGCCCTGGTAGAGGCGCTTGAGCTCCGGTTCCTTCTCCAGCGCCGCCTCGAGCGTGATGCCGAGCTCGAAGGGGATGAGCTTGGCGATGCGGTCGACGTAGCCGTAGGTCATGCCGAGCACGCGGCCGACGTCGCGTACCACGGCCTTGGCGGCCATGGTGCCGTAGGTGATGATCTGCGAGACGCGCTCGCGACCGTACTTGGCGGCGACGTAGTCGATCACCCGGTCACGCCCGTCCATGCAGAAGTCGATGTCGAAGTCGGGCATCGAGACGCGCTCGGGATTCAGGAAGCGCTCGAACAGCAGGTCGTAACGCAGCGGGTCGAGGTCGGTGATGCGCAGGCTGTAGGCGACCAGCGAGCCGGCACCCGAGCCACGCCCGGGGCCGACCGGCACGCCGTGCTCGCGCGCCCAGCGGATGAAGTCGGCGACGATGAGGAAGTAACCGGCGAAGCCCATCTGGCAGATGACCTCGAGCTCGCTCGCCAGGCGCGCCCGGTAGGCCTCCGGCAGCGCCGCCGCCGCGCCGAAGCGCGTCGCGAGTCCGGCCGCGGCCTCAGCGCGCAGGTAGTCCTCGGTGGTGAGGCCGCCCGGCACCGGGTACTGCGGCAGGCGCGCCGCCCCGAGGGTGAGCGTGAGGCTGCAGCGGCGCGCAATCTCCACCGAATTCGCCAGCGCCTCGGGCAGATCGGCGAACAGTGCCGCCATCTCCTGCGCGCTGCGCAGGTACTGCTGGCGCGAGTAGCGGCGCACGCGCCCGGGGTCGGCGAGCAGCGTGCCATCGTGGATGCACACGCGCGCCTCGTGCGACTCGAACTCCTCGGCCCTGAGGAAGCGCACGTCGTTGGTCGCCACCACCGGCAGCTCGCGCCGCGCGGCGAGCGCCACGGCGGCGCTGATGTAAGCCTCCTCGAAGGGGCGACCGAGGCGCTGCAGCTCGAGGTAGTAGCGGGCGGGGAACAGCCGCAGCCACGCCTCCAGCAGCCGCTCGGCCTCGGCGTCGCGGGCGTTGACCAGCGCGCGACCGACGTCGCCCTCGGTGGCACCCGAGAGTGCGATCAACCCGCGGCAGTTGTCGGGCTCGAGCCAGGTACGCTCGATGCGCGGTATGCCGCGCTCCTGGCCCTGCAGGTACGCGCGGCTCACCAGGCGCGAGAGGTTCTGGTAGCCCTCGTTGCTCTGGCACAGCAGCGTGATGCGCGAGGGCGCGCTGCGCTCGCCCTCTTCGCGCACCAGCAGGTCCACGCCGATGAGCGGCTTGACGCCACAGCGCAGCGCCTCGCGGTAGAACTTCACCATCGCGAACAGGTTGTTCTGGTCGGTGACCGCCACCGCCGGCATGCCGGCGGCGCTCACGGCGGCGATGAGCTCGGGGATGCGCACCACGCTGTCCGAGAGTGAGTACTCGGTGTGCGCACGCAGATGGACGAAGCCTACCGACATCGGTGCCGTTTAAGTCTCGAAGAACTGCTCTGTCAAGGAGTCCTCGTCGGCCTCCGTGACGATGCGCACCGGGCTGAAGGAGCGGCGGTGCTGGGCCGAGGGCGGCAGGGTGCGCAGCGCGCTCAGGTGTGCCGGCGTGCCGTAGCCCTTGTGCGCGGCGAGTGCGAACCCTGGGTAGCAGCCGTCGAGGGCGATCATGAGGGCGTCGCGATAGGTCTTGGCGAGGATCGAGGCGGCACTGATGGCGGCGATGCGCGCGTCACCGGCCACGATTGCCTCCAGCGTGCAGCCGAGCGGCAGGTCCGAAAGACACGGGCAGCGGTTGCCATCGATGCGCACGTGCGTAGGCGCGACCGGCAGCGCCAGCAAGGCACGCCGCATCGCCAGCATGGTGGCCTGGAAGATGTTCAGGCAGTCGATCTCGTCGCGGTCCGCCCAGCCGACCGCGCAGGCGAGCGCGCGTGCACGGATGAGCACCGCGAGCCGCTCGCGCTCGGCGGGACTGAGGGTCTTGGAATCCGCCAGGCCGCGCACGCGGCGGCGCGGATCGAGGATGACGGCCGCCGCCACCACGGGACCGGCGAGTGGCCCGCGCCCGGCCTCATCGACCCCCGCGACGCGGGTGAGATTACAGCCGCGCGGCGCCCGCATCGGCAGCACCCGCGCCGTGGGCCAGCAGGCTGAGAATCGCATCGGCCGCGCGCGCCGCCCCATTCAGGCGCAGCTGGCGGTGGATCGTTGTGAATGTCTCGCGCAGTTCGCGCACCTTGCCCGGATCCTCCAGCTGCCGCAGCAGCGCCTCCCCCAGTGCCGCACCCTTCACCTGCTCCTGCAGGAACTCCGGCACCACTTGCCGGCCGGCCAGCAGGTTCGGCTGGGAAAAGTATCGCACCTTGACCAGCCCCAGGGTGCGCAGCAGCAGCGCGGTGAGCGGGCTCATGCGGTAGGCCACGACCATCGGGCAGCCGCTGAGCAGCGTCTCGAGCGTCGCGGTGCCGGAGGCGACGATCGCGCCATCGGCAGCGGCCAGCACCCGCTGCGCCTGGCCGTCGATCAGCTCAATGCGCGGCGCATCCGGGGCTTGCGCCACTTCCCTCGCGAACGCCTCACGTGTCGCCGCCGAGGCGAGCGGCGCCAGGAAGCGGTACGCGGGAGCCCGGCGGGCGATGCAGGTCGCGGCGTCGATGAACGGGCGACCGAGGCGCGTCACCTCGGCCATGCGGCTGCCCGGCAGGAGCGCGACGAGCGGCGTGGCCGGCTCGAGGCCAAGCGCGGCGCGCGCCCCGCTGCGGTCGGTGGTCAGCGCAATCTCGTCCGCGAGCGGGTGGCCGACGAACTCAGCGCGCATCCCGTGGCGGGCGTAGAACTCGGTCTCGAAGGGCAGCAGGCACAAGACCAGGTCCACCGCCGCACCGATGGTGCGCACGCGCCCCTGGCGCCACGCCCACACCTGGGGGCTCACGTACTGCACGGTGGCGATGCCCTGCCCCTTCAGGGCGCGCGCGAGCGTGAGGTTGAACTCCGGTGCGTCGATGCCGATGAACACGTCCGGCCGCACGCGCGCAAAGCGCGCGCGCAGCTGCGCCCGCAGCCGCAGCAGGCGCGGCAGGTGGCCGAGCACCTCCGCCAGCCCCATCACCCCGAGCTCCTCGGCACGCGCCCAGGGCTCGCAGCCGGCGGCGATCATCCTCGGTCCCGCCACCCCGAAACACTCCAGCTGCGGCACGCGCGCGCGCAGCGCGCCGATCAGGGCGGCCCCGAGGGTGTCACCGGAGTGCTCGCCGGCCACCAGGCCGACCCGCAGCGAGCGGACCGCCCCGGGCGCGGGACCTGCCGCGCTCATCGCACCAGGCTGCGGTTGGAGGCGTGGATGAAGTCGACGAAGGGCCGGATCTCGGGGTGAGCGCCGGCGAGGGTCTCGAGGCGCGCGACCGCCTCGGTGAGCTTGAGCTCCGAGCGGTACAGGATGCGGTAGGCCTCGCGGATGGTGCGGATCTGCTCTTCGCCGAAGCCGCGCCGCTTGAGCCCCTCCGAGTTGATGCTGTGCGGGGCGGCCGGGTTGCCGTTCACCATGACGTAGGGGGGCACGTCGCGCGAGAGGATGGTGCCGCCGCCGAGGAAGGCGTGCGCACCGATCTTGGCGAACTGGTGCACCGCCGAGAGCCCGCCGACGATCACCCAGTCGCCGATCTCCACGTGGCCGCCGAGCGCGGCGCAGTTGGCGAACACGGTCTGGCTGCCGATCTGGCAGTCGTGCGCGACGTGCGCGTAGGCCATGAACAGGTTGTCGCTGCCGATGCGGGTCACGCCCTTGTCGTGCGTGGTGCCGCGGTTCACGGTGCAGCTCTCGCGGAACACGTTGCGGTCACCGATCTCCAGGCGCGTCGGCTCGCCGCAATACTTCTTGTCCTGCGGCGGACCGCCGAGGGAGGCGAAGGGGAAGACGTGGTTGTCGGCGCCGATCGTGGTCGGGCCGCCGATGACCACGTGCGGCTCGATGCGGGTGCGCGCCCCGATAGTGACCCCGGCGCCGATGATGCTGTAGGCGCCGACGCTCACCTCGGCGGCCAGCTGCGCCCCGGGGTCGATGAGCGCGCGTGGATCGATCACTTGGAGGCCTCCGGCGCCACCATCATGATGGCGTGCGCCACCTCGTGCTCGCCCACCAGCGCGCTGGTGCTGAAGCGCCAGATGCCGCGCATGGCGCGCTCGAGCTGCGCGCACAGCAGCAGCTGGTCGCCGGGGACCACCGGCTTGCGGAAGCGCGCCCCGTCGATGCCGACGAAGTAGAAGCGCGTGCTCGCATCGGGGATGACCCCGCCGGTGACGAAACTGAGGATCCCGGCCGCCTGCGCCAGCGCCTCGATGATCATGACGCCGGGCATCACCGGGCGGTGCGGGAAGTGGCCGGGGAAGAAGGGCTCGTTGTAGGTGACGTTCTTGAGCGCACGGATGCTCTTGCCCGGGTGCAGCTCGATCACCCGATCCACCAGCAGGAACGGATAGCGGTGCGGCAGGCGCTCGAGGATCGCCTGCATGTCAAGTTGAAGGCCCTCACTCATCGTCGCTGTCCGGCTCCTGTGCAGGCGTCAGGCCTGCGCCCTGTTCGAGTTTGCGCACGCGTCCCTCCAGGTGCGGCAGGCGCTTGAAGCGCGCCACCAGGCGCCGCCAGGCGCGCGCTTCTTCGAAGGGGATGCCGCTTGAGTATACGCCGGCACGCATGATGGAGCGGCTGATCATCGAGTAGCCCGTGATCACCACGTCGTCAGCGATACTGATGTGCCCGGCGAAGCCGCAGTGGCCGCCGATCATGCAGCGCCGGCCGATGCTGGTGCTGCCGGAGATGCCGGTGCAGGCGGCGATGGCCGTATGCGCACCGATGCGCACGTTGTGCGCGATCATGATGAGGTTGTCGAGCTTGGCGCCCTCCTCGATCAGGGTGTCCTCGATGGCGCCGCGATCGATGGTCGTGTTGGCACCGATCTCGACGTCCGCGCCGATGCGCACCGTGCCGACCTGCGGCACCTTGAGCCAGCCGCCGCGCACGGGTGCGAAGCCGAAGCCGTCGCCGCCGATCACCGCGCCCGGCTGCACCACCGTGCGCGCACCGATCGTCACGCCCGCGCCGAGCGTGACGCGCGCAATCAGCCGCACGTCGGCCTCGAGCGCGACGCCGCGCTCGAGCACGCAGTGCGGTCCGACGTAGCAGCGCGGGCCGATCGCGACCTCGGTGCCCACCACGGCGAGCGGCCCGACCTCGGCGCTCGGATCGATGCGTGCCCCGCGGGCCACCTGGGCGCTCGGATGCACGCCCGGCAGCAGCGGCGGCGGCGGATACAGCACTGCGGCGATGCGCGCGTAGGTGCCGTAGGGGTTGTCGCTCAGCAGCGCCGCGGTTGGGCAGTCGGCGGCCACCGCCGGGCTCAGTATCACCGCGGTGGCCTGGGTGCCGGTCAGCTGCGCGCGGTAGCGCGGGTTGGCGAGGAAAGCGAGCGCCCCCGGGGTGGCACCGGCGAGCGTGGCGACCCGCTCGATGCGGGCCTCGGGGTCGCCGCGCAGCTCACAGCCGAAGCGGACCGCCAGTTCCCCGAGCGATAGCGCCACTGGTGCGCACCCGAGAGTGAGCGGGCCGGGTGCTTACTTGGTCGGCTTGGCCGGCGTCGGGGCCGGCGCCGGGCTCGGCGTGCCCGCCGGCTTGGCGGCGCCACCGCCGTGCGCCTGCATCGCGGCCAGCACGCCCGGGGTGATGTCGTAGGTCTGGGCGGCGTACACCACCACCTCGCCCGAGAGCACGATGTCGTAGCTGTTGGCCTTGGCGTAGGTGCGCACTTCCTCGCCGAGGGCGCGCTGCAGACGCGACATCTCCTCGTTGCGCCGCGCGCTGATATCGTCCTGGAACTCGCCGCGGGCGCGCTCGAAGTCACGCTGCCCGTCGCGCAGTTCCTTCTCCGCCTTCTGGCGCTGATCCTCGCTCATGGTCGCGCCGTCCTTCTGCAGCTTCTCCAGCTTCGCCTTGAGGGTCTGCTCCTGCGCCTGCAGCGTGCGCTGCCGCGGGGCAAACTCGTTGCGCATCGCCTCCTGTACGGCCTTGCCCTGCGGGGACTCCTCCAGCAGACGCTGCGCATCGACGATACCGATCTTGGGGTCGGCCCAGGCCGGGAGTGCGGTGAGTGCCGCGCCCGCTGCAATCGCCCACACCGCCACCTTGCTGCTGATCAAACGCATCACGGACTTACCTGCCTTAGTGTGTAACCGATTTGTGGTGCGCCGCCCCCCGAAGGGTGGCGGCACAAACGCCTAGTATCGCGTAGAACGCCCCCGAACGGCGATTTTCTTTGCTTTTCGGCCCCTTAGAAAGCGTTGCCGACGGAGAACTGGAACCCCTCCGTCTCGTCGCCCCAACTCTGCAGGTTGACGCCCTTCTTCGCGTTGAGGGGAATCCCGTAGCTGAAACGGAATAGCCCCAGCGGCGCCAGCCACTGCACGGCGATACCGGCCGCGCGGCGCAGGTCCGAGAAGCTGGTGAAGTTCCAGTCCTGGGGCGTGAGGTTGTCCGGGCCGTAGAACTTGATGTGGTTGCCGGTGTAGTAGACGCCACCCATGTCGTAGAAGGCGCTGACCCGCGCGGTCTGCGCCCACTTGACCGGCATGGGGAAGATCAGCTCGTTCTGGCTGACGATGCGCATGTTGCCGCCGTAGGGGTTGCCGAACTGGTCCCTCGGGCCCAGGCGGCTCTCGCGGAAGCCGCGCACGCTGTCGGGGCCACCGCCGTAGAACTGCCGGTACGGGGGGAGCGCCGTGGTGCTGCCGAGCGGCTCGCCGTAATCGATGCCCTCGAGGAAGGAGAAGGTGAAGCGCGCCGGCAGCGGCACGTACTTGATGAACTGGAAGTTGCCGACCCAGAACCGCACGTTGTCGATCGGCAGCGTGACCGAGCCGGTGAGCGTCATGCGCATGCCGCGGTCGGCGAACAGCGTGCGGTTGCGCGTATCCCAGTCCCAGCCGGCCTGCGCCTCGAGCGTTTTGAAGTCCGAGCCGTAGAAGATGAAGATGTTGTTGGTGGAGTCATCGTGCGCGATGCGCCGGTTCGGGTGCCCGTTCTGCTGCACCCACTGCTGCGCCTGCTCGGCGCTCGCCTGCGAGTTGGTCAGCAGGTCCGACTTGCTGAAGGACACGCCGAAGCGCAGGTACATGTACTCGGTGATCGGATAGGCCCAGGTCGGCCCCAGGCTTAGCGTCTGCGAGGAGAACTGCGAGGACGAGGAGACGAACTGCGTCACGTCGCTGTAGGTGATCGACTCGGTGCGCTGCACGTTGTCGATGCGCGTGTACGGATCGGTGTGCGAGACGCTGTAGACCTTGCTGAAGGCGCCGCCGTTGAGGTTGACCGCCACGCGCTGCCCGGTGCCGAGGAAGTCCGAGTCGGCGTAGCTGGCATTCAGCATGAACTTGTAGGTCTCAGAGTAGCCGATGCCG
Organism: Steroidobacteraceae bacterium; assembly: GCA_035501795.1. Lineage (GTDB taxonomy): Bacteria > Pseudomonadota > Gammaproteobacteria > Steroidobacterales > Steroidobacteraceae > 13-2-20CM-66-19. The sequence goes on from DATJVL010000061.1 coordinate 156,295, forward strand.
CCGGAGAGCTGCGAGGCCGGGCCCTCCTCGATCTTGAAGTTGGTATCGACCAGGTCGGGCGAGCCGGCCACGGGGGTGTTCTCGAACTCCACCGACTTCACGTACGGCAGGCGCTGGATGCGCTGCTTGGAACGCTCCAGCGCGGTGTTGGAAAGCCAGCCGCCCTCGAGCTGGCGCATCTCGCGGCGCAGCACCTCGTCGTTGATGCGGTTGGAGCCGGTGAAGTTGATGTTGCGCACGTACACGCGGTTGCCCGGATCGACGAAGAAGGTGAGCGCCACCGTGTGGGTGGCGTTGTCGGCGGTCGGCACCGGCTCCACCTTGGAGAACGCGTAGCCATCGCGCCCCATGCGGTTCTGCATCAGCTCCTGGCTGGTCGTGATCAGCTTGCGGTTGAAGGTCGCGCCCGGGTGAATGAGCACCAGGCGCTCCAGTTCCGCCTGCGGCACCACGAAGGTGCCGGCGAGCTTGATGCTCGAGACCTTGTACACCGAGCCCGGGTCGATGTTCACGGTGATGAAGATGTCTTCCTTCTCGGGGGCGATCGCCACCTGCACCGAGTCGAGCTGGAAGTTCGCGTAGCCGCGATCCATGTAGTAGTTGCGGATCTTCTCCAGGTCGCCCTGCAGCGACTCGCGCGAGTAGCGGTCGTCCTGCTTGTACCAGGAGAGCCAGTTGGGGGTCTTGAGCTCCAGGGTGTCGACGATCTCCTTGTTCTTGAACTGGGTGTTGCCGACGATGTTGATCTCGCGGATCTTGGCGCGCGAGCCCTCCTTGATGTCGATCTTGATCTTGACGCGGTTGCCAGACTCCTCCTCGACCTTGGTGTCGATCTTCACGCCATACTTGCCGCGCGAGTAGTACTGGTCGGTCAGGTACTGGGTCACGTCCTCGAGCACCGAGCGGTCGAAGGTCTTGCCGGCGGCGAGGCCCACGCCGCGCAGCGACTTCTGCAGGTCCTCCGTCTTGATGTCCTTGTTGCCGGTGATCTCGAAACTCTCGATCGAGGGGCGTTCCAGCACCACCACGATCAGCGTGTTGCCCTCGCGGCGCATCTGCACGTCGCGGAAGAAACCGGTGGCGTACAGCGCCTTGATCGCCTCGCGCACACGCGCCGGCGTGAGGTGATCGCCGATGTTGACCGGCAGGTAGTTGTAGACCGTGCCCTCGGAGACGCGCTGCAGGCCCTCGATGCGGATGTCGCCGACGGTGAAGTCGGTAACGGCCGGCACGCTCGCCGGCGCTGGACTCGGCGCCGCCTCGGGTTGCGCCAGCGGGATCTGGGCGAGCGCGGTGCCGCAGCACAGCGTCAGCGCCGCCAGCCCCCAGGCAATCCGCGTTTTCATGCTCCCATCACCAGGCATCTTCTCTCTATGTCGGCACGCTGCGGCGCGCCCGAAAACTCGTACTCCGCACCATCGCGAGACCGGAGGAGTGTCTCCGCCGGTGGTCGTCGTGCAGATCGCCGCGGCGATCTCTAAGGCCGGTCAACTGAACTGGCGCGCAATGTCGTTGTATAGCGCGACACCCATCAGGACGATGAGCAGGGCAATGCCCACCTGCTGGCCGAATACCTGCGTCCGCTCCGACAGGGGGCTCCCCTTCAGCCACTCCGCCAGCTGGAACAGGATCTGCCCGCCGTCGAGGATCGGGATGGGCAGCAGGTTAAGAAAGCCAAGCGACAATGACAGGATCACGAGCGTCGACAGGAAGGAACTGGCGCCGGCCTGCGCCGACTCGCCGGCGTATTCCGCGATCGAGAGCGGCCCGCTCAGGTTCTTCAGCGAGACCTTGCCGAGCACCATGCGCCAGAACAGCCGCGCCTGGAAGACCGTGAGGCTCCAGGACTCCGTGGCGCCGCGCGCCAGCGCCGCCAGCGGCGTGAACTGCGTGTGCACGATGAGAGAGTTGTCGGTGAGGCGCGCCGGCGCTACGTGGATGCGGCCGATGCGCTTGCCATTCAAGGTGTCGCTCACCACCTGCAGCTCCACCACCCCCGGGGCGCCGTTGCGCTGGTATTCGAGGCGGATGCGCTGGTCGGGGCGCGCATTGACGTAGTCGGCGATCTCGCGGAAGTCATCCATGCGCTGGCCGTCGATCGCCACGATGCGATCGCCGCTCTGCAGGCCGGCGCGCGCTGCCGGCCCGTCGCGCTCCACCTTGCCGATCACCGGCGGGATCGGCGGCTGCCAGAACTGAAAGCCCAGGCCGCGGAACAGCTCGGCGGGCTCGGTGAGGTGGCGCCGCTGGTCCGCATCCGGCAGCGGCAGCTGCAGCGTGCGCGTCTCACCCGCGCCGCCGCGCACCTGCAGCTCGATGGCGCTGCGCGAGCTGACCGCATCCAGCAGCCCCAGCACCACGTCGCGCTGCCCGGGGACGGCGACCCCGTCCACGCTCACGATCTCATCGCCGGCGCGCAGCCCGGCGCGCGCGGCGATCGAGTCGTTGCTGACCTCTCCGACCCGGGGGCGCGTCTCGTCGATGCCGTTGACCCAGAACATGCCCGCCAGCAGCAGCACGGCGAACAGGATGTTGGAGGCGGGGCCCGCCAGCAGCACGGCGATGCGTTGCCAGGGCGGGCGGCGGGTGAAGGAGCGCGGCAACTCGGCCGGCGCCACCGGTGCCTCGCGCTCATCGAGCAGCTTCACGTAGCCGCCGAGCGGGATCGCGGCGATCACATACTCGACCCGGTCGGCGCCGCCCACCCACTTCAGCAGCGGCCGGCCAAAGCCGACCGAGAAACGCAGCACCTTGAAGCCCAGGCGGCGCGCGACGTAGTAATGGCCGAACTCGTGCACCGTGACCAGAAGGCCGACGGCGACCACGAACCAGAAGAGCGTCCAGAGGAGATTCATGCGCGGGCGCCCTGCACTGCTGCACCGGGTGTCATGCCGAGGATTCGCTCACGTGCGCGCACCCTGCCCTCCGCGTCGGCCGCCAGCACCTCGTCCAGGCCGCCGACCGCGCCCCCCGTAACACGCCGCACCACGGCTTCAATGACCGCCGCAATACCGGGAAAGTTCAATCGGCCCTCCAGGAATGCCTGTACCGCCACCTCGTTGGCGGCGTTCAAGAACACCGGATGCAGCCCGCCGGCGCGCGCCGCGGCCTCGGCCAGCGCCAGGCAGCGGAACTTCTCGGTGTCAGGGGCCCGGAAATCGAGCCGCCCGGCCTTGAGCAGGTCGAGGAATTCTACACCGGAGGCGATGCGCTCGGGCCAAGCCAGCGCGTGCGCGATCGGGGTGCGCATGTCCGGTGCGCCGAGCTGCGCCAGTACCGAGCCGTCGACGTACTCGACCAGCGAGTGCACCAGGCTCTGCGGGTGGACGAGGATCTGCACCTGTGCGGGCGTCACGCCGAAGAGCAGGCAGGCCTCGATCAGTTCCAGGCCCTTGTTCATGAGGGTGGCCGAATCCACCGAGATCTTGCGGCCCATGACCCAGTTGGGATGCGCGCATGCGGCCGCGGGCGTCACGCGCTCCAGCGCCTCGCGCGGCGTGTCGCGGAACGGGCCGCCGGAGGCAGTGAGCAGGATGCGCCGCAATCCCGGCGGTGCGACGCCCATGCGCACCCCGGGTGGCAGGCACTGGAAGATGGCGTTGTGCTCGCTGTCGATCGGCAGCAGCGTCGCCCCGGAAGCGTTGACGGCGGCGACCAGCAGCGGCCCGGCCATCACCAGGGATTCCTTGTTGGCCAGCAGCAGACGCTTGCCGCCGCGGGCGGCGGCCAGCGTCGAACGCAGTCCCGCCGCACCCACGATGGCCGCCATCACGCATTGCACCTCGCTCAGCGTGGCGAGTTCCTCGAGCGCACCGGCGCCGGCGAGGATGCGCGTGCCGGCCGCTTCCGAGCCGAGCAGCTCGCGCAGCTGAGCTGCCGCGGCCGCATCGGCCAGCGCCGCATAGGCGGGACGAAAGGTGCGGATCTGTTGCGCGAGCTTCGCCGCGTTGGTGTGCGCGGCGATGCCCACCAGGCGGAAGCGCTGCGGGTGCCGCGCCAGCACGTCGAGGGTGCTCTCGCCGACTGAGCCGGTGGAGCCGAGCACGGCAACGCCGATCATCGCGTGACTCCAAGCAGCCGCAGCCCGAGGAACAGCACCGGCGCCGCCGCGGTGAGGCTGTCGATCCGGTCCATGATGCCACCGTGCCCCGGGAACACGGTGCCGCTGTCCTTGAGACCCGCGTAGCGCTTCAGCAGGCTCTCGGTGAGGTCCCCGACGATGGAGAAACCGACCACCGCCAGGCACAGGGGCACGAAGGCCCACACGGGCTGCCCGAACCAAAGCGCCCCGGCGAGCGCACACAGGCCCGCGAGCAGCACACCGCCGAGCACCCCTTCCCAGGTCTTGGCCGGCGAAACCTGCGGGGCCAGCGGCACGCGCCCGAACTGCCGCCCGCTGAAGAAGGCCCCGATGTCGGCCGCCCACACCAGGAGCAGTGTGTACAGCACCCACTGCGAGCCGGCCGGCAGGTCTACGCGCAGCCGCACCAGCGCCACCCAGGCCGGCACCAGTGCCAGCACGCCCGCGCCCGCGGCCGCCCAGGTGCTGACGCGCCGCGGCGCCAGCATCACCCATAGCGCCGCGAGGCACCACCAGGCGAATGCCACGCCCATGAGCAGCGCCCGCCCGCCGGTGGTCACCGTGAGGGAGTGAGCGGCCACCATCAGCACGCCGATGAGTCCCACATAGGCGCCGCGCAGCGCGCCGGTCGGCAGGCGCAGGAACGCCGACCATTCCCAGGCGCCGAGCAGCAGCGCCACGCTCACCGCCACCACGGTCGCCCACGGCGGCAGCGCCAGGATGATGGCGAGCAGTGCCACGCCGAGCACCACGGCGGTGATGATCCGCTTGCGCAGCGCGTCACTCACGAGGCGCGCTGCGCGGCGGTGCGACCGAAGCGCCGCTCGCGGGCGGCGAAGAAGCGCAGCGCCTCCTCGAAGTCCGCGAGCGCGAAGTCCGGCCACAGGCGCGGGCTGAAGAAGAGCTCGGCGTACGCCAGCTCCCAGAGCAGGAAGTTACTGATGCGCTGCTCACCGCCGGTGCGGATCAGCAGGTCCGCATCCGGAAGGCCGGCGAGCGAGAGCGCCGCGCCGATGCGCGCCTCGTCGATCTCCTCGGCACGCAGCGCGCCGCTGGCTACCTGGCGCGCGAGCTGCTGGGCCGCCTGCACCAGGTCCCAGCGCCCGCCGTAGGCGACCGCCAGCTGCAGCCTGAGCCCCTGGTTGCCGGCGGTGCGCGCCTCGGCCGTGGCGATGCGGGTCTGCAGGCGCATGCTCAGGTTGCGCCGCGCGCCGATGAAGCGCACGCGCACGCCCTTGGCGTGCAGCTCGGTGATCTCCTTGTCCAGGGCATCGACGAACAGGTCCATGAGGCTCGCGACTTCGGCCGCCGGCCGTGACCAGTTCTCGCTCGAGAAGGCGAACAGCGTCAGGGCCTCGATGCCGCGGGCCGCGCATTCCTCGATGCACAGCCGCACGGGCGCAAGTCCCGCCTTGTGGCCGGCGCTGCGTGTCAGGCCACGCGCGGCGGCCCAGCGGCCGTTGCCGTCCATGATGATGGCGATGTGCCGCGGCAACGCCGCGGCGGCGGCGGCGCACATCAGACCTGCATCACCTCTTTTTCCTTGGCGGCGAGCAGACCGTCGACCTCGGCGATGTGCTTGTCGGTGAGCTTCTGCACGTCGGTCTCGGCGCGCCGCTCATCGTCCTGGGAGATCTCCTTCTCCTTGAGCAGCTCCTTGATGTCGGTCATGACGTCGCGCCGCACGTTGCGCACCGCGACGCGCGCGTTCTCGGCATCGTGGCGCAGCACCTTGGTGATCTCGCGCCGACGTTCCTCGGTGAGCGGCGGCATTGGGATGCGGATCACCGTGCCGGCGGTCATGGGCGTCAGCCCCAGGTCGGACTTGAAGATGGCTTTCTCGATCGCCTGCACCACGCTCTTCTCCCAGGGGGAGATCACCAGCGTGCGCCCATCCTCCACCGCGATGCTCGCAACCTGCTGCAGCGGTACCTCCGAGCCGTAGTAGTCGACCTTGAGGTGCTCGACGAGGCTCGGATGGGCGCGTCCGGTGCGCAGCTTCTTGAGGTCGGCCTGGAAGTTGCTGACGCACTTGGCCATGCGCTCGCGCGCGTCTTTCTTGAGATCTTCGAGCATGGGTGGTTGCCTCCGCGCTGCCTGGAAGGAATGCTTACTCCAACGTGACGGCGGTGCCGACGTCCTCCCCCCGCACGATGCGGGTGAGGTCGCCGGAATTGTTGAGGTTGAAGACCCGCAGCGGCAGGTGGTTGTCGCGGCACATGACGATGGCGGTCGCATCCATAACGTTCAGCTTGTCGTTCAGGACCTTGTCGAAGGTGAGGTGGGCATAGCGCACGGCGTTGGGATTGCGGCTCGGGTCATCCGAGTACACGCCGTTGACCTTGGTGGCCTTCAGCAGCACGTCGGCGCTGATCTCGATGGCGCGCAACGCGGCGGCTGTGTCGGTGGTGAAGAAGGGGTTGCCCGTACCGGCGGCGAAGATGGCCACGCGCCCCTTCTCCAGGTGCCGCACCGCGCGGCGCCGGATATAGTCCTCGCACACCTCGTTGATGCGGATGGCCGACATCACGCGCGCGTGCAGGCCGAGCCCCTCGAGTGCGTCCTGCAGGGCGAGCGAGTTCATGACGGTCGCCAGCATCCCCATGTGATCGGCCGCCACCCGGTCCATGCCGGCGCGCGCCAGGCCCGCGCCGCGGAAGATGTTGCCGCCGCCGATGACCACCGCGACCTGCACCTCCATGGCGCGGATCTCCTGCAGCTCCCCGGCGATGCGCTTGATCACCACCGGGTCGATGCCATAGTCGCCGGTGCCCATGAGCGCCTCGCCCGAGAGCTTCACCAGGATCCTCGAATACCGCGCCTGCGTCTGCGCCATCAACCACTCCTTCAAGACCGATGGAAAAAACCCCGCGCGGGGCGGGGTTCTCTCCTCCTTCGGACCGCTGCGCGCGCTCCTGCGGATCAGTGCTTCACGGCCGGACCGGCGCCCTTCACCTGCGCCATGACCTCGGCCACGAAGTCATCCTGTCGCTTCTCGATGCCAGCGCCGACCTCGAAGCGCTCAAAGGCGACCACCTCGGCCTTGGCGCCCTTCAGCAGCTTCTCGATCGTGACCTCGGGGTCCTTCACGAACGCCTGCCCGGCAAGGGTAATCTCGCCCAAGGCCTTGCGCAGCCGGCCCTCGACCATCTTGGCGACGATCTCGGGGGGCTTGCCCTCACCGGCCGCCTGCTCGCTGAGGATGGCGCGCTCCTTGGCGATCACCTCGGCCGGCACCTGCGCCTGCGCGAGGTAGCGCGGATTGCTCGCGGCGACGTGCATCGCCAGGTCGTGCGCCAGGCTCGCGCTGCCGCCCTTGAGGGCCACCAGCGCGCCGATGCGCGTGCCGTGCACGTAGGCGCCGAGGTGCTCGGCGGCGGCCAGCACGGCGAAGCGCCGCACGCTGATGTTCTCGCCGATCTTGGCCACCAGGGCGCGGCGGCGCTCCTCGACGCTCTCGCCCGAGGGCAGCCGCGCGGCATTCAGGGCCGCCAGATCGGCCGGGCGCCCGTGCAGGGCACACTCGGCCACGGCGTGCGCGAAGGCACGAAAGTCCTGCTCGCGTGCCACGAAATCGGTCTCGCAGTTGACCTCAACCATCGCGGCGGTGCGCGCATCGGCGGCCTTGCCGACGACCACCACGCCCTCGGCGGCCACGCGCGTCGCCTTCTTGTCCGCCTTGGCCAGCCCCTGCTTGCGCATCAGCTCGGCGGCGGCGTCGAGGTCGCCCTTGGTCTCCACCAGTGCCTTCTTGCATTCCATCATGCCGGCGCCGGTGCGCTCACGGAGCTGCTTGACTGCTTCTGCTGTGATGTTCATTACCAAGCTCTAATCGTTCCTTGTTACTCGGCGGACCCGGCCTCGCCGCCGCGCCCGCCCTTGCGGCGCCCGGCGCCGCCGCCGGCCGGACGACGCGGGCTGCTCGGCGCCGGCACGCTGCCGGCCGCCGCGACCGCACCCTCCTCGCCCTCGAGCTCCTCGTCCTCGGCACTGGCCTCGGCCTCGACCTCGGCCTCGGCGGCCTGTGGCGCCTGCGCCGCGGCGGGCAGGCGGCGCCGTGCCGGCGCCTTCTTGCGCACCGCGGCCTGCGGGCGCTGCCGGCCGCGCGGGGTCTTCTTGCGCGGGTTGCCCGCCTCGTCGAGCTCGACGAACTCATCTTCCCCGACCGCAACCCGCGGCACGGCCTGCTTGCCCTCGAGCACCGCATCGGCAACGCCCGCGGCGTACAGCTGGATGGCGCGCATGGCGTCGTCATTGCCGGGAATCACGTAGTCGATGCCGTCGGGGGAGCAGTTGGTATCCACGATCGCCACCACCGGGATGCCGAGCTTCTTGGCCTCGTGGATGGCGATGTTCTCGTGGCCCACGTCGACCACGAACAGCGCATCCGGGAGCGACTCCATGTTCTTGATTCCGCCCAAGCTGCGCTCGAGCTTGTCCATCTCGCGCCGCAGCTGCGTCGCTTCCTTCTTGCCGCGTTTCTCGAGCGCCCCGGAAGCGGCCAGCTCGCTGATCTCGCCCAGGCGCTTGATCGACTGGCGGATCGTCTTGAAGTTGGTGAGCATGCCGCCCAGCCAGCGTTGGTTCACGTACGGCTGCCCGGCGCGCTCGGCCTCCTTCTGGATCGACTCGCGCGCCGAGCGCTTGGTGCCGACGAACAGCACCGTGCCGCCGTCGGCGATCACGCCCTTGATGAATTGCGCCGCTTCCGCGTACAGCGGCTGCGTCTTCTCAAGGTTGATGATGTGGATCTTGTTGCGCTCGCCGAAGATGAAGGGGGCCATCTTCGGGTTCCAGAAGCGGGTCTGGTGTCCGAAATGGACACCCGCTTCCAGCATCTGTCGCATGGACACGCCGGGCATGTAAGACTCCTGTTCGGGTTAAGCCTCCGCGCATCCCCGTGACCATCCCCCGACAAGAGCCCCTACATTTAAATAAGGAGTTCCGCGGAGAACACCCAGTCACTGACGGATCGTGATGCGCGTGTGGGTTGCGTTGCCAAAAAAGGCCGCGCTTTATACCATGAAGACCCCGCAGGAACAACGTCTTACGGTTGCGGTACCGTCCCTTGCCCGGCGGCGCCGCCGGCCCCATTTCGTACCGCTATGCAAGTGACCATCAAGACCACCGAAGAGCAGCAGAAGATGCGCACCGCCGGGCGCCTTGCGGCCGACGTGCTGGACATGATTGGGGAGCACGTGGTGCCCGGAGTGACCACGGAAGAGCTCGACCGCATCTGCCACGACTACATCGTAAACACGCAGGGCTCGGTGCCGGCGAACCTGAACTACCGCGGCTTCCCGAAGACCATCTGCACCTCGGTGAACCACGTGGTCTGCCACGGGATCCCGAACGACAAGCGCCTCAAGGCCGGGGACATGGTCAACATCGACGTGACCGTCATCCGCGAGGGCTACCACGGCGACACCAGCCGCATGTACTTCGTCGGCAAGCCCCCGGCGCACGCCCAGCGCCTCGCCGACATCTGCTTCGCCGCCATGTGGCGCGGCATCTCGGTGGTGCGGCCCGGGGCGCACCTGGGGGACATCGGGCACGCCATCCAGAGCTTCGTCGAGATGCACGACTATTCGGTGGTGCGCGAGTACTGCGGCCACGGCATCGGCCGTGTCTACCACGAGGATCCGCAGGTGCTGCACTACGGCGAGCCCGGCACCGGGCTTGAGCTGAAGGAGGGCATGACCTTCACGGTCGAGCCGATGGTGAACGCGGGCAAGCGCCACGTGCGGCTGCTGCCGGACGGCTGGACCGTCATCACCAAGGACCACTCGCTCTCGGCCCAGTGGGAGCACACGGTGCTGGTCACCGAGAGCGGGGTCGACGTGCTCACCCTGAGCGCGGCTGCCCGGCAGCACTAGGCGGAACAGGCCCCATGCCAGCCGGGGAGAGCGCAGCGCCGCCCGCAGACCTCGGCAGCACCTTTGCCTGGCCACTGCTGGCACGACTGCCGGCGCAGCTCGCGGCGGCGCGCGAGCCGGGGCAGTGGCGCGAGCTGCTGCGCCAGGCCCATCAGGAGCTCAACGCGCGCTTCCTGGCCGAGGAGCCGGTGGAGGAGCTGGTGCATGCGCGCGCCGCGCTGATCGACGTGGTGCTGCGCGCGGCCTGGGCGCTGCACTGCACGCCCTTCAGCGACTGGACGCTGGTGGCGGTCGGCGGCTACGGCCGCGGCGAGCTGCACCCGGCCTCCGACATTGACATCCTGCTTCTGGTGCCGGGGCCCCCCGATGCCGCCGGCAGCACGGCGGTCGAGCACCTGGTCACCTTCCTCTGGGACATCGGGCTCGAGGTCGGTCACAGCGTGCGCACGGTGGCGGAGTGTGCCGAGGAGTCGGTCGGCAATGTGAGCGTCATGACGACGCTGCTCGAGTCGCGCCTGCTCGCCGGCAGCGCCGCGCTGCTCGCGGCGATGCGCACCGCGCTGCACCCGGAGCGCATCTGGCCGGTCAAGCAGTTCTTCGAGGCCAAGGTGCAAGAGCAGACCGAACGGCACCTGAAGGCCAACGACACCGCCTACAACCTCGAGCCCAACGTCAAGACCGGCCCGGGCGGGCTGCGTGACATCCAGACCATCGCCTGGGTCGCCAAGCGGCACTTCGGCGCCGAGACGCTCGATGGCCTGGCCACGCACGGCTTCCTCACCGAGGCGGAGCTGCGACGGCTGAAGCAGGCGCAGGCCTTCCTGTGGAAGGTGCGCTTCGGGCTGCACACGCTCAACGCGCGGCGCGAGGACCGGCTGCTGTTCGATCACCAGCTGCGCCTGGCCAAGAGCTTCGGCTACGAGGACGCCTCCTACACGCTCGCGGTCGAGCAGTTCATGCAGCGCTACTACCGCACGGTGATGGACGTGTCGCTGCTGAATGAGCTGCTGCTGCAGCTGTTCCGCGAGGCGATCCTGAGCGAGAGCGAGCCGCCCCGCCCGCTCAATGCGCGCTTCCAGGTGCGCAACGGCTCGCTCGAGGCGGTGAGCGAGGAGGTGTTCGCGCGCACGCCCTCCTCGCTCCTGGAGATGTTCGTCATCCTGCAGCAGAACCCGGACATCCGCGGCGTGCGCGCCTCGACCATGCGCGCCGTGGCCCGGCACCTGTGGCTGATCGATGAGGAATTCCGGCAGAACCCGCGCAACCACCGTCTGTTCCTCGAGATCCTGCGCGCGCCGGTGGGCGTCACCCACGAGCTGCGCCGCATGAACACCTACGGCGTGCTCGGGCGCTACATCCCGGCCTTCGGCCGCATCGTGGGACGCATGCAGTACGACCTGTTCCACGCCTACACGGTCGATGCGCACACCCTGTTCGTGGTGAGCAACCTGCGCCGCTTCATGATCGCCCGCTACGACCACGAGCTGCCCGATGCCTCGCGCGTCATGCAGCAGCTGCCCAAGAGCGAGGTGGCTTACCTCGCCGCCCTGTTCCACGACATCGCCAAGGGACGCGGCGGGGATCACTCCGAGCTCGGCGCGGTCGATGCCGAGGCCTTCTGCCTCGAGCAGGGACTGTCGCCCTACGATGCGCGCCTGGTCGCCTGGCTGGTGCGCAACCATCTCGAGCTCTCCATCACCTCGCAGAAGCAGGACATCGGCGACCCGCAGGTGATCAATGCCTTCGCACGCCGGGTGGGCGATGAGACACACCTTGATTATCTGTACGTGCTCACCTGCGCCGACGTGCGCGGCACCAATCCCAAGCTATGGAACTCCTGGAAGGCCTCGCTGTTCCGCGACTTCTACCAGCGCGTGAAGCGCGCCCTGCGGCGCGGGCTGGAGAGCCCCATCGATGCCGAGCACCTGGTGCGCGAGACCCAGGACGGCGCGCGGCGGCTGCTGCTCGAGCACGGCATCCCCGAGGAGGCGATCGTGCGCTTCTGGCTGCGCTTCTCCAGCGCCTACTTCCTGCAGCACTCGAGCGATGAGATCGCCTGGCACACGCGCCTGCTGGCCGAGCGCGAGGCGGCAGCGGATGAGCCGCTCGTGGCGCTGCAGCCGCGCAGCGTGCGCGGCAGCACCGCGGCGCTGATCTTTGCCCGCCCGCGCCGCCACGGCTTCGCGCGCACCACGGCCGCGCTCGATCAGCTCGGCCTGAACATCGTGGACGCGCGCATCACCCCGACCGGGGATGGCTACAGCCTCGACCTCTACCACCTGCTCGAGGACGACGGGGCGCCGATCACCGACTCGGATCGCGAGACCGAGATCGAGCGTGCCCTGTGGCGCTCGCTGCAGGGCCCGGCCGATGCCCCGTTCGCCGTCTCGCGGCGTGCCCCCCGCCAGGCGCGCATGTTCAACACCCCCACCCAGATCAGCGTGTCGGTCGATGAACGCAACCGTCGCTCGGTGCTCGAGCTCACCGCCGGCGATCGCCCGGGCCTGCTGTGCGAGGTCGGCAAGGTGCTGATGGCGCAGCGCGTGGAGCTGCACGCCGCCAAGATCATGACCGTCGGCGAGCGCGCCGAGGACGTCTTCTACCTGAGCGACTTCGACAATCAACCGCTCGGCGCGCCCGCCGCCGAGCAGCTCAAGGAACAGCTGCTGGCCGCGCTCGATGAGCGTGCCGGGCCGGAGCCGGCGCGCGCCCCGAGCCGCGTGCCGGCATGAACCCCAACCTCGAGGCGCTGCGACCCTACCCGTTCGAGCAGCTCGCGCGGCTGAAGGCTGGCACCGCCCCGCCCGCGCGGCTGCAGCACATCGGCCTCTCAATTGGGGAACCGCGTCATGGGCCGCCGCCGTTCGTGCTGCAGGCGCTGCGCGAGCACCTGAGCCAACTCGACAGCTACCCAACCACGCTTGGCCTGGCGCAGCTGCGCGAAGCGTGCGCCGCCTGGAGCCGCCGCCGCTACGCGCTCCGGGAGGGCGGCATTGATCCGCAGAACGGGTTCTATCTCTCGAGCGCGCTGCATGAGGACGACGAGCGCTTTGCGCGCGAGCTGTTCGCACAGCAGCACCTGGGGCGCGATGCCGGCCGCGGCAACCCCGGCCCCCGGCACGTGCGTATCGCGCTCGTGCCGGGGCTAGATGCATGCGTCGAAGCGGCCGAGCGGCTGCGGACCTTTCTGATGCGGCGCTGCGCGCTGCGCGCGGGGACCTGAACCATGAGCGAGCTCGACTTCCTGCAAACCACCATCGAGGCCGCCTGGGAGCGCCGCGCGCAGCTTACTCCCGGCAACATGTCCGATGACCTGGATGAGGCCATCGCCGAGTCGCTGGCGCTGCTGGATGCGGGCACCGTGCGGGTGGCCGAGCCGTCCGCGGGCGGCTGGCGCCTGCACGAGTGGCTGAAGAAGGCAGTGCTGCTGTCCTTTCGCACCCGCGACAACGAGCTGATCCGCGGCGGTTACACCAACTTCTACGACAAGGTGCCGCTGAAGTATGCGCACGCGAGCGAGGCGCAGCTGCGCGCCGGGGGCGCGCGCATCGTGCCGCACGCCATCGTGCGTCACGGCGCTTACGTCGCCCCAAACGTGGTGCTCATGCCGAGCTACGTGAACATCGGCGCCTACATCGGCGCCGGCACCATGGTGGACACCTGGGCCACGGTGGGCTCGTGCGCGCAGATCGGCCGCAACGTGCACCTGTCCGGCGGCGTCGGCATCGGCGGGGTACTCGAGCCGCTGCAGGCCGCGCCCACGATCATCGAGGATGACTGCTTTATCGGCGCGCGCTCGGAGATCGTCGAGGGCGTCATCGTGGAAGCCGGCGCGGTCATCTCCATGGGCGTGTTCATCGGCCAGAGCACGCGCATCTACGACCGCAGCACGGGGGAAATCCTGCGCGGACGCGTGCCCGCCGGTGCGGTGGTCGTGCCCGGTACCCTGCCCTCGGCCGATGGA
>DATJVL010000062.1:0-39996 GCA_035501795.1 Steroidobacteraceae bacterium
CAGCCACAAGGGCCCGATCAGCAGGAACTGCAGGTCCTTGAAGAAGGACGGGCGCACACCCTCGATCGCATGGCCGATGAATTGGCCGATCCAGGCGATGACGAAGATCACGAGCGAGCCCGCCCACAGCGGCCAGGGCGCCTGTGCCAGCGCGTGCGTGAGCGCGAGCAGCGCGGCGAAGGCGAGGGCGATGCCCACGGCCAGGCGCGGCGAGAGCAGGAGGTAGTAAAGGAGCGCGACCAGCGCGGTGAGGCTCGCCCAGTTGAGCCACACCGAGCGCGCGGCAAAGGCCGCAGGCACTGGCAGTGACCACAGCAGCCCCATCACCGCGAGCACGATGGGCGGCACGCAGATCCAGTGCAGGAGCTTGTTGGTGGGATGCTGGTGGCTCGACTGGTATTCCCTGAGCCACTCATGGACGCTGCGCATGCGGCAACGCTACCGGTTGGAGGGCGCGCGCGGCAAGAAGCCGCGCGCCCCTTAGGTGTGGCCTAGGCGGCCGCCATCAGGCCGCGCAGCTTGCCGAGTGCGCTCGACTCGATCTGGCGAATGCGCTCCGCCGACACCTCGTACTTCTCGGCCAGCTCATGCAGCGTCGCCTTGTCTTCCGTCATCCAGCGCCGCTGCACGATGTCGCGGCTGCGCGCATCGAGGCTCCTGAGCGCCGTGCTCAGTCGCTCCGAGTCATCCGCGCTCGACTCGGCCTCTTCCACCTGCTCGGCCGGATCGGCATCCGGGGACGGCAGGTAGGCCGCCGGGCTGTAGACCTCTTCCTCGTCCGACTCCGGGGTCGGGTCGAAGGACAGGTCGCGCGCGGACAGGCGCTTCTCCATCTCCGTGACCTCGCCCTCGCTCACGCCGAGGTCGCGCGCCACCGCCGCGGTTTCCTCGGCCGAAAGCCAGGCCAGGTTCTTCTTCAGGCGCCGCAGGTTGAAGAACAGCTTGCGCTGCGCCTTGGTGGTGGCGATCTTCACCAGGCGCCAGTTGCGCAGCACGTACTCGTGGATCTCGGCGCGGATCCAGTGGACCGCGAAGGACACCAGGCGCACGTTGAGGGTCGGATCAAAGCGCTTGACCGCCTTCATCAGACCAACGTTGCCCTCCTGGATCAGGTCTCCGACCGGCAGTCCGTAGCCGGAGTAGCCGCGCGCGATGTGCACCACGAAGCGCAGGTGCGCGAGCACCAGCTGGCGTGCCGCATCCAGGTCGCCCTGGTTGCGGAAGCGCTCGGCGAGCTCACGTTCCTGTTCGCGCGAAAGCACCGCAATACGGCCGACCCGGTCGAGATAGGCATCCAGGCTCCCCAGCGGACCGGCAAGCGATTGGTCGCCCATGCGGGCGACGAGTGCAGTAGCAGTCATCGAGTCTCCCGTGGATTGGATAGGCATTCTAGCAGTCACCCTCTTAGAGTGCTAAAGGGTGGGTTAGTTCCCCTGCCCGTGGTCCTTAGAGCCTTTACGGACAAGAGCTTGCGCGTGCCCGGAGGCCTGCGGCATCCCCCGGAAGGAGGGGTCTGGCCGCCCCGTTGGGGGTTCAGGCGTCAACGTGAGCTAAGCAATTTAGACCGGGACACTGCGAGGTGATTGGACAGCGGAACGGGCGGGAAGTGTCCTCGCTGGGGCTGGGCCGTGTTTGCGGGTACAGTCCCGCCCGCGCCCACCTGCAAGGCCGAGAACAATTCCAGAACGGGGAGGTTTCCCATGGTGAGCCTGGCATCGCTCTGCCTGCCGATCCTGCTATCGGCCGTGTTCGTGTTCGTCGCGAGCTCCATCATCCACATGGCGCCGCTTTGGCATCGGAACGATTACCGCGGCCTGCCCGACGAGACGCAGTTCGCCGCCGCCCTCAGGGCGCTGAACCTCGTCCCCGGCGACTACTTCATGCCCTGGGCGCCACCCCGGCAGCACAAGTCCCCCGAGTTCCGCCAGCGCATGACGCAGGGACCGGTGGCGATCGTGAGCGTGCTGCCAAACGGTCCGGTCGTGATGGCTAAGCCGCTGGCACTGTGGTTTGTCTACCTGCTCATCGTCGGGGCCTTCAGCGCCCTGATCGCCGCGCACGTGCTGCCCCCGGGCACGCCCTATCCGCGGGTGTTCAAGGTAGTGCTGACGGCGGCCTTCATGGGCTATGCGCTTGGGCTGCTGCAGAACTCGATCTGGCTGCGCAAGCCCTGGGCCATCACGCTCAAGGGCTGTTTTGACGGGCTGATCTACGCGGCCCTGACGGCCGGCACGTTCGGCTGGCTGTGGCCGCATGCGACTTAAGGAGTCCGCCGGAATGGTTATGGCGTGGACTGCGTCACGTGCCGATCATGTTATGACGGCAAACCCTCCGCGCCGGTTCGGGGCGTGTTATCTCTTGACCTGACACGCGTGAAAACTTAAAAGTACGTCACGCATGAGTGACATAAGCCATGTTCTGATAACGTCACTCACGCAGTAACGACGAGGCACAGGGGGCGATGAATCAGGGTTGTTGGTTGAGGACGGCATTCGGCTGTCTGGTGCTCGCTGCCTCGCTCAGTGCCACGGCCGCCGAGGCGACGCGCGTCAGCTACGCCCACCACGCCCCGGCACAGCCGCGGCTGCACTCCTCGGCTGCGCTGGTACTCGACACCACTCACTCCGCCGTGCTGTTCGCGCGCCACCCGGACGTGGCCATGCCCATCGCCTCGATCACCAAGCTGATGACGGCCCTGGTGGTCATGGATGCCGGGCAGCCGCTTGATGAGGTGCTGAGCGTCACCCAGGACGACCGCAGCACCGGCAAGGGCTCCTTCTCGCGCCTGATGCCGGGCACGCACCTGACGCGCGGCGACCTGATGCACCTGGCCCTCATGGCTTCCGAGAACCGTGCCGCCCATGCGCTCGGGCGCAACTATCCGGGCGGGGTGGCCGCCTGCGTGGCCGCCATGAACGCCAAGGCGCGCGAGCTCGGCATGACCAACGCGCACTTCGTCGAGCCGACCGGGCTCTCGGATGAGAATGTCGCCAGCCCCGAGGACCTCTCCAAGCTGGTTATGGCGGCCGCCAAGATCCCCGCGATCCGCGAGTACTCCACCGACACCGACTATGTGGTGCAGGTCGGGCGCCGCCCGATCCAGTACCGCAACACCGATGCCCTGGTGAACAAGGCCGACTGGAACATCATCGTGCAGAAGACCGGCTACATTTCCGAGGCCGGCCGTTGCCTGGTCATGCAGACCGTGATCGAGGCGCGCACCGTGGTGATCGTGCTGCTGAACTCCTACGGCAAGCGCACGCGCGTGGCCGATGCGCGCCGCATCCGCCGCTGGATGGAGGCGACGCTGGCCGCACAGGGCGTTCTGCCGGCCAACACCTAGCGCGCCGCTCCGCCGCGCGCTGCATCCCCCTTTACCCGTGCTGCCGCGCCGGCGCGCCCTCAGGCGCGCGGCTCGATGCTCTTCAGGTGCCGCGCCGCCGAGATCCAGGCGCCGAGCCAGCCGAGCACGACGCCGGCACCGAGCAGCATGCCGACATCCTCGCGAGCCAGTCCCTGCAGCACGAAACGGCTGCCATACAGGCGCGCCAGGGTCGCCACCGGGTCGCGCAGGATGAGGAGCACCAGCACGAGGATGCCCCAGGCGAGCAGCGCCCCGCCCAGGCCGTAGAGCACCCCGGTGTACAGGAACGGCCGGCGCACGAAGGCGTTCGAGCCGCCGACGAGCTTGGTCACCTCGATCTCGGCGCGCCGCGCCTGGATCTCGAGCCGGATGGTGTTGCCGATCACCGCGAGCACGCCGATCCCGAGCAGCGCCGCCGTGATCAGCAGTACGCGCCGCAGCACCTCGAGGATGGCGTTGAAGCGCATCACCCACTCGGAGTCGACCTGCACCAGGTCGACCTCCGGCCAGGCGGCGAGGTAGTGCCGCAGCCCCTCGAGGGAGTCGGCCGAGCTGGCCTGCGCGCGCGGGTGCACGTGCAGCACGTGCGGCAGCGGATTCTCCTTGAGCGCGGTGAGGGCCTCGCCGAAACCCGAGTAGGTGCGGAAGTCCGCCAGCCCCTGCTCGGCGCTGATGACCGTGACGCTCGCCACGTCGCTTCTCTGGCGCGCGGTCTGCGCCAGCTGCTGCGCCTTGGCGAGCGGCACGTCGCTCTTGAGAAAGACCGAGACGTCCACGGCGCCGGCGAAGTTGCCGGTGGCCAGCTCGGCGTTGCTGACGAACAGCTTGAGCGCCGCCGGCAGGGCGAGCGCGAGTGCGATCACCAGCAGCGTGAGGAAGGTCGCGAATGGCGCGCGTACCAGGCGCCCGAGTGCTCCCACGCCCGCCTGCAGGTGCCGTCCGGAGGCGACGCCGACCGTCATCGGGTCGCCACCAGCGAGGGCAGCGGGTCCACGGGCGGGGAGCCCTGCAGCGCGCCGTTCTCGAGGGTGATCACCCGCTCGCCGAACTCGCGCACCAGGTGCAGGTCGTGGGTGGCCACGACCACCGTGACACCGACGTCCTGGAAGCGGCGGAACAGCTTCATGACCTCGAGCGAGAGGTCGGGATCAAGGTTGCCGGTGGGCTCATCCGCGATCAGCAGCGGGGGCTTGCTCACCACCGCGCGCGCGATGCCGACGCGTTGCTGCTCGCCGACCGACAGCTCGAGCGGCAGCATGCGCTCCTTGCCGAGCAGCCCCACCTGATCGAGCGCGGCGCGCACGCGCTTGTCCATCTCCTTCAGCGGCGCCGCGGCCACGGCGAGCGGCAGCGCCACGTTGTCGTACACGGGGCGGTCGGCGAGCAGCTTGTGGTCCTGGAAGACGACGCCGATGCCGCGGCGGAAGGCGGCGATGTGGCGCGCCTTGAGGGTCTGGGTGTTGCGGCCGTTGACGAGCACCGTGCCGCGGCTCGGGCGCTCGAGCAGCGCGATGAGCTTGAGCACCGTGCTCTTGCCGGCCCCCGAGCGGCCGGTGAGGAACACCATCTCGCCGTTGTGGATGTTGAAGCTGACGTTGCTGAGGGCCTCGCGACCGTTGGCGTAGCGCTTGCTGACACGCTCGAAGACGATCATGGCGCCGCCGCCGCGCCGGGCGGCTCTCCGAGCAGCGCTCCGGCGAAGGCCTCGGCGTCGAATTCGCCGAAGTCTTCGCTCGTCTCGCCGACCCCGATGTAGCGGATCGGAATGCGCAGCTGCTGGGCGATGGCGAGCACGATGCCGCCCTTGGCGCTGCCGTCGAGCTTGGTCAGCACCAGCCCGCTCACCCCGACGGCCTCCTTGAACTGGCGCGCCTGCACCAGCGCGTTCTGGCCCTGGTTGGCATCGAGCACCAGCAGCACCTCGTGCGGGGCGCTGGCATCGACCCGCGTCACCACCCGGCGCACCTTCTTCAGCTCCTCCATCAGGTGCGACTGGCTGTGCAGCCGCCCGGCGGTATCGGCCAGCAGCACGTCGCAGCCGCGCGCCCGCGCGGCCTCGAGCGCATCGAACACCACCGCCCCGGGATCGGCCCCCGGCAGCTGCGCGGCGAAGGCCGCGCCGCTGCGCTCGGACCACACCTTGAGCTGCTCGATGGCGGCGGCCCGGAAGGTGTCGCCGGCGGCGAGCATCACGCTCTTGCCCTCGGCGGCGCAGCGACTGGCGAGCTTGCCGATGGTCGTGGTCTTGCCCGAGCCATTCACCCCCACCACGAGGATGACGAACGGGCGGTGCGCCGGGTCGATCAGCAGTGGCTGCGCGCAGGGCTTGAGGATCGCGACGATGCTCGCGCGCAGCGCCGCGAGCAGCGCCGCGACGTCCTTGAGCTCATGCCGTGCCACGCGGCGGCGCAGGTCCTCGAGGATGCGCTCGGTGGCCTCCACGCCCACGTCCGCGGTCAGCAGGCGCGTCTCGAGCTCCTCGAGGATCGCCCCATCGATCTGGCGTCCGCGCACCAGCTCGGCCAGATCGTAGGTGAGCCAGGAATCGCCACGGTTCAGCCGCTCGCGCAGGCGGCGTAAGAATCCCGGGCGCTCGGGGCGCTCCGTCTGGGCGGCTCGGCGGAACATAGGGCCGGCATTGTAGCGGGCCGCGCCCGGCGAGCGGCCGTTTCGGGCCACCGCCGGCGGGGCCGGCGCCGGCCCCTGGGGGGTCTAGGGCTCGATCACCGTCGGATTGCCGATGAGGATCGTGGTGCCGGGTGGGGTGGCCGGGAAGGGCACGGCGGGCACCGGCTGCCCGGTGAAGGTGAGCGACTCGAGCTGCATTTCCTGCGTCGCGGCTGGGCTGACGCTCGGGTCGATGATGGATCCGTGATAACCGGAGATGAAGTTCACGACGGCGCGAAAGCCGTTCGGGTTCACCTGCGGTCCGGGGGCAGCGGCACCAAGCTGCGTGATAGGCAGGGGACTCGCCGGCGCGGGCAGGTAGCCCGAGGCGACGATCAGGCGCTGCGTCGCGGAATTTGGGATGACCTGGTCGGGGCAGCCATCCGGGTTGGGCCTCACGACGCACGCGGCCGGTGAGGGCGGTGTAGCCGCGCCGACGACCTGGATCAGGTGCATCGGGTGCTGCGCGGTCGCATAGGCGATGAAATTGATCGGGTCGCCGGCGTCCACGGCGGTCTGCGCGTCGCGGAAGAACTGCTCGTAGAGCGTCGTGCCGGGCGTGACTCCCTGGGCCGCGAGCCCCGCGTTGATCTCCGGGGAGAAGCTCGGCGAATCGCGCAGCAGGTCGGCGATGCCGCCGCCGACCATGGCGAGCGTCGCCGTGCCGATCGTGGTTGGAGGGACGAGGGCCATGAACGTCCCGCCCTCGAGCGCACCCAGTGAGTGGCCGAGGAAGTGCACCGCTGACAGGTTGATACCGCCGGGCACCAGCGGGTTGAGCTGCGGCAGCGTACGCGTCAGCACCAGCAGGTCGGCGACCCCCTCGCGCAGATTGTCGCGCGAGGTGAGCAGGCTGGTCAGGTTGATGAAATGCGTGCCGGTCGGATCGATCTGCCCGTTGGTGCTCAGATCGAAGGTGCGCTCGATGGAACCGCCGGCTGGCAGGCCGAACATCGCGTACAGCGGGTTGGCGCCCGATGCATACAGCGGGTCGTTCGGGTCGGTGATCCCGTGCAACGGCAGGTCGATCGCCACCACCACGGTGCCGGAGTCGGCGAAGGAATCGGCGAGCGCCAGCAGGTCTTCGCGGTTACGCAGGATGGAGTGCTGGAATACCAGGACCGGCCAGCCGCCCGAGGGTGCAGTGCCGCCGAGCGCGGCCGTGCCATTCGGCACCGACATGAACACCGGGATCTGCAGGGTCGCGGTCGGCGCGGGCAAGGGGTTGTAGCGCGTGACGAACGTGCTGGTGGTATCCAGCGGGAAGGGCGGGGCGTGCCAGTACTCGGTGAGCGGCGCGCTCTTACTCAGGTAGTAGGGGATCGTGAGCACGCCCACATACAGGTCCGCGTGTCCAGGCAGCCCCAGTCCCGGGATGGCGGCGGTCGTGAAGCCGGGCGGATGAAAGACCTGAATAGTCGCGGGCTTCACGGTCGCGGCCATGAGCTCGAGCGTGTCGAGCGTGGACTCGGTGGTGAAGCTGAAGGTGAGCGCGATCTTGCTGGGATCAAGTCCGGTGACGCCGTGCACGATCTGCAGCTGCGCGCCGGTCAGCTGGCATACCGCATTCAGGGTCGCATCCGTGATGCTCGGGCAGGTCGGGTCGCCCTGCGCGAGGGCGCCGAGGATCGTCTGGTAATCCTTGTCCGGGACGGCGGCATTGCCGTTCGCGTCCTTGATGCCGGTGGTAAGCACCACGAGGTAGCCGTTGCCGGTGGCGCACTGCGCCGGCCCGTTCGGCAGGCAGGTGCTGGCGGTGAGCGGGTGCAGCGGCTTGATCTCCAGGATCGTGGCACCGATCCCGTTGGCCTCCGCGCCGAGACCGACGCTGTAGTCGACGCCCGGGGTGAGCGGGGGGCCCGCGACGTTGACGGTGGCCTTGGTGTGGTTGTCGGTGAGCACCGGGATGATGATCACGCCACCGGCGAGCGTGCTCGCATCGAGCGCACTGGAGAAATTTTCGCGGATCACCGCCGTGGTGGAGAAGCCATCGAGCGCGTTGATGGCGGCCTGGTTCGGCATCACCGGGTTGGGCGGCTGGATGTTGAGGGTGCCGTCGGTCGAGCCGGCGAAATACAGGTCCGTCGGGTACGGCAGCACGCCGGCGGAGAGCTGGAACAGCGCGGTGGCTGCCGGTGTCGGCGGGGGCGGAGTCGAGCCGCCCGGATTACCGTTGCCGCTGGAGGTATCCGGAGGACCCACGCTGCCGTAGCCGCCGCCCGAGCAGGCTTGCAGCAGCAGCGCGGCCAGTGCGGCGCCGGTGGCGACGAGTCTCTTCATAATCCCTGCAACCCCCCGGGCGGCGCGATCCGCGTGCTGCGCCCGCGCGTGCCGCCTTGCAACTCACCTGAAGATCGATGCGAGCCGCGTGACTTGTTATGCCGCGGCTCACCGGCCGTATCCCCTCCTGCCGGTGCTGTTCTTGAGCGGCGCGCTTCTGGGCGCGCCAAGCTAGGTTACGCTTAGGGCAAGAACAGTGGCAAGGTGCCGCGCCGCGCACGGGAGTGATCGCACTTGGGCTCCGCAGGCAAGCCGGGAGTGCGCGCGAAAGCGCCGCCGCGACGCGGCGGCAGCGCCCGCGTGCTGCGGATCATCGGCGGCACCTGGCGCGGCCGCCGGCTGCGCTTCCCCGACCGCGCGGGCATCCGCCCGACGCCCGACCGTGTGCGCGAGACGCTGTTCAACTGGCTGGGTCCGGGGATCGCCGGTGCGCGCGGGCTCGACCTGTTTGCCGGCAGCGGGGCGCTCGGACTCGAGGCGCTGTCGCGCGGCGCCGCGCACGTCACCTTCGTCGAGCACGACGCGGTGGCCGCGCGCGCGCTGCGCACGCTGCTGGCCGAGTGGCGCGCTGCGGGTGCCGAGGTCGAGTGCAGCGAGGCACTCGCCTACCTCGCGCGCGGCGGCGTCCCCTGTGACGTGGTGTTCCTCGACCCGCCCTTTGGCACGGACCTGCTGCCAGGCGCGGTGCGCGCGCTGAGCGCGCACGGCTGGCTCAAGGCGGGGAGCCGCCTCTACGTGGAGCTGCCGGCCCGCGCCGGGCCGGCAGCGCTGCCCGGCGCTTTCACGGCGCTCAAGTCCGGGCGGGCCGGCGAGGTCGGTTATCATCTGTACGCATACGCTCCGGCGCCGCCGACCGACCAGACATGAAACGCAACGCGGTCTATCCCGGTACCTTCGACCCGATCACCAACGGGCACCAGGACCTGGTGCGGCGTGCCGCCGGCATCTTCGACTCGGTGATCGTGGCGATCGCCGCCAACCCGCACAAGACCCCGCTGTTCCCGCTGCAGAAGCGGGTGGAGCTGGCGCGCGCCGTGCTGTGCGACCTGAACAACGTCACCGTGCAGGGTTATGCCGGCCTCACGGTCGACTTTGCCCGCCAGCACCAGGGAGCGGTGATCGTGCGCGGGCTGCGCGCGGTGTCCGACTTCGAGTTCGAGTTTCAGCTCGCCAACATGTCGCGCCACCTGGACCGCAGCTTCGAGACCGTGTTCCTCACCCCGCAGGAGCAGTTCACCTTCATCTCCTCCACGCTGGTGCGCGAGATCGCCATCCTCGGCGGGGACGTGCGCCAGTTCGTGCATCCGATCGTGGAGGCGGAGCTGAAGAAGCACCGTCGCGCCTGAGCGCGAGCCGCCTGCGCACTGGGCGAGCCGGTGGCCGCGGCGCGGCGGCCTATGATCGCTTGCGCCCGCGCCGCGGGCGTCGCGCCTTCGGGCATCGCGTCCGCACGGCCGCGCGCCGGCGCACCCGCGGCTTCGCCGCAGCGGCGCGGCGGCGCTTCTTGAGCCGCGGCATGCGCACGCGGACCGCCGGCGCGGGCAGCGTGCCGGCGCGCTCGAGCTCGAGGGCGCGCCACAGGTACCAGGCGGCGGCGCTGCGGTAGGGACGCCAGCGCTCGCCGTAGGCGGCGAGTACGCGCGGGTGCGGCAGCGCGCGCAACCCGTAGGCGGCACGAAAGCCGGCCCGCACGCCGAAGTCGTCCACCGGCAGCACGTCCGGGCGCCCGAGGCGGAACATCAAGAGCATCTCCACGGTCCAGCGCCCGATGCCGCGCACCTGCGTCAGGCGCGTGATGATCTCCTCGTCGGTGAGCGTGATGAGCTCGTCGTGCCCCGGCACGACGCTCTCCAGGGTTTTGGCGGCGAGGTCCTTGAGGGCGGCTACCTTGGCGGTGGAGAAGCCGGCCGCGCGCAGGGTCTTCGCCGGGGCCGCGAGCACGTGCTGCGGGCTCGGAAACGCGCCCTCGCCACAGGAGGCGATGAGGCGCTTGAGGATGGTGTTGGCGGCGATGCCGTTCAGCTGCTGGTGCGCGATCGCCTGCGCCAGTGCCTGGAACGGGTGAATGTCGGCCTCGGTCTCGAAGGCGTAGGCGCCGACCGCGGTAATGAGCGCGCCCATCACGGGATCGGACTGGGTCAGGTGGGCGGTGATGTGCGCGGTCACGGGACTCCCTCGGGCTACCGCCTCAGCTCTGGCAGTGCGGGCAATAATAAGTGGAGCGCTGTCCCTGGGTCAGCGCGCGCACGCGCTCGCCGCAGCGGCGGCAGGGCCGGCCGGCGCGCTCGTACACGTACAGCCGCTGGCGGAAGTAGCCGGGCTCCCCGTCCGTCTTCAGGTAATCGCGCAGCGTCGTGCCGCCGGCACGGATCGCCAGCCGCAGCACGGTGCGGATCGCCTTCACGAGACGTGCGCACTCGGCGCGCGTCAGCGTGCTGGCGCGCCGCTGCGGCCGCAGGCGGGCCCTAAACAGCGCCTCGCTGGCGTAGATGTTGCCGACCCCGACCACCAGGTGGCTGTTCATGATGAGCTGCTTGAGCGCCACGCGCCGGCCGCGCGTGATGCGCCACAGGTACTCGGCATCGAAGGCACGCGCGAATGGCTCGGGTGCCAGGTCGCGCAACAGTGGATGGTGCCGCCAATCGGCATCGGTGTAGTGCAGACTGCCGAAGCGGCGTGGGTCGTTGAAGCGCAGCGTGACGCCCGAATCGAGCGCCAGGTCGAAGTGATCGTGCTTGCGGCGCGGGGTGCCGGCCGGCACCGCGCGCAGGTTGCCGGACATGCCGAGGTGCAAAAGCAGCGTGCCCTCCTCGAGCCGCAGCAGCAGGTACTTGGCGCGCCGCCCCACCTGCTCGATGCGCCGGCCGGCCAGGCGGGCCGGCAGGCTGCGCGGCACGCGCCAGCGCAGGCGCGGCTCGTAGACGGTCAGGGCGAGGATGCGGCGCTTGCGCGCGTGCGGTGCGAGCCCGCGGCGCGTGGTTTCGACTTCGGGCAGCTCAGGCACGCGCGTTCTGGGGGCCGCGCGTTGCGCCTTACTTGATCTTGGTCTCTTTATAGGCGACGTGCTTGCGCGCCACCGGGTCGAACTTGCGCACCTCGAGCTTGTCGGGGTGCAGGCGCTTGTTCTTGGTGGTCACGTAGAAGTGCCCGGTGTTGGCCGAGGACAGCAGCTTGATCTTCTCGCGCATGGATCGCTCCTGGGAAAATCGCCGCGGCGTTTAGAGCTTGTGGCCCTGGGCGCGCAGCTCTTCGACCACCTTGTCGATGCCCTTCTTCTCCACGGTACGCATGCCGCTGGTCGTCAGGCGCAGCGTCACCCAGCGCTTCTCGGTCTCCAGCCAGAAACGCTGCGTGTGCAGGTTCGGCAGGAAGCGGCGGCGCTTCTTGTTGTTGGCGTGGGAGACGCGGTTACCGACGGCGGGCTTCTTGCCGGTGATCTCGCAGACGCGGGACATACGAACAACCTTAAGGATTTCAGACTCTTAGGATGATGGAGGCGGGCCTCCTCGGCATCCCGGGCCGGGCTTTATACCAGCCCGGCCGGGGGATCTCAACCCGCCCGTGCGGCGGGATCCCGGGGCCCTGGGGGTATTAGAGCAGGCCGTGCTCGCAGAAGGAAAAGCAGTGGCCGTCGCCAACGATGAAGTGATCGAGGACGCGCACGTCGATGAGCGCCAGCGCCTCCTTGAGGCGCCGCGTGATCAGCTCGTCCGCCTGGCTCGGCTCGAGCACCCCCGAGGGGTGGTTGTGCGCGAACATCACCGCCGCGGCGTTGTGCGCGAGCGTCGCGCGCAGCACCTCCCGCGGATGCACCCCGGCACGGTCGATGGTGCCGCGAAACAGCTCCTCGAAGCCGATAAGCCGGTGGCGGTTGTCCAGGTACAGGCAGCAGAACACCTCGTAGGGCCGGTCGCGCAGCTGCGCCAGCAGGAAGGTGCGGGTTACCTCGGGGGCCGCCAGCGTCGGACCCAGCCGCAGCGCCTCGCGGAAATGCCGCCGCGCCAGCTCGATCGCTGCCTGCAGGATCGCGTAGCGTGCCGGGCCGACGCCGGTAAAGGCCAGGCAGCGCGCGGCCTGCGCGTTCAGGAGCTCGCGCAGCGAGCCGAAGTCACTCAGCAGTCCCCGTGCCAGCTCCAGCGCCGAGCGGCCGCGCGTCCCGCACCCGAGCAGCAGCGCCAGCAGCTCCGCGTCCGAGAGCGCGTGCGCGCCGCGCGCCAGCAGCTTCTCGCGCGGCCGCTCGCCTTCGGGCCATTCCCGGATGCTCACTGGTGTACCTCTTGGGGTTGAGAGGCTACGCCTGGAGGGGTAGGTCTCTTTCTCTCGTGTACTTGTCGTGACCGCCCCGGATGCTTGCCAGCAGATGGCCCGCATGAGACCTGCGGCACGGCAAGTGCCGGGAGGTCTTTACGGGCTACAGGAAGCAGCGCCAGGTTTAGCGGCCCAGAGCGCCAGTCAGTGAGCAACCCGCAGGACCTCCCGACACGAACATTGTGTACCTCTGGAGGTCGTTTATGAGCTATTTCGCGGGTATCGATTGGGGTGGCGCCCAGCACGCGGTTTGCGTGCTCGACGACCACGGCAAGATCATCCTGAGCACTCAGGTGAGTCACGATGCGCGGGGGCTGAGCGGGCTGTGCCAACGTCTGCAGCGCATCGATCCGGCCGTCCCGGTCGCGATCGAGCGTCCTTCGGGGTTGCTGGTCGACACGCTCCTGCAGGCCGGCTTGGCTGTGGTGCCGATTCATCCCAACGTGGTCAAAGCCTGCCGACCACGCTACCGGGCCGCCACCGGCAAGCACGATGCAGGCGATGCCTATGTGCTGGCTGATGTGCTGCGCACCGACGGTCACCGCTTTCGCACATTGGCCCCCTTGAGCGATGCCATGCAGGCATTGCGGGCTCTGGTTCGCAGCCGCGATGATCTGGTGGCCGAGCGCATCGCACTCGCCAACCAGCTGCGCGCACTCCTCGAGAGCTTCTGGCCCGCTCCCGCCGGTTTGTTTGCCGAGATCGATTCGCCTATCGCGCTGGCGTTCATCGAGCGCTACCCCACCCCCGCCAGTGCTGCCAGACTCGGCGAGAAACGCCTTGCTGGCTTCCTGGCCGCCGAAGGCTACTGTGGCCGAACTTCCCCCGCACGGCTGCTGCAGCGACTCAGAGAGGCTCCCCCAGGTCAGGCCGGCAGTGCCGAACAGCAGGCCAAGGGCGCTGTGGTCAGCGCTCTGGCCCGTGTGCTCTCGGTCCTGGTCACCCAGCTCTCCCGCATCACCTCGCGTATCGAACACGACATCGGCGAGTTGCCCGATGGCAGCATCCTGATGTCCTTGCCCCGCACCGGACGTCTCAACGCTGCACAGATCCTGGCCGAACTCGGCGATGTGCGTGAGCGCTTCGCCACCGATGACCAGCTCGCTGCCGAGGCAGGCCTTGCTCCGGTCACCTGTCAAAGCGGCAAAAGCAAAGCCGTCATCTTCCGTTGGGCCTGCAATCACCGATTGCGTCGCGCCCTCACCATCTGGGCGGACAACTCCCGTCATGGCTGTGCCTGGGCTAAATCCATCTACGACAAAGCACGTGCCCGCGGCTGTCGTCATCCCCATGCCGTGCGCATCCTCGCCCGCGCTTGGGTACGGGTCCTGTGGCGCATCTGGAGCAACAGATCCACTTACCAGCCCCAGCTGCACAACGGCGCAAGAGCATTCCTCCTCACCGCTCCAGCTGAGTGTTGACACAGGAAGTCTCATGCGCTGTGCTTCTAAGGATAGGTGCGGGCCAGTCTAAGGAGGCCCGGGGGGCCCCGGCAGGCCCACAAAGTGCCCGGAAGCGCGGCTTTTTCCGGTGGGGTGTGCGGCGGTTTGTGCCCCCGGGCGGGGGCGGTGCGATAATCCTCGCGGGAACGGAATACTTAAGTCCATGCAAGGCAAGCGCATCCTGCTCGGCGTGAGCGGCGGCATCGCCGCCTACAAGAGCCCGGACCTCGTGCGGCGGCTGCGCGAGCGCGGCGCCGAGGTGCAGGTGGTCATGACCGCCGCGGCGCGCGAGTTCGTCACCGCCGCCACCTTCCAGGCGGTCTCGGGACGGCCGGTGCGCAGCGACCTGTGGGACCCGGCGGCGGAAGCGGCCATGGGACACATCGAACTGGCGCGCTGGGCGGATGCGGTGCTCATCGCCCCGGCGAGTGCGGACTTCCTGGCGCGCCTGGCCGGCGGACACGCCGACGACCTGCTGACCACGCTGTGCCTGGCGAGCGCCGCGCCGATTGCGGTGGCGCCGGCCATGAACCATCTCATGTGGGCCAATGCGGCCACGCGCGCCAACGTGGCGTTGCTGGCCGGACGCGGCGTGCACGTCCTCGGTCCGGGCGAGGGCGACCAGGCCTGCGGCGAGAGCGGCCCGGGACGCATGCTCGAGCCGGTCGACCTGGCCGCACGCCTGCAGGGGTTGTGCGGCGGCAGCGGAGCACTCAGCGGCAAGCGCGTGCTGATCACCGCCGGGCCGACGCGCGAGTGCATCGACCCGGTACGCTTCATCAGCAACCGCTCCTCCGGCAAGATGGGTTTCGCGGTCGCACAGGCGGCGCGCGAGGCCGGCGCGAGCGTGGTGCTGGTTGCAGGGCCGGTGAGCCTGCCGACCCCGGCCGGGGTCACGCGCCTCGACGTCGAGAGCGCCGCCGACATGCTCGCCGCGGTGCTGCGCGAGCTGCCCGGGACCGACGTGTTCATCTCCAGCGCCGCGGTGGCCGACTATCGCCCGACGTGCAAGGCGGCGCAAAAGATCAAGAAGACCAGCGAGACGCTCGACCTGTCCATGGAGCGCACCACCGACGTGCTGGCCACCGTGGCGGCGCGCAGCGAGCGGCCGTTCGTGGTCGGTTTCGCCGCCGAGACCGAGGCGGTCGAGCAGAACGCGCGCGCCAAGCTGATGAAGAAGAACCTCGACCTGATCGCGGCCAACGAGGTCGGGCACGACAAGGCCTTCGACTGCGAGGACAATCAGCTGGTGGTGCTCGCACGCAACGCGCGCCACGAGCTGCCGCGCGCGGGCAAGCTGCAACTGGCGCGCGGCCTGATC
Organism: Steroidobacteraceae bacterium; assembly: GCA_035501795.1. Classification (GTDB taxonomy): domain Bacteria; phylum Pseudomonadota; class Gammaproteobacteria; order Steroidobacterales; family Steroidobacteraceae; genus 13-2-20CM-66-19. The sequence goes on from DATJVL010000062.1 coordinate 15,383, forward strand.
GCGCTGATCGCCGCCGAGCTCGGCGCGCGCAGCGGCGTGCGCCAGCGTCCCTCGGCGCTCGCTTGAGCGCGGCGCCCGCGCGCCGCGCGCTCAGGGTGCGCATCCTCGATGCGCGGCTGGGCTGCGAGTTCCCGCTGCCGGCCTATGCCACCGAGGGCTCCGCCGGACTCGACCTGCGCGCCTGCCTCGGCGCGCCGCTGACGCTGGCGGCCGGCGCCGCCGAGCTGATCCCCACCGGGCTTGCGATCCATCTCGAGGACCCCGGCCTGGCCGCCATGGTGCTGCCGCGCTCGGGCCTGGGCCACAAGCACGGCATCGTGCTCGGCAACCTGGTGGGCCTGATCGACTCGGACTACCAGGGCCAGCTCATGGTGTCCTGCTGGAACCGCTCGGGTGCGCCCTTCACGCTCGCCCCGGGCGAGCGCATCGCGCAGCTGATCGTGGTGCCGGTGGTGCAGGTGGAGCTTGAGGTCGTACAGGATTTCGCCGCCAGCCGCCGCGGTGCGGGGGGTTTCGGGCACTCCGGGCGCGCCTGAGGGCGCGCGCGCCTACTGCGGCGCGTCGTGGATCGTGTGCAGCTCGCGGTAGCGGGCGATGTCCGAGTCGAACTGCTCGCGCAGCGTCTTCTCTTCTTCCGACTTGGCCCCGAGCGCGTTGGTCTGCTGGCGCATCTCATCGACGGTGCGCACCAGGTTCTCGGCGACGTCATCGGGCATGCGGCGCGCATCGGCGCGCTCACTGTACGGGGCGAAGGACAGCGCCCGTGCCTGCAGCGCCCCGAGGCGCGAGCGCAGGCTCTCGATGTACTGCTCTGCGGCGGCGCGCTGGCCGTGCAGCTGCTCGAGGCGCACGTCGCGCAGCGCCTCGATGTCGGCCACCGAGGTGTAGGTGGAGATCAGGAAGCTGTCGTGCTGGCGCTGCTTGAGCGCCTCGGCCTTCTTGCGCGCCGCGGCCGCGGCCTGCTCCGGGGTGAGCGCCGCATCCACGTGGGCTACGGCGACGCCTTCGCGGTTGAGCAGCGTGCGGTCCTGCTGCGCGTACTGCGGCGGCACGTTGTCGCCGTAGTGCACGACGCCCTGCTCGTCGACCCACTTGTAGGCGACGCCGCCGCTGCTGCTCCTCTTGCCGGAAGAGGAGGCAGCGGGTTTGGGCGCGGCCTGCGCGCCGAGGCAAAGCACTGCGGACAGCAGCAACAGCAGGCCGGCGCGCGGCAGGGATCGATGCGACATATGAATAGTTTCCGGCCGGTGGCGGGGGGCTGGCAAGCTCAAAGGACCCCGAAACGCTGCCGGTAGGCCTGAAGCTGTGTGAGCTGCTCGGCAGAAATGCGCATCGGCCCGGCGCGCGTCTGCGCCAGCGCCGCGATGAGCTCGGCGAGTGTGACGATGCTCACACAACGCACGCGCTCATCGCGCTCGAGCTCCTGCACCGCGCTCAGCTCGCCCTGGCCGCGCTCCTGACGGTCCAGCGCCAGCGCCACGCCCACCGGGGTCGCGCCGGCGGCGCGGATGATGGCGAGCGACTCGCGGATCGCCGTGCCGGCGGTGATGACGTCGTCCACGATCAGCACGCGCCCGGCGAGTGCCTGGCCGACGATGCGCCCGCCCTCGCCGTGCTCCTTGGCTTCCTTGCGGTTGAAGGCGTAGGGCACGTTGCGGCCATGCGCGGCGGCGAAGGCCACCGCGGTGGCGGTGGCGAGCGGGATGCCCTTGTAGGCCGGACCGAACAGCATGTCGAACTCGAGCCGCGCCTGCGTGATGGCCGCCGCATAGCAGCGGCCGAGCACGTGCGCGGACTCGCCGTCGCTGAACAGCCCGGCGTTGAAGAAGTACGGGCTCTCGCGCCCGGACTTGAGGGTGAAGCGCCCGAAGCGCAGCGCCGCGCGCTGGAGCGCCAGGTCTATGAAGGTGAGCTGGTATTCCTCCATGGCATATGATTGCCAGATGCGCGTCATCACCGTCAATGTCTGCGGCATCCGCTCGGCCGCGGCCAAGGGGCTGTTCCGCTGGCTGCGCCGCCAGCGCGCCGATTTCATCTGCCTGCAGGAGACCAAGAGCCAGGAGCACCAGCTCGCCGAGCACGACGTGCACCTCGCCGGCTACCACGCCTATTTCTGCGATGCCGAGCGCAAGGGCTACGCCGGCGTGGCGCTCTACAGCCGCCAGCGCCCCGACCGCGTGCTGCGCGGCTTCGGCGTGAGCGAGTTCGATGGCGAGGGGCGCTATATCGAGGCGCAGCTCGGCGGGCTCTCGGTGGTATCGCTCTACCTGCCTTCGGGCTCCGCCGGGCCGCAGCGCCAGGCCTCCAAGTTCCGCTTCCTGGAGGCCTTCACGCCGCACCTGCAGCGGCTGCGCCGGCGCGGGCGCCACTACATTCTCAGCGGCGACTGGAACATCGCCCACCAGCCCATCGACCTGCGCAACTGGCGCGCCAACCAGAAGAACTCCGGCTTCCTGCCCGAGGAGCGCGCCTGGCTCGACCGGCTGTTCGGCAGCGGCGGTTACGTTGATGCGTTCCGCGAGGTGTGCACGGCCCCGCACCAGTACACCTGGTGGTCCAACCGCGGCCAGGCGCGGGCCAACAACGTCGGCTGGCGTATCGACTACCAGGTCGTGAGCCGCTCGCTGGCCGGCAAGGCGCACACGGCGCGCATCTATAAGGAGCGGCGCTTCTCCGACCACGCGCCGCTGATCATGGACTACCGCCTTTGAGCAGCACCGCCGTGGTGCCGCCGACCTTCCGGGCGGTGCTGGCCAGCCCCAAGATGCTGGCGATCATGGTGCTCGGGGCGGCGTCGGGCTTCCCCAACCAGATCACCGAAAGCGCGCTGCAGGCGTGGCTGAAGGACGCGGGCGCCAGCAACACCACCATCGGGCTGATGTCGTACGTCGCGCTGCCGTACCTGCTGAAGTTCCTCTGGGCGCCGCTGCTCGATCGCTTTCCGCCGCCGCTGCTCGGCCGGCGCCGCGGCTGGATGCTGCTGATGCAGCTCGCGCTGGCGCTCGCCATCGCGCTGCTGGCACTGCAGGACCCCGCCACCTCACTGAGCGCGGTGGCGCTGTGCGCCCTGGCCGTCACCTTCTGCTCGGCGACCCAGGATGTTGCCTTCGATGCCTACCGCACCGATGTCTCGGCGCCGAGCGAGCGTGGCCTGGCGGCGGCCGCGACCAACCTCGGTTACCGCACCGCCGCCTGGGTGGCCTCGGCGCTGGCGCTCATCGTGGCCGATCATTTCGGCTGGCGGCCCGCGCTGCTGTTGCTGGCAGCGCTGATGCTGCTGTTCTGCATCGCGACGCTCGCGGCGCCGAGCTCACACAACACCTACCAGCCGCGCTCGCTGACTGAGTCGGTCCTGACCCCGCTCGGTGAGCTCACCGGCACGCGCGCCGCGCTGGCGCTGCTGGCCGTGGTGCTGGTGTTCAAGGTCGGCGATGCCTTCGCCAACAAGCTGTTCACACCCTTCATGATGGACGTCGGCTTCTCCAAGACCGAGATCGCCGTGATCGTCAAGGCACTGTTCACCGCCAGCACGCTGGTGGGCTCGGTGCTCGGCGGAGTCCTCATGGTGCGGCTCGGGCTGTTGCGCTCGATGCTCATCTTCGGGGTGCTGCAGGCGGCCAGCAACCTCCTTTACTGCGCTCTCGCGGTGGCCGGCAAGAGCTACGTCATCATGGCGACCGCGGTGGTGATCGAGCACATAGCCGGCGCCATGGGCGGCATCGCGCTCGTGGCACTCATCATGGCCATGTGCGATGCGCGCTACAGCGCCTTCCAGTACGCGCTGCTGTCGGCACTGGCGCTCGCGCCGCGCTACATGCTCGGTTATCCGGCCGGCTGGGTGGCCGACCAGGGCGGCTGGTACCTCTACTACGTGGCCAGCTTCGCGCTGGCCTTTCCCGGGCTGGCGCTGGTGTGGTGGCAGCGGCGGCGCATCGATGCGCTCGACCACGCGCGCAGCGGGCTCGCGGCGTAGCGCGCACCGCGCCATGGAGCTGGATCTCGAGCGCGTCATTTGCCGGCTGACGGAGCTCACCGGCGGCGCCCGGGCCTTTACCCTCGGCAACGGCGACTGGCCGTTGCGCGGCTTCGTGGTGCGGGTCGGGGATGCGGTCCACGGCTACGTCAACCGCTGCCCGCACGCGGGCCACCCGCTGGATCTGGTGCCGCAGCGCTTTCTCACCAAGGATGGCACCTTGATCCTGTGCGCATCGCACGGGGCGCTGTTCGAGAAGGCGACCGGCTACTGTGTGGCGGGGCCGTGCGCCGGGCGCTCGCTCACGAGGGTGCCACTCGCGCTCGAGTGCGGCCTGGTGCTGCTGGCCGAGGAGGTGGACGTGGATGCGCTCGCGCGCGCGTGCGCCTAGCGGCAGGCGCCTCAGTCGAACAGGTCGATGCCGTCCAGGGGGCTGGCGCGCAGGTCGCGGTCCTCGCTGAGCGAGTCGGAGCCGCCGCGCACGTCGTCATTCGCGCTCTCGATGTCCACCGAGCCGCTCCAGTCCTCGGGCGCCTCCGCGGACTCCAGCGCTCCCTCCTCCCACTGCGCGTCCCAGTCCTCGATGTCCATCTCCTCGACCGTGCCGTCGAAGTACTGGATCTCGATGGTGCCGTCGTCATCATCGCGTGCGACCACTTCGAACAACGCACCGCCGTGTAAGCGATACCAGTCGCCGATGCCCGGTTGCGGAGTCGCCATGGCTGCCATCTCCCACAAGACCTGACGCGGAAAGTGCTGCACGGGGCGCGCACGTTCTACAATTCATGTTGCGCCTCGGCCGGGAGGCTTTCAAGAACTTATTGGCGCCATCGGCGCGCACGCGCCACGGTCACGTTACGGCCGCAGGTTGGGGTCCGTTAGCGCAGAGCACCATGTTCGAGCAGCCGCTGAAATTTCTGGTCGTATTCTTCGTGGTGGTCGAGCCGATCTCGCTCATCCCGCTGTTCTCGGGGCTCACCGCCGGGGCTTCCGCGCGCTATCGCCGCCGCATGGCGCTCAAGGCGGTCATCATCGCGCTCGCGATCCTGGTGCTGTTCGCGCTCGCGGGCGCGAGCTTCCTCGAGCTCATGGGCATCAGCCTCGAGGCGTTTCGCATTTTCGGCGGCATGCTGCTGTTTCTGCTGTCCCTCGAGATGGTGTTCGCGCGCGAGTCCGGCACCCGCACCTCCTCGGGCGAGGCCGCGGAGAGCAAGCGGCGCGCCGACATCTCGGTCTTTCCGCTCGCCTTTCCCTTCATCGCCGGCCCGGGAGCGCTGGCCACGATCCTCTTGTGGTTCGGGCCGCTGCACTTCGGCACCCACACGGCGCTGTTCGGCGCGTACCTGGCGGCGGTGTGCGTCGTGCTCGCCATCTCGCTGGTGCTGATGCTGCTGGCCGAGCCGCTGATGCGCGTCATCGGCGTGACCGGCGCCAACGTCGCGAGCCGCCTGCTCGGCGTGGTGCTGGGGGCGCTCGCCGTGCAGTTCGTGCTCGACGGGCTGCGCCAGTCCTTCGCCGCCGGCTGAGGCCGGCGCCTCAGGGGCGCTTGCGGTAGGCGAGGTCCCAGACCTCGTGGCCGAGGCGTGCGCCGCGGCGCTCGAAGCGGGTCGCCAGCCGCTCGGCCGGGCGCGCCACGAAGCCGCCGTCGCCGGCCAGGTTCTCGAGCGCGGCATTCTGGTTGAGCGTCTCGAGCATCTGCTGCGCGTATGGCTGCCAGTCGGTCGCCAGTCGCAGCAGCCCGTGCGGCGCGAGGCGCGCCGCGAGCAGCGCGACGAAGTCCGCCTGCAGCAGGCGACGCTTGTGATGGCGCCTCTTCGGCCAGGGGTCCGGGAACAGCACCAGGATCTCCTGCAGCGCCAGGGGCGGCAGCTGCGCGGCGAACACCTCGACGGCGTCGTGGCAGATGACGCGCACGTTGCTGAGCTGCGCGGCGCTGAGCTCGAGCAGCACCCGGCCGATGCCGGCGCGGTGCACCTCGATGCCGAGGAAGTCGCGCTGCGGGTGCGAGCGCGCCAGGTGCAGCAGGTTCTCGCCGTTGCCGAAGCCGATCTCCACGGTACAGGCGGCGCTGCGCCCGAACAGGCTGCGCAGCTCGAGCGGCTGCGGCGTGAACTCGATGCCGTAGCGCGGCCACAGCTGCGTCAGCGCGCGCTGCTGTGCCGGGGTGATGCGCCCGGCACGGGTGACGAAGGAGCGGATCGAGCGTGGATGTTCGGGCGCGGACATGGGGCGAGTCGGCTGGCAGGGATTACCCGTCGGGCGCGATTCTACGGCGGCCCGGCGCGCGCCGCGCCCTCAGGAGTGCCACGGCTGCCCGCCACCGTGCTATAAGCCGGCGCGGTTCCAGCCCTCGCGAAGGAAAAACCGATGTCGAAGCTCATGTGCGGATGGACGGCGCTGTGCCTGTGTGCCGTTGCCACCCTGGCTCAGGCACAGGAGGCCAAGTCACCGGAAGCGGGGGCGGTCTCCGCGGCGCAGGCGATGCAGCTGTGCCGCATCGACATCAAGGGGGACAAGAAGGAGCAGTGGCTGCGGCTGCCGAAGGCGGAGAGCTCCGTCACCCAGCACCGCATCAGCATGGCCGGCAAGGCCATCGACTACACCGCGACCGCCGGCACGCTGGTCATCCGCGACGACGAGGACAAGCCCATGGCCAACATGGGCTACGTGGCCTACACCCGCGCGGGCGTGAAGAGCGGCACGCGCCCCATCACCTTCGCCTTCAACGGCGGCCCCGGCTCCTCCTCGCTGTGGCTGCACATGGGCGTGCTCGGACCCAAGCGCGTCGTGGTCTCGGACCCCAACCCGACGCCGGCCGGACCCTACCGCACGGTCGACAACGAGTTCAGCCTGCTGGACAAGAGCGACCTGGTGATGATCGACCCGGTGGGCACGGGCATCAGCCGTGCGGTATGCGACCACAAGGACGATGAGTTCTGGGCGGTCGACCCGGACATCGAGTCAGTGAGTCGCTTCATCGCGCAGTACGTGAGCGATAATGCCCGCTGGAGCTCCCCGAAGTACCTGCTGGGCGAGAGCTATGGCACCACGCGCGGGGCGGGCGTGGTCAACTACCTGCGCGGCAAGCACAACTTCGCCTTCAATGGCCTGATCCTGGTCTCGGTGGCGACCGACATCGAGGCCATCTTCGCCGAGATCGCCGGCAACGACCGGCCCTACTCGGTGTACCTGGCCGGCTTCGCCGCGGTCGCGTGGTACCACCACATGGTGGCCAACCAGCCGGCCACCCTCGAGCCCTTCCTCACCGAGGTGCGCGCCTACGCCGCCGGTCCCTATGCCAGCGCGCTCGCCAAGGGCGACGCGCTGCCCGAGGAGGAGCGCGACGCGGTGGCGCAGAAGCTGCACGACTACATGGGACTCCCGGTCGACTACCTGAAGGCGGCCAACCTGCGCGTCTCCGAGAACGCCTTCGCGCACGAGCTGCTCAAGGGGCAGCGCAAGACCGTCGGCCGGCTCGACGGGCGCTTTGTCGGGCCCACCTGGGATCCGCTGGAGAAGCAGACCGACTACGACCCGCAGTCCTCGGCGATCAGCGCCGCCTATGCGGCCACCTTCCTCGACTACTACCACGGCGAGCTCAAGTTCGGTCAGGGGGCGACCTACCGCACCACCAACTTCGCGATCGGCGACAAGTGGCGCTGGCCGCACAAGACCGCCCACGGCGAGCAGCCGGTGGTCAACACGGGGGTGGACCTGGCCGAGGCGCTCATCAAGGACGCGAACCTGAAGGTGCTGGTGCTGAACGGCTACTACGATCTGGCGACGCCGTTCTCGGCCACCGAGTACGTGATGAACCACCTCGGCGTGCCGCCGCAGATCGGGGCGCGCATCTCGATGAAGTACTACGAGGCCGGGCACATGATGTACGTGCATCCGCCCTCGATCGCCAAGATGAAGCGCGACCTGGACAGCTTCATCGACGCGACCTCGCAGTAGGCTGCCCCGCAGCACCGCCTGCATCGCTGCACGTGGCCGGCCGCGGCGCCGCTCCCTCCAAGGGGAGATGGCACTGCCGCAGCGTGCACGCGAAGAATGCACGCTGGCTGGCGCAGCGCCGAGGAGTCTTGAGATGCCCGTGAAGCTGAGCGTCAACGGCGCGGAGCGCGAGCTCGACGTGCCGCCGGACATGCCGCTGCTGTGGGCGCTGCGCGATCACCTCGAGCTCACCGGCACCAAGTTCGGCTGCGGCATGGCGCTGTGCGGCGCGTGCACCGTGCACCTGGACGGGCAGGCAACCCGCTCGTGCGTCACGCCGGTCTCCGCCGCGCAGGGACGCACGGTCACCACCATCGAGGGGTTGGGCGGGGCCGCGGGCCGGGCCACGCAGGAGGCCTGGATCGCGCTCGACGTGCCGCAGTGCGGCTACTGCCAGAGCGGACAGATCATGTCGGCGGCGGCCCTGCTGAGCGGCAACCCGGCCCCGAGTGATGCCGAGATCGATGCGGCGATGAGCGGCAACATCTGCCGCTGCGCCACGTACGTACGCATCCGCGCCGCCATCCACCAGGCCGCCGCGGCGCTCGCGCCGGCCACGAAGTCCGGCTGAGTTCGCCAGGAGTCCCTCGATGTACCCGCGCCACCTCGACGCCGCCGCCGCCGCCTTCGGCCGGTCGAGCCCGCAGCTCACGCGCCGCCAGTTCCTGAGGCTCACGACGCTCGCCGGCTCGGGGCTCACGCTCGGCGTGCTCCTGCCAGGCTGTGCGCCGGGCGGTGGCAGCGGCAACGCCGCTGGCGCGGCCGCGGCCGGGCTCGCCGTGCCGTTCGTGCGCATCGCTGCCGACGACACGGTCACCGTCATGTGCAAGCACCTCGAGGCGGGGCAGGGGGTGTGGACCGGGCTGCCGGCCATCGTCGCCGAGGAGCTCGATGCCCGCTGGAGCCAGATGCGCGTCGAGAGCGCGCCCGCCCAGGTGCCGCTGTATGGCAACTTCGCCTTCGACCCGAAGGGGAGCGTGCAGGGTACCGGCGGCTCGACCGCGGTCGCCAACTCCTGGCAGCAGCTGCGCCGCGCGGGCGCCAGCGCGCGAGCCATGCTGGTGGCGGCGGCGGCGCGCTCCTGGGGCGTGCCGGCGCAGGAGATCACGGTGCAGGAGGGCGTGCTCGCGCACGCCCGCACGGGGCGGCAGGCGCGCTTCGGCGAGCTGGCGGGCCTGGCCGCGCAGCAGGCGGTGCCGCAGGACGTGGCGCTCAAGGAGCCCGCCGCATTCCGGCTGATCGGCGCGGCCGCGCCGCGGCTGCCGCGCCTGGACGCCCCGGCGAAGTCCCGCGGGCAGCAGCAGTTCGCGATCGACGTGCGGCTACCGGGCATGATGACCGCGGTGGTCATGCGCCCGCCGCGCTTCGGCGGCCGGGTGCAGAGCTTCGATGCCGGCAAGGCGCGCGCCGTCGCGGGCGTCGTCGACGTGGTGCAGATCCCGCGCGGCGTCGCGGTCGTGGCGCGCGATATGTACGCCGCACGCAAGGGTCGCGAGGCGCTCGAGGTCAGCTGGGATGAGACCCAGGCCGAGAAGCGCGGCACGCGCGAGCTGCTCAAGGAGTACGCTGCACTCGCGCGCGGGAGCGACGCGCTCACCGCGCAGCACTCCGGTGACGTTCAGGCGGCGCTGGCGCACGCGCAGCACCGCATCGAGGCGGAGTTCACCTTCCCCTACCTGGCGCACGCGCCGATGGAGCCGCTCACGGCGGTCTGTCGCCTCGGCCCGGGTCAGTGCGAGATCTGGGCCGGCTGCCAGTTCCAGACCTTCGACCAGATGAACGCGGCCGCGGTGCTGGGCCTGAAGCCCGAGCAGGTGCAGATCCACACGCTGGCCGCCGGCGGCACCTTCGGGCGCCGGGCCAATCCGGAATCCGACTACATCGTCGAGGTCGCCGCGATCGCCAAGGCCACCGGCGGCAAGTACCCCGTGCGCCTCATCTGGACGCGCGAGGACGACATCACCGGCGGCAAGTACCGGCCGCTCAACTACCACCGCATCAGCGCCGGCATCGGCCGCGACGGCGGCGTCTATTACCGGCAACGCGTGGTCGGGCAGTCGATCCTCGCCGGCACGCCGATGCAGGCGATGCTCAAGCATGGCATCGATCCGACCGCGGTCGAGGGCAGCGCCCCCGAGCAGTACGAGCTCGCGCACACCGACGTCTCCTGGACCGCGCCCAAGGTGGGCGTGCCGGTGCTGTGGTGGCGCTCGGTCGGCAACACGCACATGGCCTTCTCCAAGGAAGTGATCATGGACGAGCTGGCGCGGGCGGCCGGAATGGATCCCGTGGCCTTCCGCCTCGCGCACCTCGCCCGGCGCCCGCGCCACGCGGCGGTGCTGCGCCTCGCGGCCGAGCAGGCCGGCTGGGGCCGGCCCTTCGCCGCCGGCCAGGGACGCGGCCGCGGGGTGGCGCTGCATGAGTCCTTCGGCAGCGTCGTGGCGCAGGTCGCCGAGGTCACGGTGCGCGATGACAAGATCAGCGTCGAGCGCGTGGTGTGCGCCGTGGACTGCGGCGTCGCGGTGACCCCCGATGTCGTGCGCGCGCAGATGCAGAGCGGGATCGGCTACGGCCTCTCGGCGGCGCTGCATGGTGCGATCACGCTGACCGACGGGCGCGTGGACCAGACGAACTTCCACCAGTACCAGGTGCTGCGCATCAACGAGATGCCGAAGTCGATCGAGGTGCACATCGTGCCCTCGACTAACGCCCCGAGCGGCGTCGGCGAGCCCGGCACGCCGCCGATCGCCCCGGCGGTCGCCAACGCGGTGTACGCGGCGAGCGGGTTGCGGCTGCGCTCCCTGCCGTTCGACCTGGCGGCCGCGCGTAAGGCGTAGGGCGCGCTTCAGACTGCCGCGAAAGCGCGCGCCTCGCTCGACCAGGGCGGCGCGCGCTCGAGCGCCGCGGGCACTTCCTCGGGCGTATCCACCAGCTGCCACATGCTGAGGTGGCGCTCGTCCATGAAGCGCTCCGCCACCGCGTGCTCGAGCAGCCGCACCAGGGGGTTGAAGAAACCGCGTGTGTTGATCAGTACGATGGGGTTCACGTACAGCCCGAGGCGCTTGAGCGTGATCGCCTCGAGCAGCTCCTCGAGCGTGCCCGAGCCACCCGGCAGCGCCACCGCCGCCTCACTCAGGGTCAGCATGGCGTGCTTGCGGGTCCGCAGGTCCTCGACCAGCTGCAGCTCGGTGAGCCCCGGGTGACCCCACTCGAGCTCGGCCATGAACTGCGGCAGCACGCCGATGACGCGCCCGCCGGCGGCCAGCACTCCGTCGGCGAGCGCACCCATGGAGCCGACCGCACCGCCCCCGTACACCACGCCGATGCCGGCCTGGGCGAGCACGCGCCCCAGACGGCGGGCCGCATCGCGGTAGTCCGGGTGCGCGCTGCGGCTCGAGGCGCAGTACACGCATACGTTGCGCGGCGTGGCCGGGGAGTTCATGCGCGTACAGGCTTCAGTGGGAGCACCGACGCTCATTATATCGGGCGCCGGGCACGCCCTCGCCGCAGCGGTGCGGGTTTCAGTGCTCGGTCGGGCGCGGCGCGGCCGTGGGCTCCGCGGCGAGCTCGCCCGCCTGGTCCACCCACTGGTCGCGCTCTACACCGCCCTGAAAGTCCTCGAGCTGGCTGTCGACGTAGCGCGCCTCCTCGGGCGACCATTCCGCGATCTGCCAGAAGTAGAACACGCCGACCCTGTGCAGGGTCTGCGCCAGCACGCTGGGCACGCCCTTGATGCGGGTGAGGTCATCGGGCTCCCCGTGCACAGGAGCGGCGAGCAGGTTGCGCGCGGCGGCGGCCCCGGCCGGCGGCTCCGCGAGCAGCTCGGGCGCCGACTCGCTGCCGGCTGCGGCCTGCGCGGGTGCCTGCGCGTCCTCCTGCGGCGCGCGCAGCGCGCGCACGGCGGCGGTGAGCTCATCGAGGCGCGTCTGCAGCGGGAACAGCGCGTGCTCGATGGCCATGAGGCGGGCGTTGGTGGCGCTCAGGTCCGTGGCCTCCGGGATGCGCAGCTGCGCCACGCGCTCGGCGAGCGCCTCCAGCTGCCCCTGCAGCGGCGCAAGGTCGGTCGGTGGCAGCTCGATGTCGCTCACCGCGGCGTGCACCGCGGCCAGCTGCTGCGCCACGGGCTCGAGGTTGACCGCGGGTCGGGCCGCGAGGCGCTCCTCGAAGCCCTCGCGCCACAGCAGCAGCTCCTCGCGCGCCTTGAGGTACTCAGGCGTCACGTCCTCGTAGTGACGGCGGAACCACCAGTAGGCGGCGCCCGCACCGCAGGCCGCGGCGATGACCAGCAGCCCCAGGATCTTGATCAGGAGAAAGCCCATGCCGGCTCCTACTTGGTGGAGATGATATGCAGCTCGATGCGCCGGTTGCGTGCGCGTCCGGCCTCGGTGTCGTTCGGGGCGATGGCGCGCCGCGCCCCGTAGCCCTTGGCGCTCAGCCGCTGGGAGGGGATGCCGCGCGCGACCAGCGCGGCGCGCACGGCCTGCGCGCGCTCGTTGCTCAGCCGCTGGTTCACCCGGCCGCGACCGACGGTGTCGGTGTAGCCCTCGATGCGGATTTTGCCCGGGCAGCCGCGCGCCTGGCGTGCCAGCTGATCCAGCAGCGCGTTGCTGCGCGGGTCGATGCGTGCGCTGCCGCTGGCGAACTCGACCTGCTCGCTCGCGAGCAGGCTTGCGAAGGCATGCTCGCAGCCCTCACGGGTCATGGGTGCGGCGAGCGGCGCCGGATATGGTGGCGCCGCGGTCTCGTCCGGGACGGCCGCGGGCGAGGGGGGTGGTGGCGGCTGGAACGTGCCCGCGACGCTCGTGGCGCAGCGATGGCGCCCGAGCCAGGTGGGGCAGGTCGCGCTGCGCGCCAGTTCCAGCGCGCGGCTCCCGGCCCCGGCCTCGGGCTCGGTTCCCGACAGGTGCACGCTCTGTCCCGAGACGGCGAGCGTTACCCAGCTGAAGCCGGCGGCGTTGAGTTGCGCGCGCAGCTCACCCTCGACCTCGGCCTGCACGCCATAGCGGGCGAGCGGTCCGAGGGCGTAGAGCGTCACGATGCCGAGCGCAGCCAGGGGCAGCAGGCCACGCCACAGGAACGGCCAGGGCGGCGGGTCCCGCCAGATGATGGGATGGCGCTGCACCAGTACCGCTGTGGCCATGGATCCCCCGCCGTGTTGCTCTCCAGGCCTGCGGGCACGCCGCGCAGCCAGGCACAAAGCAGCTCCGGCACTCTATACCCAGCCAGCCGCGCGAATCCATAGCGGCCGCGCCGCAGACCGCGGTGTTGGCGGGGGTCAGCCCGTGCGCCGGCCGCGGCTGCCGAGCACGTTGGCCGTGAAGTTGATTGGCGGCACGTCGTTTTCGACGATCTCGAACACGCGCTCGTAGCCGGTGTGCCGGATGAGCCAGGCCCCCGCGATCTTCTGGTAGCGGTCGCGGTAAAAGGAGGCGCCGCGCACGATGCGGCGGTCGCGCCGGTTGTAATACCAGTCCTGCAGGTACCACAGGCCCTCGGCCGCATCGGCGGCGGTGAGGTCGATCTCCGGGTGGTGGCAGTTGTGGTTGACCACGACGTCGGCGTTGGCCGAGACCGCGAGGTACTCCAGCAGCTGCGCGCGCCCCTCGACGCTGACGTCGTAGCTGCCCCCGACAAAGCGTGCGCTCACATCCGGGGTGAAGAGCGTGGCGAGCAGCGCATGGTCGGCGGTGTCCATGGCGCGCAGGTAGCGGTACTTGACCCGCTTGATCTGTTCCATCTCGATCAGGTCATCGGCAGTCATGAGACTCCTCAGGCGGCAAATGCGGCGAACTGGCCCACCGCAGCCACCCCCGGGGACGCCGCTGGCGTGCCCCGGGGGTAGGTGAGCCTACCTCAGAAGTGGCGGAATGCCTCGATCAGCGCCGGCACGTTGGGCGTGCCGAGCCCGGTGATCTCGTCATAGCCTGCGGCGGCGACATAGGAGCTGTCGACGCCCTCGATCACCGCGGTGTCCTTGCCGTTGGGACGCGAGTTCATGGTCACTACGCGCACCCGGGTGTTGTCGCCCTGGTAACCACGCAGCACCGCGGTCGGCGCCGTCGGCTTCTTCACGTTGATGACGGGCGCGGTGTTCTTGTCCACGTTGCCGGTATTGAAGCTGTAGAGCGCCGGGTTCGCGAGTCCCACTGCGCTCTTGCGCTGCGCAAAACGCGCCTGGTCGACCAGGGCCAGCACGCCGGCAAACAGCGGCGAGGACAGGCTCGTGCCGCCGATGCTCTCCTCGCAGTACTCGGTAGTCGTCGTGAGCGGCACGCAGCCGTCATCCGAGATCGGGTCGCCGGCGATGGTGTAGGTCTCCCCGTAGAGGAAGCCGGTGTACGGGTCGCCCACCATGGAGATGTCGGGGGTCACGCGGTGCGGTGCCTCCAGAGGGACGAGGGTGCCGTCTGCCAGCGTGGTGTAGCCGGACATCGAGTAGGGCACGTCGGCCTGGTAGGGGGGCGCGAGCATGACCAGGCTCGGTCCGCCGCCCGAGCCGCCGTAGAAGGCGAACGGCAGCGCCACGCCGCTGGTGGTGATGCTCTTGCCGTTCTTCGCCACGAGCGCATCGTTGAGGTAGGCGCGGTAAGTGCCCCAGCCCCACTCCTGCTTGTCGCCCGCGGCGTTCAGGAGCGCGAGGCTCGTGCCGCCCACCGCGGTCACGTAGGGACTGGTCGCTTCCCAGGAGCCCGAGGCGATGCCGGTGCCGTCGATGATGAGATCGCCGTCATCCCCGCTCGAGAAGAGGATGCTCATCCCCTCGGCCGCTGCCTGCATGAAGAACTGGTTCTCGGCGGCGATGAAGTCCGCGGGCAGCGCCTCGCCATCGTAGCCGTAGCTGTTGGTGACGATGTCGGCCAGGTGGTTGTCGATCATGTCGTAGAGCGCGGCGTTGCCGGGATCGGTGCAGGTGATGCCACCGAAGAGGATGAAGGCGCCCGGCGCCATCGAGTGCACGGCCTCCACGTCGAGGGTCTCCTCCTCGTACCAGCCCTGCGGGCCGCACGGATCATCGGCCGGCACGTTGAACAGGCCGGGTGGCACCAGCTGCTGGAAGTTGAGATAGGTGAGCTTGGGCAGGCCGTGGTTCTTCGAGTAGTGATTCACGTCCTGCTTGATGGTGGGGGAGGCATACACGTCGACGATGCCGACGCGCACGCCGCTGCCATCCTGGGAGACCTGGTCGGCGCCGTAGGCGGCGCGCAGCTGCTGCGGCGTATAGCCGCAGATCAGCCACGGCAGCGTCTGCGGGTACAGTCCCGGCGCGGTGGAGAGCTTGGCCTGGTGATCACTCCAGTACGTGCTGCACACCGGGCTGTTGAGCGCCGCGGACACCGGTGGCGGGGCGCCCGGGCTCACCCCGGCATGGGCGGCCGCACGCACGGCGGCGTTGCGCTCGAGGTGCACGTGGTTCGGCCTGCGCAGCGCTGCGGTGTCGTCGAGCCCCGCGACGAAGGTGACGACGTCGGCGATCTCCCGCGGCACGCGCGGACTCTCCACGTTGGCGCGCAGCGTGCGGCCCTTGTAGGCATACAGGTCCTGCGAGACTGCGAAGGCCGCCTTTACCTGGGCCACCGTGCCGCTCGCCTCGACGAACAGGCCGCTCTTGGGGGTCGCCTCGATGGTGAAACCGAGCTGACGCAGCGTGCGCTGCACGCGCGCCACGTCGGTGGCATCCGGCGCGAACTGTGCCCGGAATTGCTGCGGCGTCAGGTAGCGGCCGTACTGCGCGCTGCCGGGCGAGGACTGCGCGTCGATCAGGTTTTTGAGGGTGTCCTGGTTGCGGAAGCTTAGGAACAGCGTGACCGAGACGCGCTGCGCATCTGGTGCGGCGCCCAGACGCTGGGCGCTGGCCACCCAGTGCGATACGTTGTGCTGCGTGCTCATGGTCTCCTCGGCCGCACCAGCACTGCAAAGGCCGAGGCTGAGCGCTATCGCGGCGCATGCCCGCCCGAGCTTTGTGCGAGTCATGATTTCTCCCCGAATGAATTAGTTGTTAGTTGATGCGAGTCTGCGCAAGACCCCGCGTGCCCTCGATGATAGCGCCGTTCCCGTGGGGCGTATCGGCAGATGCGAACACGAGTCAGCTCCTGGAGGCCGGGCGTGCGCTCGCGCGTACCAGCGAGGCGCGAAGATGAGTCAGGGCGGGCAGTTGCGTGAGAAAGAGCGGCAGCGACTCACGCAGCGCACCAATGTTGTAATGAAGTGTGGAACGTTGGGACGTGGGCAAGGCAGCGCGCGCATGCGTCATGCCGCACCGCGGTAGCGGTTGCCTGCCCATCGGGAAGGTGAATAGAATCAAACGCTCGCGCGGGTGTAGTTCAATGGTAGAACTGCAGCTTCCCAAGCTGCTAACGTGGGTTCGATTCCCATCACCCGCTCCAGATTCTCTCGGCGCGGCTCAAGCTCGGCGGACTGATTCCGGCGCTGCCGGTCCGGCTGAAACCGGCGGTCTACTCGGTGATCACCCGCTCGGCCCACTCGACGAGCGACACGAAGATGGCCGGGTTACCGAACTGGGCGTTCCAGTTCGCAAGATCCGACTCTCCGACGCCGCGGGCCCGGCTGCAGGCTCCACAGGCGTAGATCGGGATCTTCTTGGCGACGACCTTCTCGAGCGCTTCCGAGAGCGGTGGCCATCCGACCGGAACGACGGCCTTTGCCACGGACAGGCGCATGAGTGATACGGCTTCCCCGAGAAGGAAGATCCTCACCTCGTGCCCCGCTTCGGCGAGAGCGTGGCCGTGAAGGAAGGGAAATGCGGCCTTGGTCGGGTCGTCCGAGCCCCAGGCGCTCTTCATCATGATCTTGAGGGATTTCTTCGGCTCCTCGGCAGCCGCTGCGACAGCCACGCCGCCCAGCACGGGCATCGCCAGGAGGCGGGACAGGAGACCGCGTCTTTGCATGAGGCACCCAGCCTTTGGTTGAGCTGCGAAGATGAGCTCGTGCCGGCGTCCGCATTCTTGAGTGTCCGCAGAGCGCCGGCAAGCGCGGCTGCGGCCCAGATGACCAGCGCCTGGTCACGGCTTGGCGCGCTCGGCGCTGGCACCAGCGGGCCGTTTGCGCGAGCGTGGCATTGGCGGCATGCTCCAGCCACGCGATCGACTGCGGGCATCACGACTCGTGGGCATGTCAGAAGAAAGTGCACCGCAGCAGGGCGCCCCGGCGGAACCGCCAAGGCCTCTGTTGGGGCGCTCTGGTCAGGGTGTCGCCGACTCCGTCTGGGACCGGATCAAGCGGCACAAGCTGGTCGAGTGGTCACTGGCGTACGTCGCCTTCGGCTACGCGGCCCTCCACGCTTCACAGCTGCTGCGGGAGACGCTCGAGTTGCCGACCTCGGTTCCACGAGCAACTCTGCTGGTCCTCACGCTCGGCTTTCCCATTGCCCTGACTCTCGCCTGGTTCCACGGCCATCGTGCGCGGCAACGCGTCAGCCGGCCTGAGCTCTTCATCCTGATCGCCCTGCTGCTGGCGGGTGGAACGGTAATGTGGTTCACCGCACGCTCGCCGTTCCGTGCAGCGAGCGAGGCGCCACCCGGTTCCGCCGCGAGCTCCCGAGTCACTGCGGCGCCTGGCTTTGCTCCCCCGGCACATTCAATCGCCGTGCTCCCTTTCCTGAACATGAGCGGTGATCCGCAGCAGGACTATTTCTCCGACGGGATCACCGAGGAACTGCTGAACTCACTGGCCCGGCTTTCAGAGCTTCAGGTCGCGGCGCGGACCTCGTCATTCTCGTTTCGCGGCCAGAATCTCAGTGCCTCGGCGATCGCCCGCAGCCTGAATGTGGGTGCGATCCTCGAGGGCAGCGTCCGTCGTGCCGGCCACCGGGTACGGATCACCGCACAGCTGGTCAACGGATTGACCGGATTTCACATGTGGTCCCAGACCTACGACCGTGACCTCACTGACATTCTCAAGGTCCAGGCTGACGTCGCGACCACCGTGGCCCAGGAGCTGGAATTGAGACTCGCCGGTGACGCGCAGACTCGCATTCAGCTGGGGCGCACTACGGATCCGGAGGCCCTTGATGCCTACCTGCGCGGCCAGGAACTGCTGGCCGAGTCGAACTGGAACGTGTCGAAGGACGATCTGCTGCGGCAGGCGCTGGCGCATTTCGACCGGGCCATCGAGCGCGACCCGAACTATGCGCTGGCCTTTGTCGGGAAGTCGCAGACGTTGGTCGCGCTGGGGTTTCACTTCGCGGATCAGAGCGAAGCGCTCGCCAATGCCGCCCGGGCACGCGCCGCGGCCGAACAAGCCGTGGCGCTCGCACCTGAGCTGGGCGTCGCACATCTAGCTCTTGGCGGTGTGCTCGGCTTGGCGATGATGGACTTCAGCGCCGCAGCACCCGAATATGATCGTGCCCTGGCGTTGGAGCCCGGAAGTAGCGAGGTGCAGCGGGCTTACGGCAACTTCGCCGCGATGCTCGGCCGCGCTGAGCCCGCACTGCGGGCCTCCTATCGGGCGGTGAGTCTCGATCCCCACAACGCAAGTGTGCACGGTGACCTGGGATTCACCTTGCTGAGCCTGCGCCAGTACGATCAGGCACTCGCGGCATTGCGGCAGGCCGAAATGCTCGATCCGAGGTCTGAATGGACCAAGGTTCAGATTGCGAGGGTGCTGCTCGCTCAGGGCAGCGCGGAGCAAGCCTGGCAGCTCGGCCGGTCGCTCTCGCCGAGCGCCGGGCACCAGATCCTGGCGCTCGCTGAGTACCAACTGGGGCGACGGGCGGAGGCGGCGACTGAACTGGCGCAGTTCAAAGCCGTCTCGGGAGGCGAGGCAGGGGTAGGCGTGGAGTACGCGATGGTCCTGGCGCAGTGGGGCCGCAAGGACGAGGCACTGCAGGCCCTGGCGAAAGCGGTGCGAGATCGCGGGGCGGACTTACAGCTGTGGAGAACTTCCTGGGAACTCGACCCGCTGCGCAACGAGCCGGCATTCAAGGCGCTCGAGCGGCAGTTGAACTTCCCGCCCTAAGCTGACCGAGCCTTCTCGCACCGTGACGCACACGGGCCCCCCGCCCTCACTTCGTCGCTGGCTGCACCAGCCGGTCGTGGCGCGCGAGCACCTCGCGCAGCTTTTCGTGCGAGAGCGCCGTCACGTGGTGGTTGTCGGCACCGGTCATGTCCTCGGCGGCCACCATGGCGTTGATGATCGCCTCTTCGGTCGCTTGCACGGTGGCGGTGAACAGCGGATCGAGCAGATCGTTCGGCACCATGAGCACGCTTTGCACGTGATCGATGTTGCTCGCTTCCGGATTACCAGTGGTAAAGGCGATGAAGATGTCGCCGGAGCCGTTGCCCGAGGTGCTGCCGTCGCGCCCCAAACCCAGGGTGACGCGGCGTGCGACGCGCTTCAACTGGTGCGGCAAGAGCGGTGCATCGGTCGCCACCACGACGATGATCGAGCCGCGCTCGGCGATGTCGGAGGGGACGAAGGCGTATGGATCCTCGCCGAAGATCTCCCGTCCGACCGGGATGCCGGCGATGCGCAGGTTGGCGCGCCGGCCGTAATTGCACTGCACCAGGACGCCGACGGTATAACCGCCGTCCTTGGCCTCGAGATGTCGCGAGGACGTACCGATTCCGCCCTTGTAACCGTTGCAGATCATGCCCGTGCCGCCGCCCACGTTGCCTTCCTCAACGGGGCCGCCATGCGCGTGCTCGAGCGCCGCGAACACGTGCTCGGGCTTGACGTGAAAGCCGTTGATGTCATTCAGCCAACCGTCCCAGGTCTCCGCCACGACCGGGAGCGACCACCAGGCGCCGGTGTCATCGGCCGGTCCGTGGGCCACGCGCCAGGCGATGACCGCGTCGCGCACCACCCCGACGCTGTGTGTGTTGGTGATCATCACCGGTCCCTCGAGGAAGCCGGATTCCTCCACCCAGTTGGTGCCGGTCATCTCCCCGTTGCCGTTCTGCGAGAAGTATCCCGCGAAGGAGAAGCGCTGGATGGCATCGCGGCGCGGCAGCACGGCGGTCACCCCAGTGCGCACCGGCCCCTTGCCGACCACGAGCTTGCCGCTGCCGCTGATGAGGGTGGTATGGCCGACGAGCACACCGGCCACGTCGGTGATGGCATTGAGCGGTCCCGGGTTGCCGTCGAAGGGCACCCCGAGGTCGCGCGCCCGCGGGCGCGCCGGCGTCGCGGCCCCGGCGGTGGCCGCGCAGAGCATGCACAGGAGAACGAGGAGCGAATGACTCAGGGCACGTGCCACGGGCGGGGCCTGTTGGAAGTTGCACCGGCGCACACCTTGCACGCACGGTGAGCCCGAGCGCAAGCGGGCAGTGGGACAGGCAGGGGCGCTGGTGCGCCGTGCGTCTCGGGGCTGTGACCATTTGGTGACATTTATCGGGCCCCGCGGCGGCTAAGCTAGCCCATGCACCAGATCGGCGTGGTGGGCCTGTCCTATCGGCACGCGGGCGTGGAGGACGTGGCGCGCTTCGCCCTCCCGCGTGCTGAGGTGGGGATGCGGCTCCAGGGGCTGCGCGAGCGCCTCGGAGCCGCCGAGGTCCTCTACGTCGGGACCTGCAACCGCGTCGAGATCCTCTTCGCCAACGAGGATCATCAGCCGGCCGGCGATGCGCGGCTCGAGGTATTCCGCGCGCTCACCGGGCGTGAGCCGGCCGACGGCGAAGCCGCGCGCCTGCTGCGCGCCTGGACCGGGGAGGCAGCGGTGGAGCACCTGCTGCTGCTCGCCTGCGGACTCGACTCCGCGCAGACCGGGGAGCAGGAGATCGCTGCACAGTTGCGGGGCGCCTGGGAAGAAGCCCGTGGCGCGCACACCTGCGGGCCGGTGCTCGACCGTCTCATGGCTGAGGCACTCGCCATGGCGCGTCGTGTGCAGCGCCTCGTCGGCGGTGTGCGCGCGCCCTCGCTGGGGGATCTCGCCGCCGAGCAGGTGGTGCGCCATCTGGACGGACACCAGCTGCCGGTGGCCCTCGTGGGCGTATCACCGATGACGCGCCGCTGCGCGACGCAACTGAAGGGGCGGGCGCGGCTTCTGGTCGTCAACCGCTCACCGGAGGCGGCGGCGGAGCTCGCGCAGGCCGTGGACGGCGCGATGCTCTCGCTCGAGGACTTCCGGCGTGCGCCTCCGGAAGTGCAGGCCGTCGTGCTCGCCACCGGTGGCGGTGCGCCGGTGCTCGAGGAAGCGGTGCTGCGGCGCCTGGCACTCGGGCGGCGCCCGCTGCTGATCGACTTCGGCGTGCCGCCCAACATCGAGCCGCAGGCAGCGAAACGCCTGGGCCTCACGCGCATCGGCATGGACGACCTCATCGAGGCCGCCCAGAAACGGCGGCTGAGCGAGCTCATGCGCCTGGCGCCCGTGCGTGCCGCGATCGATGAACGACTGACCCATCTGCGCAGTGAGCTCGCCGCCCGCGCCTTCGGCCCCCACCTGGCGCACCTGCGCGAGGCCTTCGAGGCGATCGCGGCCGCAGAGGTGAGCCGGGCTCTGGCCCACGAGCTGCGCACGCTGGATGATGAGCAGCGTGGCCAGCTACAACGGCTCGGCTCGATGCTCGCGCGGCGCCTGGCGCACCTGCCGCTCGCCGGCCTGCGCGCCGCCGCCCCGTACGCCGACCCGAGCGTCCTGGAAGCCTTCTTTGCGGCTGCGCGCAGCGGCCGCGCCCGCAGCGACACGGAAGAGACATGACCGAAGCGACCCCCACCGAAACCCCCGGCGCGCAGCCGCGCTCGGCCGCGCTCTATGCGCGGGCCTGCCGGGTCATTCCCGGGGGCGTCAGCTCACCGGTGCGCGCCTTCCGTGCCGTCGGCGGCACGCCGCTGTTCATCGCGCGCGGCGCAGGCGCCGAGGTGTTCGATGCCGACGGGCGCGCCTATCTGGACCTGGTGGGCTCGTGGGGGCCGCTGATCGCCGGCCACGCGCACCCGGAGGTGCTCGCCGCGGTGGGCGAGGCGCTCAAGCACGGGCTGACCTTCGGCGCCCCGTGCGCCGGGGAGGTCGAGCTGGCCGAGCGCGTGGTCGGCGCCTACCCCGGGCTTGAGCAGGTGCGCTTCGTCTCCTCCGGCACCGAGGCGGTGATGAGTGCGATCCGCGTGGCGCGCGCCTGCACCGGGCGCGAGCTGATCGTCAAGTTCGCCGGTTGCTATCACGGCCATGCCGATCACCTGCTGGTGGCGGCCGGCTCGGGGCTGGCGACCTTCGGCCGTCCCTCATCGGCCGGGGTGCCGCAGGCCTTCACCGCCTGCACCCGCGTGCTGCCACTCGATGACGAGGCAGCCGCAGAAAGTCTGTTTGCGCGTGAGGGCGCGCGCATTGCCGCCCTCATCATCGAGCCGGTGCCCGCCAATCACGGGCTGCTGCTGCAGCGCCCGGCGTTTCTCGCGCGCTTGCGCGAATTGACGCGTGCGCACGGCGCGCTGCTGATCTTCGATGAGGTGATCTCGGGCTTTCGCCTGGCGCGCGGCGGCGCCGCCGAGCTCACCGGGATCACCCCCGACCTTGCGACCTTCGGCAAGGTGATCGGCGGCGGCATGCCGGTGGGGGCCTTCGGCGGGGCACGCGCGCTCATGGCGCGCCTGGCGCCCGAGGGGGACACCTACCAGGCCGGCACGCTCTCCGGCAATCCCGTGGCGATGGCGGCCGGACTCGCAACGCTTGCGCTGCTGGAGCGCACCAACGGCTGGCGGCAGCTGGAGAGCCGCGGCACGGAGCTCGAGGCGCAGGTGCGTCCGCTCCTCGAACGCGCCCCGTTTCCCGTGCATTGGGTACGTCAGGGCTCGCTCTTCTGGCTCTCGTTGCACGGCGGAGGTGCGCCACGCACCGCGGCCGCGCTGACGGCGCTGGAGAGCGCCCGCTTTGCGCGGCTCTTCCACGCGATGCTCGCGCGCGGGGTGTACCTGCCGCCCTCCGCTTACGAGGCCTGCTTCCTCTCGCTTGCGCACACGTCCGCGGACCTGGAGCGCTTCGCGAGTGCCCTGCAGCAGTCACTGAGCGAGTGCGCATGAAGGCGAGCCGCGTGTTCCAGCTGACGACGCTCGCGCTCGTGCTGGTGTCGGTCGTGCAGGTAGGGTGGTGGCTCATCGACCAGCGCAGCTACGCGCGCGCCAGCGTCGCCGCTGCGCGCGCCGGCTACGAGGAGCAGACACGCGCCGCCGCGGCCCTGCTCAGCGCCGGCACCGATCCGCGCGAGGTGCAGCGGCTGTTGCCGCAGATCCGTGTCAGCGGCGGTGAGGCGCGGCTCGCCCCCGAGGTTGCCGCGGCGCTGGACAACGAGGAGCGCAGCCGGCAGCGCCAGTACGCTTGGGAGGGCTCCTTCTTCCTGCTCGCACTCGGCCTGTGCATCGCGGTCATCGGCCGCGCGCTGCGCGCCGAGGCGTTGGTGCACGAGGAGCAGGACAGCTTTCTTGCGCTGGTGAGTCACCAGTTCAAGACCCCCCTCGCCAGCCTGCAGCTCTCGCTCGAGACGCTGGCGTTGCGGGCGCCCGAGCCGGCCCAGGCGCAGATCCTCATCGAGCGCATGCTGGCAGACCTGGCGCGCATGGAGCTCATGGTGACGCAGATCCTGGAGAGCGCGCGCCTCGAGCGCGGGCGCGTGGAGTTCAAGTCCGAGCCGCTGCAGCTCGCGGCCGCGGTCACGCGCGTGCTGACGCAGCTCGAGGAGCGTGCCCAGCGCGCACAGGTCAGCATCAGCGCCAGCATCGATCCGCAGCTGACCGTGCTCAGCGATCCGCTGGCTCTGGATGTGGTGGTGCGCAACGTGCTCGAAAACGCTCTCGCCGCGCTCGGCTCCGGCGGCCGCGGGCGCATCGCGCTCAGCGCCCAGCGCCTCGGGGCGGAGGTCGAGCTCACCGTCGAGGATAGTGGCGTCGGCTTCGAACCGGCCGAGGCGGGACGGCTGTTCCAGAAGTTCACGCGCCTGCCGGTACGCGGCGGCGGCGCACACGGCACCGGCCTCGGGCTCTTCATCGTGCGCCGCCTCATGGAGCTGGCACACGGGCGGGTGAGCGCGCACAGCGATGGCCCGGGACGCGGCGCACGCTTCGTGCTCGCCTGGCCGGTGGCGGAGTCACGCCCGTGAGCACCGGCGCCGCGGCGGTGCACGTGCTCGTGGTCGAGGACGATCCGCACCTGGCTGCCGGCGTGGCCGAGAACCTGCGCGCCGAGGGCTACGCGGTGAGCACGGCGCCCGATGCCGAACAGGCACTCACCTGGCTGCAGAGTTGCGCGTGCGCGCTCGTGGTGCTCGATGTGATGCTGCCTAAGATGGACGGCTTCGCCCTGTGCCGCGCGCTGCGCGAGCAGGGCAACAACACCCCGGTGCTCTTCCTCACCGCGCGCGGTGACCCGGCCGACCGGGTGCGCGGGCTCGAGGCGGGGGGTGATGACTACCTCGCCAAGCCCTTCCACCTCAAGGAACTGTTGCTGCGCGTGCGGGCGATCCTGCGTCGCTGGGACTGGTATCGCAGCGTCTCCGACACACCCGCGACGGCGCTGCTCGCCTTCGGCGGCAACGAGGTGGACTTCCGCGCCTTCCGCGCCCGTACCTGGAACGGCGCCACCGACGAGCTGACCGAGAAGGAGGCGATGATCCTCAAGGTGCTCGCCGAGCATAGCGGGGAGATCGTCTCGCGCGAGGACCTGCTGGAGAAGGTGTGGGGCTACGACGTGTTCCCCTCCACG
>DATJVL010000063.1:0-32978 GCA_035501795.1 Steroidobacteraceae bacterium
CAGGGACACAGCTCCATCACCACCTGCGGGTCGATGCGGATGGCGGTGGCGTACATGCCGTGCAGGAAGTCCTGCAGCTTCTCCACCGATTCCTCGGGGCGCTCGTGGTGGTGCGCCGGGTTGTAGCAGGGCGCGACGCCATTCAAGTGCTGCCCGTCGACCTTCAGCCCGGCGAAGCCCCACTCCCCGATGAAGCGGCGCACCATGGCATCCGTGTAGGAGACGGTCTTGGCGTACGCCGGGCACAGGTAGAAGGCGTTCCACCACGAGATCGCCTGCGGCGCGCCGTCCTTGTCCAGCAGCAGCATGTCGGTGTGGTCGTGCATCAGGTCGGATCCGGGCACCGCGCCGAGCGGCGCCACCCACAGCCGCGGCTTCAGGCCCTGCGCGCGGATCTCCTGCACCAGGTGCTGCATGTCCGCGGCCCCGCGCGGATATTTCTTCGGGTGCGGGCGCCAGTCACCGACGTTCGTCTGCCAGCCATCATCGATCACCGCCCAGCCGAGCCCGAGGTCCTTCACCTTCGGCAGCGTGTTCTCGATCAGCTGCACGGTGCACTCGCGCTCGTAGCCCCACGCACACCAGATCGGCTCGTAGGCGGCCTCGGGCGGGCGCGGCGAGGCGAGGCCGCGCGTGGCCATGAGCTTCCGGTAGGTGGTGAGCGTCGCGAAATAGTCCCCGGCGTGGGTGGCGATGAAGGTCTCGGGCAGGGCGAGCACCTCGCCCGGGGCGAGCGTGCGCTCGAGCTCTGCCGCGAGCGCCAGCGTCACGCCCTGCTCGGTGCGCGCCACCGGCAGCGACAGCAGCTGCGGGTGGCTCTCCAGGTGTCCGACCGCGAGCCCGCAGTCGCGCCGCCAGACGTCCACGATCGGGGTGCCGCCGCCGTAATCGGAGGCGGTCATGCCCATGTAGTTCTCCTGCGCGAAGCCGGCCTTCACCGGCTGCACCCAGTCGCGCCGGTCGGCGTGCGTGCTGCCGCAGTAGGACCAGAACTGTGGCTCCTCGGCACTCGTGCCGAGCAGCTGCAGCCCCGCGGTGCGCCAGCCGCGCAGTGCCAGTGGTTGCTTCGAGAGGTTGCGGTAGGAGACCTGGCAGAGCGCGAATCCCGGGTGCACCGGGTAGAGTGCGATGCGCACACGCTTCTCGAGGCGCGCGGCGTCCGTACCGGCGACGCCGCTGAGCAGCAGCGCGCGGCCGGGCGGATTCTCCGTCGCGCGCGCCTCCTGGTGCTGCAGGGTGAATTCCTGCAGGCGCGTGCCGTCCGCGAGCAGGAGCGAGTCGGCCGGGTGCCAGGCGGTGAGCGCGGGATCGGTGCCGATGCGCCACACGCGCAGCCGCATCTTCTCGTCAAACTCGAGCCGCAGCGCTGAATCCTCCAGATGCGCAACCGCCGTGCCCGCCGCGGCGGAGGCGAACGCGGCATCGGCGAGCGCACCCGATGCGACGCCGGTGCCGGCGAGGAGCTTCAGGAACTCGCGTCTGCTGGTGCTCGCGGCAACCACCGCTTCAGGGTCCTCGTGAATTTCGGGGAGTCTATCCAATCGGACCGTGGCCTCTTCTTATCGTCCCGCTCTGCGCGCCTGCCGCTGCGGATCTAGACGCCCCTTGCAGGAGCTTGATTGCCGAATCTTGACATATAAGAAAGTATTCGAAATAGTGAAGAAAATAAATAGAAAAGTCAGGGGAGATATGACTTTCGTTTGTTTTCGCATAAACCGCACCCCAGTCCCGGGATCTGCCGCATGAACCGGCATGCCGGACTCGCGTTCGCGCTGCTCACGACGGTGCTCTGGGGCATCTGGGGCGCGTTCGCGGGCCGGCCGGCCGAGAACGGCTTCCCCGAGACTCTTATTTATGTGGTCTGGTCGCTCACCATGCTCGCCCCGGCAGCGTTCGCGCTCTCGCGCATCGGCTGGAAGATCGAGCACGACCGCCGCTCGATCCTGCTCGGGGTGCTCATCGGCCTCACCGGCGCCGGTGGCCAGATGCTGCTGTTTCACGCGGTGCACACCGGTCCCACCTACCTCATCTTCCCGCTGATCGCGCTCTCCCCGGTCGTGACCATCGCGCTCTCGGTCGGCTACCTGCACGAGCGCGTCACCCGCATCGGCGCGCTCGGCATCGTGCTGGCGCTGCTCTCGCTGCCGCTGTTCGACTACGAGCCCGCTGCCAGTAAGGGTGCCTGGGGTGTCGCCTGGTTCTTCTACGCGCTCGTGATCCTCGTCGCCTGGGGCGTGCAGGCGTTCTTCATGAAGCTCGCCAACCGCACCATGACCGCCGAGAGCATCTTCTTCTACATGACGCTCATGGGGCTGGCGCTGATCCCGGTCGCGCTCGCGATGACGGACTTCTCGCAGCCGATCAACTATGGCGCCGGCGGACCGGGACTGGCCGCGGCGACGCAGATCCTGAACGCGGTCGGCGCGCTCATGCTGGTGTACGCGTTCCGCTACGGCAAGGCGATCGTGGTGTCCCCGCTCACCAATGCCGGCGCGCCGCTCATCACCGCGCTGCTCGCGCTGGCTCTCCTAGGTCTCATGCCGCAGCCGCTGAAGCTCGTCGGCATCGGCCTCGCCTTCGTGGCCGCCGCGCTGCTGGCCATCGAGCCGGAGGAGCCCGCGTGAAGGCGATGCTGGAGATGGTCCGCCGTCACCGCGCCGGTGAGCCGGTCGGCATCACCTCTGTGTGCTCGGCCCATCCCCTCGTGATCCGCGCCGCGCTGGGGCACGCGCAGGCCAGCGGCGCTGACGCACTGATCGAGGCGACCTCGAACCAGGTCAACCAGAACGGCGGCTACACGGGCCTGACGCCCGCGCAGTTCCGTGACGTGGTCTTCGGCCTTGCCGACGCTGCGGGCCTGCCGCGCGCGCGCGTGCTCCTCGGCGGTGATCACTTAGGACCCAACCCCTGGCAGGACGAGCCGGCGCAGCCGGCCCTCGAGCGCTCGCAGGTACTCATCCGCCAGTACGTGGGCGCGGGTTTTCGCAAGATCCACCTCGACTGCTCGATGTCCTGCGCTGATGATCCGCGGCGGCTGCCCGACGAGCTGATCGCCTCGCGCACGGCGCTGCTGGCGGCCGCGGCCGAAGACAGCTGGCACACGCACGGCGGCGAGCCGCCGGTGTACGTCATCGGTACCGAGGTGCCCGTCCCCGGCGGGGCGCACGAGTCGCTGCAGGAGCTCCTCGTCACCGCGCCGGCGGCGGCGCAGGCCACCCTCGCGGCGCATCGCGCGGCTTTCCTCGAGCATGGACTCGAAGCCGCCTGGGAGCGGGTCGTAGGGCTGGTAGTACAGCCGGGGGTCGAGTTCGATCACGACCGCGTCATCGACTACGTGCCCGGGAAGGCGCGACGCTTGAGCGCCTGGCTCGAGGAGGTCCCGCGGCTGCTGGTGTTCGAGGCGCACTCCACCGACTACCAGAGAGGAACCTCGCTCGCCGCCCTGGTGCGCGATCACTTCGCGATCCTGAAGGTGGGGCCTGCGCTCACCTTCGCGCTGCGCGAGGCGGTCTGGGCGCTCGACCAGCTTGAGTGCGAATGGCTCGGCCGGGAGCGCGCTGCCGGCGTGCGCGCGACGCTGCTCGCGACCATGCACGCCGACCCCAGGCACTGGCGCAAGTACTACCACGCCACCGGCCACGCGCTCGAACTCGAGCTGCAGTACAGCCTAAGCGATCGCATCCGTTATTACTGGCCGGCGCCGGCGGTGGTGGCATCGCTCGAGCGCCTGGCCGCCTCCTTCGCCTCACGCCGCCCGCCCCTGGCACTGCTGCACCAGTACCTGCCCGGGGCTTACGAGCCGGTGCGCAGCGGGGCACTCTCGCCGCGCCTCGATGAGCTCGTCATCCATCACGTCCGCGAAGTACTCGCGCAGTACTCCGCGGCCTGCAACCCGCCGACCCAAGAAAGATCCATGCCATGAAGAACTCACTGGCCAGGCACCTGGGACTGCCCGTCCTCCTGCTGCTGCTCTTTCCGCTCGTGCGGGCGGCCGCCGCCGATGGGGCCGACGTCGTGCCGAGCGCGGCTGCGCCCGCTGACACGGGCACCGTCAAGAAGAAGGAGGAACCGCTGCAGGAAGTCATCGTCACCGGCCTGCGCGCCAACCTCGAGAAGTCGCTCGAGGTCAAGAAGGATGCCGCGGTGGTGCTCGACTCGATCAACTCGACCGAACTCGGGCGCTTCCCGGACGCCGACGTGGCGGATTCCCTGAGCCACCTGCCCGGCGTCAGCATTACCCGCACCACAGGTGGCGAGGGCATCGCCATCAGCGTGCGCGGCCTCGGCAAGGGCTACAACGTCGTCACCCTCGAGAACCGTCTGCTCGCCTCGGACGACGACGGCCGCGACCTGGCCTTCGACGTCCTGCCGGCCGAGCTCATCAGCGGCGCCGACCTGCTGAAGTCCCCGCAGGCCTCCGCCTTGGAGGGCAGCATCGGCGGCACCGTGAACCTGCGCACCGCGAGCGCCTTCGACAATCCCGGACTGCACTTCGGCATCCACGGCGAGGGCAACTACAACGACATGTCCGAGCTCTACGGCAAGAAGTTCTCGGCGTTCGCTTCCAACACCAACGCCGACCACACCCTCGGCTTCGTGTTCGGCGGCGTCTACTCGCACGACAAGGTGCGCACCGACTCTCTCAACGCCTACAACCAGAACATCTACGGCCCGACCAGCTACCCCTACACCGATGCCAACGGGAATTACCCGGACCCTAACGGCGTACCGCTCGCGGCGACCCCCTGCTGCATCACCTTCGGCTCGATCTTCGATGAAAAGAAGCGCGAGGCGCTGAGCGGCAAACTCGAGTGGCGGCCGAGCGATGCCCTGACCGTCACGGTGGATGGGCTGTGGACCCACCTGGATGACCCGCAAATTGGCTACAACGAGTCCTACTACTTCCCCGCCAACCCGGACGGCACCCCCTGGGAGAACAACGCGGTGGTGAAGAACGGGGTGATCACCGCCGTCACGGTGGACCAATTTCAGCCCGAGATGGTGAACAACACCATCAACCGCAAGGTGGATACCTACATGGCGGGGCTGAACGTGAGCTGGCGAATGACCGATCGGATCACGCTCGGCCTGGATGCCTATCGCTCGGCCGCCAGCCGGCCAGAGGGGGGCAACGACACCTTCGTGACTGCCGGTCTGGTGAATGACACGGCGACGCCCATCGACATACTCAACTTTGCCGACCTGCCGCACAGCCTGCCGAGCATCAACGTGGTGCTGCCACCGAGCCAGCTGGGGCTGTCCGCCTGTCCGTCGGGTACGGCGAGCGCCACGAACGCGGGCATGTGCTCCTACACGGCGCTCATGAACTCCGGATTCCTGAACAACAACAAGTACTGGTCGACCCACTACGTGGGCCTGAACGGCTATTCGGTGCACGACACCATCAACGGCTTTACCCTCGATGGCGCGTGGGCGGCCGAGAAGGGCTTCTTCGAGAAGCTGCTGTTCGGGCTCGGTTACACCGACCACAAGAAGGACCGTGAGGATGTGAGCAATGACTGGACCAACGGCTCCGGCCAGTACGGCACCCTCTACCAGACCGCGGGCTGCCCGGTGCAGTGCACGCCCTACAGCTTTGGCTCACAGGGCTTCAACGTCATCTCCATGACCAACCTGCCGCACTTCATGCAGGGCGCGGGCGGCTCGTACCCGACCACGCTGCCGGTGCTGAACGTGGCGCAGCTGCTGCAGTTCCTGAAGAGCCTGGATGGCAAGCCGAACCCGTTCTTCTGCAGCAGCCTGCCGTGCGATACCCCGTTCAACTTCGCAGACACGCTGCCGCAGTTAAATCCATACAACTCGTATAACGTCACGGAGCGCACCTTCTCGGTCTACCTCGAGGGCGATTTCGCCGCCGAGCGCTGGTCGGGGAACCTCGGCGTGCGCGTGGTGCACACCAAGACCACCGCCTCCACGGCCTCGGCCGCGCCAGTGGCACTGTGGACGCCGGACCCGAACCCGACCGGCACGGTGACTTACAACCTGATCTACGGCACCTCGCAACCAATCGGCGCCAACGGCGACTACACCCTCGCCCTGCCCTCGCTCAATTTCGCCTACTGGGTGATGCCGCAGCAGCTGCAGCTGCGCGTGGCGGTTGCCGAGACCATGGCACGCCCGGACCTGAGCCAGCTTGCGCCGACCTCGACGAACAACGCGCTCAACGGCGATCCGGAGCTGGACTATGCAGGCACGGCGGGCCTGAAGCCGATCCGCGCCACCCAGGCCGACCTCTCGCTCGAGTGGTACTACGCGCCGCACTCGGCCCTCACCCTGGCGCTGTTCGGCAAGAAGATCCGCGATGACATCTACACCGGGGTCCAGACCAGCGTCGACCTCGGCACGCTCAAGTACAACGGCGGGCCGCCGGGCACGGTGCCGGGCCAGCCCTTCCTGTGGACCGTATCCGCCCCGGCCAACGGGTCAAAGACCACCATCTCCGGGGTCGAAATCACCTGGCAGCACATCATGGAGAATGGCTTCGGCACACGCATGCAGTACACCGCCAGCAAGACGCGCAGCTACGACCAGAACGGCGTCTTTGTCGGCGCCATCAATGCGGCACCGCCCACCACCTATTCCATCGGGGTGCTGTACGAGAAGGGACCGTGGAGTGCCGATGTCAACTGGGACCACCAGTCGAAGTTCAACCCCTACTGCTCGGAGTGCACCGACGTGCCCGGGTGGCCGGCGACGTCGGATCCCTTTGACTGGGTGACTGCGAGCCTGCACTTCCGCTTCGGTAACGGCTTCGAGGTCTATACCGAGGGCAGGAACCTCAGCAACTCGATCGCGCGCACGTATCTCAACGGCAACCCGCTGCTGCCGTGGGCACCCGGTCAGCTGGTCGGCGGGAGCGAGAGCGGCACCGGTGTCGGCTATAGCTCCTACGGCCGCATGTACACCCTGGGGCTTTCGTGGCGGCACTGAAGCCAGGCGCAACATGACGGAACACGCAGAAGCCTTAGGGTTAAGCGCCGCGCAGCTGCGCCGCGGCGGCGCGGAGTGGACCGCACGCGAGATTGCCCAGCAGCCCAGGGTGTGGCCCGAGATCCTCGCGCGCACGGGCGGTGATGCCGCGTTGCACGAGTTCCTCGCGCCGCTGCTCACGAACACGGCCCGGCGGCTCGTGCTGACGGGCGCCGGCACCTCCTCGTTCATCGGCGAGTGCCTCGCCCCGGCGCTGCTGCGCGGCGGCCGCCTCGCCCGCGCCGTGCCGAGCACCGATATCGTGACGAGTCCGGCCAGCACTCTGCTGCCTAACGAGCCGACCCTCATGGTGCATTTCGCGCGCTCCGGCAACAGCCCGGAGAGCCTGGCGGCGCTGGATCTGGCCACGGAGCGCATCCCTGACTGCGCGCACCTGATCGTCACCTGCAACGCCGACGGCGATCTCTATCGCCGCGGCCGCGCGCTGCGCCGCGCCCATGCGCTGCTGCTGCCCGAGTCCTGCAACGACCAGGGCTTCGCGATGACCTCGAGCTTCACCGGCATGCTGCTCGCGGCGGCCGTCGCGCTGCGCGTGGCCGCCCCCGACAACGCGCGCATCGCTCACCTGGCCGCTCTCGCCTCGCAGCTGT
The DNA here is from genome assembly GCA_035501795.1 of Steroidobacteraceae bacterium. Taxonomy (GTDB): domain Bacteria; phylum Pseudomonadota; class Gammaproteobacteria; order Steroidobacterales; family Steroidobacteraceae; genus 13-2-20CM-66-19. Next base: position 7,602 of record DATJVL010000063.1, read on the forward strand.
TGACCGACGGCCTGCCGCTCCTCACCGCCCTGGTGCGCACCGGGTTCGAGCGCGCGGTCTTCCTGGGCAGCAACGAGCTCAAAGGCCTGGCGCACGAGGCCGCGCTCAAGATCCTGGAGCTGAGCGACGGGCGCGTCGTCAGCCTCGGGGAGAGCCCGCTTGGGTTCCGTCACGGGCCGAAGACGGTGGTCAATGCCGGCACGCTCATCGTGCTGTTCCTGAGCAACGCGGACCACGCGCGCCGCTACGAGATCGATCTGCTCAACGAGCTGCGCCGTGACGCCGTCGCCGCGCGGGTCATCGCGCTCAGCCATCGTGCCGACCTGCCGGCGCACCCGGACACGCACATCGTTAACGCCGCCGCACCGGCAGGCGGCTACAATGCGCCCACCGACCTCGAGCTGATCCTGCCCTACGTCGTGTTCGCCCAGTCACTCGCCGTGCTGCGCTCGCTGTCCCTCGGAGTCACGCCCGACAGCCCCAACGCGGCCGGCACGGTCAGCCGCGTCGTGCAGGGCGTGTCGATCTACCCCGCCCCGCCGGTCTCGTGAGGCGCTTTCTCGGGGTCGACGGCGGCGGCAGCAAGACGCGCTTCCTGCTGATCGACGAATCCGGGCAGGTGCTGGCGACGCACGTCGAGGGCTCCGCCTACTACCTGGAGATCGGCCTCGAGGCACTCGAGAAGCTGCTCGCCCGCGGCATCGGGCAGACACTCGCGCAGGCGCGCCTCTCCTCGGATGACCTCACCTTCGCGTTCCTCGGCCTTCCGGCGTATGGCGAGGACCGCAGCTTCATCCCGCGGCTGGATGCGGCGCCCTCGGCCGCCCTCGCGCACCGGCGCTATCGCTGCGGCAACGACATGGTCTGTGGCTGGGCCGGCGCGCTTGCCGGCGCCGACGGCATCAACATCGTGGCGGGCACCGGCTCCATCGCCTACGGGGAGTTCGCGGGCCGCAGCGCCCGTGCCGGGGGCTGGGGTGAGCTCTTTGGCGATGAGGGCTCCGCGTACTGGCTCGCGCGCGAGGGGCTGCGCCTCTTTTCGCGCATGAGCGATGGCCGTACGCCGCGCGCAGATCTCTACGAGCGCGTGCGGCGGCACCTCGGCCTCGAGGACGACCTGGACCTGTGCGCAGCCGTGTACGGCAAGCCCTTGGCGCAGCGCAGCCAGTTCGCGCAGCTCTCGCGGCTGGTCTCGGAAGCGGCGCGCGCGGGCGATGCGGCAGCGCTCGGCCTCTTCACCGACGCCGCGCGCGAGCTGGCGGACATGGTCGAAGCCGTCGCGGCAGCGCTGCGGATCCCCGCGAACGCACCCCTGGCGGTCTCCTACTCCGGCGGTCTCTTTGAGCTCGGCGCCCTGGTCCTCGGGCCCCTGAAGGCGGAGCTCGCCCGGCGCTCACCCATGCTGCGCTTCACCGCGGCGCGCCTGCCCCCGCACGCCGGCGCGGCACTGCAGGCGGCGCGGCTCGGGGGCTTCCCGCTCGGCGCGGCCAGCATCGCGGCGCTGGAGTCGCACTTTCCAACTTCCCCATCCCCTTGATCCGGGAAAATAAGTAAAGGGCGCTGCCCGAAGCGCGGCGCACCTGCGCGCCAAGTCCCGCTGCGGCGCAGCATCCGAATCCCCTGAAACGCAAGGCGCCCGCCTGCGTGCGCGACCTCGACGCGACGGCCGCTCCCGGACACATGACAGCGTGCGGCCCCGCCATTAAACTGGCGGCAAATAAGATTCAGCACCGGAAGCTGAACCGCCGAATGTCTCCCCGCACCGAATGCCCCTGCACCCAGACTGCGCCCGTCAGCCGCGCTGCCTGCGCACGGGCGGCTGCCGGGATGCGGGCTGACCACGAGGCCGGTGCGCGATGACCGCCCGGGTCATCCTCAACACCCCCTTTACGCGGCGCTTTGCGGCATCGGCCGTTTCGCTGCAACGGCATTTCCGCGGCACCGCGCGGCTGTGCCGGTGGCTGGCCTGCAGCCTCGTCGCGGGCTTGCTCATTCTCTGGGCGCTGAACCACTACCTGCATCACCAGTGGCTGGTGCGCTGGATCGTCGGCTACGTCTGTGTGTTCCTCTGGATAGCGCTGGTGTCACTGCGCAGCCAGCTGCGCTGTCCGGACTGCGCCAAGCAGTTCAGCTGGTGGCGCGCTGCGCTCACCGGCGAGTTCCTCGCGACCGCCTGCTGCGACTGCGGCCTGGACTTCACCCAGCCGTCTGGGAACCACATCCGCTCCTAATGCGTGCCCGTCACGCAGGCGCAACCGTTGCAAATGAAAGGGCCTTTCGCATGAGCAGTCCACGACCCCCGGGCGATCAGCTGCGCTCGCTGGCGTCTCAACGCCTGTCGGATGGCCGGCTGCCGAGCTCCGCCGCCGAAACGCGTGCCTCCGGCTACGGGTCGGGGAAATCCATCTGCGCACTGTGCGATGGGCGCATCATGAGTGACGAAGTTGAATACCGCCTCGTCAATCCCCAGGACGACCGGGAAGTTGCCCTGCACCTGGGCTGTCGCTTCGTGTGGCTGTCGGAGTGCGCCGAACTTTGAGCGAGCCTGCCGGCACTGACACGTGCCGTGCAGTCGCGCCTTCGCAGGCCGTCGGCTCCAGCTCATCCAAGCTTTGGGTCCTGCTTGCGCCGGGCGATCCGCCCGTCTGAGAATCAACTTCCTTTTTTTGCGTCGAAGGCAGTCGCATGAAGCCGCGCACGCTGGGCAACACCGGACTTGAAATCGCGCCGCTCGTGCTCGGCGGCAATGTCTTCGGCTGGACCGTCGATGAGGCAGGCGCGTTCGAGCTGCTCGACCGCGCTGCCGCGGCCGGTCTCAACACGATCGACACCGCCGACTCCTACTCCTCGTGGGTGCCCGGCAATGTCGGCGGCGAGTCCGAGACCCTGATCGGCAAGTGGCTCAAGCGCTCCGGACGACGCGCCGGCACGATCCTCATCACCAAGGTCGGCTCGGCGATCGGCTCCTACCCGCAGGACCTGAAGGCGAAGCACATCCTGGCGGCCGCCGAGGATTCCCTGCGGCGCCTGCAGACCGATCACATCGACCTGTATTTCAGCCACTGGCCCGATCCGGCCACGCCGATCGAGGAGACGCTCGGCGCGCACGAGACGCTGCTCCGGCAAGGCAAGGTGCGCGCCATCGGTGCCTCCAACTACAGCGCCGCGCAACTGCAGGAAGCGCTCACCGCGGCGGCGCAGGCGTCGCTGCCGCGCTACGAGGCCGTGCAGCCCGAATACAACCTCTACGCGCGGGGCAGCTTCGAGGGCGCGCTGCGCGATCTGTGTGTGAGCGAGGGCCTGGGTGTCATCACCTACTTCAGCCTCGCCTCCGGGTTCCTGACGGGCAAGTATCGCTCCGAGGCCGATCTGTCCAAGAGTCCGCGCGGGCAGATGCTCGGCAAGTACCTCGATACGCGCGGTATGCGCATCCTGCGCGCGCTCGATGCGGTGGCGGAGGCGCACGCCGCCGCCGCCGGCGAGGTTGCACTCGCCTGGCTGATGGCGCAGCCGGGTGTCACGGCACCGATCGCGAGCGCCACCTCGGTCCCGCAGCTCGAGAGCCTGGTGCGCGCGACGGGGCTATCACTTTCGGGAGAGGAGCTGCAGACACTTACGGCGGCGAGCGCCTGACCCAACACTCTCGGCGCCACCGCTGCGGCGCGCGCGCACGGTACCGGAACACCTAAAACAAAACCTAGGGTGCTGCCGGTGAAACCTAGGGGCACTCCCCGATGTACCTACCGCAGGGCTGTCTCAGTATGAGCGCCCGAAACATCCCCCGTGAGTAGCCATCATGTTCATATTCGACCGACCCTTCGCCGCAGTCCTGGCGGCCATTGCCGCCTCCGGAGTCTTCATCTTCGTCGACTTCCTGTTCCGTCATGCTGCGTAGGCCAGCGCCGGCGCCCTCCCGCGAGCGTGCCCCGGCGGCCCGTTGGCGGGCCGCCGTGCTGCAGAGCCACCGCGAGCTCGCCAAGCGTTGCCCGCGCGAGTATTCCGCGCTGCAGTGGCAGCTGCACCGCAGGGCCTGGTCGCACGCGCACTGAGCGGCATCCTGGCGATACAATCGCGTCGCGCTGGCCATATCCGAAAGCCCGGACCGCCCGTTTGGGCACGGCGCCAGGTCACTGCCCGTGGCGGAGATTTCTGTGCTGCTCGAGCGCGAAGAGCCCACCTCACGACTGGAAGCCGCCCTCAACGGTGCGCGCGCCGGAGCCGGCCGCATCGTCACGCTCGAGGGAGAAGCCGGCATCGGCAAGACCGCCGTGGCGCTGGAATTCGTCGCGGCGCACCGCGCCGACGCGCAGGTGTATGTCGGCTGCTGCGAGCACCTGAGCACGCCTGAGCCGCTCGGCCCGCTGCGCGATATCGAGCGCGACAGCGGCGGTCGCTTCAGCATCGCCGCCCGCAGCCAGCTGGAGACCTTCGCGGCGGTGCTGCGCCTCCTCACCGCCTCGCGCGAGCCCGGGCTGCTCCTGATCGAGGACATCCACTGGGCCGATGACCCGACGCTCGACCTGCTGCGCTACCTCGGCCGGCGGCTGCGCACGGCCCGCATGCTGGTGCTGGTCACGTTCCGCAACGACGAACTGCCCTCGCGCGAGCGCCTCGCGGCGCTGTGGGGCGACCTGCCGCGCGAGTCGCGCGAGCGCATCGAGCTGCAGCCACTCTCGCGCGAGGCGGTCAGCACGCTCGCCGCCCGCGGCTGCCACGCCGATGCGGACCTGTACCCCGTGACCGGCGGCAACCCCTTCCACGTGACCGAGTTCCTGGCCACGGACCGCGCCAGCGTCCCGCGCAGCGTGCGCGATGCCACGCTGGCGCGCACCGCGCGCCTGAGCTCGCTTGCGCGCCGCACGCTCGACTGTGCCTCGCTCTTCCCGCGCATCATCGACCAGTCGCTGCTGCGCGAGCTGACCGAGGATGCCGAGTTCGCCGGCGTCGAGGAGTGCATGCGCGCCGGCATGCTGATCGCCAGCGGCGGCGCCCTGTCCTTCCGTCACGAACTGGCGCGGCGCGCCGTGCACGAGGCCATGGCGCCGCTGCGCCGGCACGAGCTGCACCAGGGGGCACTGCAGCTGCTCAAGGCGCGCGGCCAGGCACGGCCGGCGGAGCTGGCGCACCACGCGCAGCAGGCCGGCGCGACCGAGGACCTGGTGCGCTACTCGCGCCAGGCCGCCGAGGAAGCCTTCGCGCTCGGTGCGCGGCGCGAGTGCGTGGCGCACCTCGCACGGGTCCTGGAGTTCGGCACCTGGCTCAGCAACACCGAGCGTGCCGAGGTGCTGCAGCGACAGGCCGAGGCCGGCGAGCAATGCGGCGCGCTGGAGCTCGCCAGCGTCGCCATCGACGAGGCGATCGCGGCGCGCAAGCGTGCCGGGGACATCCCCGGACTGGGGGATGCGCTGCGGGTCTCTGCCCGCATCCGCTGGCTGCGCGGGGAGTCGGGCACTGCCGAAGCGCAGTCGGCGGAGGCCTTGCGGGTGCTGCACGACTACCGGGACAGCTGGCAGTACGCGATTGCCGTGAGCGCGCAGTCGCAGCTGGACATGCTCGCCGGCCGCAACCCCGCCTCCATCGAAGGCGCGACGCAGGCCATGCAGCTCGCCGATCGCCTCGGCCGCAATGACATCTACCTGCACGCCTGGACTAACCTGGCCACGGCGCAGGCGTCGCTGGACATGGACCGCGGCATCCCCGAGTTCCTCGCCGCCATTGCCGAGGCGCGCAAGTCCGGCGAGCTCGACCTGCTGCCGCGGCTGTATTCGAACCTCACCTACATGATGGGCCACGACCACCGCTACCAGGGCCTGTTCACTTACCTGGAAGAGGGCGTGGCGGCGGCGATCGCGCGCGACAACGTCCCGCTGGAGGCGTACATGCGCGGCACGCGTGCGCTGGCCCTGGCCGACCTCGGGCGCCTGGCGGAAGCCATGACGGAGGCGGAGAGTGTCGTGCACGGCCCCTATCCGCCCGGCACCGGACGCTTCACGGCGCAGATCGCCCTCGCCCGCACGCGGCTGCGCACCGGCGAGCCCGAGGAAGGCGCGCTCGATGCGGCGCGCGCACTGCCGACGGCAACGCGCGACACCATGCGCCTGGCACCCATCGCGATGGTGGACGCCGAGGCCCTGTGGCTCGGACTGGAGCGGCCGCAGGCACTCGCGCAACTGCGCAAGGCCTTCGAGATGTGCCGTGCCATACGCGGACAGCCCTGGAACCTCGCCGGCACCGCCCTCTGGCTCAGGCTCCTGGGCGAGGAGGTGCCGCTGGCGGAGATCTCGGCCCACATCCGCCCGGAGTACCGGGCACACATCGCCGGCGACTGGCGCACGGCCGCGGCCCAGTGGGAGGCGGTCGGCTGTCCCTACGAGCGGGCGATCGCGCTCTCGGCCGGCGATGAGGCGGCACAGCGCGAATCGCTCGCCCTGTTCGATGCAATCGGTGCGCTGCCGGCCGCCGCGCGGGTGCGGCGCCAGCTGCGTGCCAGCGGCGCGCGCGACGTGCCGCGCGGGCCGATTGCGCAGACGCGCGCAAGTCCGGCGGGACTCACGCGCCGGCAGGCGCAGGTGTTTGCCCTGCTGGTGAAGGGGCTGAACAACGGCCAGATCGCCCGGCGGCTGAGCATCTCGAAGAAGACCACCGAGCACCATGTCTCGGCCATCATCGCGCGCCTCGGGGTCGCCTCGCGCGGCGAGGCCGCCGCGGTGGCGCGCGCCCGGGGGCTACTGGGCGCCGAGGAGAACTAGGGGGACCAAGGCCAAAAGATAGGTGGGGTCCCCGAGGCCGCACCCGTAGCCCGCCGGGCACGCTGTCGCCACGTTCTCATCAACGCTGGGAGACAGCAGTGTCACGCATCGCGATATTCCTCTACGGCATCGGCTGCTACGCCGTTGCGCTGGTTGCCTTCGTCTACGGCATGGGCTTCATCGGCGGGTTCCTGACGCCCACCATGCTCGACGGCGTCCCCGAGCGCCCCCCGGGGCAGGCCCTGCTCATCGACCTGGCGCTGCTCACCGCCTTCGCGCTGCAGCACAGCGTGATGGCGCGTCCGGCCTTCAAGCGCTGGTGGACGCGCATCGTTCCCGAGGCAGCCGAGCGCAGCACCTACGTGCTGGCCAGCTCGCTCGCCATCGGCGCACTCTTTTATTACTGGGCACCGATCGGTGGGGTCATCTGGCAGGCGACCGGAGTCGCCCGCGTCTGCATCACCGGGGTGTACCTCTTCGGCTGGGTGCTGCTGCTCTATACGACGTTCCTGATCGATCACTTCGACCTCTTCGGGCTGACGCAGGTGTGGCGCGCGCTCACCGGACACAGCTACCGCGCGCCGCAGTTCCACACCCCGAGCCTGTACCGCGTGGTGCGCCATCCGCTCTACATCGGCTGGCTGACGATCTTCTGGGCCGCCCCCACGATGAGCATCGCCCACCTGGTGTTCGCGCTCGCCTCGACCGCCTACATCCTGATCGCCATCCGCTTCGAGGAGCGCGACCTGGTGAGCGCCTTCGGCGAGCGCTACGTCGCCTACCGCGAGCGCACGCCGATGCTCGTGCCGCGTCTCTCGCCGGGGCAGCCCGGCGTGGTGCTGTCCGAGAACCAGGCGCGCGAGTAAGCCCGCATGAGGGCCGCTGCGCAGGAGATGATCGGCGCGCCCGATGCAGGGCCGGCTCCCTCGGGGAGCACCCTGCATCGGCGCCTGTTCCAGCGGGCCGCCGACTACGCCGCCCGCTTCAGGGACGAGATCGGGCAGCGCCCGCCGCGGCCCGTGATCTCGCCCGCGCAGCTGGAGGCGCTGTTCGCGGGGCCGACGCCGGAAGTCGGCGGCGAGGCGCTGCAGGTGCTCGATGCTTTGCACGCCGCGGCCGAGCCGGGGCTGACAGGCTCCGCCGGTCCGCGGTTTTTCGGCTGGGTGATCGGCGCCTCCGACCCGGTCGGTGTCGCCGCCGACATGCTCGCCAGCGCCTGGGGCCAGAATGCGGGCTCCTTCGCCACCTCGCCGGCCGCGGCGCTCGCGGAGAAGGTCGCCGCAGGCTGGCTGCTCGACCTGCTGCAGCTGCCCAAGGACTGCTCGGTCGGCTTCGTCACCGGGGCCACGATGGCGAACTTCGTGTGCCTGGCGGCGGCGCGCAGTGCCGTGCTGCATCGTGTCGGCTGGGACGTCGAGCTCGACGGCCTCAACGGCGCACCGCCGGTGCGTCTCATCGTCGGCGACGATGCACACACCACGGTGTTCGCAGCCTTGCGCTACCTCGGCTTCGGTGAGCGCGTGACGCGCATCGCCACCGATGGCGAGGGCCGCATGGATGCCCAGCAGCTCGCCCTGGCGTTGGCCCGCGGCGGCGGCCCGACCATCGTCATCGCCCAGGCGGGGCAGATCCACACCGGTGCCTTCGACCCCTTCGCCGACATCGTGCGCCTGTGCCGGCAGCACGGCGCGTGGCTGCACGTGGACGGCGCGTTCGGCCTGTGGGCGCGCACGGTCCCCGAGCTCGCCCCTCTCACGCTGGCGCTGGATGAGGCCGACTCCTGGGCGACCGACGGGCACAAGTGGCTGCAGGTCCCGTACGACAGCGGCTTCGCGATCGTGCGCGACGAGCAAGCACATCGACGCGCCCTGGCGATCACGGCCAGCTACCTGCCGGCCGCCACGGCGGCCGAATACGACCCCGGCGCGTACGTGCCGGAGCTCTCGCGCCGGGCGCGCGGCTTTGCCACCTGGGCGCAGCTGCGCTGCCGCGGGCGCCGCGGCGTGCGCGCGCTGGTCGCGCAGCACTGCGCCCTGGCGCGGCGGCTTAGGCAGCGCCTGGCCGCCGAAGCGGGCATTCAGGTCCTGAACGCGGTGTGCCTCAACCAGCTGATCGTCAGCTTCGGCTCAGGGAGCGACGCCGAGCGTGACGCACTCACCCGCAGGGTCATCGCCCGGCTCGCGACCGACAACATCTGCCTGGCCGGCGGTGCCGACTTCCATGGGCGTTACGTGCTCAGGGTCTCGATCATCGCCGATCCGCTCACGGAATCGGACATCGACCGCCTCGCGGTGGCCATCGTGAGCGCCTGGCGCCACGTCGAGGCTGGCCCGTAGGCAGCAGGCGCGCCGTGCTCGGGGGCGGCGGTTTATTACTGTCGCCGCGCAAAGTATAGTATTCGCCCTGATACTATAATCATTAGACGGCCTGGGGATCTGAGCATGCCTTCCGTAAGGGCCTTGATGTGGGCGCTCGCGCTGCTCGCGCTGACGGCGTGCGCGAAGCACACCGTGCAGCCCTCCGGCACGGTGCTGGTGGCGATGGCCGATAACTCGTTCACGCCGAGCATCGTGCGTGTGCCGGTGGGCGGCTCGGTGGTGTTCCACAACGCCGGGCGCAACGCGCACAACGCGGTCTCGATCGACAAGACCTGGTCCACCGAGAAGACCTTCGGCAACATCAGCATCCCGCCGGAGCAGATGACCGAGGTCGTTTTTCCGACCGCGGGTGTCTATCACTTCTACTGCACGTTTCACGGCACCCCGGACGGCAAGGCCGGCATGGTCGGCGTCATCGTGGTAGGCGACATCCAGTACACCCCTGCCGCCGGCGACCGCGGCGTCCTGGCGGTCGTCGACAAGCCCAGCGGGGTCACGCGGCATGTCCCGCAGGACTACCCGACGATCCAGACCGCCGTGGACGCCGCCAACCCCGGCGACCTGGTGCTCATCGAGAAGGGCGTGTACACCGAGAGCGTGTTCGTGACCACGCCCGCCATCACCATCCGGGGGACCGACCGCAACGAGGTGATCCTGGATGGGGGCTTTGGCCTCGGCACCGGCATCATGGTGGGCGCGAACGGGGTGGCCGTCGAGAACATGACGGCCCGGAACTTCACGCTCAACGGGTTCTTCTGGACGGGCGTCACGGGCTTCCGGGGCTCCTACCTGACGGCCTACAACAACGGCGACTACGGCATCTACGGATTCGGCGCCACCGACGGGGTCTTCGAGCACTCGTACGCCAGCGGCTCGCCGGACTCGGCCTTCTACATCGGCCAGTGCTACCCGTGCCGCGTCATCGTCGATGATGTCACGGGCGCCTACAGTGGCCTCGGCTACTCCGGCACCAATTCCGGCGGCGACATGTACGTGGTGCGCTCGAAGTTCCTGCACAACCGCAGCGGCATGAGCACCACGACGTTCGACATCGAGCTCTATCCGCCGGGCCGGGACACCACCATCGTCGGCAATCTCATCGCCGACAGCGGCATGGACGACGAAGCCGCGGGCTTCTACGCCACCGAGACCCTGGCGGGCACCGGCATCGGCCTGGCCGGTACGCATGCGAACCTGGTGGAGCGCAATGTCATCGTGCGCAGCCGCAACAACGGCATCGTCCTGCTGCCCCTGCTCGACCGGCACTACTGGCCCGCGACGCATCACGTCATCCGCGACAACACGGTGCTGGATTCGGGGCGGGCGGATCTGGCCGCCGGCGGCCTGGGCACGCTGCAGAACTGCTTCAGCGGCAATCGCTTCCGCACCAGCCTGCCCTGGGGGCTGCAGACCCTGAACGGCTGCGGGCGAGTACGCCTGCCGCTCGCCTCGGACCTCTCAGGCGACATGACGTTCTTCGGCTCGATCGCGCAGGTGTTCGCCGGGCAGTTCAAGGTGGTCGACTACAAGACCCGCCCGGCGCCGCCGGCGCAGCCCAACATGCCGGGCGGCGCCGATGCGCCCGTGGTGCCGGCGGCGCATCCCTTCAAGGATCACCCGCTCGATCTCGATCGGATCCAACTGCCGCGGGGGAGCTGATGCTGCCGTCACTGTTCTCGCTCTCGCATCCTGCGAACCTGTTCCAGGTCTGGTTCGTCTTCTACATCTACGCGCTGCCGTTGCTGCTGTACGGGTCCTGGGCGAGCCTCGCGCTCATGGACGTCGCGGAGACGGCGGACGGACGGGCCCGCCTGCACCTCGTGCTGCTGATACTCGCGATTCCGCTGCTCGGCGGCGCGTGGTACCTGCTCCGCCGCGCCAGCCGCCCCAATCGCTCGGCACGACTGGCGAGCGTGCTCGGCGGGATCCTGGTGTGGCTGCTGCCGCTGCTCGTGGGGTTGTGGCTGGTCGGCCGGCCGCTCGGACCCAAAGCGCTGCAGTGAGCGCAACCGCCCTCCCCCATTCGCACCCGGCAGATCGTCGAAAGGAACCTTCGTGACCAATCCGGACGTTCACATGCCCACCGCGCTGCAGATGCTGCTCGGCCTGTACGGCTACGTGTTACCCACGCTGCTGTACGTGCTGTGGAGCACGCTCGCCCTGTGGGACATCGGCAGGCGCGCTGATCTTCGTCCCCGTCCCACCTGGCTGTGGACCCTCGCCATCTTCCTGCTGCCGTTTCTCGGACCGGTGCTGTACTTCCTCCTCGGCAAGAGCACGCTCTCCGCCCGGCTGCGGGCGCTGTCATGCGGCGGCGGTGCGGCCGTGTACGTGATCGTCCTCGCCCTCGGCGCCCTGAGCGGCGGCGTGAGCTGAATGAAGCTGCCGCGCCGCCAGCTGTTCAGGCTGGGCGCCGTCGGCGGCGTCTTCGGACTGATGGGAGCCCTGGCGTGGCCGCTGAGCAAGCGACTCACCGCTGCGGCACGGCCGGCAACGGATCCGGGGACACTCGGACCGGGCGATTGCATCGCGGGCGATGGCGCATCCGGCCCGGCCAGCGCCTATGCGGCCCGCTACGCGCCGGCGGCTTACCTGCAGCCTAACGCGCGGGACTTCCTGCACGTGCCGCCGCCGCCGCGCACCGGCCCCAGTGACGGGGTGCAGGAACTCACTCTGCCGATCATCGAAACGACGCTCGAGGTCGCCAACCGCAGGAACCTGAGAGTGTGGGCGTACGGCGGTACGGTTCCCGGCCCGATCCTGCGCGCACGCCTGGGGGAGCGCGTCAGGATCACGGTCACGAATCACACCGACGTGGCGCACAGTCTGCACTTCCACGGGGCGCACGCGGTCATGCAGGACGGGATCCAGCGCATCGCGCCGCGCGCCGCAGGGATCTACGACTTCATCGCGGCCCCGGCAGGACTGCACCCTTACCACTGCCACGTGCCCCCCTACGCCTGCCACATCGGCAAGGGAATGTACGGGGCGCTCATCGTCGACCCGCCCGAAGGGCGACCGCCGGCGCACGAGTTCGTCCTGTGCCTGTGCGGTTTCGACCTGGATGCGACCGGCAGGAACGACACCTATGCCTGGAACGGCATGGCCGGCTACTACGAGCGCTTCCCGTTGAAGGTGCCGGTCGGCGAGCTGGTGCGCATCTACCTCATGAACATGGTCGACGAGGGCGCGGTCGGCTCCTTTCACCTGCACGCCCACACCTTCGACGTGTTCCGCTCCGGCACCCGGCTCGAGCCCGACGAACATACCGATCTGATCACGCTCGGTGGTGCGGAGCGCGCGATACTGGAGTTTCGCCTGCCGCGGCGCGGCCGATACATGTTTCATCCGCACCAGAGCTTCATGGCCGAACGCGGCGCGATGGGATGGATCGTCGCGGTGTGACCCGGGCCACCGCCAGGAGGCCCGCAGGCTCGAAGGAAGAGGATCGACGCAGTCGCAGCGCAGCCGCGCGGCGCGCGCTGATGCTGGCCTGCGCCTCGCGCCTGTTCGCCGCCAAGGGCCACCAAAAGACCACGTTCGAGGAGATCGCGCGCGCGTCCGGCGTCGGCGTGGCCACGGTGTACAACCACTTCCAGACCAAGGAAGGGATCGTCGCCGCACTGCTGCGCCCTGACCTGGAGAAGATCTTCGCCGAGGGTGAGCGAGTGCTGGCGAAGCCTCCGGCGGATCCGGCCACAGCGATGGTGCGCCTACTCTCGGCGTATCGGGACCTCGGCGGGCACAACTGGAAGAGACGCGAGCTGCTGCGCTCGGTCATCCTGCCGGGCGTTGGCAACCAAGGATTCCTCACCGAGCTGGTGGTGGAGGCGGACGCACGCACCCAGGCGCAGATCCGCGCGCTGCTGCGGCGGCACCGCCAGAGGCGGCAGCTGAAGGCAAGCCTGCCCATCGAGGATGCCAGTGCCGTGATCTTTGCCTTGCTGAACCAGCACTTCGCGCTGTTCCTGACGCAGCCGCGGCTGCGATTCGCCGCCATGTTCCGCATGCTCTCGCGTCGGGTGCGACTGGTCTTCGACGACTGGCGCCGATGAGCCGGATTGCGCGCGTGCAGCCTCATGCGAAAGCCGCAAGCGAGCGCACCGCGCCTCAAGCCTCGGTCGTTGCGCACGATCTGGCGTCACACGGCGAACTTGGCTAAGCTGCGGCCCGGCTTGAAAAACGAGGCAGCCATGCCGGGCCAGACGGGAGGACTCAGCTGCATCGCGTTCGCTGCGCTCGTGTGCGGCGCACTCCTCGGCTGCAGTCACAAGTCAGCGCCGCCCACCGGCAGCAAGAGCCCCTCATCGCCGCCATTCGCGAGCTCCGACTCCGGGGACTACGCCAAGGATGACCCGTGCAGCCTCCTGGAACCGAAGGAGGTCGAGGCGGTGCTCGGTGTACCGCTCGCCGTGCCGCCCTACCGGGGCGCGAACGCGGCCGCAGATCCGAGCGGCTCCTCCGACACCTGCATCTACGAGGGCGCGAACTTCCGCTACATCTCGCTCGAGGTGACCTACGAGGGTGGCGCGCAGGCTTACTCGATGACCAACATGGTCAAGGGCCTGATGAAGGGCGGTGGCGGCAAGGCGGACATCGCCAACAACGTCAAGAAGAACTTCCGGCTCGATGACGGCACGGAGCTCACCGGTGAGTGGGACGAGGCCTCGCTCACGCCCATGAACTGCTGCATCTTCTCCGGCCTGCGCGGGGATCAGCTGATCACGATCGACTTCACCGCCTCGCGGGCGACGCTGCCGCAGGCGGCCGGCCTGGTCGACAGCGCCTACAAGCGCATGGAGCAGCCGCTGAAGATCGACGGCGGTGCCGGCATCAGCGCCGCCAGGGCCCTGGGCAAGACGCGTCCGGCGCCGCGCGATGTGTGCTCGCTGCTGACGCGCGCGGAGGTCGAGGCCATCGTCGGCAAACTCGCGGCCGATCCGGTCGCGCACAAGCAGGACGGCTGTACCTATAACCTGCCGACCGTGCCGCAGAGCGTCCCGCAGTCCTACGACCTCGAGGTGCGCTGGCGCGGCGGCTACTACCAGTGGCGCTCGGATCGTTACGTCAACCACATCGGCGGGGCAGCCGTCGGCCAGATGGCGTCGGACGTGGTAAAAGAGATGGGCGGTTCGCTGCCTGAGCAAAAGCCGCAGAGCCACGAGGAAGCCGACTCTGGCGGTGGCACCGCCGTCCCAGCGGACCCGGCGGAGTCGGTGTCCGACGATGGCATGCACTTCGTCGTCGTGAAGAAAGACGTGCAGGTCTCGGTCAACAGCCGGTTCGTCGACAAGGAACGGGCCAGGGCACTCGTCGCAGCGGCCGCGGCCAGGATCTGAAGTCAGCGCGCGCCGCGCTGCCGCTCGAAGAAAGGAAACCATCCGATGCGTGTCATCAACGTGATGCTGCTGGCCTCGCTCGTGAGCGTCAGCGCCGAAGCCGGCTCTGTGCTCAAGGTGGACGCCAAGGACGCCGCCGGCAAGATGGAACCGCGGGAGATGTGGTACGCGCAGGACGGCATGCTGCGCATCGATGACGTGGATGCACGCGGTAACGTCACGGAAAGCACGGTCGTGCGCGATGACATGATCTGGAAGATCGACCCGGCCGGGCGAACCTATACGCGCGTCGACCCGGCGAGCCTCAAGCAGATGATGGGCGGCAAGTCCGCCCAGATGGAGGCGATGATCGCCAACCTGCCGCCCGAGCGGCGCGCCATGATCGAGGCGCGCATGGCCAAGATGCAGCAGAAGGCGGCGAGCACCGAGTACACCTTCAGCGACACCGGCAAGAGTGATCACTCCGGGCAGTACAGCTGCCACCTCTGGCAGGAGCAGCGCAACGGCAAGCCGTATGCCAGCTACTGCGTCGTGCCGACGGCGAGCCTGCCGGCCGGCGCCGAGCTCGATGCGGCCCTGAAGAAGGCGGTCGCGACCACCGGCCAGATCGTCTCGAGCGTCCCGCAGCTGGCCAAGGCGGGCGAACACATCACCCGGCTCGGGAGCCTGCATGGCTTCCCGGTGAGCTCGCGGGTCGGCGAGAGCGAGGAGCGCGTACTCACCTCGGCGCAGTCGCAGGCGCTCGCGGCCGACAAGTTCGCCATCCCCAAGGGCTTCACCGAGAAGCCGCTCGGTGAGCACGAGGGCGACTGAGGGCATGGACGGCCGGCGCGCGGCGGTCGCGTGGCTGGCGCTGTGCGCTGCCACGCCCGCCGTGGCGCTGGATGCCACGGAGGTCAAGCCGCGCCAGGGTCTCGTCCTTACCTCGACCGTGTACGCGAGCGTCATCGCGGGGGGTTCGGCCTTCGGCTACATGGACACCGAGGATCACTTCACGCTGCAGTCCGTCGGCCCCGACGGGCTCGGCTACCTGATCCGCATGAGCGCGCCCGGCAACCAGAAGGTGGAGGAGATCGCGCAGCGCCTGAAGTGGCCGCGGCACGTGCGGCAGGAGGACCTGGAGAGCTCCACGCGCATGACGCTGCTCTACGCCAGCACCGACCCGGAGAACTACGGCGGCCAGACCTTCTCCGAGACCTCGCGCAAGGTGCTCAGCGCGCTCAAGAGCAGTGGCGAGACGCCCTTCGTGTTCGGCCCCTACCCCGGCACCAAGGGAGCGGCGGCCGAAGCACTCGGCTCGCTCACGCAGGCAACCGCCAGCCAGCCTGCAGCCGCGGCCAAGCCCGGCGGTGGTGCGCCCCTGGTGCCGAACTTCGGGCAGCTGTTCAACATGATGTTCGGCTCCGCACGGCACTACTACCGTGGCACGCTGCACCGGATCGAGCCCAACGACGTGCCGGTCTCCGTGCTGGTGAACGGCGTGCGCGTGGAGCTGCCCGCGGTGCATGCCGGTGGCACCTTCAGCTTCAGCCCGGATGAGACCGAGAAGGCCGAGGTCTGGTGGCTGGACAACCCCGACTGGCCCGTGCTGCTGCACTGGGTCTTCGGGCCCGCGAATGCCGTCGTGACCCGCATCGACTGGCCGACCGATGACAAGGGCGACGCCAGGGGCGCTGGCGGCATGGCCGCGCAGCTGGCCGGCAAGGGCTGCCACGTGGAACTGCACGGGATCTACTTCAATTCCGGCAGCGCCGTGCTGCTGGATGAGTCCGAGCCGATGCTCAGGCAGGTCGCCGAGCTGGTGAAGTCGAGCCCGGAAGCCACCCTCACCATCGAGGGACACACCGACAACATCGGCTCGGCGGAATACAACCAGAAGCTCTCCGAGCAGCGCGCCGCCGCCGTGCGCGAGGCGCTGGTCAGCCGCTACGGCATCGCGCCGGCAAAGCTCTCCGCCAAGGGTTACGGCCTGACGCGCCCGGTCGAGACCAACGCCACCTTCCAGGGCCGGGCCCGCAACCGCCGCGTCGAGCTCGCCCGCCCCTGCGCGAGCCACTAGGCGCGCGCCGCCCCTAGGAGGAGGAGACCTCGCAGGCCTTCACCGGCGGGTCGAGCTTCTGCGTCTTGGAATTGAAGATCTCCTTCTTGGTGGTGAGCGCCCCGGCCACGGAGGAGGTGTCGACGAAGGGCAGCGGGATGATGTTGGTCTCCACCCCGACGTGACCGACCGCGTCGTAGGTCATGCGCTTGCATTGCGGGATGAGGCCCGCGCCGATGACCCCCGCCTGCGTCATGGTGAGGACGTTGATCACGTCCATGTAGGCCACCGAGGAGACCCCGAACACCCCGAGCCCTAAGCCCACCCGCGGCAGCTGGATGGCGAGCACCACCGCGGAGACGCCCGGGCTCATGCCCTTGTAGCTGGTGATCTGCGGGTCGCCCGAGGTCGAGAAGCTGCTGTCGTAGTCGGCCTTGCCCTTGGCGTAGGTGAGGCCGCTGTCGCCCTTGAATGCCACCTGCCCTTGCACCGTCAGCGAGGCATGCATGCCGGAGAGGGCGAGCGTGATCAGGAAGTCCGAGCCGAGCTGCACCACGAAGGGCACGCCGCCGACCGGGATCGGCACGTTGAACGAGACCGGCACGTGCATGATCGGGATCTTGGTGGCCTCGTTCCCGCTCTTGCCCAGCCGGCCGATCATCTCGGCCTGCACCTTGCCGTTCAGGTTCTTGAAGTGGGTGGCGGCCACGTCGATGTCGCCGTTGACGAAGCCGAGGTTCGTGCCGACCGTGAAGCCATCGAGGTCGACGCGCCCGCGCAGCCGCGCATCGAAGTTGTCGTCCGCGATCTGGTAGAGCTGCGCGGCCACCCCCTTGGCGACCTTGAGCGCGCGCTTGCGGGCCTCGAGCTGGTCCTTCTTGATGCGCCACTCGCCGAGGATCTGCTCCTGGGCCTGCAGCTTCTGGATCTCGACGTCGTGCTTCTTCTGCCACTTGTCCTTGAGCAGCTGCTGCGCGGCCTTGTCGGTGACGGGCTCGCCGTACTTGTTGACCTGCGGTGGCAGCGTCGGGCCTGAGTAGTTCGGGTCCTTGCGGTTGGCCTGGTCCTGCAGCAGCTGCTTCATCTGCTGCTCGAATTCCTGGTCGGTGTCCCGCACGCCCTTCTCCTCGTCCTTGATCTCCTGCTCGGCCTGCTCGAGCGCCTTGTGGATCTGCGCCCGGTCCTTCTCGATGGCCTGGTACTCGGGAATGAGGCTGTGCGTGCCGGACTCGGTCCCGCCCTCGAGGTCGCCCTTGCGGGCCTGCAGCTCCACGGTGATGCCGCCGGGCCGCACCCGGTAACCGACCGAATACGCCCAGCCGTTCTTGGTGCCGTTGAAGCCGTCCGCCGTGATGCCCTCCTCGTACCAGTCATCATCATCGCTGTCCTTGGGCGAATCCGGATCGGGCAGGTTCTCCTGCGGAATGCTGCTCGGGTCATCGCCGGGCTGCTCAGCGGGCGTAGGTCCGCCGAAGAGCACGTACCTGAAGCCCGGCGCACGGGGCCGGCGCTGCGCCGTGGCCGGCTCGGGGGCCTCGATCCTGCGCTGCGGGTAGTAGTTCTGCAGCTTCAGCGGAGTCTCGAATTCGATCTGCGCGTTGGGCATGGCCTCGGTGAGCTTCACCACGCTGGTATGCACGCGCGTCACCTCCCCGAAGGTCTCGACGCTGTCGACCTTGCGCACCGCGATGTCCCAGACCCAGAGGATGCTCTTACCGGGCTGAAGCTTCGCGAGCGCCGGCTCATCGGCAGAGAACGTGAAGGTCGCCCCGTCACGGCTGACCGCGCGCAGCGAGCGCAGCGCCGCCGCCTTGTCGATGGCGACGGTGGCCGGATTCCACTGCACCTCGAAGCGCTTCGGCTTGACCTCCTCGACGGAATTCAGATACGCGCGCAGCGCCTCGGTGCTGTTGCCCCGCAGCGGCACGCCCGCCCACACCGGCGCCTCGCCGGGCTTCTTGCCGGCGCCGGGTGCCTCAGCGGTGCCCGACGCGGAGGGTGCGGAGGAGTGGCCGCACGCGCCTGCGAGGCAGAGCGCAGCCGCGGCAACCACGAGGCGCGCGGCGCGGCCAAGACGCACCCGGTCGAGCAACAGAAGGATCCCGCACATGCGCATAAGCCCCCCGCAGCGGCGCCGGGAATCTTGTCGTGCGGATGATGCTACCCCGCTTGCCCGCGGCGGGCCACCCGGCGGCAGTCAGGTCTCGTGCGCGGTGAGTGCTACAGCGAGTCGAGGAATGCCACCAGGTCCGACTTCTGCTCGTTCGTGAGGTGCATCTCGAAGCGCTCGTTGTAGAAGTTCACGAGCTCCTTCAGGGTCGCGGCCGCACCGTTGTGGAAGTACGGTGCGCGCGCCGCGAGTGCGCGCAGCACCGGTCCCTTGGTGCGGTTGAGGTCGGCACACTTGCCCGTGAGCAGCGCCTTGCCGGGATCGCTGGTGTAGAAGGACTCGGGCTCGCTCGCCGCGAACGGGTTCGGGCAGCCGCTCACCAGGTATACGGGCAGGTCGGGCATGCTCAGCTGCGCGAGCCCGGCGGCGATCGCGGGGTCGGATTCCATGCTCGGCAGCACCGCGTGCACCGTGCCGATGTCCAGCGGCAGCGGCAGCGAGTGATCCCCGACGTTGGGCGTGTCGTGACAGCTGGTGCAGTGCCCGATGAAGGAGTCGGGGCTGCCGATCGCCGCGTTGTCGTTCAGGCCGCGCACGTTGGCGATACGCATCGGCGCGGAGTTGAACAGCGCCTCCCCTGCGGCGATCGAACGGCGCGCCGCGCGGCGCAAGTAGTCACGGCCGTCGTTGGGCGGGCTCGCCCAGGCCGTGAAGAGCGTCATGGCGGCGGGATTGAAGGGCCCGCCGTGCGGATCGGCGCCGAGCGAATCGTTGATGCCCGGATAATAGGGCTGGCGCATGAGGACAAGCGGGCCACCCTGGGCACCGTCGGTGTTGAGTGCGCCCGCGAACCAGTCGAGCTGCTGCGCCGTGAACAACCCGAGCTCGAAGCTGACGATGTCGGCCACCTGCGCATCGGTGGGCGGCTGCGCGGCCTGCGCATGCCCGGTGGTGGCATCGATCGCCTGGTGCGACAGGTCGGCGGTGAGGTTGGCGAGGAAGGTCTGGCTGTCCGTGAGCGGCACGACGGTCTCGCGCCCGTCGAACATGACCGCGCTCAGGAAGACCAGGTTCGCCGTCGGCAGGGGCCGCCGGTAGACGGACACCATGGTCTGGCCGCTCTTGGCATCGAACTGCAGCGCGCAGCCGTACGGGTCGTGCACGACGCTGAGGGTGAATTCCGCAGGATTAGGCAGCGCGAGTCCGATGCGGATCAGGCCGTGGTTGAGGATGAGGCTGTGGGAGCGACGCTCCCCGCTGGCCGCATTCGTGCAATTGGCGCCATCGACGGGGGCGAACAACGGATCGCGCCCGCGGGTGCGCTCGAAGCGCTCCCGGACGGATGCGGGCGCCATGGTGAATGCCTGGCTCGCCACGTGGCAGGTGGCGCAGCTGCGTCCGTTGGTGCCGAGGCTCTGGAAGAACGCGCCGTCGGTCCGGGTGCGGCCATTCACGTTCACCGCGGCCAAGACCCCGCTTGCGTTCGGGAAGACCTCGATTCCCGGCGCCCCGGTGGAGTCGGCGAGTGCGGGCAGGCCCAGCAGGGCTGCCAGCGCCATAAATAAGAGCGTCCTGTACATAAGAGACCCCGGCGGTTCTTAGAGCCGCGCTAGATCGGCAGTGCCTACTTCAGCTAATCGGATTAGCCGCGGAAGAAGCGCCACAGCCTGAGCCCGCCGGCCGGCGCGATTGGCGCCTGCGGACATAACGCGCGGGGCGGACCTCGTGTGGATGGCGGAAGCGCCGGGGTTTAGGCACTCTTTTGTCCCACAGGACGCAAGCTAGTGACCAATCCGGATTGGCAGGCCCTGGTGGCGGGCGCGGACGACTCGGGAGCCGCCGGCAAGGAGCGGCTCTTCGCCGCCCTGTACGCGGAGCTGCACCGGCTTGCGGAGCGGCAGCTGCGCAGCGGCGCCGGGGCGATGATCAGCCCGACGACGCTGCTGCACGAGTCGTACCTGCGCTTCTCGGCCGGGGCCGCGCAGTTCCCCGACAAGCAGCGCTTCATCGGCTACGCCGCACGGGTGATGCGCGGACTGCTGATCGATCTCCTGCGCGAGCGGCGCGCCCTGAAGCGCGGCGCGGGCTTTCACATCACGCAGCTCAACACCGAGATCGCCGAGTCACACGGAGAGGTCGAGGAAGCGACCCGGCTGTCGGAGGCGCTCGATGAGCTGGCCGCGCTCGATGCGCGCCTCGCCGAGCTCGTCGACCTGCGCTACTTCTGCGGCTACACCTTCGATGAGATCGCGGCGCTGCGCGGCAGCTCCACGCGCACCCTGCAGCGGGACTGGGAGAAGGCGCGGATGATTCTGTTCCGCAAGCTCCAGGAGGCCTCGTGAGCGCAGGTTGCGCCGGGCGTGGCGCGCTACGCCGCCGGATTACGATCTCTTTCTTGATCGAGGCTGCCACAGCAGCCGGCGGTTGAACCTGCGTCGTTCGCCGCGCGGGACTCTATATATAAGAGAGCGCATGGGGATCCAGTCAGGGGAAAACGCGGCCGCGCGCTGGGGATCGCTGAGCGAATACCTCGACCACGGGCTCGGCCTGACGGAGGCGCAGCGCAAGGCCTGGCTGGCGGAGCTCCATCAGCGCGAGCCCGGCATCGCCCAGGAGCTCGAGCAGCTGTTCGCACTGCGCGAGGGCGAGCGCTTCGCAGACTTCCTCGACGCCGCCGCGCCGGTCGCCGCGGGCTGGACGGCGACCCTGGTCGGCCGGCAAGTCGGCCCGTACCGGATCGAGGCCGAGGCCGGCCGGGGCGGCATGGGGAGCGTGTGGCGCGCGCGGCGCATCGACGGTCGCTACGAAGGCCTGGTGGCCATCAAGCTCGTGCACGCCTCCTGGATCGGCCAGGGGGCGGAAGAGCGCTTCCGCACCGAGGGCCACCTGCTCGCCCGGCTCGAGCACGCGCACATCGCGCGCCTGCTGGATGCCGGCGTGCTCGAGGGCACGCAGCCGTACCTGGTGCTCGAGTACGTCGAAGGCGTGCCGATCGACGAGTACTGCCGCCTGCACGCGCTCGGCGTGGCGGCGCGCATCCGGTTGTTCCTCGACGTGCTCGAGGCGGTCGCACATGCCCACAGCCACCTGATCGTCCACCGCGACCTCAAGCCCGGAAACATCTTCGTGACCCACGAGGGGATCGTGAAGCTGCTCGACTTCGGTATCGGCAAGCTGCTCGAGGGTGAGCGCGGGCCGGGCGCGCCGACCCGCAGCGGCGCGAGCGCGCTCACCCCGCAGTACGCGGCGCCCGAGCAGCTGACCGGGGATGCGGTGACCACCGGCACGGACATCTACACCCTCGGGGTCGTGCTGTACGTGCTTCTCACCGGCAGGCTCCCTTTCACGGACGACTGCGGTTCGCGGGTCGAGTTCATCCAGGCCGTGGTGACGCGCGACCCGCCACGCCCCTCCGCCGTGGCGGGCCTCGCGACGATTCCGCGCCGCTCGCTCAGCGGCGAGCTCGACAACATTCTCGGCAAGGCCCTGAAGAAGGACCCGCGCGACCGCTACCTTTCGGTGACCGACTTCGCCGATGACCTGCGGCGGCTGCTCAATCACGAGCCGGTGCACGCGCACGCGGATACCGTCGGCTACCGCGTCGCCAAGTTCGTGCGCCGCCATCGCGGCAGCGTGCTCGGCGCGGCACTGACGGCGCTGGCGCTGCTCGGCACCACCGCCTTCGCGCTATGGCAGATGTACGAGGCGCGCGCGCAGCGGGACCTGGCGAACTACGAGGCGGCGCAGTCGAGCGCGCAGAGCGAGCTCATGGAATTCCTGCTCGGCGACAGCCAGGCGTCCCCGCAGGTCATGGCGCAGCGCCTCGAGCATGCCCGCGCGCTGGTGCAGCGCCGCTTCAGCGACAACCCCGCGGTGCAGGCCAACCTGCTCCTGGCCCTGTCGGGACGCTACGTCGACATCGGCGACATGACCGGCAGCGCGGTCCTCATGCAGGAGGCGGAAGCGCTCGCCGCACGGCTGGACGATCCGCACCTGCTGGCCGACGTGGCCTGCGGCAAGGCGCAGGACGCCGTCGACGCCAATGACATGCGCGCGGCGCACGCGCAGGCTGCAATCGCGCAGGCGAATCTCAAGCGCCTGACGACGGTCCCGACCGGTCTCGTCGCCGAATGCGCCATGAGCACCGCCTACATCGCGCAGCGTGAGGGCGATTTCGCCGTGGCGGTGGCTGCAACCCAGGAGGCCATGCAGGCCCTGGAGGCGGCGCATCTGCAGCGCTCGCCGCGCTATACCAGCGTCGCGCACGAGTACGCGCGTTCGCTTGCGGCGGCCGGCCGCTACCACGACGCCTGGGCCGCTGAGGAGGCGGTCATGTCCATCGTCGCGAGCGTGGGCCGCGACAACACCTCGGGCTACTTCGCGATGCTCAACGTCGGCGTCCAGGCGCTGCTCAATGGCGGCCAGCCCCGCCGGGCGCTCGAGGTTCTCGACAGCCGTGAGAGCGCCATTCGGCGCAGCAACCCGGATGTGCAGCTCCCCTTCTACCTGGGTGCGACGCGCCTGCTGCTGCAGTCGGCGGCCGCGCCGACGCCGGCGGCCGACCAGGGCCTGATGGAGGCGGCGAAGACCGCAGAGGAGCAGGGGCTGGGCCTGGTGATTCCCATCTACCGCGCGGGCGCGATCCGGGCGGCGCTCGATCGGGGCGACGTGACGCGGGCGGAGAGCTACTGGCCGTCACTGAGTGATCGGGAGAGGCACCTCGAGGATGCCGCCGGCCGCCGCGACGCACTGCGGGCACTCCTCACGCACGCGCTGCTGGATCTGGGGCGGCACGATGCGCAGGCGGCCGATGCTGACGTCACGCGCGCCGCAGCGCTGGTACCGGCCGCGCAGCGGGCCGCGGACCCTGACTGGCGGCGGGTCACGATCGTGCGCGCGCAGGCCGAGTACGCGCTGGGCCAGTACGCGGCGGCATCGGCCGATGCCGACGCCGCGATTGCGAGCGCGCGCCGCGGGGCGATCGATCCGGACTCCTCGGCCTGGGTCGGCGAGGCGCTGGTCTGGCGCGCGCGCAGCGAGCTGGCACTGGGGCAGGCGGCGGCGGCCCGTGCCAGCGCCCGGGAAGCGATGCCGCACCTGCAACGCAATCTCGATCCCACGCATCCGCTCATCAAGAGCGCTGCCAGCCTGGCAACGACCGGGACCTAGTGCTGCGGGTCCGCGAGCGGCGCTGCGGCTCGGCGCGCGCGCCGCATGCTAGAGTCCGGAGCCAACAAATCAGAACTGCCGATTACTGCCGCGCCGCGCACCGCCGGCGCCGAAAGACACCCATGAAGCCGTGGCCCCGGATTGCGCTTATTGCCTGCCTGCTGCCCGTCATCACCGGCGCGGTTCCCGTGAAGGACAGCGACAGCTCCCTGATCATCGGCCAGGTCCTCACCTCCTCCGTGCAGGCCGAGGACCTGCGGCGCCTCACCGACGATGTCGGTGGCCGCGTTACGGGGACAGCCTCGATGGCTCGTGCCATCGACTGGGCGCTCGGTGCCTTCCGCGCGGCCGGGCTGACGGCATACACCGAGAGCTACACGATGCCGCTCACCTGGTCCGAGGGCGCCACCCACCTCGAGATCCTGAACGACACGGCGTTTCCGGTGTCGCTGGTGTCCGAGGGCTGGTCGGCAGCGACGCCATCGGGTGGTATCGAGGCTGAGCTCGTGCCGGTGGCCGATGGCAGCGAAGCCGACTTCGCCCGCGTGGGCACCAAGGCGCGTGGCGCGATCCTCCTCGTCGATGCACCGGTCATCCAGACCTGGGAAGACCTGGACAACGAATATGACCGCGCGCTGCCGATCAAGCAGCGTGCCGTCGCCGCCGGGGCGCGTGCGGTGCTGTGGACCGCCGCGCGCGAGCATCGGCTGCTCTACCGCCACACCGATACCGTGGACGGTGAGTTGTCGCCGCTGCCGATGGCCACCGTGGCCCGCGAGGACGCCCTGCGGCTGGCGCGCGTGAGCGCAGCCCGGCCGAGCCCGCTGCGCGTGCGGCTGTCGATGCCCAACCTGATCGGCGGACCGGCCGCGGAGCGCAATGTCCTGGCCGACATCCGGGGCCGCGAGCACCCCGAGGAACTCGTGATACTGGGTGCGCACCTGGACTCGTGGGACCTCGGGACCGGTGCGCTGGACAACGGCTGCAACGCCGCGCTCGTGATCGCGGCGGCCCGCGCCATCCGGGCGGCGGGACTGAAGCCCCGGCGCACGATCCGGTTCGTGCTCTTCAGCGGGGAGGAAGAGGGATTCCAGGGGTCGCGTGGTTACGTCAGGCAGCACCGCGCGGAGCTCGACAAGGTACGCGCCGTGCTGGTGGTCGACGATGGAGTCGGACGCCTGACGGGTTTCTCGCTCTCCGGTCGCGCGGATACGGTGCCCGCGCTGCGCGAGATACTGGCACCGCTTGAGGCCTTCGACGCCTCGCACCTGAGTCTTTCCGGCGGCCTTGGCACGGACAACGTCGATTTCATGCTGGAAGGCATCCCGACGCTGGTCGCGGACCAGGACCCGGCCAGCTACATGCAGAACTACCACGCCTCATCGGATACCTACGACAAGGTGGACCTGCATCAGCTTGCCCTGAACACGGCGGCGGTCGCAGCGGTGGCCTACGCGATCGCGGATCGTGCCGAACCCCTGGGTCCGCGCCTGTCACGGGCTGAGATCTCGCAGCTGCTCGAGCAGACGGGCCTTGCCAAGGCGATGAAGGCGACCGGGATGTGGGAGGCCTGGGCGGCAGGAGAGCGTGGACG
>DATJVL010000064.1:0-55851 GCA_035501795.1 Steroidobacteraceae bacterium
AACAGCAGGCCGGTGAGATACTCCCCGGCCTTCATGCGCTCCTGGATCTGCGCGGCGGCCGTGGTGCGGTTGGTGGGATCGTAGGCGCTGTCGAGCTTGCGCAGCACGATGCGGCTGCCGTCGTGCATCACGACCGGCAGCGTCTCGCCTTCGCCATAGTCGGCGGTGATCTCGCGCTCGAAGGGAATGAAGTCCGCGTGCACCGCCGGCTCGTAGTGCTCGCGCGTGTAGGCGTAGCTCTTGGTCGAGCCCTCGTGATCGTTGAAGGTGACGCACGGCGAGAGCACGTCGATGAGCGCGAAGCCGTTGTGCTTGAGCCCCGCCTGGATCAGCGGCACCAGCTGCTGCTTGTCGCCGGAGAAGCTGCGTGCCACGAACGAGGCACCGAGCGTCATCGCCAGCAGCACCGGGTCGATCGGCGGCTGGAAGTTGGTCTCGCCTTTCTTTGCCCGGGTGCCGATGTCGGCCGAGGCCGAGAACTGTCCCTTGGTGAGCCCGTACACGCCGTTGTTCTCGATGATGTACAGCATGTTGAGATTGCGGCGGATCGCGTGACAGAACTGCCCGAGGCCTATCGACAGCGTATCGCCGTCGCCCGACACGCCAATGTAGTACAGGGTGCGGTTGGCGGCGTTCGCCCCCATGGCGATCGAGGGCATGCGGCCGTGGACCGAGTTGAAGCCGTGGCCGCCGCTCACGAAGTAGGCGGTGGTCTTGGAGGAGCAGCCGATGCCCGACAGCTTCACCACGTTCTGCGGCTCGAGCGCCAGGCCCCAGCTCGCTTCGACGATCGCGGCGGTGATCGAGTCGTGACCGCAGCCGGCGCACAGAGTCGACAGCACCCCCTCGTAGTCACGCCGGGTGAGACCGAGCGCGTTCTTCGGCAGCGACGGATGGGCCACCTTGGGCTTGGCGAGGTAGGTCATGTCAGGTCTCTCGTCCGTGTGCAGCGCCCGTGCGGAGGCGCTCGGGTGAGGTCAGCCATGCGCGGCACCCTTGTGCTGCAGGCTCGCGGGCTTGAGCTCGGCGAGCACGCCCTCGACGATGAAGCTCGATGAGATCGGCAGGCCGCTATAGTGCAGCAGCGAGCGCAGCTTCGCCTTGTCGACCGCGGTCTCGAGGGTGAGCAGCGCGCGTAGCTGCGCGTCGCGGTTCTGCTCCACCACGAACAGCAGCTCGTGCGCGGCGAGGAACTTCTCGACGTCCTCGGTGAACGGGAAGGAGCGCACGCGCATGTAGTCGAGGCCGACCCCGAGGCCGCGCAGCACGTCGAGCGCCTCGCGGATCGCGCCGTCGCAGCTGCCGAGCGAGACCAGCCCCACGCGGCTCCCCGCCGTGGCATCGATCACCGCCCGCGGCACCAGCCGCTTCGCCGTAGCCCATTTCTTCATCAGCCGATCGAGCACCACCTGGTATTCGGCCGCGTCCTCGGTGTAGGCACCGTACTGGTTGTGGCCAGAGCCGCGGGTGAAGTACGCCGCCTTCGGATGCACGCCGGGCAGCGTCCGCGGGGTGATGCCGTCGCCGTCCCTGTCGATGAAGCGGTAGAACTTCTCGAGCTTGAGGACCTCCTCCTTGCCGAGGATCTTGCCGCGATCGGGGCGGTAGTTGTCGTCCCACTTGAGATCGCGGCACATCCAGTCGTTCATCCCGATGTCGAGATCCGAGAGGACCATCACCGGGGTCTGCAGGCGCTCGGCGAGATCGAAGGCCTGCACCGACATGTAGAAGCACTCCTCGGGATTGGCCGGATAGAGGCACACGTGCCGCGTGTCGCCGTGCGAGGCATAGGCACACAGCATGAGGTCACCCTGCTGGGTGCGCGTCGGCAGGCCGGTCGAGGGCCCGACGCGCTGGATATCGAAAATCACCACCGGCACTTCCGCGTAGTACGCGAGCCCGAGGAACTCGTTCATGAGTGAGATGCCGGGGCCGGAGGTGGCGGTAAAGGCGCGCGCCCCGTTCCACATGGCGCCGATCGCCATGCCGACCGCGGCGAGCTCATCCTCCGCCTGGATAAAGGCGAAGTTGCGCCGCCCGGTCTGCTTGTCCACCCGCATGCGGTCGGCGAACATCTTGAAAGCGTCCATCAGCGAGGTGGACGGCGTGATCGGATACCAGGCCGCCACGGTCGCCCCGGCGAACAGGCAGCCGAGCGCCGCGGCGGTGTTGCCGTCGATCATGATATGGCCGGCGGTGCGATCCATCTTCTCCACGTGCAGCGGCAAGGGGCAGGCGAAATTCGCGCGCGCGTGGTCGTAGCCGAGCTGGATGGCCTTCATATTGCTGTCGACGAGCTGCGGCTTCTTCGCATAGGTCTCGGCCAGGAGCTCGCGAATGTGCGCCAGATCCAGATCGAGCAGCGCCGCGAGCACCCCGGCGTAGCAGATGTTCTTCATCAGGATGCGCGTACGCACACCGTTGAAGTTCTCGTTGCACAGCCGCGCCAGCGGGACGCCGAGCACGGTGATGTCCTCGCGCTTGAGCAGTGCCGGCCGTGGCCAGGTGGAGTCGTACACCAGGTAGCCCCCCGGGGCGACCTCCTTGACGTCGCGCGCGTAGGTCTCGGCGTTCATCGCCACCATGATGTCGACGCGCCCGGAGACGCACACGTAACCCGCGCGGGTGACGCGGATCTCGTACCAGGTGGGCAGCCCCTGGATGTTGGAGGGAAAGTAGTTCTTGCCCATCACCGGGATACCGCTCCTGAAGATCGACTTCATGAGCAGGGTGTTGGCGCTCGCCGAGCCGGTGCCGTTCACCGTGGCGATCTTGATGGAGAAGTCGTTGATACGCGTGGCGGTCGACATAGTGGGGTTGGGTGTGCCTCAGGCGATCTTGGGCCGCTGCGCCTCGAGGGCGCCGGCCTCGTCGTCGGCATGTGGCCAGTGGAGCTCGGACTTCTGCATGTCCCACGCCGCGGTGGGACAGCGCTCGGCGCACAGCCCGCAGTGCACGCACAGGTCCTCGTCCTTCACCATGACGCGGCCGGTCTGCGGAAGGGCTGCGGACACGTAGAGCGGCTGCGCGAGATTCTGCGCCGGCGCCTTGAGGCGCTGACGCAGCTCGGCCTCGGCGCCGTTATGGGTAATGGTGAGGCAGTCCACCGGGCAGATATCGAGGCAGGCGTCGCACTCGATGCACAGCTTCGCCGTGAACACCGTCTGCACGTCGCAGTTGAGGCAGCGTTGTACCTCCTGCGCCACCTGCTCGGCGCTGAAGCCGAGCTCGACCTCGATGTTGAGCTTCTTGAAGCGCTCCTTGAGCGACACGTGCGGCATCAGTCGCCGCTCGTGCGGTGCGTAATCGTTGGCGTAGCTCCACTCGTGCATGCCCATCTTGCGGCTGTGCAGGTTCATGCCCGGCGGCAGCCGCGCAGCCACCGCCTCGCCCTGGCAGTGGCGGTGGATGGAGATGGCGGCCTGGTGCCCGTGCTCGACGGCCCAGATAATGTTCTTCGGTCCGAAGGCGGCGTCGCCGCCGAAGAACACCCCCGCGCGGGTCGACTGGAAGGTGGTCTTGTCGATCACCGGCACGTCCCACTTGTCGAACTCGATGCCGAGGTCGCGCTCCACCCAGGGGAAGGCGTTCTCCTGGCCAATGGCGAGGATCACATCATCAGCCGCCAGGAACTCCTCGCCCACGATGCGCTCGGCGAGGATGCGGCCGGCGGCGTCCAGCTCGTACTCCATCTGGTCGAACAGCATGCCGGCGAGGCGCCCGTTCTCGAGGACGAAGGACTTGGGCGCGCGGTTGATGACGATCTGCACGCTCTCCTCCTCGGCGTCCTCCAGCTCCCACAACGAGGCCTTGAAGAAGGCGCGCGGCTTGCGCGCCATCACCTTCACGCTCTCGGCGCCGAGGCGCAGGCTGGTGCGGCAGCAGTCCATGGCGGTGTTGCCGACGCCGATGATCAGCACGCGCTTGCCGATCTTCTCCACGTGCCCGAAGGCGACCGATTCGAGCCAGGCGATGCCGATGTGCACGTTGGCGGCGGCCTCCTGGCGCCCGGGCAGCTCGAGCTCCTTGCCCTTCGGCGCGCCGGAGCCCACGAACACCGCATCGAAACCCTCCGCCAGCAGCGCACGCATGCTCGCCACCCTGGCGTTGAGCCTGAGGTCCACCCCCATGTCGGTGATCATGGCGATCTCCTCGTTCAGCACCTCATGCGGCAGGCGGAACGAGGGAATGTTGGTGCGCATCAGCCCGCCGGGCTCGCCGTACTGCTCGAAGATCGTCACCTGGTAGCCGAGCGGCATCAGGTCGTTGGCCACCGTGAGCGAGGCGCAGCCCGCGCCGATGCAGGCGATGCGCTTGCCGTTCTTCGCCTTGGGGATCTTCGGCAGCCGTGGCCCCACCTCGTCGCGATGGTCGGCGGCGACGCGCTTCAGGCGGCAGATCGCCACCGGCTTCTCTTCGATGCGGCCGCGCCGGCAGGCCGGCTCGCAGGGCCGGTCGCACACCCGCCCGAGGATCCCGGGAAACACGTTGGAATGCCGGTTCACCATGTAGGCGTCGGTGAAGCGGCCCTGCGCGATCAGTCGAATGTATTCCGGGACATCGGTGTGGGCCGGACAGGCCCACTGGCAATCCACGACCCGATGGTAGTAATCGGGATGGGCGGTATCGGTGGCTTCCATTCACTGCTTCGGGCGCAGCGAGCGCCCTCAAAGCCCTCGGCACGAAAAAGGGACCGTGAGTATAGAGGCGCGCCGTCGAATGTCACCGTCGGCCGCCGCGCCCCTGTGGCCCTCCGGGGCCGCCTGGGCTTAATATATGTTGCACTGCAGCAAAGAGTCCGTCCAGGGGCCGCCTATACTGCCGGGTCCCATGAGTGAGTCCATTCCCACCGAGATCCGCCTGCGCCGCAGCTCACGGCTCCTCGAGGTGAGCTTCAGCGACGGCACCCACTATCAGCTGCCGTTCGAGTACCTGCGCGTGCACTCCCCCTCCGCGGAGGTGAAGGGCCACGGTCCGGGCCAGGAAGTGCTGGTGCTCGGCAAGGAGCAGGTGGGCATCGCGGCCGTCGAGCCGGTGGGACAGTACGCGGTGAAGCTGGTGTTCGATGATGGCCACGACACCGGCCTTTACACCTGGAAGTACCTGGCCGAGCTCGGCCGCGAGCAGCCACAGAAGTGGGCACGCTATCTGGAGCGGCGCGCGCAGGCGCAGGCCGCAGGCGCGCCAAAATGAAACGGGCCGGACGTGTACGCCCGGCCCGCCTCATTACAAGACCCCCTTAACGGCGGCGATTCTGCGCGCCGCGCGCCCGCAAATGCAACCGCCGCAGGCACTGCGGCCGCAGCGCGCGCCGGCCCGATGAGTAGAATGTGTCTGAGTTCCCCGGATCCGCGCCCGACATGAGCGACGAGCCCTCCACCGATTTCGGCTTCCAGCGCATCCCGCGTGCCGCCAAGGCCGAGCGCGTGCGTGGCGTCTTCGACTCGGTGGCCGACAGCTACGACCTGATGAACGACCTGATGTCCGCGGGCACGCACCGGCTGTGGAAGCGCTTCACGCTCGGGCTCACCAACCTGCGCGCCGGCCAGCGCGCCCTGGACGTCGCCGGCGGCACCGGTGATCTCGCGGCGGGGCTGGCCCGGCAGGTGGGGCGCACGGGGCTGGTGGTGCTGAGCGACATCAACGCCGCCATGCTCGCGCGCGGCCGCGACCGGCTGCTCAACGAGGGTTTCACGGCCAACGTCGCCTGCGTGCAGGCCAACGCCGAGCGGCTGCCCTTCGCCGAGAACGCCTTCGACTGCGTCACGATCGGCTTTGGGCTGCGCAACGTCACCGACAAGTCCGCGGCGCTCGCCGCCATGCGCCGCGTGCTCAAGCCCGGGGGGCAGCTGCTGGTGCTCGAGTTCTCGCACGTCCGGCTGCCGGGGCTGAAGGAACTCTACGACGCGTACTCGCTGCGCGTGCTGCCACTCATCGGCCGGGTGGTGGCGCACGATGAGGCGAGCTACCGCTACCTGGCCGAGTCGATCCGCATGCACCCCGACCAGGAGCGCCTGCTCGCCATGCTCGAGGCGGCGGGACTCGAGGGCTGCCGCTACCACAACCTGAGCGGCGGCATCGTCGCCGTGCACCGCGGCTACAAGTCCTGAAGGCGCATGCTGCTGCCGACGCTGGAAAAGCTCCTCAACCGCGGACTGCCGCGCTCGCCGCGCGCGCGCGCGCTGTGCGCCGAGCTCGCCGGACGCAGCGTCGCCCTCGAGTTCACCGACATCACACGGCTGCGCCTGAGCTCCAACGGCGTCACGCTCGCACTGCAGGCGGGTGGCGAACCCGCCGAGGCCACGCTGCGCGGCGGGCCCTTCGGGCTGCTGGCGCTCGCCGCGGAAGCCTCGCCGCGCGCCCCCTTGCAGCGCGGCTCGGTCACCGTGAGTGGCGACACCGAGCTCGCCGAGCGCTTCTTCGAGCTGCTGCAGCGGCTGCGCCCGGATGCCGAGGAGGAGCTCGCGCTCGTGATCGGTGACGTGCCGGCACACCAGCTGGCACGCCTGGCGCGCGGCGGCCTCGCGCTCGCGCGCCGGGCGCTGGCGACCGGGGTCGAGAACCTCGCCGAATACTTCGCGCACGAGCGCGGCGATTTGGTGCCGCGTGCCGAAGGGGAACAGTTCCTGCGCGGCGTCGATGAGCTGCGCGAGGCCGTCGACCGCCTCGGCGCGCGGCTGGCAGCGCTCGCGCAGCGGCGCGCGCAACCGTGAAGCTGCGGGTACTGCTGCGGCTGCTGGAGATCCAGCGCGTGCTGCTGCGGCACGGGCTCGATGAGTACGTGGGCGCCACGCACCTGTACCGGCCGCTGCGCTTCGTGTTCTACCTGTCCCCGGCGATGTGGTTCGCGCGCCGCGGGGCGGCGAGCCGGGCGGCACGGCTGCGGCTGGCGCTCGAGGAACTCGGACCCATCTTCGTCAAGTTCGGCCAGGCCGTCTCCACGCGGCGCGACCTGCTGCCCCCGGACATCGCCGATGAGCTGGCGAAACTGCAGGACCGGGTGCCGCCCTTTCCTGGCAGCGCGGCGCGCGCCCTGATCGAGCAGGCCTACGGGGCCAGCATCGCCACGACGTTCGCGCACTTCGAGGAGACCCCGCTCGCGGCGGCCTCCATCGCCCAGGTGCACGCCGCGGTGCTGCCGGGGGGCGCGCAGGTCGTGGTCAAGGTGCTGCGCCCGGGCATGCGCGCCGTGATCGCGCGTGACCTCGAGGTGCTGCACGCGCTCGCGCAGCTGGCGCAGCGCTTCTGGTCGGAGGGGCGGCGGCTGCGCCCGTGCGAGCTGGTGGACGAGTACCAGAAGACCATCCTCGATGAGCTCGACCTGATGCGCGAGGCGGCCAATGCCTCGCAGCTGAAGCGCAACTTCGCCGGCTCCGACCTGCTGTACGTGCCGGAGGTGCACTGGGATTACTGCCGCACCGAGGTCATGGTGATGGAGCGCATCCGCGGCGTGCCCATCAGCGACCTGGCCGCGCTGCGCGCGGCCGGCACCGACATCCGCACCCTGGCCGAGAACGGGGTACGCATCTTCTTCACCCAGGTATTCCGCCACAACTTCTTCCACGCCGACATGCACCCCGGCAACATCTTCGTGCTGGTGGAGGACCCGGCGCGGCCGCGCTACGCGGCGGTGGACTTCGGCATCGTCGGCTCGCTCGACCCGCGCGACCAGGAGTACCTGGCGCAGAACTTCCTCGCGGTGTTCGAGCGCAACTACCGGCGCGTCGCCGAACTGCACCTGGAGTCCGGCTGGGTACCCGCCGGCACGCGCATCGAGGAGATGGAGTCCGCGGTACGCACGGTGTGCGAGCCGATCCTCGACCGCGCGCTCAAGGACATCTCCTTCGGGCGCATCCTGCTGCGGCTGTTCGAGATCTCGCGCCGCTTCAACATGCAGATCCAGCCGCAGCTGCTGCTGCTGCAGAAGACGCTGCTCAACGTCGAGGGGCTGGGGCGCGAGCTGTACCCCGACCTCGACGTGTGGAACGCCGCCACGCCGATCCTGCGCGAGTGGATGCGCGAGCGCACCAGCCTGCGCAGCTTCGTACGCAGCCTGCGCGCGGAGACTCCGCAGCTGATCGCCGGCGTGCGCGAGCTGCCGCTGCTGCTCAGCCGCCTGCTGCGTGCGCCCGCGCCGCCGCCGGCGGCGCTGAGCGCGCCCGAGCTGCGCGAGCTGGCCGCGGAGCTGCGGGCCGCGCGCCGCGCCCGGCACTCGCTCGCGCTCGGTACGGCACTGCTGCTGGTGGGGTTCGCCGGCCTCGCCCTGACGCGCGGCTACGGCTGGCCGGCGTGGACACTGCTTGGGGCCGGAGCCGCCAACCTGCTGTACGCGTTGTGGCGCTGAGCTGAAGTGCAGCGTTCCCTGGTGCAGGGGTCGATCCCCGCGGTGCTGCTGCGCTTTTCGCTGCCGATCCTGTTCGCCAACATCCTGCAGTCGCTCAACGGCTCGGTGAACTCCATCTGGGTCGGCCGCGGCCTGGGCGAGGCGGCCCTCACCGCCACCTCCAACGCCAACACCGTGATGTTCCTGCTGATCGGCGCCGCCTTCGGCGTGGCGCTCGCCGCCACCATCCTCATCGGCCAGAACATCGGCGCCAACAACCTGACCGAGACCAAGCGCGTGGTCGGCACCAGCGCCACCTTCTTCTGCGGCATCTCGCTCGCCATGGCGCTCGCCGGGCTGCTGCTCAGCCGCCCGCTGCTGCGCGCCATGCATACCCCGGCGGACTCCCTCGAGCTCGCGGTGGCCTACATGCGCGTGATCTTCCTGGCACTGCCGTTCCTGTACATGTACGCCTTCATCATGGCGGTACTGCGCGGCGCCGGGGATTCCAAGACGCCGTTCTACTTCATGCTGCTGTCGGTGGCGATCGACATCGGCCTCAACCCCGTGTTCATCTTCGGGCTGGGTCCGGCGCCGCGCCTGGGGATCGCCGGCTCGGCGCTCGCCACCTTCATCGCCCAGGCGGTCAGCCTCACGGCACTCATCCGCCACCTCTACCGCCGCCGCCACCTCCTGTGCCTGCACCAGGACGAGCTGCGCTACCTGCGCATCGACTGGGGCATCGTCGGCGTGCTGGTGAAGAAGGGCATCCCGATGAGCGCGCAGATGCTGGTGGTCTCCCTGAGCGCCGTGCTCATGATCACGCTCGTCAACCGCTTCGGGGTCGACACCACCGCGGCCTTCGGCGCGGCGATGCAGATCTGGAACTACATCCAGATGCCGGCCTTCGCGGTCGGCATGGGCATCTCGGCCATGAGCGCCCAGAACGTGGGCGCGGGCCGATGGGACCGCGTCACGCGCATCGCCGGCGTGGGCGTGCTCTACAGCGTGCTGCTCACCGGCTCGATCGTGATCCTGATCGAGCTGCTCGATGCGCACATCTTCGGGCTGTTCCTGCCGGGCGGCTCGCACGCGCTCGAGATCGCCTCGCACCTGAACCGCATCGTGACGCCCTCGTTCACCTTCTTCGGCATCTCGGTGGCGCTGTTCGGGGTGGTACGCGCCACCGGCGCGGTCATCGCCCCGCTGGTGGTGCTCACCGTCTCGCTGCTGGTAGTGCGCTTCCCGCTGGCGCACTTCTTCCTCGAGCGCTACCACGCCGATGCCATCTGGTGGAGCTTTCCCATCTCCTCGCTGCTCGCGGCGCTGCTGGCGTTCCTGTACTACCGCTTCGGCGACTGGCGCCACGCCAGCCTGCGGCCAGCCACGGTCTAGACCGAGTCGCGCCTCTCCCGAAATGCGTATTCGGCCCGGCGCGTGTGCGGGGGCACAATCGCAGCCCGACGCAACTCTCGGAGCCTCTCATGCAGCAGCGCACGCTGGGCCGCGACGGCCCCTCGGTCTCGGCCTTGGGTCTTGGCTGCATGGGCATGAGCGATTTCTATGGTGCGCACGATGATGCGGAGTCGCTCGAGACCCTCGCCTATGCACTCGAGCATGGAGTCGACTTCCTCGACACCGCCGATGCCTACGGTCCGTACACCAACGAGGAGCTGGTGGGGCGCGCGCTGCGCGGCCGGCGCCGCGACGCCTTCGTCGCCACCAAGTTCGGCTTCGTGCGTGATCGCGCCAACCCCAACGCCCGCCTCATCGATGCCCGCCCCGAGCGCGTGCGCAGCACCTGCGAGGCGAGCCTGAAGCGCCTGGGCATCGAGCAGATCGACCTGTATTACCTGCACCGCGTGGACCCGAACGTGCCCATCGAGGACACGGTCGGCGCCATGGCGCAGCTGGTGAGCGCCGGCAAGGTACGCTACCTGGGACTCTCGGAAGTCGCCCCGCAGACCCTGGAGCGCGCGCATCGCGTGCACCCGATCACCGCGCTGCAGAGCGAGTACTCGCTGTGGACGCGCGACCCCGAGGATGGCGTGCTCGCCATGTGCGCCCGGCTCAACGTCGGCTTCGTCGCCTACAGCCCGCTCGGCCGCGGCTTCCTCACCGGCGCGCTGCGCAGCGCCGAGGACTTCGCGCCCGATGATTACCGGCGCCAGAGTCCGCGCTTCCAGGGCGAGAACTTCGCCCGCAACCTGGCGCTGGTGGAGAAGGTGAAGACCCTCGCACACGACAAGGGCTGCACCCCGGCGCAGCTGGCACTCGCCTGGGTGCTGGCGCAGGGCGAGCACATCGTGCCGATCCCGGGCACGCGGCGCGTGCGCAACCTCAAGGAGAACCTGGGGGCGCTCGGCGTGCGCCTGAGCAGCGTCGACCTCGCCACCATCGAGGCGGTGTTCCCGGTGGGGGTCAGTGCCGGCGCGCGCTACGCCGAGACCATGATGCGGCTGGTGCGCGCCTGAGAGCGACTCACGGCTGGTTGCGCGGCTCGATCCACAGCGCGCGGGCGCGTCCGCACAGCTCGCCCTTGCCGTCAAACAGGACCGTGCCGGCGTGGTGCTTGCGACCCGTGGCGGCGAGCTGCCAGCCGACCACCGTGCACGCCTCGCCGATGTGCACCAGGCGATCGACGTGGGCGGTGAACTCGGCTAGCAGCATCATGCGATCGTCGGGCGCCACGGCGTAGTAGCCCGGGCAGTCCAGCGCCGCCGACATGAACTCGGGGCGCACCTTGCCATCGCCGCGGTCGAGCGAGGCATCCGGCACCCAGGGAGCGGCCACCACGCCGAGCTCCGACAGGCGGCCGGCGAAGATGCGCATGCCATCGCCGCGCGCGCGCTGCGTACCGCACACGAAGCAGCTGGGGAAGCGGTGGTAGCTGAAGCCGGCGTAGTGGCGTGAGGCCTCGACCGCCTCCAGGTAGCGCGGCACCTGCGGCGGCGGGGGCAGCTCGAGCACGCCCGGCTGCGCCGTGGCGATGAGCTGCGTGCCGTTGAGCACCTGCAGGGTTCCCTCCGCCGCAGCCTGCACGCTGAAGGGGGTATCCAGGGGCGGCGGCTGCAGCAGGCGCACCGTGAGCGTGCGTTGCGCCAGGGTCGCCACGCTGCCGGCGAAATAGCCGCCGTTGGCGGAAGCCGGCGGTCCGCAGAAGCGGCGCAGGATGGTCAGGGTTTGCATGCCTAGCGCAGCATCACCCCGCGCATGGGCGCCTGTCGAGCCGGCCTCAGCCGCGCAGTGCGCGCAGCCACGCGCCCACGTCGCCGCCGCGCTCGAACTGCTCGACCAGCGCCGAGCCGACGACGACGCCGTCGACATGGCCGCGCAAGCGCTCGACCTGCGCGCGGCTGCGGATCCCGAAGCCGGCGCACACCGGCACTCTGGCGGCCGAGCGCACCGCGTCCAGGTAGCCGAGCACCTCCGGCGGCACCGCCACGTTGCGCCCGGTGGTCCCGGTCATGGTCACGGCGTACACGAAGCCCTGGCTGCCCTCGCACAGCGCGCGCAGCCGCGCCGGCTCGGTGACCGGGGTCACCATCTGCACCAGCGCCAGCTGCTCGGCATCGAGGGCGGCGCGCAGCTCGCTGCTCTCATCGAGCGGCAGGTCCGGCACGATGAACCCGGACACCCCGGCGGCGCGGGCGCGTGCGGCGAGCGTGCCGCCGAAGGCGAGCAGCGGGTTGAGGTAGCTCATCAGCAGCAGCGGCGCCGGCAGGCTGCCAAGCGCCTCGAGCTCCTCCAGTATCCAGCGCAGGCTCACGCCCTGCGCCAGCGCGGCGAGGCTCGCGCGCTGGATGGTCACGCCGTCGGCCATCGGGTCGGTGAACGGCACGCCCACTTCCACCACGTCGGCAGCCGTGGCGAGGGTGCGCACGTGCTCGCGGAACGCGGCGCGGGCGGGATAACCGGCGGTGAGGTAGGCCACCAGCGCCGGCTCGCCGCGCGCGGCGGCGCCGCGGATGCTCGCGCTGATGCGCTCGCGCGGCATCATGCGGGCGCATCCGCCAGCAGCGTCTGCTGCAGCGTCGGCATGTCCTTGTCGCCGCGTCCGGAGAGGCACACGAGCACGGTGCCGCCCGGATGCGCGCGCGCCCAGCGCTCCGCGCCGACCAGCGCGTGGGCGCTCTCGAGCGCGGGCAGGATGCCCTCGCACTCGCTCAGCGCGCGCACCGCGGCGAGCGCCTCGGCATCGCTGGCGGTGTCGTAGCGCACCCGCCCGGTCGCGGCCAGCAGCGCATGCTCGGGGCCGACGCTCGGGTAATCCAGCCCGGCGGACACCGAGTGCGTCTCCTGCACCTGCCCGTCGGCATCCTGCAGCAGCAGCGAGTAGGTGCCGTGCAGGACCCCGGGACGGCCGTAGGCGATGGTGGCCGCGTTCTCGCCGAGTTGCGCGCCGCGCCCGCCGGCCTCGATGCCGATGATCTCGACCGCCTCATCGGGCACGAAGGCGTGGAAGGCGCCCATGGAGTTCGAGCCGCCGCCGACGCAGGCGATGAGGGCATCCGGCAGCGCGCCGTGGGCTTCCAGCATCTGCGCGCGGGCCTCGCGGCCGATGACCGCCTGCAGCTCGCGCACCAGGTAGGGATAGGGATGCGGGCCGACCACCGAGCCGAGCAGATAATAAGTGTCGGTCGGGTCTGCAACCCAGTCGCGCAGCGCCTCGTCGATGGCAGCGCGCAGCGTGCGGTCGCCGGAAGTCACCGCCACCACCCGCGCGCCGAGCAGCCGCATGCGCCCGACGTTCGGCGCCTGGCGCTGCATGTC
The DNA here is from genome assembly GCA_035501795.1 of Steroidobacteraceae bacterium. Classification (GTDB taxonomy): domain Bacteria; phylum Pseudomonadota; class Gammaproteobacteria; order Steroidobacterales; family Steroidobacteraceae; genus 13-2-20CM-66-19. The sequence goes on from DATJVL010000064.1 coordinate 13,097, forward strand.
CACCTCGCCCATGTAGACGGTGCACGGCAGGCCGAGCCGCGCGCAGGCCGCCGCACTCGCCACGCCATGCTGGCCGGCGCCGGTCTCCGCCACGATGCGCCGCGCCCCGAGACGCCGCGCCAGCAGCGCCTGGCCGATGGCGTTGTTGATCTTGTGCGCGCCGGTGTGCGCCAGGTCCTCGCGCTTCAGCCACACCTGCGCGCCCCAGAGCTGCGAGAGGCGCGCGGCGTGCGTGAGCGCGGTGGGCCGCCCTACCCAGCTGCGCAGCTGCCCGGCGAGCTCCTCGCGGAAGTCCGCCGCGTGCAGGTGCTCGCGGACCCCGCGCGCCAGGCGCTCCAGCGCCGGGATGAGGGTCTCGGGCACGTAGCGGCCGCCGAAGGGGCCGAAGCGGCCGCGCGCATCCGGCAGCCGGCCGGCGATCAGCTCCGCCAGCAGGCGCCGGGAATCCAGGGAAGCAGGCAGCGCATTCATGGGTTTTCCTCGCTGAGGGCGCGCGCCGCCGCGCGCGCGCTGTGCACGAAGGCGGCGATCGCCGCCGGACTCTTGACCCCGGGTGTCGTCTCGACGCCGCTCGACACGTCGACGCCGAACGGGCGCACCGCGGCAATCGCCGCGCCGACGTTGCCGGCATTCAGGCCGCCGGCCAGCACCAGGTCGGTGCGACGCGCGAGCGTGGCGGCCGCCGGCCAGTCGCTCGGCTGGCCGCTGCCGCTCTGGGCACCCTCGAACAGCACGCGCGCCGGCAGCGGCGCGCCGGCCGCGGGCAAGGCACGCAGCACCGGCAGGCACGCGAGTGTGGCCGGCAGCTTCAGGTGCAGCAGATCCGCGGCATCACTCTGCAGCAGGTCCGGCCGCACCAGCGCGAGCACCTCATCAAGGAGCGCCTGCGACGGATGGCGCATCACCGCCACGCAGGCGCAGCGGCCGCGTACGCCGGCCGCCAGCTGCGCCGCCACGTTCGGCTCGAGCCGCCGCGCGGAGGCGGCGAATACGAAGCCGACGGCATCCACCCGCTGCTCGAGCGCCGCATCGCGCGCCTCCGCACTCGTGATGCCGCAGATCTTGATCCACATCTTCACCGGCTCCGCGCGGCCCGCCCGGCCGCGAGCAATTCGCCGGTAAGCGCCGCCGGGTCCGCGCCCTGCATGAGCGCGCTGCCGACCAGCGCCAGCTCGTAGCCGGCCGCGGCCACGGCGCGCGCCTGCGTTACACCGGTCACGCCGCTCTCGGCGACCCGCGGCACGCCCTGCGGCAGCAGCGGTGCCAGCTCCAAGAGGCGCGCGGGCACCACCTGCAGGCTCGTCAGGTCGCGGCAGTTCACCCCGGCCAGGAGGCGCATCGCTGAACCGTGCCGCTCGATGAGGGCGCGCATGAGCTCGAGGTCGGCGGCATCGAAAGCCTCGAGCAGCACGAACAGTCCGCACTCGTGCGCGCACTCGAGGAGCGCCTCGGTGTCCGCGCGCGGCAGCATGCGCAGGATCACGAGCACCCCGCCGGCACCGGCCAGGCGCGCCTCGAGCACCTGGTACGGGTCGACGAGGAAGTCCTTGCGCATCGCCGGCACGCCGCTGCCCGCGAGCGCGCTGGCGGCCTGCTCCAGGTGCGCGAGCTCACCGTCGAAGCGCGCCGGCTCGGTGAGCACCGAGACCGCGGCGGCACCGCCTGCGGCATAGGCGCGCACCCGCGCGCCGACGTCCGCGCCGGCCGCGCGCAGCACCCCCTGTGCCGGCGAGCGCAGTTTGAACTCGGCGATGAGGTCGAAGCCGGCCGGGTGCAGCCGCAGCGCCGGCGGCGCGGGCGCGCTGGCGAGGGCGCGCTCGAGCTGCGCCAGCGGCCGCTGCGCCCGCGCCGCGCGCACCCGCGCGCGGCTGGCAAGCGCCATGTCGGCGAGAAAATCGCGGCTCATGCGGAGGCCTCCGCCGCCACGGCGGCGCCGGTGCGCCTGAGGGCAGCCAGCAGCCGTGCCCCCGCCCCGCTCTCGATCGCGGCCGCGGCGCGCGCCACGCCTTCACGCGGACTGCTCACCGCGCCGGCGACCTCGAGCGCCAGGGCGGCACCCAGCAGCAGGCAGTCGCGGTGCGCACCCCGCGCGCGCCCCTCGAGCACCGCGGCAAGCGCCGCGGCATTCTCGGCGGCGTCCCCGCCGGCAAGCTCCGCCGCACGGCATTGCGGCAGGCCGTAGTCCGCCGCGCTGCGCTCACCCTGCGTGACACGGCCCGCTCGCACATCGAAGAGCGTGAAGGGGCCGATGGGCGTCGGCTCGTCCCAGCCCGCGGCACCATGCACCACGAACGTGCGCTCGCCCGGCAGGCCCTGGAAGGTCTCGGCGATCAGGCGCGCCACCTCCAGGCTGTAGGCACCCACCAGGTGCAGCGGCGGCTGCGCCGGATTGACCAGGGGACCCAGGATGTTGAACACCGTGCGCACCCCGAGCGCGGCGCGCACCGGGGCGAGCGCGCGCGTGGCCGGGTGGTAGTGGGGCGCGAACAGAAAGGTGAAGCCGGTATCCGCCAGGCAGCGCGCCGCGGCGGCGGCATCGAGCGGCACCGGCAGGCCGAGCGCCTCGAGCACGTCGGCGCTGCCGCAGCGGCTGGAAACCGAGCGGTTGCCGTGCTTGACGACCGGCAGGCCGCAGGCCGCCACCAGCAGCGCGGTACCGGTGGAGATGTTCAGGCTCCCGGAAGCATCCCCGCCGGTGCCGACGATGTCGATGGCGCGCAGCTGCGGCGGCAGCTCCGGCCGGCGCGCCAGGCGCCGCATGGCGCGCGCCAGGCCGCGCGCCTCCTCGGCCACTACGCCCTTGGCGGCGAGGGCCGCGAGGATGGCCCCGGCGAGCGCCGGCGGCAGCTGCGCATCGGTGAGCTGCGCGAGCAGCTCCTGCGCCTGCGACTCGCTCAGGTGGCGCCGCTCGAGCAGCTGCGCGAGCAGCTCATGCGCTTGCGACACGAGCCCCTCCGGTGCCGCCCGGTGCGAGGCGCGCACCGGCGGACTGGGCGAGGAAGTTGCCAAGCAGATGCGGCCCTTCCGGCGTCAGGATGCTCTCGGGGTGAAACTGCACGCCCTCGACCACGAGCGCGCGGTGGCGCACGCCCATGATCTCGCCCTCGGCGGTGCGCGCACTCACCTCGAGTGCTGCCGGCAGGCGCTCGGGCGCTGCGATCAGCGAGTGGTAGCGCCCGACCTCGCAGGGCTCGGGGAGCCCGGCGAACAGCGTGCGCCCGTCGTGCTCGATCTGCGAGGTCTTGCCGTGCATCAGCCGTGCGGCGCGCACCACCTGGCCGCCGAACACCTCGACGATCGACTGGTGGCCGAGGCACACGCCGAGCACCGGAATCTGCCCGGCGAAGGCGCGGATCATGTCCATGGAAACGCCGGCATCGTAGGGGGTGCCGGGGCCGGGCGAGATGCACAGGTGCGAGGGCCGCAGGGCGCGCGCCCCGGCGGTGTCGAGCGCATCGTTGCGATGCACGATCACCTCGGCGCCCAGCACCAGGAACGCCTGCACCAGGTTGTAGGTAAAGGAGTCGTAGTTATCGATCAGGAGCAAGCGCGGCTTCACAGGCCCTCCCGTGCCAGCTCGAGCGCGCGCGCCATCGCGCCGCTCTTGGCCAGCACCTCCTCGTGTTCGTTCTCCGGCACGCTGTCGGCCACGATGCCCGCGCCCGCCTGGTAGCTGTACTCATCGCCACGGAACACCAGCGTGCGGATGGTGATGGCGTGGTCCATGTCGCCGCGCGCCCCGAAGTAGCCGACCGTGCCGCCGTACAGGCCGCGGCCGACCGGCTCGAGCTCGTCGATGATCTGCATGGCGCGCACCTTGGGCGCGCCCACCAGCGTGCCGGCCGGGAAGGTGGCGGCGAACAGATCGAAGGCGTCCTTGCCGGCGGCGAGCTCGCCCCTCACGCCGCTCACCATGTGCATGACGTGGCTGTAGCGCTCGATCGAGCGGTACGGCTCCACGCGCACGCTGCCGGCGCGCGCCACGCGGCCGAGGTCGTTGCGCGCCAGGTCCACCAGCATCACGTGCTCGGCGTTCTCCTTGGGGTCGGCGAGCAGCTCGGCCTCGCGCTGCGCATCGAGCGCAGGCGCGCTGGCGCGCGGCCGGGTGCCGGCGATCGGCCGCAGCTGCGCCTCGCGGCCGTTGAGCTTGACCAGCGCCTCGGGGGAGGAGCCCACCACCGCGACATCCCCGAGCGCGCAGTAGTACATGTAGGGCGAGGGATTGATGAGCCGCAGCGCGCGATAGGCCTGGAAGGGATCCAGGTCGTGCCGGCCGGCGAAGCGGCTGGCGAGCACCAGCTGATAGACGTCACCGGCGGCGATGTACTCCTGGGTGCGGCGCACGCCGGCCAGGTAGTCGGCACGCGCGAAGGCCGCGGCCGGGGGCGCGTAGCCGCCGGCGCGCGTGGCCTGCGGCAGTGCGCCGCGCAGCGCGCGGACCACTTCGCGGCGCAGCGCGCGGCGCTCCTCCTCGCTCCCGGCGTGCACCAGCGCGATGCCGCGCGTGAGGTGATCGAACACCAGGATGGAGCGCGGTGCGACGTAGTGCAGCGCGGGCACATCGCCCGCGGCGGCGCGGCGCGGCAAGCGCTCGAAGTAGCGCACCACGTCGTAGGCGGCATAGCCGACCAGCCCGCCGGCGAGCGGCACGCCGCTGATGTCCGTGTCCGGCTGCGGCGCACGCGCCAGCGCGCCGCGCAGCGCGGCGAGCAGCGCCGCGCCGTTCTCGGGCCGCGCCTGGCGCTCGTGGCCGATGCTCAGCCCGCCGGCATCGAGGCGCACCTCGAGACCCTCGCCAAAGCCGATGAACGAGTAGCGCGCCAGACGCTCGCCGCCCTCGACGCTCTCCAGCAGGAAGCGTGGCGCGAAGGCGCGGAGCTTCATGAAGGCCGACACCGGCGTGTCCAGGTCCCCGGCTATGTCGAACAGCGGCTGCAAGGCTCGATTCCTCTTCCTGCGGGCAACAAAAAACCCATCCCGGGGTCATCCGGAGATGGGTTCTGGTCTGCGTCGATCCTAAGTGCGTTTGAAACAGCTAACCGTCAGCCCACTCCGTTAGGAAGTGCGCCACCACCACTGCAGCGAGGGGGTGCGGTGCCGTAACATTGCGGCAGTATCACCGTGGGGCGCCGAGCTCGTCAAGGCGCCGCTCGAGAGCGCTGGCCGCGGCCTGTCGACGAGACTTCCTAATCGGAACGCCGTCTCAGCCATCGAAGGCAGGCGAGGCCAAGCAACGCAAGCCAGTCAAAGGCCCCGCCACCTGAGCCGCCCGGGGACGTCACAATGGGATTGATCGTCACCGCCAGGCTTGAATGCGGGCCCACGAGCGCCCCATTGGTCGGATTGGAAAGCTGGACGGTGAAGGATCTGGGGGACTCTGCCCCGCTGTTGGTGATGGGGATATTCGCCGTCTGCCAGCTCGAGTCTCCGTCAGCCCACGACAGGACGATCGGCGTCGGCGAGAAATCCGCACTGGTCGCACTTCCCGGCACCGGCGTCACCGTCACGGAGACGGCTCCCTGGGAGTAGTAGTTGCGGTAGACGTACACCTGGACGGTCCCGGCATTCGCCAGGACCGTCAGGGCGGAGTCCGCAAAGCCGAACTGCCCGGACGGCGCACCGTCTGCGGCGATCTCCACGACTCCCTCGGTGCCCACTCCCGCACCGCCCTGCACGTCATCCAGCGCGATGACGAAGCGCTCCGCTTCCTCCACCTGGCCGCTGTCGGCAAGGATCGGCACCGTGATCATCTGCCGATCGCTGAAATCGCCATCCGCCCAGGTCAGCCGTCCGCTCACCGCCGTGTAGTCGGCACCCGCCGTGGCCGTTGCGGCATCTGCGCCGGTGTAGTCTGCGGTGTGGTAGGCGACGCTGACCTGGCCAGCTGCGCCACCCAAGCGGCGCACCGTCATCACCGCCTTCTGGTCCTCTTCCTTAGCCGCAAGTATCGGCAGGTCGCCGTCGCTGGAGCCGGCCACGACGATGGCGCCGCTGGGATCGAGCACCACCGATTGGCCGGCTGCATTGTTGGCTCTGGGGTAGCGCAGCACGCCACCGTCCGCAAATCCCGCATCGAGTGCGCCGTCTGCCTCCAGGCGGAAGACGATGAGCTGCGCGGTGCGCGAGTCGTCCTGACCCGTGGCCACCAGCTTGCCGTCCGGCTGCAGCACGAAGTCATTGACCTCCGTGCCGCTCAGGAGAGTGGCCGTGTATGGCTCATCCAGAGTACCCGACGCGGAGATGCGCCCCATGAAGCCATCGGAGGAGCAGTGATAGTAGGAGCAGTCGAAGTCGAAAGATTCCCCGCCACCGATGAGACTCTGGCCGCCCGTCAGCGGCTTGATGGCCCAGGCGGTGCCCTTAAAGTTCCCCACCGAATTCACGCGTCCCATGTCGCCGAAGCTCGGATCGAGATCTCCGGGAGCGGCGAGCAGTGGCGGTGCGAGCAGCCCGGAGGCGATTGCGGCAGTGGGGGCGATGCCGCGTGCGATCCTGGGAACTGCGCGCTTGGGCCGCTTGGGCGTCTTCTTCATGGCTCGCTCCCCCTGCGGGCGCGTTTCTACTTTAAGAGTGGCCAAGCTGCGCGGCGGGTACCTGTTTCGCACTGCAGATCCTCGATGCTGCGCCGCGGAGCACGCCTGGCTGCGCGAGCACACGCAGCGCACCTTGGCTAGAATTGCGCGCCATGGCACCGGAGACGAACTTCAAGCAACTGCTGGACAGCTGGCGCGAGGGCGCCGCCGCACCGCGCACCGCCAGGAGCTACACCGTGCGGCTGCCGGTGGACGATGCTGCGCGCCTCGGGGCGCTCGCGGAAATGTTCCCCGGGCGCACCGCCGAACAGCTGATCAGCGAGCTCCTCGGGGCGGCGCTGCAGGAGGTGGCCGCCGCGATGCCCTACGTCGCCGGCACGCGCGTCATCTCGACCGACGAGCAGGGCGACCCGCTCTACGAGGACGCCGGGCCGACCCCGCGATTCATCGAGCTGACCCGCAAGCACCGGCGCGCGCTGGTGGCGGCGAAGCCGCGGACACCCGCGAAGAAGAAGCGCAGGCGCTGAGCGAGCCCGCCATGCCCTCCTTCGACGCCGTCTCCGAGCTCAACGCGCACGAGGTCGCCAACGCGGTCGACCAGGCGAACCGCGAGCTCGCGCAGCGCTTCGACTTCAAGGACACCGGGGCGCGCTTCGAGCTGAAGGAGTTCCTGGTCACGCTGCATGCGCAGGTGGACTTTCAGCTCAAGCAGATGCTCGAGATCCTCAAGGTACGCCTCGCCAAGCGTGGCATCGACCTCGTGTGCCTGGACGTGAAGGAGCCGACCACTTCGCTGTCAGCCGCGACTCAGGAAGTGCTGCTGCGTCACGGCATCGATGCCGAGACCGGCAAGAAGATCGCGCGCCTGGTGAAGGACTCCAAGCTCAAGGTGCAGGCCAGCCTGCAGGGTGAGAAGGTGCGCATCACCGGCAAGCAGCGTGACGAGCTGCAGGCCGCGATCGCGCTGCTGCGCGGCGCGAAGCTCGACGTGGCGCTGCAGTTCAATAACTTCCGCGACTGACCCCGGCGAGCGTGCGGCACAGGTTCTCGGTGGCGCCGATGACGCTCGGGCCGAGCCGGCTGAGCGCCTGATCCTCGAAGGCCACCACGCGATGGTGGCGCACCGCGGACAGGCTCTGCAGCCGCATCCAGTCCGCCACCCAGGCGGCGCCTTCGCCTGAGGGCGCCGCGGCCACGATGATGTCCGGGTCGCGCGCGATCACCGCCTCGGTGTCGACGATGGGGCCCGCCTCGGGCAGGTCGGCGAACACATTTCGGGCACCACACACTCGCAGCGCATCGCTCATCAGGTGCCGGCCACCCACGGTGTAGATCGGGCGGTTCCACACCTGCATGAGCACGCGCGGCGGCGCACCGCGGCCCTGCCCGTAGGTGGCACTGAGCTGCGCGAGGCGCTGCTCCATTGAGTGCGCCGCCGCATCGGCGGCGGCGCCCGTGCCGGCGAGCGCCCCCAGGCGCCGCACCGCCGCGGGGATGTCGGCCAAGCGTGCCACCTGCTGCTCGTAGATGGGAATGCCAAGACCGGCGATCTTCTCGCGCTGCGCCGGGTTGCCGCCGCCGGCCCAGAGCACGACCAGGTCCGGATGCAGGCCGACCAGGCGCTCCATGTCGACCGCGGCGACGTCGCCGACACGCGGCACCTGCCGCGCCGCCGGCGGCTCGTCCGAATATTCCACGGTCGCGATCACCTGCGCTCCGGCGCCGGCGGCGAACAGCATCTCGGTGGCGCCGGGGGCGAGACTCACGATGCGCAGCGGCGCCGGCGGCACCCCCAGGGTGCGCCCGAGATCGTCGCTGACCGGGCGCGCCGCCGCGCCGCCGGCGAGCGCCAGGCCCAGCAGCAGCTGCCAGCTGGGCGCGCGTGTCATTTTCGCCATGTGCTCGGTGCTTCCCGCAAGGCTCACAGGCCTGCCGCGGCCGCATCATGCAGCACCACGGCCGCCCCGACCACTACGCAGCGCGCGCCCGGCAGTGACTTTCGGGCGGCCAGCCGAAGCCGCGCCGCGAACGCGCGCTCCTATCATGAGCTTCAGAACACGAATACGAAGGGAGCGCCCATGCGCCGAGCGATCATGCTCCTGCTGCTCACGCTTGCCGCCGGTGCCGCGGCCGCCGAGCCGATGTTTCGCGCCGACCCGGCGCACAGCGGCCGCTACCCCGGCGCCGGCGTGCCGGTGCTGCACGGGGTGAAGTGGAAATTCCGCACCCAGGGCGCCATCGCCTCGACACCGGCGGTGAGCGGCGGGCTGGTCTTCGTCGGCAGCAGCGATCACAACGTGTACGCGGTGGATGCCGCCTCCGGCGCGCAGCGCTGGCGCTTCGCCACCCACGGCCGCGTCACCGCCTCGCCGGCGGTGGCCGCAGGGCTGCTCTACATCGGCAGCTTCGACGGCAATTTCTACGCGCTGGATGCGGCGAGCGGCCAACTGCGCTGGAAATTCGCCACCGAGGGCGAGAAGCGCTTTGCCGCCCGTCATCTGCACGGCGCCGAGCCGGCCGCCGAGATCATGCCCGACCCATTCGACATCTTTCTGTCCTCCCCGGTGGTGCACGGCAACACGGTGTACTTCGGCAGCGGCGATGGCAACGTGTATGCGCTCAACAGCGACACCGGTGAGCTGCGCTGGAAGTTCCACACCGGCAATGTCGTGCACGCCTCGCCGGCACTCGCCGACGGCCTGCTGTACGTGGGCAGCTGGGACAGCTACTTCTACGCGCTCGATGCCGCCACCGGCGTGGAGCGCTGGCGCTTCAAGACCGGCGAGGACCCCAAGATCAGCAACCAGGTCGGCATCCAGTCCTCGGCCGTGGTCGCCGGCGGCCTGGTGTACTTCGGCTGCCGCGATTCCAAGCTCTATGCCCTCGATGCCAAGAGCGGCGCGCAGCGCTGGGCCTTCGACAACAAGGGCTCCTGGGTGATCAGCTCACCGGCGGTGCGCGACGGCCGTGTCTACTTCGCGACCTCGGACTCCGCCGAGCTGCGCGCCCTCGATGCCAGAACGGGCGCGCCCGTCGTCGAGCTCACCTTCCATCACTGGCCTTTCTTCTCCTCCCCGGCGCTTGCAGGCAACTTCCTTTACATCGGCTCCCACGCCGGCACGGTGCTCGCCGTCGACCTGCAGAAGCAGCAGCCGGCGTGGACCTTCAGCACCGATGGTGCCGGCCAGAACGCCGCGGCGCTCACCAAGCCCGACGGCACGCCCAACTACGAGGCGGCCTTCAGCGACTTCTTCTACGACGACATGGTGGCCGGCGTGCAGCGCATGCTGAGCGTGGGCGCGGTGCTGTCCTCACCGGTGGTCGCGGGCGATACGCTCTACTTCGGCAGCTGGGACGGCCAGCTGTATGCCCTGAGCTAAAGGCGCCGCGCCGGCAAATCACGCCGGCGCGGCACCTTCTTTTCTTACGCGGCGCGCGTCGTCGGCTCGGCGACGCTCTCCCCGCTCACGCTGGCGAGCACGCGGGCCACGGCGTGCACCGTGGCCGCAATGCGCACCGCGCTCTGCACGCTCTCGCGGCTCAGGCCGTGGGCGCGCAGCTGGCGCTCGTGCGATGCGACACAGGTGCCGCAGCCGTTGATCGCCGACACCGCGAGCGACAGCAGCTCGAAGTCAGCCTTGGCGATGCCCGGGTTGCCGAGCACGTTCATGCGCAGCCGTGCGGGCAGCTTCGCGTACTCCTCGTCCCCGACGAGGTGCAGGAAGCGGTAGTAGACGTTGTTCATCGCCATGATGGCCGCCGCCGCGTGCGCGGCGCTCACGTGCGCCGCATCCAGGTGGCGCACCGCCAGGGCCTGCACGTTGCGGGTGAAGCCGGCATTGCCGGAGCTGGCGGCCGCGGCCAGCGCGACCGCCCAGATCTGGCGCTCGCTGAGCCCCGGCGCGCCCGCCGGGGTCAGCACGGTGCCGAGGTTGAGCGCGAGGTCGCGCGCATAGCCCGGCAACGATTCACGGATGCCCTCCAGGGTGTTCATCTTCAGGCCGCCTTCAGGGTCTCTTCACCCTTCTGCCAGTTGCACGGACACAGCTCATCGGTCTGCAGTGCATCGAGCACACGCAATACTTCCTCGGGGCTGCGCCCGACGTTGAGGTCGGTGACGTAGACGAAGCGCACCACGCCGTGCGGGTCGACGATGAAGGTGGCACGCTGCGCCACCCCGGCCTCCGGGTCGAGGATGCCGAGCGCGCCGGCGAGCTCACGCTTGATGTCGGAGAGCATCGGGAACGGCAGCTGTCGCAGCTCCTCCTTCTCGCGGCGCCATGCCAGGTGCACATACTCGTTGTCGATGCTGGCACCGAGCAGCTGCGCATCGCGCGCGCGGAACTCCTTCTCCAGGCGCCCGAACGCGGCGATCTCGGTCGGGCACACGAAGGTGAAGTCCTTCGGCCAGAAGAACAGCACCTTCCACTTGCCGGGGTAGCTCTCGTGGGTGATGGGCTGGAACGCCTGCTTCGGGTCGCTGGCAACCACGCCCGTGAGTGAGAACTCGGGAAACTTGTGGCCTACGCTGATCATGTGAATCGAACTCCTCTCATTAGCCTTGGCCACGCATGGTGGCGGCGGGGTGGTCATAATTCCAATCGATTGATTTGATTAATTCGATAGAGTTCGTATATTGGGCACATGGACCTCAAGCTCAAGGACCTGCGCTACCTGGTAGCGGTCGCCGACGAGCGGCACTTCGGCCGTGCCGCCGCGCGCTGCTTCGTGAGCCAGCCCACGCTCTCGGCGCAGCTGAAGAAGCTGGAGGAGTACCTCGGCGTGCAGCTGATCGAGCGCGCGCCCAACAACGTCTCGCTCACCGCGGCGGGCGAGGCGATCGTCGCGCGCGCACGGCGCATGCTGGAAGCCGCCGACGAGGTGGTCGCGCTGGCACGCAGCCAGCGTGACCCACTCGCCGGCCCGCTGCGCGTGGCACTGCTGCCGACGATCGGCCCGTACCTGCTGCCGCGCATCGCCCCGCTGGTGCGCAAGGCGCTGCCGCGGCTGGAGCTGCGGCTGTACGAATACCAGACCGCCCCGATGCTCGCCAAGCTGCACGCCGGTGAGCTGGACGTCGGCATCCTCGCCCTGCCGGTGGAGCTGGCGGGCCTGGAGTCGCGCGAGCTGTACCGCGAGCCCTTCCTGGTCGCGCTCCCCGAGCAGCACCCGCTCGCCTCCCACGCCAGCGTGCGTCTCGCCGACCTCAAGGACCAGAAGCTGCTGCTGCTCGAGGAAGGCCACTGCCTGCGCGACCAGGCGCTCGAGGTGTGCAGCCGCGTCGGGGTGCGCGACCAGCAGGACTTTCGCGCCACGAGCCTCGAGACGCTGCGGCAGATGGTCGCCACCGGGGCCGGTATCACGCTGCTGCCGGAGCTCGCCGGCAGCGGCGCCTATCGCAGCGCCAGGGGCGTGGCACTGCGCCCGTTTGCCAAGCCCTGCCCGGTGCGCCACATCGGCGCCGTGTGGCGCAAGAGCAGCGCGCGCCTGGCGGCCATCGAGGCCCTGGGCAAGCTGATCAGCGAGCACGCGCCATGAGCGTGAGCCTACAGCCTGTCAGCTTCGTCGCCCGCGACGGCCGGCGCCTCGCCGGTCTGCTGCTGCCCGCGGCCACGCCGCGCGCGGCGCTGGTGATCAACGGCGCGACCGGCTACCTCAGAGACTTCTACCGCGGATTCGCGGGTTACTGCGCGCAACGCGGCTACCACACGCTGCTGTACGACTACCGCGGCATGGGCGCCTCGGCCCTGCAGCCGCCCGAGTGTGAGCCGGTGCGCATGAGCGAGTGGGGGCGCCTCGACATGCCCGCTGCTCTCGGCTGGCTCGCCGCGCAGTTCGCGCCGTTGCCGCTCTTCACCCTCGGTCACAGCGTCGGCGGGCAGCTGCTCGGCGCCATGCCCAACGCGCAGCAGGCGCGCGCCCACGTACTGATCGGCGCCTCCACCGGCTACTGGCGGCGCCAGCAGCTGCTGTTTCGCGCCGTGTCGCTCACCTTCTGGAAGCTGTACGGGCCGCTGATGCTGCGCCTGCAGGGCTGCGTGCCGCGCGGGCTGCTGTGGCGCGGGGCCTCGCTGCCGCCGCAGGTCTTTCTGCAGTGGCGCCGCTGGTGCCTGACGGCGGCGAGCTTCGGGCCGCAGCTGGATGCGGACTTCAAGGACGCCCACTATGCCGAGGTGCGCGGCCCGCTGCTCTCGTGGGGCTTCACCGACGATCCGATCGCCACTCCCGCGGCGGTCGCGGCGCTGCTGCGTTCCTACAGCGGCGCGGCCATCGAGGAGCGCTGGACTGCGCCCGCCGATGTCGGCGCGCGTCGCCTCGGTCACCATGGCTTCTTCCTCGAGCAGCACCGCGACACGCTGTGGTCGCAGGCACTCGACTGGCTGGACGGGCAGCGCGCCTAGGCGGGCGCGGCCCCCGCCGCGGCGTGCGTGCCCCCGCGGCGGCTGGCGCGCGCCCCCGCGATAGCGAGCAGCACGATGAGTGCGCCGAGCAGCTGCAGCGGCGCCAGGCGCTCGCCGAGCAGCAGCCAGGCATAGCCGGCCGCAGCGATCACCTGCGCATAGAGGGCGACCGCGCCGAAGGCCGCCGGCAGATGGGCGAACGCGTACGCGATCAGCCCCTGACCGAGCACCTGGGCGCTGAGTGCACAGCCGGCCAGCAGCCACCAGCCGTGCGTGGTCAATGGCAGGAACCGCTGCGTGAGCGCGATCGGCAGCAGCAGCACCGTGAACACGGCGGTGCTGAGCAGCATCACGATGCCGGTGCCGTGGCGCGTGCGCAGCCGCGCCACCACCATCAGGTAGCCGGCGTAGAAGCAGGCCGTGCCCAGGCCGAGCAGGTCACCGAGCAGCGCATGGCCGCCCGCGCCGATGTTCGGCACCAGCATCAGCAGCATGCCGCCGAAGGCGAGCGCCGTGGCCGCGAGGAACGCCGGGCGTGGCCGCTCGCGCCACAGCAGCCACGCGAACAGCGTCACCAGGATCGGGGCGCAGTTGGCCTCCAGCGTGGCGGCGGCGATCGAGGTCAGCAGCAGCGCCCAGTGCCACAGCAGCAGGTCGCCCGCGAAGCACACGCCCGCCCACAGGAACAGCGGTTCGCGCAGCACCGGCGCGGCCTGCGGCTGCGCGCGCCGCTCGAGCCACGCCCACAGCGCGAGGAACGGCAGCGCGAAGGCGCCGCGCCAGAAGGCGGTGGCGGTCGGGCCGGTCTCGGACAGGCGCACGAAGATGCCGGAGCTGCCGATCGCGAGCGCGCCGAAACACAACGCCAACAGGGCGGGCAACTCGGATGCGTGGGCGCGTTCGCTCATGGTGTCGGCTGCGCGCATCATAGTCGGTCGGCGCACGGCCCGTCTGGCATAATCGCGCGGTCCGCAATCTCCCGGCGCGCATCGGATGCCCGCTTGAAAATCACCGCCGTGCTCCTGCTCGTCCTGACGCTGCTCGGCGGCGCAATCGCGCGCGCAGCCGCGCCCCTGCAGGCCAGCGATGCCTGGCTGCGCGCGACGCCGGGCACGCAGGTCGCCGCCGCGTACCTGACACTCACCAACAGCGGCACACAGCCGCTCACCGTAACCGGTGTGCAGTGCCCGCTCGCCGCGCAGGCGATGATCCACCAGACCCAGCTCAGCGGCACCACTTCCACCATGCGGCCGCGCGAGTCCGTGGTGATCGCTCCCGGCAGCAGTGTGCGCTTTGCGCCCGGCGGCCTGCACGTGATGCTCGTCGGCCTCAAGCATGCGCTGCGGGCCGGTGATGAGGTGCCGCTGGAACTCTTGCTGAGCGATGGCAGCAAGCTCGCCGTCACCGCGCACGTGCGTGCTCTGGTGCCTGAGTGACGGATTCGCGACGGGGTCGGCCCGTGAGCGAGCGCAGCGCCGATCACGTCACCCCATACGACCGCTGCGCCTGGAGCGCGGACGAGGTGGAGGCTGCGCTGGCGCGCGGCAGCCATGCGGCCGAACTGCGCGCCTACTTCGGCGCCGCCGAGCACCGCACCCTGGCCGCACTTGCCCGCCGCGCCGCACGCACGCCGGTGCGCGATGCCAGGCTGCGCGTGGTCCTGGTACCGGGCATCATGGGCTCCCAGCTCGGGCTGCCGCGCCCGCCGCCGCTGCCGCCTGACATCCTGTGGATCGACCCGCTCGACTTCCAGCGCGGCCGCCTCGCGGCGCTGCGGCTCGAGGAACCGACGCGCGTGGTCGCGCTCGGCGTGGTGCTGTTCTCCTACCTGCGCCTGCAGCTGCAGCTGCGCGCGCACGGCTTCGCCGTCGAGTGCCACGACTACGACTGGCGCCGCTCGCTCACGCAGCTCGGCGCCGAGCTCGCCACGCGGCTGCGTGCGTGCGCGCCCGCGCGCGTGGCGCTGGTGGGGCACAGCATGGGGGGCCTGCTGGCGCGCGCGGCACTCACCCAGGGCGGGCTCGCGCACGTGGAGCGCGTCGTACTACTCGGCACTCCCAACAGCGGCTCGTTCGCCGCGGTGCAGGCGCTGCGCGGGACTTATGCCGTGGTGCGCAAGCTGGCGCGCCTCGTCCCGGGGCGCTCGGCCGAGGCACTCACGCAGGAAGTGTTCAGCTCCTTCACCAGTCTCTATGAGCTGCTGCCGCGGCCGCCGCTCGTTACCGGGGATGAGCTGTTCGACCTGCGCGCCTGGCCGGCGCCCGGGCCGCGGCCGCGCGCCGCCCTGCTGACGGCCGCACACGCCGGCGCGGCACGGCTGGCCAATGCGGACGAGCGCTTCACCTGCATCGCCGGGACCGGCGAGGAGACCGTGACCGCCCTGAGCCGCGCACGCGACGGCTTCGTCTACACCCTGACCCGTCATGGCGATGGCACCGTGCCGACGCTGAGCGCCGTGCTGCCCGGGGCGCGCACCGCGTACACGCGTGTCGCGCACAGCGAGCTCACGCGCGATCCGCAGGTGGCGGCGGCGGTCGCGGACGTGCTGCGCACGGGAGGCACGCGGCGCCTGCCGGCGCAGTTGCACAGCGCCAGCCGCGCCCGTGCGCGCGTCAGCGATTCGGCGCTGCGGCGCACGCACACTGGCAAGGTGGACTGGGTGGCCTTGAGCCCCGAGGAGCGGCGCACGTTTCTGGAGAACCTGAACGAGCCGCCGCACCTGAAGCTGCGCGTACCGCGCGCGCCGCGCCGCCGCCGCGCTCGCCGCTAAGCGAACGCCTGCGCGATCGCCTCGCGCTGCCGTGCATCGGGCAGCCGGCCGCGCCCGCCTGCGAGATTGTCCTCGAGGTGCGCCACCTTGTCGGTGGCCGGGATGATGCAGGTAACCGCCGGATGTGCCGCGATGAACTTCAGGGCCAGCTGTCCCCAGCTGTCCGCGTCGAGCTCGGCGGCCCACGGCGGCAGCGCCTTGCCCTGAACGTGGCCGAACAGCGCGCCGTCCTCGAACGGCCGGTTGACCAGCACCGCCACGGCGCGCTCGGCGGCGAGCGGCAGCAGGCGCTGTTCGGCATCGCGGGTGAGCGGGGAGTAGTTGAACTGCACGAAGTCCAGGCGCTCGCGCTCCAGCACGCGCGCAAGCTCGGCGTGCGCTCCCACCGTATAGTGGGTGACGCCGATGTAGCGCACGCGCCCCTCGGCCTTCCACGCGCGCAGCGTGCGCAGCTGCGTCGCCAGGTCGAGCAGGTTGTGCACCTGGATCAGGTCGAGGCGCGGCGCGTGCAGCAGCTGCGCGGAGCGCTGCATCTGCTCGCTGCCCGCCGCGCTGCCGCGCGTCCAGACCTTGGTGGCGAGGAATGCCTGCTCGTGCATGGCCGGGGTGAGCAGCTCGCCCAGCACGCCCTCGGCGGTGGAGTACATCGGCGAGGTGTCGATCAGACGGCCGCCACCGGCAAAGAAGCTCTCGAGCACGGCGCGCAGGGGTGCGCGCTTGGCCGCCGAGCTGTCCACCTCGAAGGGACCCGAGGTGCCCAGCCCGATCACCGGCAGTTCCTCGCCGCTCGAGGGGATCTTGCGGCGCATGAGCGCCGCGGCCCCGGCGCGCGCACTGCCCGAGAGGCCCGCGGCTGCCATCAGCTGCATTCCTGCGCTCAGTAGCTCGCGGCGATTCACGGACGGCGGCTCATCTCATCGGCATGGTGGCGCGCCATGGATCATCGCACGCACCGCCCGTGCGTGGCTCACACCAGTGCGGCGTCGCTGTCGATGACGCTGCCGCCGCCGCACTGCACGATGCGCGCGAGCGCCGCGGCAAGCGGCAGCACCTGGGCCGCATAGAAGGCGGCGGTCTGCACCTTCGCGCGGTAGAACCCCTCATCGGCGCCCGCGCCGTGCGCAGCCGCCAGCGCGGCCGAGCGGGCGAGCAGCCAGCCGCCAGCGACGTAGCCGCACAGCTTCAGGTAGGGCACGGAAACGGCCAGCGCCGCCTCCGGGCGCTGCGCCAGCAGCTGCAGCAGCGCCGCGGTGGCCGTGGCCAGCGCCTCCACCGCCGCGAGCGCAGCGGTGCGCGCGCCCTCGGCTGCGGGTTGCGCGACCGGCACGCTCAGTTCCTGCCGCATGTCCGCGATGAGCTCACCCACGGCCGCCCCGCGGTCGCGGCCGATCTTGCGTCCGATGAGATCGTTCGACTGGATCCCGGTCGTGCCCTCGTAGATCGTGGTGATGCGCACGTCGCGCATGTACTGCGCCGCGCCGGTCTCCTCGATGAAGCCCATGCCGCCGTGCACCTGGACGCCGAGTGCCGCCACCTCGTTGCCCAGCTCCGTACACCAGCCCTTGGCGATCGGTGTCAGCAGCTCGCCGCGCGCCTGGGCGGCTGCGCGCTGCGCTTGCGGGCCGTGGTCGGCCAGGTCGAACTGCAGCGCGGTGTAGAGCGTCAGCGCGCGCGAGGCCTCGGTCTGCGACTTCATCAGCAGCAGCATGCGCCTGACGTCCGGGTGATGGATGATCGGCGCTGGCGCACCCGTGGCGGCCACCGGTGGCTTGCCCTGCACCCGCGTGCGCGCCCACTCCGCGGCGCGCTGGAAGGCCCGCTCGCCCACCGCGTAGCCCTCGCTCGCCACCGACAGCCGCGCGCTGTTCATCATGATGAACATGTACTCGAGGCCGCGGCCCGGCTCGCCGATGAGGTGCGCGAGCGCGCCTTCGCGCTCGCCAAATGCCAGCACGCACGTCGGGCTCGCGTGGATGCCAAGCTTCTCTTCCACCGAGAGGCAGCGCACGTCGTTGCGCTGCCCGAGTGAGCCGTCGGGGTTCACCAGATACTTCGGGGCGAGGAACAAAGAGATCCCCCTCACCCCCGGCGCGGCGCCCTCGATGCGCGCGAGCAGCAAGTGCAGCGTGTTGGGGCTGAGGTCGTGATCGCCCCAGGTAATGAAGATCTTCTGGCCGAAGAGGCGGTAGTGGTCGCCTGCGGGGACCGCGCGCGTGCGCACCTGCCCGAGGTCCGAGCCCGCCTGCGGCTCCGTCAGCACCATGGTGCCGGTCCATTCCCCGCTCACCAGCCGGCCAAGGAAGCGCGCCTTCTGTGCCGGTGAGGCGCACAGCTCGAGCGCGTGCGCCGCGCCCTGCGTGAGCATCGGGCACAGCTTGAAGGCGAGGTTGGCCGAACCCCAGAACTCTCCCGCCGCCGTCACCAGCACGCGCGGCGCCGGCTGTCCGCCGAACTGCGCCGCACCGCCCAGTGCCGGCCAGCCACCCGCGACGAACTGCCGGTAGGCCTCAACGAAGCCGGGCGCAGTGCGCACGCCGTCCGCGGTCCAGCGCACACCCGCCACATCCCCCGGACGGTTGAGCGGCTCGAGCACCGTCTCGGCGAAACGCGCCGCCTCCTCGAGCACCGCCTGGGCGAGCTCCTCGGAATAGTCCGGCAGGCCCGGAGTGCCCCCGAGGCGGCCGCTGCCGAGCAGTTCCTGTAGCAGGAAGCGCATTTCGCGGAGCGGCGCACGGTACATGATCGCGTTCCTCAGGGGGCCCGCGCGCGGGCCGGCACCGCCTAGTCTAGCCGGAAAGCCAAAAACCTACCCGCCGGTAGACATTTGACCCCGGAAATCCCAGTACTTGCGCGCTAGTGGGTCGCGGCGCGCGCCGCGGGCAGTGCCAGCGCGGGCACGATGTTGGCGGCCAGGAAGTCGACGAACTGCTGCGCGCGCGCGTCCGATTCGAGCGCCTCGGGATAGAGCGCGAACAGCGCCGCGGCCGGTGGCACGCTCCATTCGGGCAGCACCGCCTTCAGGCGTCCGGTGGCGAGCCCCTGCCGGCACAGGAACTCCGGCAGCAGCCCGATGCCGAGGCCCGCCGCGGTCGCGGCGTGCAGCACGGCCGGGTCATCGACCGCCAGCTTCGGCACCAGCGGCACTTCGGCACGCTGCGTGCCGCGGGTGAGGTGCAGGCGAAACTCGGGCAGCTCGGCTGCGTCCGGGGTCAGCAGGTCGTGGCGCCGCAGCTCATCGGGGCGCTCGGGGGTGCCGCGCTGCTGCAGGTACGCCGGCGTCGCGCACAGCAGCGCGGGCGGCGCACCGAGCAGGCGCTGCGCGCAGCCTGAGCCCGCCGGTGGACGCGTGCGCACCGCAACGTCCCAGTTGTCGGCCGCGAGCTGCTGCGCATCGAGCGCCACCTCGAGCGGCACCTGAGGGAAGGCCTCGAGGAAGCGCGGCACCAGGGGCGCCAGCAGCACGCGCCCGTAGGTCGGGTCTGCCGCCACGCGCAGCGGCCGCCCCTCGGGCGTATGCAGCCGGGCGATCGCCGCACGCGCCGCGTCGGCTTCCTCGCCGAGGCGCCGCGCGTGCGGGTACACGAGCCGCCCGGCCGCGGTGAGCGCGATGCGCCGGGTGGTGCGTTCGAGCACGCGGATGCCCAGCGTCCTCTCCAGATCCGCCACCGCGCGACTTACGGCCGCCTTGGGGACACCGAGTGCACGCGCGGCGGCCGAGAAGCCGTTGAGGTCGACGACCTTTGCGAGCATCGCCAGCTGCGCCGGAGTCCAGATCAGGTTCATGGCAGCCTCAATACCCAAATCGGGAGGGACTATTGTTTCACTATAGAGGCACACATGCCAAGGCGGCGGACGCTTAGAATCTGCGCCCTCATCCACGGGCTCGGCAGCACGAAGGAACTCGCATGAAAGGCGCAATGCACGCATTCTCGGTCGATCTGTTCACCCACATCCTGGGCAATCTCTCGTGGATCCTGCAGAAGGGCGCCGCGAGTGCGACGGCGCGCAAAATCGAGCCGGCCGTGTTTCTCGGTGCGCGCCTGGCGCCGGACATGCTGCCGCTGACGCGTCAGATCCAGATCGCCGGGGACATCGCCAAGAACGCCGTCGCGCGCCTCGCGCAGCAGGAACCGCCGCGCTTCGAGGACAACGAGACCAGCATCGAGCAGTTGCGGGTGCGCCTGGCGCGCACCATCGATTACCTGCGCAGCATTCCTGCGGCCGCCTTGGAGGGTGCCGAGACGCGCACGATCCAGGTGAAGGCGGGCGAGCACACTCTCGAGTTCAAGGGCGGCGCCCAGTTCCTCGAGCGCTGGGCGATCCCGAACGTCTACTTCCACGTGACGACCGCCTACGCCATCCTGCGCCACAACGGCGTCGATCTCGGCAAGCGTGACTTCCTCGCCGGGGAGGGCGAGCTTTAGTCGAATATGACAAATGACGGCGGCACCCCTGTCGTCTATTTGCGAACAGAACGCGAGAGAAATCACGGCGCCAGGGACGGCGCACTGCCACTCTTCTTATGCCAGCGGGCCCTGCAGCGCCCGCACTTCTTCATCAGGGCGGGGAAGAGACTTGTTCTTTAAATCGGCTGCCAAGCGCGCCTCCACTCCGGCCCCGGCCCCCGCGCCGGCCCCAGTCTCCGCTGCACTCGCGGGGCCGCTCACCGTCGAAGCACTCGGTCAGCAGCTGCGCGAGGCGATGCCGACGCGACGCCTGCAGTCGATCACCGTGTGCGACCACGAGGCCAATGTGCTGTGGTTGTCCGAGGGAGTCCTGGGCCCGGATGAGCACGGCCTCGTCACCGAGGCGCTCGCCGCGTTCGGCGATGACACCTCGCTCCCGTGCCATGAGACCGGGCTGGAAGACGGACGCTTTGCGCTGTTCCTGCCGGTTCGCTCCCCGAACGGCAACGCGGTCGGCGTCGCGATGATCCTGGCCGACCGCAAGGCGGTCGGTGATGACACGCTCGAGCGCATGATGGCCGCCCCGGTGCGCGCCATCATGCAGCGTCTTGCCGTGCTGCTGCGCCCAGGCGAGGCGCGCGCCTCGTCCGGCACCGCGCGCGTCCCGGTGCTCGACGTGGACCACGATCCGGCGATCGCCGCGGCACTGACGCCTCCCGAGGAGCGCGTCGCGACCGTGGAGGGGGTGCCCGGGGAGCAGGAGGACCTGTCCGCCGGTGTGATCACCGCGGAACAAATCGATGACATCCTGGAATTCGACGTCACCGCGGAGGTCAGCGCCGCGCAGGTGGCAGGCACACCGAGCGTCACGGTCGTTCAGGACGCCGACGAAGACGCGCCGCTCGTCGACCTGGACATGCTGGAACTGGACTTCGGGGCCCCCGCGCCCAAGGGCCCGGCCGCCCGTGGCGCGAAGCCGGAGCCCGTCCCGACCGCACCGCCCAGCGCGCCGGAGCCGTCAGCACCGGCCGCCGTCGTAGCCGCGCCGCCCATGAAGGCCGCGCCGGCCGCGCGCTCCAACGCGCGCCCCGCGCCCCCGCCAGCGCCGCCAACGACCCCCGCGCCTGCGCGGGCGCCCGCTGCCCCGCCGGCCCCCGCCGCTGCTGCGCCGGTAGCACCGCCGCCCGTACAGCCTCCCACACCGCCGCCGACGGCGCCCCCTCCCGTGGCAGTGGCTCCCGCTCCGGCGCCGACACCCCCGGTGCCGGCCGCACCCGCGGTGCAGCTCGGTGCCGCGGCGGCCGCTGCGGCGCTGGTGAACGACCCCAACCTGCTGCTCGAGCTGCTGCCCTACGCCAAGCTGCGGCCCGGTGGTCAGACGCGTCGCTTCCAGGTGCTCTCGCGCGGCTCGGGCCAGCAGCGCGACCCCGCTGCGGTGGACGCGCTGGTGTTGCAACGCCTGCTCGGCTGGCTGGCCGCGCACCGCGCCGCCTGGAACTCGCAGCCCACGAGCTTCACGGTGAGCCTGTCGATCGCCACCCTCGAGGACGAGCGCTTCGCGCAGCGGATGGCGGCGACCCTCAACACCCACGGCATCTCCCCGGAATCCATCGGCTACGAGATTGCCGAGGCGGTGTGCACGCAGCGCCGCGCGCAGGTGGAGCGCTTCATCACCCAGTGCGACAAGGTCGGCTCCTGGGTGGTCATCGATGATTTTTCCTTCGATTCGCAGGTGCTGCCGCTGCTGAAGTCCAAGGCGCTGCGTCTGGTGAAGATCGACTCCAAGCTCAGCTCCAATGCACTCAAGGACAAGCTGTGCCAGGCGCTGGTCGTTGCCACGGTGCAGGCCGCCAAGGTGCTCGGCATCCACTGCGCCGCCAAGAAGGTCGATTCGCAGGCGGCGCTGCAGTGGCTGACGGCGATCGGCTGTGACTTTGCCCAGGGACAGGCCCTGGCCCAGGCGCAGCCGCTGGACGCCCTCGCCAGCTCTCCCGATCCCACCGGGATCTCGGCGATGGCCATGCCCAGCTAGCCAAGTCCACTTCTCTTTTATAATCAGCTAGTTATAAGCAGCCGCAGGCCGCCGGGCGCGCGCGGCCCGCGGCTGCGACCAAGCGAAGCACGAACGCGCCGAAGCGGGGCGGCGGGCACCGGCCGGGATGGCCTAAGCTTCCGACGCTGCCATGAAGATACCCACGCTCGATCAGTTCCGCTCCAGCCGCAACGTGCTGTTCTGGAGCCTGCATGCGGCCGGCTGGGCCGCCTACGGCATCACGCAGTACTTCGGCGCGCTGCTGTACGAGAAGCCGGCGAGCTATGCGCGCGTGATCGCGGTCTCGGCCATCGCGGGCTTCGTGCTCTCGATGCCGATGCGCTACATCTACCAGCGGCTCTGGAGCCGCCCGCCGCGCACCATGATCCTGGCGGTGCTCGCGACCTGTTACGTCACCGCGCTGGCGCTGCGCTTCGTCATCAACCTCTCCTACAAGACGTTCGTGGAACCGGACTGGCAGGCACGTACGCTGTTCGAGTTCTTCGGCGGCGCGCTCTCCACGACCTACCTGCTGCTGTGCTGGAGCGTGCTGTACTTCGGGATCAAGTTCTACGAGTCGCAGCGCAAGCAGGAGCAGGCCATGCTGAAAGCCGTGGCGCTCGCGCAGGAAGCGCAGCTGAAAATGCTGCGCTACCAGCTCAACCCGCACTTCCTCTTCAACACCCTGAACGCGATCTCGACGCTGATCCTGGACAATCAGAACAAGAAGGCGAACCACGCAGTGACGCGCCTGTCGGAGTTTCTGCGCTACACGCTCGACCAGGATCCCATGAAGAAAGTCACCCTGCGGCAGGAGCTCGAGGCGCTCGAGCTGTATCTGGGCACCGAGCGACTGCGCTTTGCCGAGCGGCTGCGCCTCGAGTACGCGATCGAGGACTCCGCCATGAACGCTCTGGTGCCCAGCCTGCTGCTGCAGCCGCTGCTGGAAAATTCGCTCAAGTACGCGGTCTCGGCGCGCGAGCAGGGCGGCACGGTACGCATCGAGGGGCGCACGCGCGAGGGGTGGCTCGAGCTTTCGGTCATCGATGACGGGCCCGGCCTGCGCGAGGGCACGCCGCTCAGCGAGCGCCGCGGCGTCGGCCTGCGCAATACCAGCGAGCGCCTCGCGGTGCTGTACGGGGAGTCACGCCGCTTCAGCGTGGCCAACGCCAACCCGGGGCTGCGGGTGGACATGGCGCTGCCACTCGAGATTGGCTCGGACACCCAGGATCCCACACCGGCGCGTGCCGTATTTCCCCCGCACCGGGCGCGCGGAGCCCGCGCGTGAAGATCCGCACCATCATCGTCGACGACGAGGTACTGTCGCGCCGCGGAGTGGAACTGCGCCTGCGCGACGCGCCGGAGTTCGAGATCATTGCCCAGTGCGCCAGCGGCCGCGAGGCGCTCGCTGCCATCCAGCAATACAAGCCCGATCTGGTATTCCTCGACATCCAGATGCCGGGGATGACCGGCTTCGAGGTGCTCGCGCAGCTGCCGCAGGAATCGCTGCCGGTGGTGGTGTTCATCACCGCCTACGACCAGTACGCCATTCAGGCCTTCGAGGCGCGCGCGGTCGACTACCTGCTAAAGCCGATCGACGAGGCACGCTTCGCCGCGACGCTGACGCGCGTCCGCGAGCACATGCGCGCGCGCAGCGCCGCCGAGCAGCGCGACCGCCTCATGCAGATCATCGCCGAGATCACCGGCTGCGGGGAGCTGGCGCTCGATGAGCTGCTGGCGCACGGTCGCAAGGCCATCGAAAACCGTCATCCGGAGGTGCTGCCCATCCGCCAGGGGCGCGAGACCGTGCGCGTACCGGTGGCCGCGATCCGCTGGATCGATGCGGCCGGGGACTACATGTGCATCCATGCCGGCAACGACACGCACATCCTGCGCGGCACCATGAAGGAGCTCGAGGAACTGCTGGACCCGAAGCTGTTCCAGCGCGTGCACCGCTCCACCATCGTCAACCTGCGCCTGGTGCGCAGCCTGCGCGCGCACATGAACGGTGAGTACTTCCTCACCCTCGAGGGCGGGCACGAGCTCAAACTCTCGCGCACTTACCGCGACAAGGTGGAGTATTTCCTGAGCGGCTCCACCAGCTAGCAGTCGGCATACCGGGGGAACTCGACCGATCCGCCACAGGCGCGCTTTTAGTCCCGGGAATGATCTTGAGGAACAGGTTGTAGTGGCAGACCGGGTCGCCGTCGCCGAATGCGCGCCTGGCGCTCGGCGGGCTGCGCTGGGAGGCGGCGCTGTGGGGGCACTACCTGAATAATCACCTCTATTCGACCTTTGCGAACTGGAACCAGACGGATTCGCGTTACGTGGTGGACCGCGCCAATGGCGCCAGCTGGGGACTGTCACTTCTCTATCACCTGCCCTGAAGCACCCCGCAAGAATCGGGTGTGCGCATGAGGCGCAAAGACGGATGCTGTCGTCAGCCGTCATGCAACCGGAGCACCACATGGCCTTTCGCATCACCGGACTCCCCGCAGCGAATTTCGAGCCGCTGTTCGGCCTGTCGGACGCCGAGCTCGCACGCCGTGGCGTCACCCGCGTAGTCGCCGATCAGGCCCCCGGTTTCCCGGATCGCGTCGAGCTGCGCGACGCGGCCCCCGGCGAGACGCTGCTGCTGTTGAATTACGAGCACCAGCCAGCCAGGAATGCCTATCGGGCCAGTCATGCCATCTTCGTGCGCGAGGGCGCACGCGCCACCTACAATCAGATCGATGAGGTTCCCGCGGTGCTGCGGGCGCGCATGATTTCCCTGCGCGCCTTCGATGCGCATGACCTGATGGTGGACGCAGATCTGGCCGACGGACGGGAGCTCGAGCCGGCGATCGAACGGCTGCTGCAGCGTAACGACGTGGCCTACCTGCATGCCCATTACGCCAAGCGCGGCTGCTATGCAGCGCGCATCGAGCGCGCGTAGCCTCCGGTGAGGCCCCCCGTCGTGGGCGGCTTTCCAGGTCACCGCGCCCAAGTGTGACGGGCGTCACGAACCGGGGTTTATGGTGCCGGATATGTGAGCCATCGCGACGCCGCTAGACCGGTGGATTGCTTAGATATGTCCACCTATGGAAGCTGCGTCCCGACCTCCCCTGGAAGCTCTGGAGGACCTGCCCCTCGAACTCGCGCCGGAGGGCGCTGAGCCATCCAAGGCCGTCGCAGCGGCGGCGGCCACTGCTGCGCCAACCGTGGCGCCTCCCAAGGACCCCTCGCAGACCGGAATCACGCTGCTCGATCCATCGCTCCTGGAGCTCGCGCCGGATGACACATCGATTCCGGTGGCTGCGCCGGCACCGGTCGTGACGCCGCCTGCCACCGCTGAAAAATCCGAACCCGAGCTTGTTCTCGAAGATCCCGCGGTCGTCGAGGAATTGCTGAACTCCGCGCCGCCGCCACCGCCGGTGAAACCGGCGGCGTCGGCATCGACCGCAAACGCACCCAAGACGCCCGAGGCGGGCACGACACCCGAGCCCGCCCGCGAGACGCGGGTGCCTCTGGTCCGCACCGCCAGCCTGTCGGCCGCGGCGACCAAGAGCGCTGCCACCAAGCTCGCGGCAGCGGCGAGCCGTCGGGCAGCCGAGCCAAGCGCGCCGAAACTGCCGCCGGCGGCTATTCCTGTCGCACGACCCGCGCCGCCAACAGCGGCACCGAGCAAAGCGACCGCGCCGGGCGCAACCGCGGCTGCCGGCGCCGAGGGCCTCGCGGGCTGGACGAGTGCACGCGCTACTGCCGCGACGGCACCGAAACCGAAACCAAAGTCTGCGACCAGCCCGGCACCGCAGGCTGCAGCGCCGGTGACCCGAAGCGCTGCCCCGAAAGTTGCTGCGGCAGCAGCGCCCGCGGCGCCCGCTGCAACCGCTGGCACGGTTCCGGCCGGCACGATGGACCGCGACTACATCGCGCGCAACCAGGTCGTCGAGCGTTACCTCTCGGGGCGTCTGCCGCTCAAGGGCGCCACCGAGTTCGAGCAGTGGATCGCCCAGCACCCCGAGCTGCTCGATGAGATCGGTCTGCCCGAGCGCGTAAACGCCGGGCTGCGCCTGCTCGAGGCGAGCGGCAAGCCCGAGCCCTGGCAGGAAGCCCCGCGCCCGGCATGGCAGAAGCCGCAGGTCACCATTGCGCTCGCGATTGCCTGCGGCGCGCTCGCGTTGGCCGCAATGGTGCTCACCGGCACGAGTGCTTCCAAGACTCACCGCATCGCGGAGCTGCAGAAGCAGGTCACGGATCAACCCCTGGATCCGGCCACCAGCACCCGCGAGATCCGGCTGATGCCGAGCCGCTCCGGTGCCACCAATGCGCCGGCCATCACCATCGGTGGCGGTGGCGCGCAGCTGGCGGACTTCAAGATCGACGAGTCGCGCTCGCCCTACCACATCTTTCGCGTCACGATCGACCGCGTCGACCAGGGACGTGTTGGTGTCATCACCAACCTGGCCAAGGATTCCAATGGCCACCTGCGCATCGCACTCAACAGCACTGCGCTCGGCCCGGGTGCCTACCAGCTCACGATCGAAGGCCTCAACTGGCGCGGCGACCCCGAGCCGGACTCGTGGGTCACGATCGGCATTGCACGTTAATTCAGCGTAATGAAGCGAGTGGCCAAGTGGCGCGCCGCGTCGTGGCAAATTATGTCGATCGGTTAAAGGTCCGGTGTTAGGTCGTCGCCGACCTGTCGCCACCCGACGACGTCCGACAAGCTCTCACTCTTCAAACCCGGTCCGGCGCCTGTCAGCGCCTCGCCGGGTGCGGCGTTGTTACCAACATCGGCGGAGTGTTTCCGCTCTTCGGGCAGGAGTAACGGATCATGAAGACACGCCTCATAAGCCTCGTCGCACTGTTTGGCAGTCTGGCGGGCACCACGGCTTTTGCGCAGAACGCGGTCAATGACCAGCAGCGCGACGTCAATCAGCAGCAGCGCATCGAGCAGGGCCTGCAGTCCGGGCAGCTCACCACCAAGGAAGCCGGTCAGCTCGAGCGCGGTCAGCAGCGCATCGACCGCACCGAAGCGAAGGACCTAAAGAATGGGTCCATCAGCCCAGCCGAGCAGGCCAAGCTGAACTCGATGGAGAACCGCGAGAGCCGCCAGATCTACGGCGACAAGCACAATGCCGTAACTGGTAATCCCAGCTCCGCTTCCTCGCAGCGCATGCAGGCGGACGTGCAGCGCAAC
The DNA here is from genome assembly GCA_035501795.1 of Steroidobacteraceae bacterium. Taxonomy (GTDB): domain Bacteria; phylum Pseudomonadota; class Gammaproteobacteria; order Steroidobacterales; family Steroidobacteraceae; genus 13-2-20CM-66-19. The sequence continues at coordinate 40,421 of DATJVL010000064.1, forward strand.
GTCAACCAGCAGCAGCGCATCGCCAACGGCATGCAGAATGGCTCGCTCACCAACCGTGAGGCCGGCTCACTGGAGCGCGGGCAGGCACACGTCGATCGCAAGGAGGCCAATGCCGCCGCCAACGGCCACGTGAGCCGTGCGGAGCAGGCCAATATCCAGGGCTCCGATAACCATCAGAGCAACCGCATCTACAACAAGAAGCACAACGCGCACAATCGCGCCTGAGCAGCAGCGCGCCGCGGCGGGTGGCCGTAAAGCCACCCGCCGTTGCCTTTTCTGGTTCTCAGGCGCGCAGCGTGGTCAGGGGCGGCTGTCGGACCACCCGTCGCGTCGCCAGCCAGCCGCCACCGGCCACCAGCGCGGCACCGCCGAGGATTCCCACCACGCAGGGCAGCAGCTCGAAGCGATAGCGCAACTCCAGCCACTGGGTAGTCAGGAAGTAGGCCGCGATCGAGGCACCAAGGGCGGCCAGCACTCCCGAAAGTGCGCCCAAGGTGGAAAACTCGGCCAGCACACCCTGCACGACCGTGGCGCGGCTCGCCCCGAGTGTTCGCAGCATGGCGCTCTCGTAGCGGCGCTCATCGCGGCTGGACTGCACCGCCGCCAGCAGCACCGTCAGTCCCGCAAAGAGCGTGAACACGAACACGCTCTGTACCGCGAGCGCCGCGCGATCCAGCACCCGTCGGACTTGCGTGAGCAGCTCCTCGATGTCGAAGATCGAGACGCTCGGGAAGCGCCGTGCCAGCTGCGCCAGCGCGCCACCCGAACTGGGAGTGAAGTAGGCGCTGGTCATGTAGGTGCCGGCGAAGCGCTCCAGCACTCCCGGCGCGAACACGATGAAGAAGTTCGGTTGAAAGGTATCCCACTTCACCTTACGGATGCTGGCGACGTGCACCTCCAGCGTCTCGCCGGCAATGTCGAAGGTGAGACGATCACCGACGCCCACGTGCAGTGATTCTTGAAACTCGCTGGCGAGCGAGACCAGCGGCTTGCCTACGTCGGCCTGCGTCCACCAGTGGCCCGCCAGTACCCGGTTGTCGGCACCCAACTCGTCCGACCAGGTCAGGTTCTGCTCCCGCGTGGCGAAATTGTCCTCGTTGCCGTGCGCACCGTGCGCTTCCTCCACCGGCCTGCCATTGATGGCAACGAGCCGTCCGCGGATGATCGGCAGCACCTTGGTGGTGCGCGCGCCCTGCGCCTCGAGGAAATTGACGAACGCGGTGCGCTGTTCCGGGGGAATGTTGACGAAGAAGTAGTTGGGCAGATTCGGCGGCAGCGTTCGTTGCCAGTCCCCGTTCAGATCGCCGCGCAGGATGCCGAGCAGCAGCAGCACCATGAGGCCGCTGCCGAAGGCGACCAGTTGCACGACACTCTCGGCGCGTCGGCGGCTCAGGTTGGCGACGCCGAAACGCCAGGCCACGCCCACCCGCCCACGCAGCCCGCCGGCCAGGCGCACCAGCAGCAGGCCGCTGCCGGCCAGCAGCGCGACGAACAGCGCCAGACCGCCGGTGAAGTACAGGAAGAGCCGCGGCTCCTGCACCACCCAATATATAAGGAGCAACACGACGGCCACGGCCGGCCCAAAGGCCAGCAGCACCAGCGGTGGCGGCGGCCCGACGTCACGACGCAGCACGCGCAGCGCCGGCACCCGCGCCAATTGCAGCAGTGGCGGCAGCGCGAAGCCCCCCAGCACGGCTATCGCAGTGACAAAGCCGATGGCGAGTGGCGTCAGACTGGCCGGCGGCAGCTCGGTGACCGCCAGCAGCCCGCGAATCGTACGCAGCAGCCATTCCTGGGCCAAATAGCCAATAGCGGCGCCAGCCAACGCCGCGGCCAGTGCGAGCGCCAGCAACTGCAGGATTGAGACCGCGAGCGTGAAGGCGCGGGTCGCACCGAGTGTCTTCAGCAGGGCAACCGTGTCCAGGTGCCGGTGCACGTAGCGGCGTGCCGCCATGGCGACGGCGATGGCACACAGCAGCACGCTCACCAGGCTCGCAAGACTCAGGAAGCGCCCGGACCGCTGCACGGCGTTGCGCAGCTGCGGACTTGCATCGGTGATGTCACGCAGCCGCTCGCCGGGGCGCTTGTGCTCGCCGAGCCAGATCTTGAAGGCGTCCACCCGCTGGCGCTCGCCGGCGAACAGGCCGGCATAACTGACACGGCTGCCTGGCTGGATCAGCTGCGTCGCCGGCAGGTCGGCGGCGTTCATGAGCGCACTCGGGGCAAGTTCCGCGAAGGTGCTGCCCTGATCGGGCTTTGCGATGAGCACCCGCGCGACGCGCAGTCGCGCCGCCCCCAGGGACAGCTCCGACCCGATATGGGCGCCGACCGCCGCGAGCAGCCGTGAGTCCGGCCATATCTCCCCGCGCTGTGGAATCTGGGTGGCAGCGCTGCCGCGGGTGAACGGCGCGTCGGCCGTTAACAGCTGACCCCGCAGCGGGAAACCCTCCCCCACCGCGGCGACATTGGTCAACTGGCTGGCGTCGCCGTTGAAGATCACCGAGAGCAGCGACGTGCTGCGCGCGCTGCGCAGCCCGCGCCGCTCCGCCTCGGAAAAATACTGCTCGCTCAGCGGCTGGGGGGAACCGAGGCGGATATCCGCTGCCAGCACCTCGCTCGCCTGCAGGGCTACCGCGGCGCTGATGCGACTCACCAGAAAGCCGACGCCGGTGAGTGCGGCGACGGCGACCGTGAGCGCCAGCAGCAATACGCCCAGCTCTCCCGAACTCCACTCCCGCGCCAGCATGCGCAGCGACAAACGCAGCGCCTTCATAGCACGCGCCCCGCCTCCATGCGAACCGTGCGGGCGCAGCGCGCGGCGAGCTCGCGGTCGTGCGTTACCAGCACGAGCGTGGTGCGCGCATCACTGTTCAGGCCGAACAGCAGCTCGCCCACGCGCGCGCCGGTTGCGGTATCGAGATTGCCGGTCGGCTCGTCCGCGAACAGCACGGCCGGGCGAGTCACGAACGCGCGCGCGATCGCAACGCGCTGCTGCTCGCCGCCAGAAAGCTGACGCGGATAGTGTCCCATGCGCTCCCGCAGGCCGACCTGCGACAACGTCTCCCGGGCCGCGGCCAGCGCCTCGGTGCTGCCCCCGAGCTCCAGCGGCAACATGACGTTTTCGAGTGCTGTGAGCGCCGGAATCAGGTGAAAGGACTGGAACACAAAGCCGACGCGCTGCGCACGCAAGCGCGCCCTGCCGTCCTCATCGAGCGTCGTCAAGTCCTGGCCCTCCAGCAGCACCCGCCCATGGCTGGGTAGATCAAGCCCCGCCAGCAGCGCGAGCAGCGTCGACTTGCCGGCGCCGGAGGACCCGACCACGGCCACCGATTCGCCCGCCTCGATCTGCAGCGATACGTCATCGACAATGGTCAACAATCCTTCCGGGCTGCTAACCTGCTTCGTGAGGTTTTGCGCCTTGAGAACACTACTGCGGACTATCGGGGCCGTACTGCTCGGCTTCGGGCTACTATTCATCGCGCTCCAGGATGCGGTGGCCGCCGACCGTACTATCCTTGTCTTCGGCGACAGCCTCAGCGCCGCCTTCGGATTACAGCCGCAGCAGGGTTGGGTGGCGCTGCTGGGGCAGCGCGTGCAGACACAAGGTTACGGATACCACGTCGTCAACGCCAGCGTCAGCGGAGAGACCACGGCTGGCGGCTTAGCGCGCCTGCCGCGCGCTCTGCAGGTGCATCACCCGGAGATCGTGCTACTCGAGCTGGGTGCTAACGACGCCCTGCGCGGCCTGCCACTCGACAACACGCGCAGCAATCTGGATGAAATGCTCCGCGCCATGCAGGCAAGCGGTGCACGTGTCCTGCTGGTCGGCATCCAGATCCCGCCAAACTACGGACCGCGCTACACGACGGAATTCACCGCCATATTCCCCGACCTGGCGAAGCAATATCATGTGCCTCTGGTGCCGTTTCTGCTGCAGGACGTGGCGCTAAACCCCACTCGCATGCAGGAGGATGGTCTGCATCCGAATGCAACCGGCGAGCCGATCGTGCTGGAAACGGTATGGACCTACCTGAAACCGCTGCTGAAGAAGAACTCCTAGAACGATGGAAAAGATCTGGCTGCAATCTTATCCGCCGGGAGTGCCGGCCGAGATCGATCCGTCCCAGTGCCGCACCCTCAAGGAATTGATCGAGCGCACCTGCGTCGAGCACGCCGCGCGCCCGGCCTTCATCCAGCTAGGGACGGAGCTCAGCTATCGGCAGCTGGATGAACTGAGCAGCGCGTTTGCGGCCTGGCTGCAAGACGCAGGCTTCAAGAAGGGCGATCGCATCGCGATCATGCTGCCCAACACGCTGCAGTATCCGATCGCACTCTTCGGCGCCCTGCGCGCTGGACTGATCGTAGTCAACACCAATCCGCTCTATACCGCCCCGGAGCTCGAATATCAGCTCAATGACTCGGGCGCCACCGCGGTACTGGTCCTGGAAAACTTCGCCCACGTGGTGCAACAGGTATTACCGCGCACGACGGTGCGGCGGGTACTGGTGACCTCGGTCGGCGAGTTCCTCAAGTTCCCGAAATCACTTCTCGTAAACTACGTGGTCCGACGAGTGCGCAAGCAGGTACCACCGTGGCAGTTGCCGCAGGCGGTGAACTTCCGTGCCGCCGTCAATGCCGGTCGCGGCCTGCCGCGGACGGCCGTGGATGTGAATCCGGACGATTTGGCGTTCTTGCAGTACACCGGTGGCACCACCGGCGTCGCCAAGGGGGCCATGCTGTCGCACGGCAATGTCAGTACCAACGTGCTGCAGTCCGCGGCCTGGATCGGCCGCGCCTTCGACCAACCGGGTGTCCTGCTCACGGCGATTCCGCTGTACCACATCTTCGCGCTGTCGGGAAATTGCTTCATGTTCGCGCGCCTCGGGTGGAGCAATCTCCTCATCCTCAATCCCCGCGACTTGCCGGCAATGCTGAGGGAAATGAAGGCGTATCCCTGCAATTACATCAGCGGCGTGAATACCCTTTTCAACGCGATGCTGCATGCGCCTGGATTCGCCGAGCTCGACTTAAGCGGCCTCAAGGTAACGCTGGGTGGCGGCATGGCCGTGCAAGCCGCAGTTGCAGAGCGCTGGAAGCAAGCTACTGGATGCGTGCTTACCCAGGCTTGGGGTCTCACGGAGACCTCGCCGGCAGCCTGCATCAATCCCAACGGCATCGACTTCAATGGATCGATCGGCCTGCCGATTTCTTCGACCGAAGTTGCGATCAAGGACGATGCAGGGGAGGACCTCGAAATCGATCAGATCGGTGAGATCTGTGTGCGCGGACCGCAGGTCATGAAGGGGTACTGGAATCGTCCGGATGAGACGGCCAAGGTGATGTTACCGGGCGGCTGGCTGCGCACCGGAGATGTGGGACGCATGGATGCCAAAGGCTTCGTTTACATCGAAGACCGGAAGAAGGACATGATCCTGGTTTCAGGATTTAACGTGTACCCGAACGAGGTGGAGTCAGCTGCGGTAACGCATCCCGGTGTACTGGAGGCGGCTGCGGTCGCCCAACCGGATCAGCACTCGGGCGAGGTGGTTGCACTGTTTGTAGTCAAGAAGGACCCTGCGTTGACCGAAAAGGACGTTTTGGAGCACGTGCGCAAGTCGTTAGCTGGGTACAAAGTGCCTAAGCACATTTACTTCAGGGCTGATCTTCCGAAAACGAATGTCGGAAAAATCATGCGCAAATCCCTACGTGCGGAGCTAGTCAACTCTTAGAGCTACGCATCCTCTTTGGTGCAATGTATGCATAAGTATGTACGCCGGCCCGAACAGTTTGGTGATCATTCGCTCGTTCCGGCCGACGCGCACGTCTCACCTCGAGCCAATCATTCACCGTCCGGAGGAATATCTTCCCTTGAGCTTGCGTAAAGCTTTGGAAAGCTTTGACGTACGCACGTGGAAGATCTGGAACTTCCGCGTGACGCTCGATTAGTGGCGACAGGCCTTTCTGTCGGTTCATGTTTCGGCCGACAGTGTCAAGCAATGCAGAGAGCGCCCGAATTGTGTGCTGGAGAACCAAAGGATTTCGTTCGGATACGACAGCGACGTCACTTGAAGGCTTGTACAGTCTTCCCCGATGCGGTACCAGAAGGCCGAGTTTCTTAAGCCGTTGTGCAATTTGTGCGGCATTCCGTCGCGGTCTTTGAGAGCGAACCATGGCCTCCACGCTTGGTACAGGGCCCAATAGACGAACCGGTTTTGGGGCGCCACTTTGGGTCAAGTACCTGCGGTCTCGATGCCAGACATCGAGAACTAGGGCGACCGTCATCAACCCGCCCGTTTCGTCAGTATGAGCAAAACGAGTCTTCGCTACAGCACGCCTCAGATTGGCCTTGCAAATTCCTTCCAACTCTCGTGATTCGATGCCCGTTCGGAGCATGAGATCGAAGACCCCGAACAGTACTGCGGAATATTCACCGTGGAGTCGCTTTGGTAGCTTTCCCATGTGCGCCCCCTTTCCCATGTATGTTTATTAAAGATCGCCGGCCACTTGGTTGAGTTTCACTTAGTAGAACCGTAACTGCGAATGCGCGTTCACTCCGTGCTGTTCGGCGGGATGCGGAAAATTGTGGGCTGAGCGACAGATTTAGCCCCTCGAGCATCGACTTGACTGAGGTGGTACAGCGCCTTCTTATGAACGCGAGATCAGTGTCCGAATGCACCGGCAGTAAAAGCCTGTGTACAGGATCTGATTCGGATCGGCGCCCGTGCGTTTGAGCGATGAGTTTTAGTCCGTCGATCAAGACTGGCACCACCGCGCTGATAAATCTCAGGTTCGGCCCCTTGCCGAGCAGGTGTGCTGTCCGAAGATACAGCTGCCTCTTATGCATTCGGACGGCACCCACTCGCTGAAGTTCTGCAAGAACAGCTTTCGGCGGGATATCACCCGCATACTTTCTCGTGAGAAAGCGAAAGGAGGTACCAGGCCCTTTAATGGCCAGATGCTTTGGCTTTCCTGCCGTTTGGAATATGGGGTCAGTGACCCAACCATTGATAACGCGTTCTACGGCTGTGTGCTGAGGGGAAAAGGTATCCCCGTCTGCTTCGCTTGATAGCAGTTGTCTTACAGCCGCCCGGGGAAGTCCAGTTTGCGCCGCAATTCTTGAGTAATTGACCCTACCGTTTTGCAATTTTGACCACTGAGCAGCCGCCTGAACGAAGGCCGTCCTCGAAAGCTGTGAAAAGGCCCTGGGCGTGATGCCTCGCGAGAGCAGCACAAATGCCAACTCTCTCAACAGCTCCTGCAGTGAAGCCATGTCGCGACGCGAGGTAGCTGATAACGGCCCAACTGAACCCGGCCGCGTCTTGGAGGTCATTGTGGCAATCAACGTAACTGCATTGCGACAGTCGGGAGTTCATCCCGAGTTGCTATCCCTCCAATAATGACTCGATGGAGACACCGCCCAAACGCGCATTTTTGGCGCATTTATCCAGAAATGGACTCCCAGTTCGGGATCGTTGCATGCGCAGCACACAACGTGAGCTTAGGTCTTCGTGAAAGCACCTCGAGCGCTCACTCGCCGTGTGCGGCAAATTGCCGCCGCTGCCAAGAGATCTAGCGACTTCCGCTAGCTAGCGCGAGCGCCGGATAATACCGTTGGTCGCAGCGCCCGAACCGATGATGCCGTTGGTCGAGCGGTACCCGGAGCCAATGATCCCGTTGGCCGCGGCACCCGAGCCGATGATTCCGTTCGCGGAGGCGCCTGAGCCGATGATGCCGTTGGTCGAGCGGTACCCGGAGCCAATGATTCCGTTGGCCGCGGCACCCGAGCCGATGATTCCGCTCGCGGAGGCGCCTGAGCCGATGATGCCGTTGGTCGCCGCGCCGGAACCAATAATCCCGTCAGTTACAACAACTCCTCGACTTACTGGCTGAATGCCTTGGACCGCTAACTTACTGCCGATGGCAGGCGAGACCTGTCCCGATACCATGGCGGGCGTTAAGTCAACTTTGACGCCATTAACGATAACGTGACCAGTTAGTGCATCAGCGGATTGGACCGTGCCAGCCAAGAAAATGGGAGTGGCACCCGCGACGTAGGCACCTTGGTCGCGAGCTACGGAACCCTGAATCGACCCGTCCGTGCGCGAGAAGCCGTACACCGCAAGCGTGTTGCCAACGTTCAGAGACCCCACATTACTTAGCAAAATTCTTTGACCCAAAACCATAACAGTTCGGGTGGCGGGATCCACAGATTCAATTGGCCCGACGACGAGAAGTCTAGGCGCGGTTGCCTCTTGGGCATTCGCAGCAGCTAGCGCGAATGCTGCAAGTACGGCCAAAGTAATTCGAGACGTTCTCATCTAAATCTCTCCCTCGCAACCTGCGCTATTTCTTTGCAGGCAATCCTGCGAGCACATCTATTTCGATTGGCCCCGACACCCGGGTCTCCCGATGCTCCGAAAACTTCGGAGGCTGAGGCTGTGAGGCGTCGCCAGTTGGTTGATCTTCGAAAAAATAAATTCCAACCCCGTACTTACGTCCGGTACTAGCGGACTCTGACGGCAGCATGTGGGTCAAAAACGTATCGAGCTCGGTCAGCATTTCCTGGCCTCGCTCCGCCGCTAGTGCAAGCAGCCTGTCGCGACCTTCTTCAGAAATTGGGTTGTCAGAGAGAACTGCGCGCTCGAAGTACAACGGCTCTGATCCGACACGCATCAGGTTATGGATGTAGCTCGCGGTGACGTTTGTAACTACGCGGCCCATCCACTCGATGCGCTTTACGTCAGCCTCGGCGGGAAGGTAGGCGCGAGACAGACAGCGAACTGTCGCGCCGTTAAGCACTTCTACGGCTTCCGATGCGACAAGCTCGTCAAGCAGCGCTTCTTGATCGGCACCCGGACACGCAATCTCGATTAGGTTTGCGAAACTGCGGCGAGGAGACCCGGGTAAGGGTGCTAGATCGAGCTCAAGTGCCAAACCATACGCACCTGAGAAGCCGGAATGCGTGTGCCAAACGGTCAGGAGATTTTTCACCTGATCCAGACTTACCGTGGCCCGCAAGCTGTGCGGAGCACCCGCACGGCTAGCTTCCCGTATGGCAGCAACCTCAGACTTTGCCAAACCGGAGACAGCCGCAAGCCGCGCATCCGTGGTGGCTCTTTTTTGATCTAACAGCCGTGCTTCAAGCGCCTGGATGTACGTACGCCGTAGCGCTCCAGATATCTCGCTTGCGGAGATGCCGTACTCAAAAGCGACGCGGGTAAGCGGTCGCATCAAGGATGCGAACACGCTAAGCACCGCTTCTTTTTCCCTGGCGGATTTATTCATTCTGTCAACACTATTTTTGTGACATAACTCTAATTACATCAGTGACTTATGTCAATTAACGAAAGATGGCGAAGGGCTAGTTGCGGCACTGCAACGCCAAAAATTCAAAGGAAACAAAAGGTTACGCCCGAGCTACGTCGGTCGTACGGCTACGGCAGCGTCAGACGTGTCTGACAGGGAGCTGGAACGGCAAGCCAGGCTCGGGGAGTCCTGGCTGACCTCTTAAGTGCGCTCGGACGGGTCGAAGAGTCGCCGATGCTCGAGGATCGCGTAGCGGTCAGTCATGCCGGCAATGTAGTCCGCCACGGCGCGAGCTCGTCCGGGAACACCCTGGGAAGCCTCGGCGTGCAGCGCGTGATCACGGTGCTCGCCTGGCATGAGACTCACATCCTTCACGAACGCCTCGAACAGCTGCTGCAACAGGCGCCGCGCCTTGGATGTCATGCGCAGCACCTTGTAGTGCCGGTAGACGTGTTCGCGCAGGAACGCCTTCAGCTCCAGGTGCTCACCATGGCACTCCTCGCTGAGCTTCGCGAGCGGCGCACTCTGCGCCCGCACGTCGTCGATCGATTGTGGCTTGATGCGCGCCAGCTGCGCCTGCGTGGTGCGGATGAAGTCACTCACGAGGTAGTTGATCATGCGGCGGATGATCTCGTGCACCAGGCGCCGTTCCCCGAGCTGCGGATACTGGGCCAGCACCGCGTCATGCTGCCGGCGGAACATGCGCACCTCGCGCAGCGCCTGCATATCCAGCAGCTGGGCGCGGATGCCGTCATCGACGTCATGATTGTTGTAGGCGATCTCGTCGGCGAGGTTGGCGATCTGCGCCTCAAGCCCGGGTTGCCGGCGCTGTATGAAGCGCTCGCCCAACTCCCCCAGTGTGCGGGCATTGCGCAACGAGCAGTGCTTGAGGATCCCCTCGCGGCACTCGAAGGTGAGGTTGAGCCCAGGAAACTCGGCGTAGCGCTCCTCGAGCTCATCGACGACCCGCAGTGACTGCAGGTTGTGCTCGAAGCCGCCGTAGTCGCGCATGCACTCGTTCAGGGCGTCCTGGCCGGCGTGCCCGAACGGGGTGTGGCCGAGGTCGTGTGCCAGGCTGACCGCCTCGGTGAGCGCCTCGTTCAAATGCAGCGCCAGCGCGACCGAGCGCGCAATCTGCGCCACCTCGATGGAGTGCGTGATGCGCGTGCGGTACAGGTCGCCTTCGTGGTTGACGAACACCTGGGTTTTGTAGACCAGGCGGCGGAAGGCGTTGGAGTGAATGATGCGGTCGCGGTCGCGCTGGAATTCGCCCCGAAACTCGGGGCGCGGCTCGGCGTGACGTCGCCCACGCGAGTGCTCATCGTGCGCCGCGTAGGGGGCGAGCCGCGCCGGCGCCGCGGCCGCATCGTTCACGGGCCGCTCCCGGTGTGCAGGCCGAGGCTCTGCTCAAGCTGTGGCAGTGGATACTCCGCGGTGACGAAGGCGGAGCCGACGCCGCGCAGCAGCACTAGGCGCAGCCGTCCGGCGAGCACCTTCTTGTCGATGCGCATGTGCTCGAGCAGCGCCGCCGGGCTCACCGAGGCGATGCGCGTCGGCAGGCCGGCCGCCTCCACCAGGCGACGCACACGCTCGGCCTCCCGGGCGGGCAACAGTCCGCACTCGCGTGACATGGCCGCGGCCATGACGAGCCCGGCGCCGATCGCCTCCCCGTGCAGCCACTGCCGGTAGGCCGTGGCCGCCTCGATGGCATGTCCGAAGGTGTGCCCGAGGTTCAGCAGGGCGCGCTCGCCCTGCTCGCGTTCGTCGCGGCCCACGATCGCCGCCTTGATCTCGCAGGAGCGGCGGATGACGTGCGCGAGCGCGGCAGGGTCACGGGCCAGCAGCCGCTCTATGTGTGCCTCGAGCCAGGCGAACAGCTCCGCATCGCAGATGAGGCCGTACTTGATGACCTCGGCGAGTCCCGCACGCAGCTCGCGCCCGGGCAGAGTGCTGAGCGTGCTCGTATCGCTGACCACCAGCTGCGGCTGGTGGAAGGCACCGATCAGATTCTTCCCCCCGGGATGATTGACGGCGGTCTTGCCGCCGACAGCCGAGTCGACCTGCGCCAGCAGGGTCGTCGGCACCTGCACGAACGCCACGCCCCGCTGATAGCAGGCGGCGGCGAAGCCGGCCAGATCTCCCACCACCCCGCCGCCCAGCGCCAGGACGGCGCAGTCGCGCGCGAAGCGGTTGGCGACCAGCACGTCGAGCACGCGCGCGGCGTTGGCGAGCGTCTTGTGCGCCTCGCCGTCGGGCAGGATCACCTCGAGGGTGCGGCGGCTGCCGAGTCCGCGCTGCAGGGCGCTCAGGTAGAGCGGGGCGACGGTGGTGTTGCTGACGATGAGGACGTCGCGCGCGGGCAGTGCCTGGAAGGAACCGGGACGCTCGAGCAACCCGGCATCGATCAGGATCGGGTAACGGCGGCTCGCGAGTTCGACGTACAACGTGTGCACGGGCTTGGGGCGGCCTTCCCGGCCGCGCGCGCAGTATATACGTGCGCTGGTGGCGGGCGGGCAGGGCGTCGGGGCGCCCTCAGCGGCCGTGCGCGGCTCCGAGCGCCTGCAGCACGGCCTCGGCCACGTGCTGGACGCGCCGGCCGTCCGTCGCCACGACGAAGTCGGCGATGCTCTCGTAGAGCGGCGCCCGGGCATCCATCAACTGTCCGAGACGCTGCGCCGGGTCGCCCTGGGCGATGAGCGGGCGGTGCCGCCCATAGCGCACCCGGTGCGCCTGCTGTGCCACCGAGGTCTGCAGGTAAACCACCCGGCCGCGCGCGGCGAGCACCCGGCGGTTTTCCTCGAGCAGCACGGCCCCGCCCCCCGTGGCGAGCACGATGCGCTCGAGGGCACTCAGGGTCTCCAGCGTCTCGCGCTCGCGCTGCCTGAAGCCCGCCTCGCCCTCCTTCTCGAAGATAAAGGGGATGTCGACCCCGGTGCGCCGCTCGAGCTCGGTGTCACTATCGTAGAAGGGCATGTGCAGCACCTGCGCCACGCGCCGCCCGACGGCGGTCTTGCCCGAGCCCATGGGGCCGATGAGGAACACGCTGCTCTGGTCGCGCATGGCTGCGTGACAGGATACCGAAAACGCAGCGGCCGCCTGAACGGCGGCCGCGGCATGCGCTACGCAGGGGTGCGCGCGCTCAGTTCACGATATTTACGCCCTCGCGCAGGATCTTCGGGGTAATGAAGATCATCAGCTCGTCCTTGTTGTCCTGACGCGAGGTCTGCTTGAACAGATGCCCGAGCACCGGGATGTCACCCAGGTAGGGCACCTTGTTGTCGTCCTCGCGCTGCGTGGTCTGCAGGATGCCTCCGAGCACCACGGTCTGCCCGTCGTTCACCAGCACCTGGGTCTGGATCTCGCGGGTATTGATCGAGGGCACGTTGACGCCGCCCGAGGCCACCACCACCTGACCCACGCTGTCATCGCGCACGTCGAGGTCGAGGATGATGCGGTTGTCCGGGGTGATCTGCGGGGTGACCTTGAGCGCCAGCACCGCCTTTTTGAACTGGATGGTGGTGGCGCCGCTCGAGGCCGACTGCTGGTACGGGATTTCCACGCCCTGCTCGATCGAGGCCTCCTTCTGGTTGGCCGTGATCACGCGCGGGGTGGCAATGATGTTCGCCTGCGTCTCGGCCTGCGCCGCGGACAGCTCCAGGTCCACGATGAAGTTGTTGCCGAGGATGCCGAGCGCGAACGTGCCCGCCGGGTTGCTGACCGGCAGGTTGACGTTGTAGCGCTGCGCCGCGGTGTTGCCGGTCGGCACCGTGATCGGGTAGATCGTCGGCGGCACGCTGCCCTGCACGTTGCTGATACCCGAGCTGATGATCTGGTCGGCGCCGGCGGCGGTACCGGTGGTGGTCACCAGGCCGGTATTGCCGTTCTGCTGCACGTTGGTGAAGCCGAAGCGCGCACCCAGCTCACGCTGGAAGTCATTGTTGACGATGACGATGCGGGCCTCGATCTGCACCTGGCGCACCGGGATGTCGAGCGTCGCCACCAGGCGGCGGATGTCGGCCAGACGGTCCGAGGTGTCCTGCAGCAGCAGGGTGTTGGTGCGCTCATCGACCGACACGCTGCCGCGCGGCGAGAGCAGTGAGTTGGTGTTGGTCTTCACCAGGGTCGCCATGTCGGCGGCCTTGGCGTAGTTCACCTGCAGGTACTCCGAGCGCAGCGGCTCGAGCTCCTGCACGTCCTTGCGCGCCGCCAGCTCGGCCTTCTCGCGCGCGGCCAGCTCGGCCTGCGGCGCCACGATGATCACGTTGTCCTGGCGACGCTTATCCAGGCCCTTGGTGCGCAGCACGATGTCGAGCGCCTGGTCCCAGGGCACGTTCTGCAGGCGCAGGGTGACACTGCCGCTGACCGAGTCGCTCACCACGATGTTCTGGCCGCTGGCATCGGCCAGCAGCTGCAGCACGGCGCGCGTCTCGATGTCCTGGAAGTTCAGCGTCAGGCGCTCGCCGGTGTACACCGGCTTGTCGAGCTGCGCATTGGCGGCCTTGCGGCGCGGCGCGACCTCGACCACGTACTGGTCGTCGGACTGGTAGGCGAGCTGCTCGTAGTCGCCGTTGGCGCTGATGGCGATGCGCGCCCCGCCGCCGACGCGCGTGACGTCGAAGCTCGTCACCGGCGTGCCGAAGTCGGTGGCGTCAAAGCGCCGTACCAGGTTCGCCGGCACGGCCGCGTCGCTGAAGTCGACCACGATGTCGCTGCCGACCTGGTGCAGGTTGATGTGGGTGTGCGGGTCGGAGAGCTTGACCACCACGCGACCGGCACCGTCAGAGCTGCGGCGGAAGTCGATGGAGCGCAGCTCGCGCGCACCGGCGCCGCTGCCGGAGACCGCGCCGCCGCTGGGGGCGGCGCTGGCGACGGCGGTGGTCGAGGTGGTGCCGAGGGTCACGATGATGTTGCTGCCCTCGACGCGCGTGTCATAGGGCACGAGCTTGTCGAGGTTCAGCACCAGGCGCGTGCGATCCTTGGTCTCGGCAGCCAGGATGGTGTCGAGCCCGGCGGCGTGCACGTCGATGCGCCGCGAGGGCAGCGCCAGCGTGGTGTTCGGCAGGTCGAAGGAAATGCGTGCCGGGTTGTCGATGGTGAAGGACAGCGGCTGCGGCGCCGGGGCCGACAGGCGCAGGGTGAGCTGCAGCTGCTGCCCAGCAAGCGGGTGCACGTCGATGGCTTGCAACGCGGGTTGATCCGCGGCCAGCGCCAGTGTGCTTGGGAGCATGCCGAGTGTTCCTGCGAGCACGAGGGCCGCGCCGAGGAGACGATTCATCAGGCGATGACGTTGCATTTTCGGAAGACTCCCTGCTGGACCTTTACTCGTTCAGCGCCAGCGCGGCGGGGCGCTCCATGTACCCGCCCAGGCTGTCCGGAACGATTTCGATGAGACTGATTTTCGAGGGGCTGATCTCGGTGATCTTGCCCTCGGCCTGGCCGATGTGATTGCCGGCCGTCACCCGGTGCACCAGGCCGTCCTTGGTCTGCACCAGGCCATAGATCGAGCCGCCCAGGCGCAGCGTGCCGACCATCTTCAAGGTGTCGAGCGAGTACTGCTCGAGGAATTCGCGGTTGCGCTTCTGGTCCGGGCGCACCCCGTTCAGGCCGGCGCCCGAGCCGGGGCTGCTGGGCAGGAAGGGCGAGCGCATCTCGGAGGCCGAGTACACGAAGGTCTCGTAGGGCTTGATCTCCGGCAGCGGCTCCACACGTCCGCCCGGCTGCTGCTCCGTCTGATGAATGAACTGCTGCAGGTCGCTGTCGGCGCTCGTACAGCCGGCGAGCCCCAGAGCCGCAAACACCGCGAGGCCGGCGAGAACGCTGAAGGTGCGTGCGAAAGTGTGCTGTCGCATGTGCTTGACCACCCGTTGAGCGCCTCAGCGCCGTCCGCGGCCCGGGGGATGGGCGAACTTCTTCTTGGTCTGCTGCACCGCGGCCATCTCGTCCGGATCCAGATAACGATAGGTCTTCGCGGTGAGCGTCAGCGTGAGATCGTCGTAACCGCCGCCGCCGGATTTGCCGTTGCTCGCGGTCGGTTTGATCTGGATGTCGTGCAGGGTCACGATCCGCGGCAGCGCCGCGATGCCGCTCACGAACTGGCCGAACTGGTGATAGCTGCCGGTGAGCTC